>NZ_JBQEPB010000001.1:0-818319 GCF_052045455.1 Pedobacter sp. 22226 | reverse complement strand
AATGTATGTCGAGAATTATAGGAGAGCGTCATAAAAGATAAGAAAAACTCTTTATTTGGAGTTTTTCTTAAAATAAATTTGCAATTGTGGTAAACCTAGAATACGAGCGGAGTGCAACGAAGCCGAGAGATCTACCTCGAGACAGATGTCTCCACTCCGCGATGCTCCGCTCGAGATGACGTTCTTTTTATAAAGTTTTGCAAGTGGTTCGTGAGGACACGAACCACGGAATTTACGGATTATTTTACACGATGTATCACCCGTTGCGCTACCTATTATAAGTCCCCGTCATCTCGAACGGAGTGTAACGAAGCCGAGAGATCTACCTCGAGACAGATGTCTTGCAAGTGGTTCGTGAGGACACGAACCACGGAATTTACGGATTATTTTATGCGATGTATTACCCGTTGCGCCACCTATTATAAGTCCCCGTCATCTCGGGCGGAGTGCAACGAAGCCGAGAGATCTACCTCGAGACAGATCTCTCCACTCCGCGATGCTCCGGTCGAGGTGACGTTCTTTTTATAAAGTTTTGCAAGTGGTTCGTGAGGACACGAACCACGGAATTTACGGATTATTTTACACGATGTATCACCCGTTGCGCTACCTATTATAAGTCCCCGTCATCTCGAGCGGAGTGTAACGAAGCCGAGAGATCTACCTCGAGACAGACCTCTCCACTCCGCGATGCTCCGGTCGAGATGACGTTCTTTTTATAAAGTTTTGTAAGTGGTTCGTGAGGACACGAACCACGGAATTTACGGATTATTTTACGCGATGTATCACCCATTGCGCCACCTATTATAAGTCCCCGTCATCTCGAGCGGAGTGCAACGAAGCCGAGAGATCTACCTCGAAACAGACCTCTCCACTCCGCGATGCTCCGGTCGAGGTGACGTTCTTTTTATAAAGTTTTGCAAGTGGTTCGTGAACTCACCTTGAGAATCTTTTGGTATTATGCCCATAAGATTGTCAAAGTTTAGTTTTATAAAGTTTTGCGAGTGGGAACAAATTTTATTTACTATACCTCCTCAAATTTCAGTACCACACTTGTTCTATCGGTAGTTAAAACCGGATTGAAACCCACCTTCATTAAAAAATCTCCTGTATAGGTTTTGTTATCATCAATTGGCGATTTTGTGCCCGGGAACAGGTTAATCTCTTTGATCCTGTATTTTTTCGATGCCTCCAGTCCATTTAATTTAACGGGATATTTGCTGCCCTCGCCATAACGGTAATTTACCAGGTAGTTAAAAATTACACCTTCTGTTTTCTGCTCGTTTACATACAACATCGAGGCTACACTGCCTGTACGCGGATCGGCTAAACGATACTGTTCGCCCTGCCAGATAATCCCTTTTACTTCATTATAGTTTTTGATCGCTTCCTGACAAAACTGAAGTTCTTTTTCGGGCAGTTTACTTACCACAATATCAAAACCCAGTTTCCCCATCATGGCTACATCGGTACGGAATTTTATAGGTTGTTTACCCCAATCGGTTACGTGGTTGGAACTGCTGATGGCCGGATAGAAATAAGAGTATTCCCACTGCATAAATATCCTTTCGAGCGGATCAGTATTATCACTCGGCCAAAACTCTGTAAAATATTGGAGTGCAGCATAATCTACCCTGCCTCCACCACCGGAGCATAACATCATCGGTACGGTTGGGTATTTGGCGCGGATGCGTTGCAGCACACTGTACAAACCCTTTACATAATCGATGTAAAAGTGCGACTGATTTTTCTGATGTGCCGAATAGGCATTATAAATTACGGCATTGCAATCCCATTTAATGTAGGCCAGTTTCGGGTTTTTGGTAAATAGATCGTCAACTACTCCGAAAACAAAATCCTGAACCTTTGGGTTCGAAAGATCAAGTTCCAGCTGGTTCCTGAAATAATATTCCGGCCGGTTGGGTTGTTTAACCACCCAATCGGGATGTTTTTCGTACAGTTCACTTTTCGGACTCACCATTTCAGGTTCAATCCAGATCCCGAACCGCGTTCCAACTTTATCGGCCTCTTTTACCAGCGAAGCGATGCCATTGGGCAGTTTCTTTTTGTTTTCCTGCCAGTCGCCCAGTGCTGCATGATCATCATTCCGCGGATATTTATTTCCAAACCAGCCATCATCCAGCAAAAAGAAATCGACACCCAGTTTTTTGGTATCCTTTAATAATTCGGCCAGTTTTTGTTCGTTGAAGTCGAAATAAGTGGCTTCCCAGTTGTTCAGAAGGGTTAAACGACTGCCTTTACCATCCAATATTTTATAGTTGCGCGCCCAGTTCTGCAATTTCCTGCTGGCATCGCCTTTCCCCCGATCAGAAAAAGTATATAAAAACGCAGGTGTTGCAAAAACTTCGCCCGGTTTTAAACTGTATGGAGAAGCATAATTGTTCATCCCGGCAATGATGCGCAGGTTATTCTGATAATCAAGCTCCAGATCGATCTTAAAATTACCACTCCATTCCAAAGCACCATATAAAACATTTCCTTCGTTCTCTTCCGCAGGTTTATCCATGGATATCATAAAAACCGAGGGTTGAAAAAGGTTGGCCCTTGTGCCCAATTTGCTATCTAGAGTTTTAATGCCGTGGGTAATTTCACTTTGCTCGGGCTGCATTTCTTTAGCCCAATCGCCATGGTACTGGTTAAGCCAAAAGTGTGGCGATTTTAGATGCAGGTTTGCCGAAGCATATTTATTTAACGTAACCGTACCTTTTTCGCTGTGTCTAATTTCCGTCCACTGTTCTATTACATCCTGTTTGTAAAATGATTTATAAAACAACGTGACTTCAAAATTGTAAACCGGATCTTTTAACCTGATTTTGAGAAGGCTTACATTATCATCAACTTTGGTAACCGTGTGATCAACATATTTAAGATCAAGCGAATTATTGCCATCTGCATGGGTAACACTAATAGCCGGTTCAACCAGGTTGCGCGATCCGGAAGGCGTATAAGCCGAATTTAACTGTCCGGTATAATCTTCTGTTTGTTTATATTGACCGCTAACCTCCTCGTATTCATCTTTATTAGCCAATTTCTTTCCAAAAAATATGGTGTTTACGTCTTTCTTTGCATCGGCCTGCAAAACCAGTGCATTATGGGCGGTTTCGATAGGTATTAGGGTTTGGGCACTAAGCTGGCTTACGGCAAAAAGGGAAAAGGCTACGGCCAATGCACCATGCCTGATGTATCCTGTAAGTTGATCTGATTTGTTCATTTGTGTTTTCAATAGTAATCGATAATGTTTTATAGATAGAGGTTGATTGAATGAGGGAATTATTGAATGATTGAGTTGTTGAATGAGGGACTGAATGATTGATTGAGTGAATGAATGTATATCTATTTTTGATCTGAGGTTAACTTAAAAATCTGCGCATCTTTTGCAGGTAATTTAAGCGCCTGGTTATCTTTTAACATGGTTTTGGTTTGATCGATGAGATTTTCACAGCCATATTTTTTATCTTTTTCCAGGCCCAGGCGTGCAAAATCGAGATTAAAGTGCTGCTCTGTATCGCTATAATTAAATACGGCCAGGTATTTTACATTGCCTACCTGTTTAACAAAAAGTTGCGAGGCTGATTTGCCCCTGTTGCCTTCTACCGGAACAAATGCCTTTCCATCTTCCAGAATTTTCAGGATTCCGGTATTGTTTAATAAACGTTGTGCAGTGCCTGTCCATTTACCCTGACGCGAAAAATCATCGCCGGTGATGCAGGTGCCCGTTACAATGGCCGATAAAAACCTTGCAGTATTTTCGCTGTCTGACTGATCAGAAAAAACCACATGATCGGCATCAATATAATCGTAAAGGTAAGTTTGCCACCAGCCATTACTCACACTGTTTAAAGTATATTCGGTATCTTTTATTGATTTAAAAGCATCGCAGGCGATCCGGCGTACATGCACGTACCTGCCCGAAGCCAGGTTTGGTGAGATGGCGGCATACACCAGCATTTTACCATCGAGTTGTTTTAACAAAAACTCCATTCCGGTTTTATAGGCCTGCATACCTGTAGTAATTTTAGGATCGAAAAAATGATCAGATTCTATGGCCGCATGACCTAAAAAGTCGATTTTGATCATTTCGAAACCACATTCTTTAAATTTGTTAATTACAGTGGCAATGCGTTGTTGTGTACCCGGATGCGTAGGATCAAGGGCTCTTGCACCATCAATATCATGATAACCAGCGCCAATCTTCGTCCACATCTCGCCAAATGTATAATCAGTTCCTTCGGCCTTACGGTTGCCACCGCCTGCAAAACCCCAGTCAACAAAAGGTGCCCAGTAGATACCCGGTTTTAATCCTATTGATCTGGCATGATCGGCAAAAGCTTTAAGTTTGGCGTAATCGCCGGTTAAACCTCCTTTTAACAGGTTATCCCAGTACGAATCGAGATCGATATAAGCAACGCCCCCGCTCCTGAAACTTTTTAAGCTATCGGCAAAAAAATCGCTTACCTCGTTGGCTTTTTCGAGGGTGATTTTCTCCTGCATCGCGCCCCAGCTGTTCCAGCCTACGGGTGTTGCCTTATCCCATTTAAAAACGATGGGCGGTTCCGAAATCCTGTTCAGTTTGGCATAAGTTTCCATTCCTAAACGCCAGTCGTTAAAAGCACCGAAAAATACTTTCGCCGAACTCACCGAATTGCCACTTAAATAACCATGCGGAATTTTATCGCGGGTAATGCTTTCTTCGGTATAACCACAAATGACCTGTATGCTGATCTTTTTGTCGTTGTCCATTGCAGTGATCACACCTGTTTTCCAGTTGCTGTGTTCGACAGAACCCATTACAAAACCTTTCCGCGATTGATCGTGGTATAAAGCGCCAACCTCTGCACTGGGGTTACTTATATTAGCCTTTAAAGGCACTGTGTTGTAAGATATGAAAGTATCGTTATCGAATGGTACGAACAAACTTGTTGGAGCATCTGAAAACTGTTGATCAATCAGGTTTCCGCTTATGGGAACAATATGGTTAATGGATAAATTAGCACCCTGTAAGGTAATTCCAATCATGAAATAATCTTTACCGCTGTAGGTATAAAATACCTGCTGCATATTCGGCAAACCTGCTTGTTTTAACAGGAAAACGTGCTTTAAACCATTACCGAAAGCATCATGAACAGCTGTTTTACTGTAGGTGATTTGTTTATAGTCTTTGGAACTGAACAGCTTTTTCTGGTATTCGGCCTGCGAAAAACCATTTAACAGCAGTTGAGCTGCTCCCTCCGAAACATTAAAGGTACCGGTTTTAAGGTTGTAATCTATTTTTCCGCTTTTACCATAACTGATGATGATTGCCGATGCCGGTTTACCAGCAAAGAACAATACCAATAAGATTAAAAATGCCCGATGTTTGTATAAAAATTTAAAAATCATGTATTGTGCTAAAGTTTTACCGAAGTGATAGTGCTTAGTTTTCCGTTTATTTTAATTTTTACCTTTTGTGGTGTTGCCGAAGCTATTTTGCAGGCCGTAATTTTACCATCCTTCCAGTTCATATCAACTGTAAAATTGCCTCTCGCTTTTAGTCCTTTAATTTCGCCAAAAGCTTTCCAGGCATCCGGGATGGCTGGCAGCAGTTCGATAAAACCATCGTGACTCTGGATCAGCATTTCTGCAATGGCTGCTGTGGCACCAAAGTTACCATCAATCTGGAACGGTGGTCCCGCCGATAACATATTCGGATAAACGCCCCCTCCTGCGCCATAGTTGATATCGGTACGCAAAGTAGGTTTTAAAATCTCCCTGAACAATTTAAATGCCCGGTTTCCGTCCTGTAACCTTGCCCAAAATATCTGTTTATAAGCGATTGACCAACTTGGCCCGTCATCGCCCCTTACTTCGAGTGTTTTTTTAGCGGCTTCGGCCAATGCCGGTGTCGAAGCTGGTGTAATTAAACCTGCCGGATAAACGCCGTATAAATGCGAAATGTGGCGGTGCTGTGGGTCGGTTTCTTTATAATCTTCCAGCCATTCCTGTATGCGCCCGTCTTTACTGATTATGCCTACTGGTGGAATTGATTTTAATTTTTCCTGCAACGAAGCGCTAAAGGCAGCATCAACTTTAAGCAGTTTGGCCGCAGTGATTACGTTATTAAAAAGTTCCCTTACAATCTGGTTATCGATGGTTGGCCCCATCGAAATGCTTGCGGTTTTCCCATTAGGCAGGTAAAAAGTATTCTCCGGCGATACCGACGGAGAAGTAACCAGCCAGCCTGTTTTCGGATCTTTGATCAAGGCACTCTGGTAAAATGCGGCTGATCCCTTTAAGATTGGGTAAATACTTTTCAGGTATTTTAAATCGCGGCTGTAGGCAAAGTGATCCCAAAGGTTACTGCATAACCAGCCCGAACCTGCATTTGAAGCACCCCAAGAGGCACTTTCGCCGGGTTCGGTAAAACCCCAGACATTGGTAATCACATGTGCAATCCAGCCATCGGCATTATAATAGGCTTTGGCCGTTTTTGCACCATGTGTGGTTAAATTCCTCACCAGTTCGGCCAGTGGAAGATTTAATTCCGATAAATTGGCCGGTTCGATGGCAAAATGGTTCATCTGTACGTTAACATCCAAGTGGTAATCTCCGTTCCACGGGGTATTGATCTCTTTTGCCCACAAGCCCTGAAGGTTTGGCGGCAATAAACCTACCCTGGTACTGCTGATGCTTAAATAGCGGCCAAATTGAAAGAATAATGCACTTAGCGAAACATCGTTTTTGTAATCTTTATAGAAATGATCGAGCCTTACATCAGTTGGCAGTTTAGCTGCTTCGCCTTCGCCCAGATTAATTTTTAAACGGTTAAACAGTTTACCAAAGTTTGCGCTGTGTTTGGCCAGTTCTTCTGCATAAACTTTCTTTTTTGCTTCCTGAAGCACATTTTTTACCCTTGCTTCGAAATCGGCATGTTTAAAATCGGTTTCGGCGGCAACATAAATAATGATTTCGGTGGCATCTTTTATTTTTAGGATATTGCCATCTGTGCTAACTGAGCCATCCTTTATTTTGGTGCTTACACGGCTCATGTACCTCATGCCCTTTCCATCGGTTCCGTTATCCAGCTGACCGAACATTAACAGGTCGTTGCCCTGGGTTGCCAGAGTTGCCTTTTCAGGCCGGTTGATGGAAATGTTGCAGTTCAGTTTTTTAGGCTGATCGGCAGTAATGCGGATTACATCTACATCATCATCAAAACTGCAGAAATATTCCCTTTTATATTTCACGCCGTTGAGCGTAAATTCGGTTGTAGCCACGGCTTTATCCAGCGATAAGGTTCTTTTGTAAACTTCAGGTTTTATTGCTTTAACACCGGGATACTCATATTCGAGTTGTAGGTTTCCGAGGGTTTGGTATTTACCCCAGGCTGCCCCTCCCGAGCCCTGTCCCTTGCAAACAAAATCGCGGTTTACGAGTTCCTGCGCTTCATCATTTTTACCTTCCAATATCAGTTGTCTGATTTTCGGCAGGCTTTTATAGGCTTCGTAATTATTGGCATCCTGTTTTCCGCCGCTCCATAAGGTAATGTCGTTCAGCACGATATTTTCTTTGGCAATACCTCCATCAGGCGTCATACCTAGTTTACCATTGCCCAAAGGAAGGGTTTCTTCCCATATTTTTGCCGGTTTATCGTACCAGAGCAGCAAAGGCTTTTGCTGGGCAAAAACATTTTCCCCGATAAAAAACGAGCATAGTGTAATAATAATGAGTTGCTTTTTATACATATTTCATTTGTGTGTGTTTTTTATTAATCATCTCGACCGAAGCAAAGTCCAGAATATTTATTCGCTACCATAAACATAATCAATAGAAAACTCGTCATTGCGAGGAGTTACGACGAAGCAATCTTTTCTGCTTGTGATTACTGCAAGATAGATTGCTTCGTCGGCTGAAAAAGCCTTCTCGCAATGACGACCATTGTATTGAAATGCTCCAGTCGAGAAGAGGAAACTAAATTATTAATCGGATCCAAATTACATTTACTGCTTATTCCAGAACCTGATTTCGCTCATATTACTATAGTTGCCATCTCCGGTGGTTACATGTTTAATCCTGATGCGAATATAACGAATTGGTTTGCCACCATTATCCAGCTCGGCCGTTATTGCATTTTTACCGTCGTCGGCTCTGGTTACATCTTTTAAAAGTGTCCAGCCCTTACTGGTGGCTTCAGCAGGCCATCCGTTATCACTGGCTGATAAATTGGTGGTTGCATTGGTTAAATCTGCAATACCCCAAACTTCAAAACGATCAGGATTGTTACAGCAATCCCGTCCGGTTTCTTCTATACGTGATAAATTGGTATAAATTTTACCTAAATCGAAAGTAATTACATGCGGCATACCGCTGTTGCCCGCGCTGTGGAAAATATTCGGATAGCCCTGCGGACCAATGCTTCCATCCCACAGTTTGCTGATGCTGGTACCCGATTCGTATGTAGGGGCATCGCCAGTTAAATGCACTTCATTAAACAGCGACCTATCGCAAAGCACATAAGTAAAAATCTGAGGAAAAGTCGAAAAATCGCTCACGGTAAATACATCCAATGAACCTTTGCCCGGAATGTAAGATGATTTATACAGGATACTGGTTCCTAATTTGTAATCAGGCAGTGTAATGGCTGTATCTGCCGGTAAAAGGGTTTTATCTATTGTTGCACCTGTTGTGTTGGTGTACCTTACAATGGTATTTACGTTGATGGTATCAGGCGTATTAAAATTTAATTGTACCGATCCATTGCTGTTTACCACGTAAGGGTTTGTAGCATTATAAGGCCTGTTTAACAAACCCGATTGGTATAGCGGACCAAAAACCCTCACATTTCTGGCTTCTATCGGGATTGATTTATGGCCCTGTGCATCGTAAGAATAAACCGTAAAAGTATAAGTGTATTCCTTAAGGTTCGGGATGGTTACTTTAATCGTATCCAGTGGATTATGAGTGGTTGGGGTAACCACCACAGAATCGGCATTATTGTTCCAATACACCACATATTTTGTTATACTCGGATCGGGGCTTGGATTCCACCATAAGCCTGTCCGTAAATTGCCGGGTTTGGTTACAATATTGGCTACGCGACCCGGATAAATAATCTCGCCATCTTTTAAATATTCTTTAAAGGCAAGATCATCTTTGGTACAACTGATCATCACTGTTACGAACAGCAAAAGCAGACCGCTAATTTTATATATACTTTTCATATCTGAAAATTTATCTTTTTATATGATCATTAACTAACGTGGATCGCCGTAAATGGCCATTTCCATTGCATGCGCAAAGGTACCGTTAGACCATGTTGTACTAACTGAAAGCCGCACATAACGCACTTTAGGATTGGTTAACGGAAAATTGAAACTCACGCCTGCCTTCACAAAATCGTTATCAGCAGTGGTATGCGCCACAGGAGCTAAACCAGACGGCGGATTTGGATAATTATAATTCCCCATATTGATCCAGTCGCCGATAATGGTACCTTCCGGTGCTGATAAAGGGAGTTGTGCGTCGCGTGGGGCAGTTGCATCAGAGCCCCATACCGAAAATACTTTCGGGTTTCCATGTCCGTAAGCGTATTTATCGCCTCCATCAGGCCTTTCCCATAAAACAAAGCGGCTTAGTTTTGCGGTTAGCCCTAAACCAAATGTGGCAATGGCAGGCATTGCACCTCCGGGTGCCGTGTGCCAACCGTTTGAGTTACCATCAGTTTTGCCATCCCATAAATAAGGAAGATCCCAGCCATAAGCAATTACACCATCAGTAGGGAGCCTGTACTGGAAAAATTTATTTCTATCCAGTAAGGTTTCAAAGAAAGGTGTAATGGTGGTGTACGTGGTATCGGAAATATTCCCGAAATTATCAGTTACGTAATAACCGATTTTCTTTGCCACAGGAGCATAACCCCTTACCGAATAATTAATCACTTCAGTTTTGCCGTAGTGCTGATCGATGACATCCGAAACATTGTTATCGCTAACGCCTAAAAGGATAACGCCCAGGTTGTTTTTTAATGGGTTTGTTCCGGTAATTTTAATCCCGCCAAAATCGGCTTCGGCATTAATGGTCGGTTTGGCAAGCAAATAAGGCGGGGTATCGGGATTAACCTTTACCACAACCGGGTCTGATTTAACCTCTGCCCTGCTTACGGCATACAAAGTAACATCGTAACCCTGTTTTTTGGCAAAACCATCTACAATAACCGAATCAGAATAATAACTGGATTTGGTTTCGCGGGTTGTTACGCCATTTATTTTATACTGCGCCAATACATATAACAGGTTTTTTGAGTTTGGTAAAGTATAGGTAATGTACGCACCCCCATTAAAATTATCTACTTTAACATTGGTAACCACCCCAGGCTTGGTCATATCTGAAGAAGCAGGATCGTTATAAGTTTCCATCTTTTTACAGGCAGCAATACCCGCCAAAACGGAAACGATGAGGGCCAGATAAATACTATTTTTAATATTTTTCATGTCTTTTAATATTTTAAACTACCAATAAGGATTTTGTACCAGGTTTGGATTGACCACCAGATCGTAACTTCTGATCGGCCATAAATAATCTTTTAAACCAAAAACAGGAATAAACTGGGTAGTTGGGCGGTAATAATTAATGGCTTCGGCGTTATTGATGCTCCACCCCTGTATTGGTGCAGTTAAAACCGCCTGAAGTTCTTTCCATCTTCTTAAATCCCAACCGCTCTGGCCTTCAAAACACAGCTCGATCCTTCTTTCCTGGTGGATTATCTGCCTTAAACCATCTTTGCTATTAAATTTATTCGGATTTTTAGAAAAATTTGTCCACGATGCCTGTACGCCCTGTAAACCTGCTCTTTGTCTTACCTTATCAACATAAGAAAATACTTCTGCACTCGGGCCACTAACCTCATTAAGTGCTTCGGCATATAAAAGATACAAACCAGCTAACCTGATCAACGGTAAACGGAAAGCTGAAGACTGAAAACCATCATCATACACAGAGGCATAACTTACCAGTTTTTTAGGCCAGTAACCGGTAATATTCAACCGGATGTTATCACTCGGTGCGGCAAGTCCGGTTCCCCTGGCCGAAACATAATATAAAGGATTGGCCGGATCATCCTGGTTATTTCTTCCATTTCCAAACCAGATTCCTCCATCAAAAGCAATATCGGCGTAAAAACGGGTTTCGCGGGCAAAGTGACCTTTTATGGTTTCGTAACCCTGCTGAATGTAATATCTGCTGGCATTATCGCCCACTTTAATGGTATTCCTGCCTGCATAATCCCAGGTTTTATCCTCGCTGATTGGCACACCGTTTACGGTATAAAAAAGTTCCTGTGTACTTATCGGCGCAGAAAAAGTAGAAGGATTGGAGAAGTTATTTACTGCCGATTTTGGCGTAAGCCTTGGTGTGGCAAAACCCTGGTAATTAAACTCCGGATTGGAAGCCCAGATGATTTCCGAATTCAGCTCCCATTTTTCGGTAACTGCATTCTGTACATCCAGTTCTCTTTTTAGCGAATCAGAAAGTTTCCCTACCGTAGTTGGCGCACTAAAAGTGTACAATTTAATTCCCTGCGCTTCTGCAGCAGTTATGGCTGCTTTTGCCGCGTCGGCTGCTTTTTTCCATTTTTGTGCATCAAAAGCCGCAGGAAAAAGGCTTACACCATCTTTATCTTTAAAACTCACATAATCAGGATTGCCATTAAAAAGCGGACTTGCTGCTGTAGCCAAAACATCAGCTTTAACCGATAAGGCAATTACACTGGTTACCCTGCCCAATTCTGTTGCCTGACTGCTGATTACAGCTGGTAGATTAGGGATGGCTTCATCCAATAATGATACAATATAATCAACCGTTTCGTCAACTGGTACCCTTTTAACACGCACTTCATCGGTACTGCTGTTAATGGCCAGATTGGTTTTTATCAATGGAATGGGCCCATACATTTTAAACAGCACATAGTGATAATAGGCTTTTAAAAATTTTGTTTCGGCAATCCAGCGTTGTTTTTCAGTTGCGCCTAAATCAATCGGTTTATCGATATTTTCGAGCATGATGTTACAAATCCTGATGGAACGCCACAGGCTATAACTGCCTTCACTGCCATCCCATGCGTTTAAACCGGGGTTTGCCGCTGTTTGCGTGCCCCTTAACAGGTTGAAACCTGTGCGGTTAAAATTCAGGTAATTATCAAGCGTGTTCGAATAAATCAGCTCCGATGAAGTAGTAAAACCCGGGTTCGAAGCGGCATCGTTCATGCGCTGCAGGTAAGCATAACAAGAGTATAAATAATTTTCGGCCTCATTTCTGTTCCTGAACGCATAATCGAGTGTGCCCAGATTATCGGGTGTGATATCGAGGTACTTTTTACAGGATACAAAAGTGCTTAACACCATCATGATGCAGCCGAATGTAAAATATGTTTTTATCGTTTTCATTATAAGGTTACGTTAAGACCAACATTGAATACCTTTTGGATTGGATAGGCAAAACCGTTTCCGCCCTGCTCCGGATCCCACATTTTAAAGGGACTCCAGGTAATCAGGTTTAAACCATTGAAATAAATACGGCAAGAATTTAGCTTGATTTTACCCGAAATACGCTGAGGAAGTGTATAGCCTAATTCAACCGATTTAAGCCTTAATAAACGGCCGTTTCTCATCCACCAGGTGCTGGTTTGTGCATTGTTTTCGAGATCTGCTGCATTTACCGCCAACCTTGGGTATAGCGCATACAAATTCTGATTTTCCGGCGACCAGTGGTTATTAGCAAAATCTTTTAACAATTGAGTGTTTCCGTAAATATACTGCTGATTGCTCGGTACAAAGGGACTTACCTTGGTTGGATCGATAAAGAAAGTCATCCTGTCCTGTCCGGTAAAAAACGCAGAAAGATCGAAACCTTTGTACGAAGAACTGAAACCGAAACCATACACCACTTCCGGCGATTGCGGAAAACCAATGTAAGCTTTATCAGCATCATCAATTTTACCATCATTATTTAAATCGCGGTATTTAATATCTCCTGCCCTTGGTGGTTTGCCGCCGGTAGAGAAAATTTGGGTTGGTGAATTTGCCACCTCCTTATCATCTACAAATAAACGCTCGGCAATGTAGCCGTAATTTCTGCTAATCGGCTGTCCGGTGGTATAGCGGTAAGCTTCTGCCCATTGCGGTTCTTCGTAATTGATGTATTTATTTTTGGCAAAAGTTAAGTTAGAGCGTACCGCAAAAGAAAATGCATTTATGTTAAACTTATAATCGAGCGATAAATCGATCCCTCTCGATCTTGCCTTACCAATATTTGCGCCAATATCAGGTGCGCCGGTATTGGGATCAATAGCCTCCAAACCCAATGTACTCGGCACGTTTTTACGGATCATGTAAATATTGTAGCGATCGTTATTGTACACCTCAGCAATAATATTCATGTTTTTGAAAAGCGTAGCTTCTAAGGCTAAATTGGTTTGGCGCGAGGTTTCCCAGGTAATATCAGTATTTTCATAGCTGTTGATGTACACCCCGGGACGTGTAACGCCACCATTATAACCAAACTGGGCATAGTTACCCCCACCATTTAAATTTACATCCGACTGGTAAAAAAAGCGTTGCGATCCGATGGCATCGTTACCCACCAAACCAAAACTGCCCCTCAGTTTTAAACGGTTAACCACATTGGCGATTCCACCTGTCCAGAATTTTTCGTTCGAAACAATCCATCCTGCACCAATGGTTGGGAAAAAACCGAAACGATGGTTTTCCGAAAATCTTTCCGATCCGTTGTAACCGAAGTTGGTTTCTAAAAAGTAACGACTTTTGTATGAGTAAGTTAATCGACCTGCCAAACCTAAATTCCTGTAAGGAAGCGAATACTGTAAAGTCCGGGTATTGGTTTTCGGATCTTTGGCATTGTTATAAAGATTTTGCTGAGCGGTACCGATTAATGCACCACTAACCGTATGGTTCTGGCCAAAAGTATGGTCGTAATTTACAGAAGCCTGCCCGTAAAGAAAAGTGCTGATGTTCGGATCGCCCGGATAATAACTTAAATATTCCTGTGCAATATTCGGAACCTGAGACGGATCTCCGGTAGCAGAATTTAACCAGTTTAACACGTAAGTATTGCTTGCTTTATCGTAAGAGCCTACGTTATAATAAAACGGAGAATAGGCCATTGACGAATCGAAGTAAGAATACCTGTTGGTGCTGAAAATCGATTTAAACGAAAGTCCTTCTGTAAAGAAATCCAGTTTTTGGTTCAGCTCCAGTTGTGCCGACATCCGCGATTCTGTCGAATTTTTATGTCCGCGTAACAACGCCGCATAAGGGTTATTGTATAAAATACTGTTTACGCCTGTGCCCCCTGTGTTACCGAACAAAATGTGCTGTGCATTTTGATTGGCGGCATCAGCAGCGAAATAAGCCGGAAAAACAACCGGACTTGTATGCACCGCAATATTATAAAGATCGGTAGAAAAACCACCATCGGTAGCCAACGGACCATTATATTCACTAAAATTACCTGATAAACGCACCACCAGTTCGGTAGTTTTACCTAAATCGATATTGATGTTGGAGCGTAACTGGTAATTACGGAATTTTACATTGTTATCGTTGTTGTTTTTTTCGTCCTGATTAAGTACGCCATTATCAAGATTATAAGAACCTGCAATGTAATACCTGGCCACGCCGCCGCCGCCACTTACACTCATATTGGCACGTTGCGTACTGGTTCTTTTTTTAAATAATAAGCCCAGCCAATCAACTGCCGGGTAAACATATTCGTTATAACCCGGGCTTTTATTTACCGTTGCCTGTGTATTGATGATCTGGTTTGGCGTAAACATCGGATCCATTCCCCTGCCTATAGTTGCCTCATTAAAAAGCCTCATATAGGTAATCGGATCGGCAAGTTCTAGGTTTTGGGTAGATTGAGAGGAAGAATTTTCCAGGCGGAAACTAATTTTCGCCTTACCTTCTTTACCCGATTTAGTGGCCACTAAAATTACGCCGTTTGCTCCCCTGGCACCATATAATGCGGTTGCACTTGCATCTTTCAGGATCGAGA
This sequence comes from Pedobacter sp. 22226, assembly GCF_052045455.1. Lineage (NCBI taxonomy): Bacteria > Pseudomonadati > Bacteroidota > Sphingobacteriia > Sphingobacteriales > Sphingobacteriaceae > Pedobacter > Pedobacter sp. 22226. The sequence goes on along the minus strand of NZ_JBQEPB010000001.1, from coordinate 803,256 downwards.
AACTTTCGATATCATCAACCTGTAAACGTGCCAGATCTGAACTGGTTAACTCTACGTTATCGATCAAAATCAATGGATCCTGTTTGTAACCGAAAGTAGTTACCCCGCGGATAAAAAACTGTGAATTATCCTGCCCGGGTTGTCCGCTGCGCTGATAACCAATTACTCCGGCAATCTGCCCAGAAAGTGCATTGGTTAAATTACTCGAAGGAATTTTGAGGTTACCTACCTTTACCGTGGTAACCGAACCTACTAAAGCCTCTTTTCGTTGCTTTTGCCCCAAAGCGGTAATCACCACCTCTTCCGAAAGCATATTTTCTTCGGTAAGTTTTATGTTGATTACATTACCTGCACCAACTGTTGCCCTTTGTTCGCGGTAACCTACATAAGAAAAGCGGAGGATTTCGCCAGGCGCAACATCAAGTACAAACTTTCCGTTGTTATCGGTCTGCGTACCCACATTAACCTTGTTTACAACCGCTACAGTTACGCCGGGCAGCCCTACCCCTAATGTATCTGTAACCTTACCCGTAATGGTTTTCTTCCCCGCCTGGGAATAACCTTTTACAGGCATAAAAATCAGGAAAAATACAAGCATCGAACCTGTCAATACCAGTGCATTTTTTAGCCTGCCAGACACCGGTTGGTGCCTACAAAACAAAAATAATTGCTTCATTTGCTAATAAGCTTTTAAATGATGAATTAAAAAATTGTAGATAGATGTTACCCGACAGAAATTAATGTCGTTGAAGATTTTGAAGATTTGCCGGCCATCCTGTAGCAATTGAAGGTAAGATTTGCATTGCTGCACAATAAGTTGTAAAATTTCTCATATTTTGGGATTATTTGGTTAATGAAAACACCATCAGGCAGAATAAGTATTGCAATCATTTTATTGCTTGTTATGCCTTTTTTAAAAGGAAATAAAACGCCGGAACGTAAGCAAATTGAAATTTATCCTATCCTATCCTATCCTACTATTTTCAATTACAATGATAAACAAAATATTTAATATTCCAAGCGCTTAAATAAAATATATAAACAACTGAATTACAGGACTAAGCAAGTATATAGGAAGAGAAAATAAAAAAGACAAGTGCCATTAGTGAAATCAATACAAGGTGATAATAATGTCTATTCCGCCAGGGAATAATTGCAATTTTATTATCAAGTACCAAAGTATATGGAGTTTGTTTGGGATACAGCTTAGAAATGGACAGCATCAATAAAACGGTGATGATAAAAATAATAGCCAGCGTGTGGAGGTAATGTAAATGGATGGAAAATACCCACTCGCTTAACACATAGCAGGAAATAAAGAATAGCATCCCGATTTTGGCAGCAATAGGTGGCATTTTTTTGGTGATAAATCCTAAAAAGATAATGGTAAAAATGGGCAGACTGAAAATTGCACTGATTTTCTGCAAATACTCGTAAAAACCATGTTTCGAAAAAATAATAAATGGTGCAAAAGCCATGGCAAAAAGCGAAACCGAAATCTGGAAAAGCCGCCCTGTCCTGAGCAAACTCCTGTCAGATAGTTCTTTGCCTTTTTTCTCCATAAATGGTTTGTATAAATTGAGGAGAAATAACGTGCTCGAGCTGTTTAAGCCGGCATTAAAGGTAGTAATTGCTGCCCCAAAAAGCACACAGGCCGATAACCCCATTAAAAGCGGTGGCAATACATCTTTAATCAGCAAGGGAAATACCTGGTTGGTATTGGTTAAAACCGGATAAAGGTGCACCGCGATTAGGCCAGGAATATTAATTAATAATGGACAAAGCAATTTTGCGAAGCAGGTTAATGCAATACCTTTCTGACCTTCTTCTAAACTTTTGGCCGCCAGTACCTGCTGGATAATATATTGCTCCATGCCCCAGTAATAAAGGTTAACAATGAGCATACCTGTAAATAAGGTAGAAAAAGGAACGGCATCTTTGCTGCTTCCTATCGAATTGAGGTGTTCTTTTTTAGTGGAAAGTACAGTAGAAAGTCCGCTGAAAAAATCACCCTGCCCTAAATAGCGTAATCCGTAATATGGTAGCGCGATAATTAAAATCAACATACCCGCGCTTAATACAGTATCGGAAATGGTGATGGCTTTAAAGCCGCCTAAAATGGTATAAACAGAACCAATCAGCCCCATAATCCACACAAAAACCCATATACTTTCCCAATAAGAAAGGTGAAACCCTGAAAGATCGATCAGGTTACTGAAAGCCACTGCGCCACCATAAAGTACGGATGGAAGCAGGTTAATGATATAACTAAACAGAAAAACCACCGAAACGAGTGTTTTGGTCTGTTTATCATACCTTTTCTCCAAAAAATCGGGAATGGTGCGGATGCCGGTTTTAAAATAAATGGGGATAAAAAACTCCGAAACAATAATCATGGCAAGGATAGATGAAATCCCCCAGCCAATTACCGACATGTTATTGATGTAAACTGATTCGTTTTCGCCGATAAACTGGTTGGCGCTGATGTTGCTGAAAAACAATGAAGCACCAATAATGATAAAACCGTTGGTGCGGTTGGCAAAGAAAAACCCGGTGATTGTGGAGCGCTGTGTTTTCCTCGTTTTGAAATAAGAAATCACCGCGGCCAAAACCGTGAACAGGATAAAACTGATGATGGCCGTTGTTCCCACAAGATGGTGCTAAAGTGAATTTCTTCTGATCAGTTTATTTTCCATTACCTGTTTAATGGGCTTCAGGCTGAGCACAAACTCGGCAGCTAAGCGGCCCATGTGCGCAAAATCGATTGAGAAGGTGGTAATCCCGTCAAATATGATTTCTTTAACATTGTCATCGTTATGCGAAAGGATACCGAGATCTTTGCCCACTTTTAAGCCTTTAACCTTGGTATCTTTCAGCATTTCCCAAAGTTCGAGGTTATGTATGGTAAAATAAACTTTATCTGGTGCAATACTCCCCGCCTCGTAATTATTTTTGATTACCCCGTTAATGTTAAATTCTTTAATAAACCGTTTAAAGGAGATTAATACCTCATTTGGTTCGGCAGAAGAAGGTTTAAAAAAGAAAACGAATTCAGAAAATTCTTTGATCCTCGGCGCCAGTTGTAAAAAGGCATTATACGAAGCTTTTTCAAACTCCTGAACGATGTAGGAATAATCGCCTTTCAGTTTTACATACCGGTCTACGATTAAGAGTTTTTCTTTGGGCAACTGCTCTAATACTTCTTTGGCTTCTTTACTTTCTATGGGTGCAATTACATACAAACCATACTGGCCTTTATTGCTGTTGATGATGGATTCGAAAACACTAAAATTGTTGTGGTGGAAATATACATCAACCTGGATATTCTCACCCAAATGATCGCGGAAATTCTGGTAAAATGTTTCCTGGAAGGTATCAAAAGCATAAATCAGTAAACAAACTTTCAGGTGCTGTTCGGTATCATCAGTGGCTACAAAATAACCCATCCTGTTTTTCGATTCCAAAATACCCCTGCTGATGAGTTCTTTATAGGCCTTACCAATGGTTTCTTTGGCAAAACCGGTTTCCCGCATCATTTCGTTAACGGAAGGCAACATATCGCCTTTGGCAATTAATTTATGATTCAGGCCATTGATGATTCCCTGTACAAGCTGTTCGTGTTTCGAGAAAGAATTGATGATGCTCAAATTTTTGATTTCATTGAACAGCTTTTCCTTATTCATGCAGCAATATTTGGTTTAATCGATTTACTAGAGGTTAATTTGCCCGAAATATATAAATTTAATAGAGATTATCGGTAAAAATTTTATCGTTGTGCCTGCTAGTATTAGTCGCCACGGAGACGCAGATGATCACGAAATACCCTTAGAACAATTCTTTTACTCGTTGTGTCATCCTGAGCGTAGCCGAAGAATCCTATTACACAGTTCGATATTATTCCCACGGAGACGCAGATAATCACGAACTCTTAGAACAATTCTTTTTACTCGTTGCGTCATCCTGAGGAATAATTAATTTTATAAAAATCAATATGAATGACAGAAGAATCTTCGCGCAATGATAAGTCGCTAAGTTCGTCATTGCGAGAAGGCTTTTTCAGCCGACGAAGCAATCTTTCTAACCATGATCGCTAGCAGGAAAGATTGCTTCGTCGTTCCTCCTCGCAATTGTAAAGGTTTAGTAATTCTGTTACCGAATTACTAAACCTTTACAGCAATGACGACCTTTCTAAATCTGTCAATGGTAGCGTAGCCGAAGGATCTGTTATCACAGAAATATTTAAACAGAAATATTTAATTCATCCTGTTCTTTGGAGACAAAATGTAACAACAGCTATCGCAAAATGTCTAAAACTTTTAACGGTCTCATAATGTTTAATTAAAAAAAGAAAAGAACATGGGAATTTTAAAAACAGCAATTATTGGCGCTGCAGTATATGCAGGCGTGAAATATATCACTAAGAAAGATCCGGTTACCGGACAATCAATCGTTGACGAATTATTGGACCGTGCACCGCAATGGGCCGATAAAGCAAAAGGTTATGCAGAGGACCTTACCTCAAGGGCAAGCAACGCCGCTGAGGATTTAGCCAGATGAATAGCTTGTAGAAATAAGGAGCCCGAAGAGGCGAAATATTTATTTCTCTGATCAAACAAAAAAACGTCCCGATGGAAAATCGGGACGTTTTTTTGTTAAATGTCAGGTGGTAACACCCGACGTCACCTTGAGAATCATCGTCTTTCCCGCGCAGGCGGGAATCTTAAAGCCTGTTGCTTTTAAGAACAATTTTCTTCATTTACAGATTAAACTAAAAAACATCAAACCAAAGTTTGGTGGTGAGTAAATCCGCTCCCTGGCTGCTTACCGCATTTTTATAATTTTGTCCGTTTAACGATTGCTCGGTACCAGGATATATAAAACGTACCGGAATTTTACCATTGAGCACTGTATTTACCGAAGCCTTTAGCTGTGGATAATCCAGCCTGCGTTGCTCTGCCCAGGCTTCTAAACCCTGACCGAATAAAGCAATCCATTTTTGCTCACCAATTGATTTTTTATAGTTGCTGGCATCATACTGCACTGCGGTGCTATTCAGGTAAGCCTCAATATTACTATTAAGATTAGTCAAACCATATTGTGCATATGACGCTGTAATGGCCTGTTTGTATAAATCCTGCGCATTTTCTGTAGTAAAACCGCGGGCCGCTGCTTCTGCCCTATCGAAAAGTACTTCGGCGTAACTTAAAATCACTGCGGGTGCTTTAGGATCAAGGAAATAAGCGCCTGGTTTTGAAGAGTTTGCCAAACCAATAGCACTTGCTTCAGAGTTGGTAGAACCATTCGGGATCCCCACATAACCTTGTGGTTCCTTTTCGGTTTTACTGGCATAAACAGGTAATCTTGCGTCACCTAACGCCGTAAGCCTGTCTACAATCGTCTTACTGATCCGGTAATCATTTCTTGTTTCAAATGAAGCCGCCACCGGATTTTGCTGAGGTGAAACATCATAATCGAGTTTGGCATTTTCAGAATTAGCAGAAATGTACAGGCCACCTTCTGCCTTTATTTCGTCTATCACCTGTTTAGCTTTGGCAGGATCTTTATCAGCGATACGCAGGGCGATGCGAAGGCGTAAAGAATTGGCGAATTTTTTCCAGTTTTCGGTATTTCCCTTGTAAATAATATCGCCGGCAATGCCATTGCCCGATTTTAAATTTAACGCCGTCAGCGCTGATTTCAAATCTTCCAAAACACCATAGTACACATCCTTTTGCTTATCGTAAACTGGCGTAATAAATTGTTTAATTTTTCCTGCCTGCGTATAAGGGATGTCGCCATAAGCATCGGTAAGCAGCAAAAATGTCCACGATCTTAATACGAGTGCAACTCCTCTGTAAACAGAATTACCTTGTGCATCGCCCAGTTCGATAATTTTATTATAACCTGGAATACTTTGTGCGTAACCGGTAGACCATAACGAAGTAAAACTACTGTTCGAATAAATAAAGCGATCTTCTTCTGTGTATTGTACTTTAGCCCAGTGCTGTGCAAAAAGCAGACTCGAGTTCATATTATTGGTTACGCCCCAATAGGCATCTACAGTAGCTTTAGTGGTGCCTGTAAGTAAATAATCGGGTACGGGAATTTCGGGCGCATTCGGGTTGATATTCACCTCATCCAGTTCTTTGTTACATGATGAGAAGGCAATTGCCAAAATGGCCAGTATATATAGTTTCTTATTTTTCATGATGATGATAATTAAAATTTAACATTCAGGTTGATGCCATAACTGCGTGTACTTGGATTGGAAAGACTTTCTAAACCTTGTCCGTTACCCGTATTAAAAGCCACTTCAGGATCAATATCAACAGTGTTGCGGTGGATAATCCAAAGGTTACGGCCAACAAGCGATACAGAAACACCCTGTAAACTTAACGGACGAAGCCATTTTGCAGGTAAGTTATAGCTTAATTTCACTTCGCGAAGCTTAACATAAGAAGCATCAAAAATATTGGCTTCGTCTATATTTCTGAAGGTTTTATAATACTGTTGAGCCGGTAATATTTTCTCATTGCGTTTGCCATCGGCGGTTACGCCATCAAAAATAATCCCGTCATCATAAACCGTTACACCTGCAGGAGCAGTTCCGTTTACCCTCACGGTTCCGTTTGCCTTATCATTGCCGGGATAGTAATAAGAAATACCCCCATATTCAGCCGCCCTTCCCGGAAGTGTAGAAGCTAAAACCCCTGTATAGGTTCCTGTAGCATAAGTTCCGTTGTAAATAGAGCCACCAATGCTGGCATCAACCAATACACCTAAACTAATGCCTTTGTAGCTAAAAGTATTGTACACCCCACCAATCCAGTCAGGCGTATATTTTCCCAATACCTGTTTGGTAGGATTTGTAGCCGGTGCTCCGGTGGAATTAACAATAATATTTCCACTGGCATCTCTTAAAAAAGCAGTTCCGAACAATGAACCATAAGGCTGGCCAACCGTTGCAATTACCTGTGCAGAGTTTGAAGCCACAACATAATTGGTTAAGAATTTCTCGGCATCCAACTCAATTACCCTGCTCCTGTTTGCTGCAAAATTGAAATCAACATCCCAGGTAAAAGCTTTTTTAATTGGCGTGATGCCTAATTGTGCTTCTATCCCTTTGTTGTTAATTTTGCCTGCATTAAGCAGTTTAGAGCTAAAACCTGTACTCTGACTTACATCGGCGGCTAAAATCTGGTTGTAACTGTTAGTATTATAAGCACTTAAATCTAAACGTAATCTTTTATTAAAAAATACAGCCTCAGCCCCAAGTTCCGTAGAAGTGGTGGTTTCAGGCTTAAGATCAGGTTTTAAATCAATTGACCCTGTGGTGAGTTGTGGATTGCCCGCAAATGGCGCACCAAATGCGTAAGTGTTGATCAAACGGTAAGGATCGGCATCTTTACCTACTTTAGACCAGCCGCCGCGGATTTTTAAGTAATCAAGTACCTCACTTTTAATGTCGAAAGCTTCGGTAGCAACAAAACTTCCGTTAAACGACGGATAAAAATAAGACCTGTTTTGCGCCGGCAAGGTTGATGACCAATCGTTACGCGCTGTGATATTGGCAAAAAGATAATTTCTGAAACCGATTTGCCCCGAAGCATAAACACTATACGACTTCAACCTAGATAAATTGTTTGAAGAGATAAGCGGATCGCGGGAGTTTTTAAGCGTATAAAGTCCGGCGATGGCCAGTTTTGGTGCACTCTGATCGTTCTGTTCGATGTATTGCCTGCGGATATTACCACCACCCAATAATTCTAAGCTAAAATCATCGTTTAACTGTTTGTTAAAATTCAGTGTTGCATCGGTATTATTTTCGCTTACAGTAAAGGCACTTTCAGTATAAGAACCAAAAGGCGTTCCGTTGGTTCCATAAGCAATCCTCACTTTACGCCTGTCGTTATAATAATCTGTTCCCGATCTGAAATTAAAATTAAGTCCGTCAATAATCTTATAATTAAGGGCTAAACTACCGATAATCCGGCTACGGTTTTGCGAAACGGTGTTTTCGTAAGCTACCCAATACGGATTGCTATAATAGCTGTTGTTCCAGTTAAACGTTTTTCCATTTTCATCTAAATAATTTTTTAACTGGTTAATATCAACCTGACGGCCAAACCAGGTAAACTGCAACATGGTACTGGTTGAGCGCGAGCCGCCTGTACCGGGTAAATTATCCGAATTCAGTTTACTGTAATTCGCATTGGCGGTTAAAGTTAATTTCGGTGTTATCTTTAATGAGGTATTTAACACAAATGAATTTTTCCCCTGACCAGAGTTCGGCACAATGCCAACCTGTTTCAAATTGTTGTAAGAAATCCGGTAATCGTATTTTTCGCCTGCATCTGCAACCGATACCCCATTGTTTAATGAATAACCGGTTTGGAAGAAATCGCGTACATTATCCGGATGCGCAATAAACGGAACAGCAACGCCTTTCGAATAAAATTGAGGGATTAATCTTCCATCCAGTTTTGGTCCCCAGCTTTCATCTACACCATCATTTAAACCTTTACCGGCACCATCTACATAACTAAACTGCCCTTCTGAGCCTTGTCCGAATGCATTTTGATATACTGGTAGCGTAAGTAAAGTTTCTAAAACCGCGTTTGAATTGATGGCAATGCCAAGTCCTTTTTTCGATTTACCGGTTTTGGTTTTGATCAGGATCACCCCTGCTGCAGCCCTGGAGCCATATAATGCCGCAGCATTTGGTCCTTTTAGCACACTCATCGATTCGATGTCTTCCGGATTGATATCTGAAATTGTATTTGCATAATCTCTGGCACCCGCTGAATTCAATTGTGAGTTATCCACCGGGATCCCATCTACCACAAACAAGGGCTGGTTATTACCGGCTATCGAAGTTTCTCCCCTGATCACCACCCGAGATGAACCCATGCTTCCCTGGCTGTTGGTTACCCTTACACCGGCAATTTTTCCGGCCAGCGCATTTACCAGGTTCGATTCTTTTGCCTCGGCTACACGGTCGCCTTTTAATTCCTGAACGGCATAACCCAGTGATTTTTTCTCTCTCGATATGCCTAAAGCCGTAACAACCACCTCATCTAAGGCATTATCGCTCGATTGAAGGATGACCGAAATCGGTCCGTTTTTGCTAATTTGAATCTCCTGGGTTTTAAAACCGATATACGAAAATACCAGGGTACCTTTTTCCGGTGCATTGATTGAAAAAGCACCTTTGCCATCCGTAATGGTAGTTTGTTTGGTTTCTTTTATAAGGATGGATACCCCTGGGAGTGTTTCACCATCTGCCGACTTCACCGTTCCGGTTATGGTGGCATTTTGAGCGAATAATTGCTGCGTAATAAAAAGCAGCAAAACAAACGCTATTGATTTAAAATTTGTGAACATGTGTGTGTAATTAATGATTAGATTAAGGATAAAAATTTGGCAAAAACAATTCCTGCACAGTTAAAACCGTGTTTTTATTAAAGAATAAGAAGGAATGGTCAGATCAGAAAGCCTGTTAAAATAAGGTTACCCTAACAGGACATACGCATTCGGGAATACGTACAAAGGTTTGCATTAAGGGATTTTAGCTCGTCTGTTTTTTTCATTTGAATGATTTTCTATAAAACATATTTTACTTATCAAAAGCAGCATCCGGGCAAAAAAAAAGCACCCCTTAAATCAGAAGTGCTCCATATATTTTTATAAGGATAACGCAAACAACTGACTTAACTACCCCAGATTCATCCGGGATGGAATTAGCACCATTTCTACTTAAAGATGGTTGCTAAGGCTTCACAGGGCCATTCCCTCCGCCTTTCTTGATAAGTATTTTAAAATAACTGGGGCAAAGGTATAACTTATTCGATTTATCCTATAGTTTTTATAGATTTTTTTTGAAATATTTTTTCTTTGGCTATATCGTCCGTATATTTGTCGACTGATTTAGTCGATTAACACACATCCCAATGAACATAAAATCCTTATTAACTGCCGTACTGGCCATATCAACTTCCATAACCTTTGCTCAGAATCAGGCTGTTTTAGCCAATAATCAACAGGCAAAGGCCAAAGAAAAAAAATCAAAAGCATTTGTTGCGCTGGGTACCTGGCGTGGAATTGCCAAAGTAAAGGAAGGTTTGGATATTCCTTTCAATTTCGAAATCAACGAAAAAAGCGGTCAACAGAAATTATATTTTCGCAATGCGGAAGAAAGATTTGAAGGTGGTTTGGTAAAACAGACCGCGGATTCGCTTTTTGTAAAACTCGATCAGTTTGATAACGAACTGGCTTTTGCACTTGTAGATGGTGATCATTTATCTGGTACGTTAAGAAAGCAGGATAAAGCAGGCAAACCTTTAACCATTGTTGCAGAACGTAAAAATTACCGTTTTGAAACGCTTAATAAGCCAGCCACCGCTGATTACTCGGGAAGTTACGATGTTGTTTTTAAATCGCCCAATGGTAAAGACGAAAAAACAGTTGGTTTATTTAAGCAAACTGGTAACAAACTTACCGGAACTTTTTTACGCGTAACCGGCGATTCGCGCTATCTTGAAGGTGTAGTAGAAGGCAATGAGTTCCAGCTTTCGAGTTTCATCGGCTCCTCTCCTGCTTATTACAAAGGTACTTTTCAGTCGGATGGTACTTTAACAGGCGAAATTTTAGGTGCCAGGGGAAGTCAGGCTTTTACCGGAACCAAAAATAAAGATGCAGCCCTTCCTGATCCCTACAAACTTACCTACCTCAAATCGGGATATAAAACGCTTGATTTCAGTTTCCCTGATGTAAACGGTAAAAAGATTTCGTTGAAAGACGAAAAATATAAAAATAAGGTCGTGATTTTAACCATTACCGGAAGCTGGTGCCCCAACTGTGTTGACGAAGCCACTTTCATAGCACCATGGTACAAGGCAAACAAAAAACGCGGTGTAGAAATTATTGCTTTACATTACGAACGTTCAACCGAACCTGAATATGCAAAAAAAGTAATGACTCGTTTCCGTGAGCGTTTTGGTATCGAATACGATCAGGTACTTGCAGGCACTGCCGATAAACAAGTGGTATCTCAATCATTACCGGCGCTTGATTCGTTTTTATCTTTCCCAACCACCATCATCATTGATAAACAAGGTAATGTGGCACAGATCCACACCGGTTTTAATGGCCCTGCAACCGGAAAGTTTTATGATGAATTTGTAAAGGAATTTAATGGAGAGATTGATTCACTGTTGAAGAAGTAGTGAATTTTCGTAGAATTTCGGTCGGTGAAATGCCGACCGATAGATAAAAATCTTTGCTCCAATTCCTTTTTACCCCGGATATGACGCAGATTAAGGCCCTTAAACCTTGAAACAAATATGTCCGTTTCCGGACTAAAACCGTTCATTTACGAACAGCTTTTCAGATTATTTTTAACAGAACCCATTATAGCACGCCTGGAGGGCTATATAATTACCTTGGCACAGTCTTGGCCTTTAGCGATGGTAAATTAAAAATAATGAAGAAGATACTTTTATTTGCACTTATACTGAGCTGTATACTATCTCAAAATATTGATGCCTGCACCGTGATCTCCTATGCGCTAAAAGGTGAGGTTTATGCAGCAGCAAATGAGGATGATTACATGGGCTTTGCACGGGTATGGTTTAATCCAAAAACAACCGGCCGATATGGATCGGTATGTTTTGGCCTCCCCGACCTGCAGGCACAGGCAGCAATGAATGAGCATGGATTGTTCTACGATTTTACCGCACAAAACATCGATCCTGCGCAATTCCGTCCAAAAAATGTTTATAAGGGAGATCTTTTCTTCGAGATATTGGGAAAATGTAAAACGGTGCCGGAAGCAATGATTTTTCTGGAGAAGTATGATTATGCAATAAGTGCCCAGGTATTAATTGCGGATGCCCTCGGAAATTCGGTCATCATCAATGCCGGTACAAAATTAACCAAATCAGGCGCTTACCAGATCAATACTAATTTTGACATCAGCAAACTTAAAACCAAAAACTACGTGTGCAGAAGATACGATATTTCGGACGAAGCATTGAAAAAAGCCCACGCCTTAAACGTTCCTTTTTTCAGGGATATTTTAAGCCAAACCCGCCAGGAAGGAAAATTATCGACCATCTATTCCAATATCTACGATCTTAAACGTAAAATAATTACCGTGTACAATTTCCACGATTTCGAACATCCATGGGTAATCGATTTAAAGAAAGAGCTGAACAAAGGCTACAAACTGGAGAAGTTAAGTAACCGGTTTCCTGCAAGTTTTGCATACGAACAATTTTCGATGAGCGATAAAGCCATGTACCGTAAAGAAATGATTCTGGACGAGATTAATACCAAAGGATTACAACCCACGCTAAACCATTATTTTGATTTGGGTAAAAACAATGCTAAAAAAGACAGCACCATTAACAGCATACTTTTGGAAGTAGGCATCCAACTGATTAAAGAAAGCTACAATCAATATGCCCGCGGCGCACTTTGGGAATATTGGTTCGAAATGCCGGGTGGTTTTAAAATAGAAAGCATCAACGATAAACGTGTACACGCAGCCGGAGAAATTTTCGATTATTTAAAAACAGAAAAAGGGACAGATGCCAAACTGAAAAATTTTATTTTCGAATTAAGCGCTTACACTAATTTAGTTCAGGGCGACCGCAATAAAGCAAAAGAATATTACCATATAGCCGCTGGCAATAGCGCCGATACCTGGCCGATATCTTTTAACCGTTCAAAAAAAATGCTGGCTATTTTATAAGATGAACAATGGTTTAGCAAAAAAATGAACAGGAAAGAACGCCGCCCAAAAAAGAAAACTTTCTACATTAGTCATCGAGAGCGTTAATAGATCCGGAGTCTGAACAGTTGTTCAGCTCCGTTTCCATAGGTTCGTTTTTAGTATAAATAAATTGTCGCTACGCATTTCTGCTCAATATTGCCGCATAAGCTGTTAGTACGATACAAATAAATGAAACAATCGTCCTGATTCTATGGAACAGGTTCCAGCCTGGTTCAAATTTATTACGCAAAGCCGTTAATTCTTCAGCATTTAATTTGGCTAAGTCTTTGCCATCCAGCAAATCATTAAGCGGTACGTTTCCGATTACGGTTACTAAGAAAACACCACTAAAATAAAGCAAGGCAGCTGCAAGAAGTAAATAAAACACAGTCCCCTGTTCCTTAAAAAACCAAACGCTGATGGGCAACAGTATCAGTGTACCCATAAAAGAAGTAAAAAACAGAGGATTTAAAATAGCCCTGTTAATAGATTGCATGGCCTGAAGAAATGAAAGATCAGAGAGGCGTGTTAGCCCGGGTAAAACTGAACAGGAATAAGCATAAAACAGTCCGCTAATAAGTGCTGTAGACACTGTACTGAGCAAAAGAATCAGGTTTTTAAAAGTCATAAATTGCAATTTAGAGGATGCCGGAAGAACGAATTTAATCAAATCGGCAGGAACTACCAAGTTTAATAAAGCAGTTAAATCGCAAAAAATCCGGATAATATCCTATCTAAAATGAGAGCGTCATTTTAGATAGGAAAGAGATTTAATTTAAATATGAATTTGACAGGTAGATGTAGATATGAGCGTATTTATATTAATATTTTTAACAACAGCCATTAAAAATCTTATTAGCCATTTATATAAATTCAAACGAATATCGCTCTTAAATATCTACTTTGGAACCAGGTTACACAGATCGGCGTGTTTTCGTTATATATAGCTAAAATTACAGGTTAATTACTCCTCAGGCTAATCCCAATGTTGTTATAAAAGAATTTAAATCCATTAATTTAATGCGTAAAAGCGGTTTTCAGGAGGAATAGTAGCTTTTTAAAGCCATCACTTAGTTATTGATTATTAGCATAAACAATTTTAACTTTAAATTATTTAATCATTCCTGTATGTTTCATAATACACATTTTTACATTAATTTAGCCAAGAAAATGAAACCCATATACAACGACGTATAAACCGTTCTATTTTCGTTACGAAAAGGCGTAATTTCGTTATGTATGCAAAAGATTAGGAGATGATTAAGTGTATAGCCATAGATGACCAGCAGAGTTCGATAACTGGACTGGAAAAATATATTGAAGATACGCCGAATATGCGGTTGGTGGCGAGCTATACAGATCCGTTAACGGCATTGATGGAACTTAAAAAGATAGATACAGTTGATGTAATTTTTATGGATGTGCAAATGCCACAGATTTCTGGTTTAGAGCTTGCGAAAGCTGTACGTTCGAAAACCAGGAAGCTGATATTTACAACATCACACCAGGAATATGCATTTGAGGCATTTGAAGCAGATGCTGATGCCTATTTATTAAAGCCTTATGGTTACGCAAAATTTGCACTTACCCTGAACCGGCTTTTTGGAGAAGAACTGGAAAGCGGAGATGATGAAACCTTTTTTTTGGTAAAAAATAAATCGGAGGAACATAAAGCTGTTTTGGTACGCTATGCTGACATTATTGCTTTCGAAAGTTTTCATAATTACATTAAAATACATACCAAAGACAAGGTAATTATTGCCTACCTGAGTTTAAAAGATGTAAAAGAACAGTTGAGCATTAAAAAGGGGTTTATACAGCTGCACAGGGCCTACATTATCGCAATTGAACATATACTGCATATCGACGGAACGAGGATTACACTTTCGAACCAGACGAGTTTTACGGTAGGTGATATTTATAATAACGATTTCCGTGAGTTTATTACGGATAAACTGATAATCAGCAGCCGCAAGAAATAGCGGCTGCTGATCAAAATATTTAATGAGGTGCAAATCCTGAAGTTCCCAGGGTCAGTGTAGTTGTCGTAGGATCAGAAGTAGTAGAAAAGTGTAATTTTGTATTTTTAAAGTTATTTTTTTTAAATACAAACAAGGTTCTTTTGTTTAATTTGATAGTTTTCATACTTTTTGTTTTTCTGAAAACTACCTGTGAAGTGGCTCTGTAACTTTATGTATTATATAGATGGTAAGATTATCATGATAGATCGTTTAAATTGGAAAAGTAACCCGATCAAAAATTGGGTATCAGAATATAAAATCCATATTATTTCGTGGACATGCTTTATTTTTTGGGAAACTGTACTCGTTGGTCTGTTTTTTGGTGTTTTCGGGAAATTTGGAAACTATGCTGTTCACTACGTGATCAACATTGCCTTCTTCTATATACATGCAAACCTTTTAAAAATAGGTACACAACCTTACCGTAATGCATACTGGAAAGTGCCCTTATTCATTATTTCGGAGATTGCTGTTTATATGTCTTTTGTGTATATGTTTGACAATTTTCTTGCACATTACACAAACTTACTATCAGGAGTACAACTGCCATTTTTAAAGCGGATTATTAATCTTGCATGGCGTGCATCTTTTTTCATGCTTTTTTCTACCGGATATTTTTTCTTAAGAAGATATTTAAGTGAAAAGACTGAAAAAGAGCGTATCGAAAAACAGCGGTTCCAAATGCTATTGGATAAAGAAAGAACCGATAAAGAACTTTTAATGTCGAAAAATGCTTTTTTAAAGGCACAGATCAATCCGCATTTACTTTTTAATACATTTGAGTTTATCCACCAAAAAATCAGGCAGCATTCGCCCGAAGATGCGCAGGTAATGGTGTACTTATCCGATATGATGCGTTTTGCAGCAACTACCGAACATCAGGAAGGTTATATAAAGGTAAATGAAGAAATTACCCAGTGCCAAAACCTCATCAAACTCCATCAGCTTACGCAGGGACAGGTTTTTATCGAGCTGGCATTTTCGCCGGATGTGCTTGGTATCAGGCTCATTCCGTTGGTATTATTAACTATTCTGGAGAATATGTTTAAACATGGTAATCTTTTCGACAGGGATAACAAAGCCACTATCGATATTTATATGGATGGTGAAGCATTAAAAATAGAAAGCCGGAATTTACCCGGTTTGGTAAAAAATGAAGTTGGCTTTGGCTCCGGACTTGACAATATCAGAACCAGACTGGATTATACTTACGGCAGAGCCGCAGAAATGAATGCTTTTATTGATGAAGAAGGTTTTTATACTTTAAGCATAGCAATAAATGAAAAGGCTTTAGAAGCAGCCTTTCCGGATCAGTTACAGGAAATAATTCATTAATAGTACTTTTTATTAAACATACCGGTCGATAGCTGGCTGCTTGGTTACTTCGTAAGAATTAGAGGTATTAAAAGAAGATACTTTAAAAACGATTTCTTCTTCCCTTTTGGCAAGGGCATGGATACCTGGTGTAAACCGCTGCCTGAACAATTTAATGCAAGCTTCAGCATGGCAGATGACCTCATAGCGGTTTTTACTTTTTACAATTACTTCCATGACATAATCCGGCCATTGTTTACTGATCAGGCGGGGCAACCAGCTAAATTGCTGTTTCTTAATTAACTCGCCCATTTCCTCCACTGCGGCATGGGGTATACCCTCGCCTACAATCTGAAGCCATTCTCCTTCAACTTCATCTATAATGCCCATCACATCACTGCCTGATAATACCAGCCAGGGATCTTCCATGCTGGCCTGCATAAGCTGATAAGATTGATCTTTAGTATATTCCTGTCTAAAAAGGTAAGTGAGTTCTATCATGAGGCGTTAAGATATATCAGTTTTTTATAGGAAGGTTATTTAGCCTAACCAATGTTTCGATGGTATTGGTAAAACGCTTCATCGATATTGGTTTTCCAAGGTAACATTCAAAGCTGGGGTCTATCGTTCTAACTTCATGCTCCAGATTGGAAGAAGCATAAATTACAAATCTTGCCTTTTCTCTTAAATGTTTAGAAAGCTCGGTTCCAGCCATTCCATCCATATCGATATCTAAAAACAGAAAATCTATTTTATCCCCATTTCCGATAATGTTTAAGGCATCGAGGGGATTATTAAAGGTACTGGACACTTTCAGAAAATCAATTTCATTGATGTAATCATTCAGCGCATCGATGGCATGCTGTTCATCATCAACTATCGAACAGTTGTAATACATATTTGTAGGTTAAAGTAGACTATACAAATGTTGGTAAAATCTATATGATTTCCAATAGCTGAAGATAAAAAAGGTAAAAGTACGGTAGCAGATGTATTTGTAATACGAATAGGCAATTCTTAATTGCTTTGTAAATGAATACACTGCATTATCCAAGACATATTACCAAGAAAACTGCAAAAAAAAGCCGTCCGGACTTTACAATCCGGACGGCTTAATTATTATTTTATTTATTAATTCTTACAATGATGCGTGCGCATCTCTTAATGCCTTAATGGCATCGTGACTGGTGTTAATACCTGCCTGTTGTTTCAATAATACCTCTCTGATGTTTTCTCCTAATTCATTTTCCTGAAGGGCATCACGGTAAGCTTTTTTAATGGCATCTTCTCCACGTTCGCATTCTGCTAAAATACTGTGACGGTCATCACCACCAAAGCTGGCTTTAATATCGATCCAGGCACGGTGTAAACTGCCTAAAATGGTATTTCCCGTATCCGGATTTTCACCATTTCTGCCTACTAACCCTGCAAGTTCGGTTACGTTAGCCCTGCTATCTGATGAAAATTTATCAAAAGTTGCTTTCAAGTCGATGTTTTCATCTTTTAAATCTGCACTTGCTTTATCAAAGCCATCTGCTCTATCGTTGTTGATCTGAATCAGGTCGTTTAATACTTCCACTGTTTTTTCTTGATTTTCCATAATATATATTGTAGATATTTTAACTAACAACAATATTTGGGACAGAATAGTTTAGATTATCTTACAACATTTGTTAAAAAGTAAAAGAGACTGATATTTTGGTTACGTAAAGCTTGAAACTAAAAAAAGATGAAAAAGAGAAAGCCCCATATTACTATGAGGCTATATAATGATGTTTTATGGGCATCCACCGATAAAACTAACCAAACAAACTATAGACTAAACGCGGAGCAATTAAATTTGTTTTAAAAAAATAATAAAATTTTAAAACAGATTAAATCCTGTTCTTAAAACTTTAAACCACAACTTTTGGTTATAGCAACATGGAGAATATAAATGAACTGATTATACCTGCTGCCCGACTTGGCGAAGTGGAAGTTATAAAAGAACTGATTAGCCGAGGTGTGGATTTAAACCACCGCGATGATAAAGGTTATACGCCTTTAATTATAGCCTGTTATAATAACCAGCCTGAAGCTGCCAAAATATTAATTGATGCCGGTGCAGCTATTGATGCTGCAGATTTTGGCGGAAACACCGCTTTAATGGGTGCGAGTTTTAAAGGTTACACCTCTATTGCGAAATTACTGATCGAAAACGGGGCCAGTTTAGATCTTCAGCATGGAAATGGCGGAACGGCTTTGATGTTTGCAGCGATGTTTGGCAGGAACGATGTGTTAAGGTTATTGCTCGAACATGGTGCTGACCCAACAATTGCAGACAAAACAGGAAAGCGTGCCGTTGAATTAGCTGCGCTGCAGGGAAATGAAGTTGGTATTGAAATGCTGCAAGCACATATAGAAGATACTTAATCTTCTAACAAGCCTTTAACGAGGCTTTTCCATTGAGGGTATGACAGACCAAGTTTTGCTGCCATACCCACAACAAAATTTCTTCCTTTATCGTACAAACTTCCTGTTTCGGTATTGGGTAACTCGTTCCGTCCGTGTTCCTCAGCGGTAATGCGTAAGCCGTATCTTTTAACAACAAAGGTCGATGTTGCGGTATCTTTAAGAAAATGTGCCGTTTTACCTTCAATTTCAAGCGGGTGAGCACAGGGCCTGACAGTGATTGCCAAAATCTGTAATTCGCTTTCCTCAATATTTTTTATTTCCTGGATTCGCACCCAGTCGTAACCCTTGCCTACGCTGGTACCGGGGCCCGGGATATCAATCCGGATATAATCGCCTTCTTCAGCATTTCTTTCGGCCTTAATGCCGTGTGGGTCCATGAGCTGAAAGTTAGACATTCCTGCATATTTGCCCCAGTCGTTAACCGATAGAAGTTTTGCAGATGTCTGTTTAAAAAGTGCTATGGCCTCTTCTGTTGAAGAACTAATCCGCTCTTCCAGGGCATCCATACTGGTACCTGTGTATTGTTTGGGGATGATATTTTGGTCAGGTTGATTTTCCATAATACATTTGAGGTTAAATCAGCGGAGGTTTGGTCTCCGCTGATTATTTTATAAGTTGAACTACAATTAAGCAGGGATTTTCCTTGGATTTTCCCGATCCCAAAAACGATGTTGTGCAATCATTTTAATAAACGTTGCTGTAAGCTTTTTTAAATCTTTGCCTACCAATACACCTTCACGCAATACGGTTTCTTCTGAGTATTCTGCAGGTAATTTTTTGAAAAAATATGTCGATTCTAATACTTGCAATGCTTCTTCATCTGCGGCAATGGCTTTACAGTGTTTAAAAGCTTCATTTAAAAAATGAACTGCGTTGGCTTCGGCCTCTAATGTAGCTACCGAATTGCCGCCACCTGGTACATATACGGCATCGTAAAGTACCGATGCTGCTGTTAAAAAGCTTTCGTCGGGTACAATCTGCTGATCTTCTTTCGAAATGATCTGTCCCAATTTAGGCGCTATAATGTGCACCACTGCTCCTTCGGCAACCAAAGCATCTTTAACTTTGCTTAGCGAAGCTCCATCTACCCCATCGGCAGCCAGTATGGCTACTTTTCTGGTTTTAATGGTGTTTTTTATGGTTCCGGCCATACTCAGGGCATCAGATTTTGCCAAACTACCTTCAGGATTTAAAGAAGCATAATCAGCACGGTCAGCATCTGCCGGAATACTGTTATTCAAATCTTCCAACGCAATTTTTGGAATGTGCAGGCCAAGTGCAAAAGCCACTTCGGCAGCAAGTTTATTATCTATCTGCACCAAAACAGCAAGCATACGCTCTCTGATGGCTACTGTTTTAACTTTGCCAAGCTCAAAACTTAAAGCATCAACAATGTGGTTTTTTTCAGCTTCGCTCTGGCTGTTAAAAAACAACCTGGCTTGCGAAAAATGGTCGAAAAAGCTTCTGCTCCTTGCCCTTATTTTCTTTGCATCGATACGTTCGTTGTAGCTGGTAAAACCACCATCGGCAGCTTTAACCTGTTGCGGATCGTTATTGGCAATGCCATTTGGACCATAACTGGTTTTGCCCCTGTTTATGGTTTGGCGCATGTAACCATCGCGCTGGTTATTGTGTACAGGAACTACCGGACGGTTAATTGGAATTTCGTGAAAATTAGGTCCGCCTAAACGGATTAGCTGGGTATCGGTATAAGAAAACAACCTGCCCTGCAATAAAGGATCGTTGGTAAAATCGATACCCGGAACTACATGCCCCACATGGAATGCCACCTGCTCCGTTTCGGCAAAAAAGTTATCAGTGTTTCGGTTTAAGGTCATTTTACCAATGCGCTGCACCGGAACCAGTTCTTCAGGAATCAGTTTAGTCGGATCCAAAAGATCGAATTCGAATTTAAACTCATCTGCTTCGGGAACAATCTGCACGCCAAGTTCCCATTCAGGGAAAGCGCCGGCCTCAATGGCATCCCATAAATCGCGACGGTGAAAATCAGGATCTTTACCTGAAATATTCTGAGCTTCATCCCAGGCTACGGCATGCACACCTAGAAGGGGTTTCCAATGGAATTTAACAAAGTTTGATTCGCCTTTAGCATTTACAAGCCTAAAGGTATGTACACCAAAACCTTCCATCATGCGGTAACTTCGGGGTAAGGCCCTATCGCTCATGGCCCACATAATCATGTGAGATGATTCCGGCAACTGAGAAATAAAATCCCAAAAGGTATCGTGCGCAGATGCTGCCTGTGGCATTTCGTTATCTGGTTCGGGTTTTACGGCATGGATCAGGTCTGGAAATTTAAGTGCATCCTGAATAAAGAATACAGGCATATTGTTGCCCACCAGATCGAAATTGCCTTCCTGCGTGTAAAATTTTACAGCGAAACCACGTACATCACGGGCCAAATCGGTTGATCCTCGTGAACCGGCAACGGTAGAGAAACGCACAAAAACAGGGGTTTCTGCACCGGGATCGCAAAGAAACGCAGCACGCGTTAGTTCAGACATGTCTTCGTACACTTTAAAAACGCCATGTGCGGCAGAGCCCCTGGCATGCACAACCCTTTCGGGTATGCGTTCGTGATCGAAATGGGTAATTTTTTCGCGGAGAATAAAATCTTCCAGTAAAGATGCTCCTCTTTCGCCTGCTTTTAATGAGTTTTGATCGTCGTTAATTTTTAGCCCATGGTTGGTAGTCATCGACTCACCGCTGGCATCGGCTACAAACGATTCGAGTTTTCTGGTCTTATCGTTTTCCTGCTGTGGCAGTGCATTTTTTTGATCTGATGTTTTCTTAGCCATTTTTATTCTTTTATGCTTCGTCAGCTGCTTTGTAATTAATTTCGTTTTCTGCTATATCGGTTAGTTTACTGTCGGCCAGTTTTTCTTCGGAAAGCGTTTGCTCTAAAATATCGGCGATATCGGTTAAACCAAGTGTGGTTGCCAATTGATAAAGGCCGCCATAACTGGCTATTTCGTAATGCTCTACTTTTTGCGAAGCAAGGATAATACCTACATCGCGGGTGGCGGTACCAGGTTCGGTTTCTTCTACAATGCCTTCGGCTTCTTTGGTTAAACCTTCCATGGCATCGCATTTTTTAGCAATAACTTTCTCCCCTAAAAGTTCGAATACCTGCTCCAGCCGGGTAACGTGGACTTTAGTTTCTTCGAGATGGGATTCTATTGCGTTTTTAAGTTCGGGGGCAGTAGCGGCCGAAATCATTTTGGGTAATGCTTTAACCAGGTGATTTTCTGCCCAATAAAGATCGGCGATAGCATCTTTAAATAATCCGTTTAATGCAGGTGCATCCTGAGCCGTTGTTTTAGTTGCGAATTTTGGATCGCCACCAGTTTCATTTTTTTTCATGTTATAAGCTGTTAAGGTATATATCTACAACCTTTTATTTCAGCTTAAGTTTTATGTTTCTATGCTAAGTTGGAATAAACGTATTTATATCAGGAAAAAACTGGTTTGGTTTAAGATTAAACCAGGAGAATAGTTAACCGGTATTTAACAATCTACTCTCCATTTGCATCGCTGCTGAGCACACTACTCATGTAATCGAAAAATGGTCGCATATCTTTAAAAGCCTGTCCCATGTGTTGAAGAAGATTTTCACCCAGCAGGGTTTCGTCATCAAATCTTTTAATCAGTAAAAACTGTTTAAAACGTAAAAGATCGATATCGGGATGCCCTGCGTCGAATCCTTTTGGTGTGGTTTTAAGTTGCTCTCCTGTTAAGCTACCAAAAGATGATATAAAATTTTTATCGTTCATAATATCACGCAACGGTTTTGCATCAAAGGCAATATCATCTCTGATCAGTTTCAGGTCGGCTGGCGAAGGTCCCCAGAATCCACCACCTACAAAAGTGTTTCCTTTTTCAATATGGAAATAATAACCACCGCGTCTGTTTTTGCCTGCCCGTTTGAAACTCCCGCTCCAATGCGTTTTATAGGGTGTTTTATCTGCGGAAAAACGTGTATCGCGATAAATGCGATAAAGGCTTTTTTTACCAGAGGGGGTTTCGATTACATCGTGGAGATTTAATCCGGTCAACAATGCAGAAGCAAAATTTTCAATATTGGCCTGCTCAGTAAGAAATTCGTTTTTACGCTCATTAAACCAATCGCGGTTGTTGTTTTTTTTTAACTGTACCAGAAAATCGATGTTGGAACGCTGTATTTTTATAGGTTTTGCAGACATGTAATTATGGGGTGTTTCTTTTTCAAATATAATGGCAGGATAAAATATATTTTACATGGCAGCGTAATAAATTAAAGTATTTCTGTTACCGTTTGAGAAATATAAGAACATATAAGGCCATAACCATTTCGCTACAATCATCCCTTTTACCTCATAAATCATCCTTATATAAACGCTAAACCTTATAACCTCTCCAACTTTGTAACCCTGCAACAATCCAACAATTAAATCTCCTCATTTCTGCTTACCCGCATCTTTTTGTAAATTTGCAGCAATGATTTTATACAAAACTAATGAAGAGGTAGAGTTGATGCAGATCAGCGCACTACTGGTAAGCGATACACTGGCAGAAGTTGCCAAAATAATCAAACCCGGAATTACTACACTACAAATTGATAAACTGGCCAATGAGTTTATACTCGATAATGGTGCTGTTCCATCTTTTTATAATTACAACGGCTTTCCTTTCCATATCATTACTTCGGTAAATGATGTGGTGGTACACGGTTTCCCAAGCGAGTATGAACTGGTAGACGGTGATATCATTTCGGTAGACGTGGGTACCATCAAAAACGGCTTTCACGGCGACCACGCTTATACTTTTATCATCGGTGAAGTATCACCTGAAATATTAAATCTTGTTAAAACCACCAAAGAATCGCTTTTTGTAGGGATTAAGGAAGCTGTTGTGGGCAAACGCCTCGGCGATATCGGCTATGCCATCCAAAACTACAACGAGAAGCATGGTTACGGAGTAGTGAGGGATCTGGTTGGTCATGGTTTGGGTAAAGATATGCACGAAGATCCGCAGGTGCCAAACTATGGCCGTAAGGGCACGGGCATGCTGTTAAGAGAAAACCTGGTAATGGCGATTGAACCGATGATTAATATGGGCAAAAAGGATGTCTTTTTAGATCATGATGGCTGGACGATCAGAACGGCAGACGGTAGTCCTTCAGTGCATTTTGAGCATGACGTATGTGTTAAAAAAGGCGAAGCATTAATCCTTTCTAATTACGCGCCTATAGAGGATGCAGAAAAGAAAAATATCAACCTGAATACTTCATATTACGCTTAATAGCAAAGAGGAAAGTGTTGATGGCATAGGGCCAAATACAATTACAATATCTGAAGGTTCATAATTGATTATGAACCTTCAACCAAATATCATTAATCAGTCCGCTATACGCTTAACGTCAATCGCTTACGCCAATACCGCAGCCTCATCTGCCCCATCACCGGTTAATAACGCCTTAACCGTAGCCAGAGTCGATTCTGCAATTTCAGTTAATGCTTCCTGTGTAAAAAAAGCCTGATGCCCGGTAACCAATACATTCGGGAAGCTGATCAGTCGCTGAATATCATCATCGCCGATTATACTGGCAGAAAGATCCTTAAAAAACAATTTTTCTTCCTGTTCATACACATCAATGCCCAATGCGGCAACCTGCCCGGTTTTTAATGCATCAATTACTTCGCGTGTATGAATCAATCCTCCTCTGCTCGTATTAATCAGTGTAACACCCTTTTTCATTGATGATAAACTGGCAGAACCAATCAGATAGTGATTTTCGGGCGTAAGCGGACAGTGCAGCGAAACGATATCCGCATCTTTAATTACTTCATGAAAAGGAAGGTATTTAATACCGGTATTTCGGAGCTGTTCATTCTCAAAAGGATCGTAGGCCAGCACCTTGCAACCAAAGCCCAGCATAATTTTACAAAAGGCAGCGCCTATTTTTCCGGTTCCGATTACGCCTACTGTTTTGCCAAAAAGATTGAAACCCATTAAACCTGAAAGTGAAAAATTCTGCTCGCGTACCCGGTTATAGGCCTTATGTGTTTTACGGTTTAACGTAAGTAACATTGCCACTGCATGTTCGGCAACGGCCTGAGGCGAATAAGCCGGCACCCTGCAAACGCGGATTCCATATTGCTTTGCGGCCTCCAGATCTACATTATTGAAACCTGCACAACGCAACGCAATAATTTTTACACCTTTTTCTGCCAGTACAGCAATCACCTCAACAGTTAATTTATCGTTTACAAATACACAAACGGCATCTGTCCCCGGTTTTATTGCATCGGCGATATGAGGCCCCAAATGGGTTTCCCAAAATTCGAGTTCGAAATCATAATGTTCGTTACAACTTTCAAAAAAATCACGGTCGTAAGGCTTGGCAGAAAAAAATACAATCTTCATTATGGTAAAAATACGGAATAGTTTGGTGGGTAGTGAGGTTAATTGTTGAAATTGGTTAATCGGTTAATTGTATAAATTGGTTAACTGATGCAAAATGCAGAACTTGTTAATTGTTTAAATCGGTTAACTGACACCAAACTCAAAACGCCAAACTCAAAACCGGTTATTGTCCATCGTCCATTATCCATCTTCCATTATCTCTCAGATATCCCTCTTCCATTATCCCTCCGTTACTCCCCAATCACCTCATTGGTAACATGTTGATTACGCTCCATGCGTTTAGCCTGCTGCGCCGTATTTTTATGGCACACACAAATAATTGATGAGGGTATTTACTAAAACGATTTGGTTACTCCTGCTCTTTGCGGGTATTTTTACAAACAGTTACGCACAGAATTATACCGTAAAAGGTATTGTTTTGGATACTGCAGGCTTGCCGCTACCTGGTGCCGTAGTACGGATTAAATCTGGAAACGATAGCGCAGGCACTTCAGCTAATCCCGATGGAACCTTCATTTTGAGCAAAATCAAATCTAAACAATTTACCCTTTCCGCAGCCTTTATCGGCTATGATACTTTTAGTAAACAATATCTGATCGATAAAGGTGCACTGCTGAACATTACCGATATTAAACTCAGGCCCTCTTCAAATACCCTTGAAGGTGTGGTGATCTCCGGCGTGCCGCCCGTAAAAGTAACCGAAGATACAGTGAGTTTTAGCGCCAGGGCTTTTCCGGTAAGGGATGGTGATGCAGTAGACGAAGTGCTG
The DNA here is from genome assembly GCF_052045455.1 of Pedobacter sp. 22226. Lineage (NCBI taxonomy): Bacteria > Pseudomonadati > Bacteroidota > Sphingobacteriia > Sphingobacteriales > Sphingobacteriaceae > Pedobacter > Pedobacter sp. 22226. Next base: position 777,497 of record NZ_JBQEPB010000001.1, on the reverse strand, counting down.
AAAAAACTGCCGGGAATAAAGGTAGATAAAGATGGCAATGTAACCAGTCAGGGCGCGCCTGTTACCAAAATTCGGGTTAACGGAAAGGATTTTTTTGGAACTGATGTAGCCACCGCTATCAAAAACTTACCTGCAGATATCATCAAGAACCTGCAATTTATCGACGATTATGGCGATCAGGCAAAACTGACCGGAATTAAAACGGGCGAGCCAGAAAAGATATTGAACTTAACCATCGAAGAAGATAAAAAGAAGGGATATTTTGCCCGTGCATCGGCCGGGGTTGGCAATTCTGACCGCTACAATACCAGCATCAGGGGAAACAGCATGAAAGGCGAACGGCAGATTTCTTTCGATGGAACATCGGCCAATGCCAATATGCGTGGCGGCGGAGGTGATGGAATCAATACCAGAAATGCCTTGGGTTTAAATTACAGAAATGAGTTCAGCACCAGGCTTTCTGCCGATGCATCATATAATTTTAACAACAACAAGAATAACACCATTAGCTCAACCTATACTCAAAGCGTTTTACAGGATGCCGGTCAGAATCCAATTAACAGGCTTGAAAATGCGGGTAATAATAGTCATAGCAACAATAACAACCATTCGTTTGGCGGCAACTTAGAGTATAAAATTGATACGATGAACTACCTTAAGATTTCGCCAAATTTCTCTTATAGCAACAGTAACGGCAACAGTACCGGAGGTTCCGATATCACTCAGGATACCCTCTCTACAAACAGGCAAAGTACAAACTTTAATACCTCTAAAAACCTCAATGCACGCACCAATTTCTTTTTTAACCATAAATTTGAGAAAAAGGGCCGTAATATTACTTCATGGGGAAACATTAATTATTCAGATGGAGAAAATTATAAAGATATGTATAACAATTACATCAATACGCACAACAAAGCGGCAGATACTGTTTTACAAAACCAGCTGAACAACCAGAATAGCCGTAATTTAGGATTAAATGCAGGTGTTTCGTACATGGAACCAATCTGGAAAAAGACCTTTCTGGAGGTAAATTATAACTGGAACCGTTCGTCTACAAATAATTCTCGTGATGCTTATGATGTGGTTGATGGTAATGAAGTATTTAATCCAAACCTCAGCAACATTTATGATTATCAGTTTATTACCAATAAAGTTGGACTAAACTACCGATATATAGGCGAGAAGTTAAACTATACAATTGGTGTAAATGCACAGCCGGCAATATTGCGCGGAGAGAACCTGAGCAACAACATTCAAACGGTTAACCGTTCGTTTAACTTCATCCCTTCAGGCCGTTTTTCTTATAAATTTTCGAACCAGGAATCTTTCGACATCAACTACTGGGGCCGGAATAATCAACCGGGCTTTTTACAGTTACAGCCTATTTCTGATAATTCGAACCTCCAGAATGTGGTTACCGGAAATCCAAACCTGAAACCCGAATTTATCCAAAGTGTTAATGCACATTATAAGCAGGCCGATTGGAATGCAGGGAAAATAATACAGGCAAACTTTAAATACGAACGCACAAACGACAGGATTGTAACCACCAAGCAACGTGTACCAGGAACGGTTAACCAGCTAACGAGCTACATCAATGCTGATGGTTATTATACCCTTCAGGGCGATTATAACATCAGTAAACCACTTTCTGCAGAGCGGAAATTTACCATTGGCTACTCGGGTTCCGGACAATTGAACAACAACATCACTTTTACAGATGATAGCCGGATTGAAGCGCAGAATTTATCCTGGCGCCAGGAACTCGAGTTTCGGGTAGATTTAAAGGATATTGTTAATTTCCAGTTAGAAACTTCTTATTCACAAAACCTTACCAATTACTCGAGCGATAGTTTTGCCGATCGTCAATCTAACCGTTTTGAATGCGGTATAGAGGGACGCAACTACTTTTTTAAAGACCTTACTGTAGGTTACGATTTTACTAAACAGATTAACTCCGGTTTCGATAACGGAGCGGTACGTAATCCAACATTGCTTCGCCTTTCAATGGAATATAAGTTTATGAAAAACGATATGGCCGCCATCCGTGTAGAAGGATTTGATCTTTTTGATCAGAATTCGGGTATCTCGAGGGATGTGTTCGACAACGTAATTGTGGACAGGCAGGTAAACCGTTTAGGCCGCTATTTTATGTTATCGCTGATTTATCGGGTACGCAAGTTTGGCGGATAAGCTAGCTGTTTTTTACCACAGAGCACATGGATAAAAATAATGGAGAAATCTTTAAGCTATTTAGCTCACAGATCTCTCCACTGCGGTCGAGATGATGCAACGAGGGGTTTTTACTTACCATTTCCACTTAATGACCTAAAGCTCTTAATAACCTAACTAACAATATATTAACTATAAATATCCTTATACTTGACTTAGTGTGGTCGTGATTGCAAGCAGGAACGACAAAGCAATCTTTCCGGCTAACGATTCTTGCCGGATAGATTGCTTCGTCGGCTGAAAAAGCCATCTCGCAATGACGAACCACTTAATGGCCTTAACTTCTTAATAATTTGACTAAAAAATATTAGCTGAATATTCGAAAACAATATTCTCCGTGTTTTCTGTGAATCCGTGGCTAAAAAAATAACGGAGAAATCTTTAAGCTTATTTAACTTGCAGATCTCTCCACTGCGGTCGAGATGACGCAACGAGGGGTTGTAGCCAACTCACCGCTTATCACCAAACGCTAACCGCTTCCCCTCCCTACTGGTTTCTCAGGTAAATATTCCCGTACGATGAGCTCAAATCATAACTCGGGCCAACACCTGGTGCTGCCGTTAAAGAAGTAAAGAAATTTTCTTCTTTCATTTCTGTCGGTTTAAGCGCCATATCGGTATATATTTTCCCATAACGGTTAGTGAGTTTTATTTTGCCAATTGCACTCTGGTTGATACTGGCATCAATGCCGCCATACCTTGCATCAACCTTTACAGGGCCCTTAAAATCTTTAATCTCTACAATACCATAAACAGAACTTATTTCAGTGTTTATATCTGCCGGAAGTTTGATGTTAATGGTGATTTCAATATCCTTGGTTTGATAGGTCGATATTTTTGCGCCACCTTTCTCCTTGATGTAGGCATCAAGATCGGCTTTTGAATTTAAGCGTGTTTTAATGCCATTTTCCTTTACATAATAAGCTTCCGGAATTTTATCCATATCGAGTTTATTTTGAATGGTAATGGTTCCGTCAGCACTGCTTTCCTGGAGGGTAAATGCCGAGTCGCTTTCACCGTTATTGATCTTTACCGTAGCTTCTATCGCAATTTCATTTTTATCCCAGCTGGAAACATGTACAACCTTTGGATAATCGAAGCGAAGTACTACCGCATCACCCTTTTTAACCGGATAAGATTTATTAATTTTGGTTTGCGAAAGGGCAATACCCGGCACCATGGCCATTAAAAGCCAAAATAATATTGTTTTCATAAAAGAATGCTTTGTTGCCTTTATTGCCAAGAACAGGCTTTCAGACAGATGAAAGGGGAAACCTGAGAGACCGTTATTTCTCTCTCAGATATACATTTTTGTAACGTGAATTTAAGATCAGATCAGCACCGCCGCCATTAATCTTGCCTCTGATGTTTTCAGAACTCCGGCCACTGCTACTGTATCCAAAAACAGATCCATCTCCATTTACAGTAGTTAAACCACTTATCGACTGACCTGTACGTACCGACGTTACCTGTCCGCCAACATTTTCGCTTCCACTTATAGAAGTAAAGCCATTGCGCTCTGCTCTCTCGGTTTTATCAATTGCTATTTTTAAGCCCTCTGCAGCGTAAAGTTTACCATAACCGGTACTTAATTCTACGTTCGCTTTTGTATTGGCAGGAAGCGATACATCTACATAACCATATACCGAAACAATAGATACAGGACCTTTAATGGCTTCAGTAAAAATGGCATCTACAGAACCATACAGTGTTTTAATATTCATAGGGCCACTGTTGTTTTCGAGCTTGATTTTGTTGTAGCTGGTAGAAACCTCTATTTCACTTTTAAGGTTTTTCAGAATAATCTCATTCTGGTACACATTGCTTTTGTTGGTAAAAACTATTTTAATGTTTTGAGGCACCTTAATCGTTAATATACCTTTAATATCCCTGTTTACTGCATTAACATTAATTTCTCCCCCTTTTTCAGTAACATCTAAACCTAAGCCGGTATTATCAGTAAAACCCGACCCACTGATGGCACGCAATCCCTTTGCACGTTCATCTACCTCTTCGGTTTCTCCTTTGGGTATAGAAAAAACAATTTCGTTTCCACTGTAACCTTCTACTATTGCGCCCGATATATTGAGGTTGAGCTGCCCTGAGTTTTTGTTTAATTTGTATTCTTTCTGTGCTGATGCCGATACTGCGATGGCCAGCAGAGAAAAAAGAACGATGAATCGCTTTTTCATAATTTTATTGTTGTTTGTTTTATAATTTATCCTGATTTAATAATATACTATAAGCTTCATCACGCACTGCAGCAAATGTTTCGGGGTTATTGGCCAGCGCATAAAGTTTGTCGCCTATTTCTGCATTCTTCATTTTTCCTAAAAAGCTTACCAGTCCAAGCTGTACCATCGGGTCGTCCTGCTTGCTTAACGAGCTTACCAGCAATTTAGACGCATATTTATCGGCACTGTATTTTTGCAATACATTGAGGGCAGCCAGGCGCACGTTGGTATTTCCATCATGGTTGAGCGTTTTCGATAACATATCCAGTGTTTTGTTATTGATTTTCTTGTTTTTTTCAATTTTTAATATCGCAAGCAACCTTACACTTGCCGAACTGCTATCTTTTAAAGCTGCATATTCTTCATTGCTGCCCATATATTGTGGTTTTTTCTTAACCGTTTCCGGCTCATTTACCTTAACCTTCGCGGTTTGAACAGGTGTGTTTTTTTTAGCCAAAACCTGATTTGCTTTTCCAACCGGCCTGCGCAGCAAAGTAGCCGTAGCATCTTTCGGAACTAAAAATGCTTCTTTTTGTGTCCACGGGTAAAAAAAAAGCCATGCAGTTGCTGCTACCAGCACTAATGATGCTGCAACCAGCCATTTGCTGTTGTTAAAAAACTTCAGCTTTTTAACCCTTGTTTGCTCTGGCTGAACCTGCATCCGCTTAAAGCGGTCCATATCAAAGGCCGGTGCTTCGAGATGATCGAATTCCTCCCGGTGCTGTTCCACAAAATCCTTTATCTGATCATTCATAATAACATTTGTCTTTTAGTGATAATAAAACACGTTTTTTTGCCCTGTGGTACTGCGTCCTCACGGTACTGGCCGAAAGTCCGAGCACTACTGCAATTTCTTCATGCGTCATCTTTTCAAATACATACAGGTTTAAAATTGTCTTGTAACCTGCTGACAGGTCTTCGATACTTTTTTTCACGTCTTCTACCCTGCAGTCGAAAATCTCCACATCATCATTGTCATTTCCTCCTTCGTCTTCAACATCCATATCGCCCAGGTCAGAGAAAGCTATTTTTCTTTTTCTTAAGTGAGAAATGGAACGGTTGATGGCCATCCGCCGTACCCATGCTTCGAAACTGAGTACCCCTTTTAACTTGCTCACATCACTAAACACTGTACAAAAAATATCCTGCAGAATATCTTCTGCCTCACCTGTATGGCTCACAATCCGGCTGATCGAATTATAGATCTTTCTGGCATAACGGTTGTAAAGTCCCGTGTAGCCCGCTTCCCTGCCCTCAAGGCAGAGTACAATTAATTCCTGATCGGTTATCTGTTCAGCAGTGCGCAATGTTGAGCTTTTAATTTATCTGTTATAATACGTTTCTATTCTCTAGTCGCAGCATGTACAATAGTGTTGCATCTTTTTTTCAAAAAAAACCAAAAAAATATAAATTAAGGTAAATCTAATCAAACAATCGGGCAAAATAAGCCTGTTTAAACCTGTTAAACAGCACATTATGAAATTATTTTATTTCTAATAGAATTTAGGTAAACATTCGTTTCAGGAGTACTCCTCTTTATCAACTGAAAATTTCTGTTATTCGCGATTGAGTTTTTTTGAAAACCAGCTTTTAAAACTAATTTAGTGTTACGATTAAATTTCCTGCTGATAATATGAACAGTGTAAATGACGATAAACATCCCAATAAAAAAGCCATTGCCGCAAACGAAGAGCGTTTTAGAGCCCTCGTAAATGCTACTTCTGATATTGTGTATATTATGAGTGCCGATTGGCGGGAAATGAAACAACTGGAGGGAAGGAACTTTTTAGCTGACACAAACGAACCCCTTACAGACTGGATATCTAAATACATCCATCCGCTTGATCAGGATCAGGTGAGAACGGCCATTGATGATGCGAAAAGAGAAAATAAGATTTTTCAGCTGGAGCACCGTGTACTCAGGGCGGATGGAAGCATTGGATGGATCTTATCGCGCGCTGTGCCCATTTTTGATGATAATGGAAATGTACGTGAATGGTTTGGTGCAGCGAGCGACATTACTGAAACCAAACGTGCTGAAGAAGCACTTAAACTGGCGAAAGAAATTACAGAGCAGCAAAAACGGGTGTATGAAACCATTGCTAACAGTACGCCCGACCTGATGTACGTTTTTGATCTTCAGTACAATTTTATTTATGCCAACGAAGCCCTCCTTACGATGTGGGGTAAAAGCTGGGATAATGCCATTGGGAAAGGCCTGCTCGAAAACGGATACGAACCCTGGCATGCTGAAATGCACCAACGGGAAATAGACCATGTGCGTACCACTAAAACCGCTATCCGTGGCGAAGTTTCTTTCCCGCATGCCCTACTTGGAAAACGTGTTTACGATTATATTTTTACACCTGTGCTTAACGATGCAGGCGAAGTTGAAGCGGTAGCCGGTACCACCCGCGATATTACCGATATTAAACAAAACGAGCAGCGTAAAAATGATTTTATCGGCATGGTAAGTCATGAACTTAAAACACCGCTTACCTCATTAACCGCCTATCTCCAGTTGATGGAAAAGAGTGAACCGGCAAAGCACGATCCAATGACTAAAAGGATATTGGAGCAATCGATTAAACAGAGCCGACGGATGACGAACATGATTAATGGTTTTTTAAACCTTGCCCGTTTGGAATCAGGAAAAATGTTTATCGAAAAAGGACCTTTTGATTTTGCCACATTTTTACAGGAAATTGCAGAAGAAACCCGGATGCTATACACGCAGCACCGCTTTATATTTTCCGATATAGCACCTGTAATTATTAATGGCGATATGGGCAAACTGACACAGGTAATTAATAACCTGCTTGGTAATGCCGTAAAGTATTCGAACATTGGCAGCCAGATTACCACTTCAGCAACAATTGAAGGCGACCAGCTAAAAATAAGTGTCAGCGATGAGGGAACGGGCATTCCACAGGAAGAAATTTCAAAACTTTTCGACCGTTTTTACCGCGGGCAAAACAATAACCTCATAGCAGGCTTTGGTATAGGACTTTATGTATGCCGTGAAATTATTGAGGGGCACGGTGGAAAAATCTGGGTGGAGCAGAGCACAGACCAGGGAAGTACGTTTTGTTTTACACTGCCGGTTTAGTCTGGAGTTTTGAGTCCAGAGTCCAGAGTCCTTAGTCTTAAGTCCCTAGTCTTAAGTAAATTATTAATTTAACTGCAGGAATAAAATAAATTAAACCTGATCCTGTTGCTGGCTTAAGCCTACGAATGAACTAAAATAATCAACTTGATTTGCATATTTGGACAGTCGTCTATAACTTTGTAGCATGGATCAAAAAGAAAGAATTCTGGCAGCCGGCATCGACCTGTTTTCTACCCGCTCGTATCATCAAACCGGAATCAGGGAGATTACAAAACAGGTAGAAATGCCCACAGGATCCTTTCATTACTATTTTAAGAATAAAGAAGATTTTTCTGCAGAAGTATTAAATCATTTTTTTAAAACAGAAATCCTCCCCTCCTTTTCCGAGATCACCCGCAATCCGGTGCTCAATCCGAAGCAAAAGATTATGGCTTACTTTTCTTCACGGATTAACAGGTACACGAAATCCAGTACCGATAGTGACACCATGTGGAGCTGTATAATGGGCAATTTAGGTCAGGATGTTGCTGCCCAAAGCGAAATCATTGCTGCACAACTGCAAAAACTCACCTCCGATCACCTTGTACCGGGTTTACAAAAATTAATTGAACAAGGTCAGAAAGAAGCCAGCATAAAATGTACTATTGATGCAAAAGTGCTTGCTTCAATGATTTTCAACACATACGAAGGCAGTATGATCCAGCGTAAAATAGAACGCAACGATCAACCGCTCCGGCAATTTTTAAATTTTATTGAAAATTTACTTTAAAAAAATTTCACCTGATATAGACAGTCGTCCAAATAAAATTTTAACATTAAAAATATGGATCATCAATATGATATTATCGTAATCGGCTCCGGACCAGGGGGCTATGTATCTGCTATCCGTGCCGCTCAATTGGGTAAAAAAGTTGCGCTTGTAGAAAAATATGCCGGACTTGGCGGTACCTGCACCAACGTTGGCTGTATCCCGGCGAAAGCACTACTGGATAGCTCTGAACATTTTCACCAGGCAAAAACAGAGTTTACAGTCCATGGGATAGAAACCGGCGATCTGAAACTTAATTTTAACCAGTTTATTGCACGCAAAAAAGAAGTAATTGCACAAAATAATGCGGGATTAAACTTCCTGATGCGAAAAAACAAAATTACTTTGTATCAGGGCCATGGAAGTTTTGAAGATTCAAATACATTAAATGTTGGCACAGAAAAAGGCGATCAACTGACACTTAAAGCCACCGATTTTATTATTGCTACCGGTTCTAAACCTGCAAGCTTAGCCGGGATAGCTATTGATAAAAAGCGCATCATTACCTCTACCGAAGCCATGGATTTACCTGCGCTACCAAAATCAATGATTATTATCGGTGGTGGAGTTATCGGGATCGAACTCGCATCGATGTTTGCGAGGCTTGGCACACAGATTACCATCATTGAATATGCCGATTCCATCCTGCCAACCATGGACAGAGAACTGGGAAAAACGCTTCAAAAGAGTTTAAGCAAGCTGAACATTGTTTTCAAACTTAACCACCGGGTGCAACAGGTTGTAAATCAAGGCGATTCGGTTTCTGTTTCTTTCCTTGATGAAAAGCAGCAGCTTCAAACTGAAACAGCAGCTTATTGCCTGATGGCTGTTGGTCGCAAGCCCTATACTGCAGGATTAAACCTCGAAAAGGCTGGCATTAATACTGATCAGGCCGGAAGGATTATTGTAAATGATCAACTTCAAACTAACCAGCCAAACATTTATGCGGTTGGTGATGTGATTGCAGGCCCAATGTTAGCACATAAAGCAGAAGAAGATGGAAAATATGTTGCCGAACGCATTTGCGGTGAAGCCGGCCACCTGGATTATAGTTTGATTCCCGGCGTGGTATATACCTGGCCTGAAGTAGCTTCGGTAGGTAAAACGGAAGAACAGCTTAAAAGCGAAGGAAAGCAATACAATGTTGGAAAGTTTCCTTTTCTTGCCAGCGGAAGGGCGAGGGCTTCAAGAGATCTGGATGGTTTTGCAAAAGTTCTGGTTGATCCTACTTACGGCGAAATATTGGGTGTACATATAATTGGTGCGCGTGCTGCCGACCTGATTGCCCATGCCACACTCGGTATAAGACATGAAATTACCGCCGCAGCCATGAATGAAATGGTGTATCCTCACCCAACATTTTCGGAAGTATTGAAAGAGGCTTATCTTTTAGCTACCGGACAGCCATCTATTAATTATTAGGAATAAAAAGCTGTCTCAAATTTTATTGGTTAATAGTGTTATCCTCTTCAACTAATTGAGGATAAATAAACGAATTAAATTTTATGTACAACACAATATTTTGAGACAGCTTTTATTTATAAAACTCCGGGAAATTCATTTCTTCAAACTGCTGGCCGCCATATTCACCTTCGATGGCGTAATCATATTCGAGTTCAAACGAAACAATCTGGATGTCGTCAGGATCGTAAATGATTGGGAAAAACGGTCCGCCAGGTTCATCGTGCAATTCAAAATCGCCCTGTAATATCCCGCAATGTTTACAGGTATTTGCCCAGTAGGAAAACTGAATGGCTTTTGAAAAACTATATTTAAACTGGGGATGGACTTTTTTTAAATATTCCATGGCAGGAAGATCTGCACTCTGGAGATAACTGAACAATGTTGGGTTTTCGCCTTTAACCCAGGTAACTTCACCACCATCGGGATCATCCTCATCAACCTGTTCTAAATGATAATAATTTACGGCAGCCGGAGCCATTACAGGTGTTTTTTGTCCGCATTTCCAGCAGATTCTCTTGGCTTTAGCCAATAAATAAGGTTTCCTTACTATGCAATCTAAACGGCTTGCCGGAATCCACTTTGCAAAACGGTTAATATCTTCAATGTGATCAGGAATAACCCACTTCTTGATATCAATGAGCCAATAAGCCCCGAGTGCTTTGGCCTCGTCTTTATCGGCAAAAGGAACGTTTAAGATATAAGGCATTGTTAGATTAAGCTTGCAGGACGAAAATAATTAAAATCTGTTAAAAGCAGAATTTTAACCGCAAAGATGAATACGCAGAGCATATTGTGTTAGGTGCTTAACGTTTCCATCTTACATCATCCATCTTACATTTTGCCATCTTCCATCTGCTATTTATAGCTGATCAGATTTGATATCATTTATTTAATTAAGATATTAGTGCACATAACTGCAAGCTTACCGATCAGCAATAAACAATGAGCACCTATTACAGTGAGCTTTCCGTTCCGAAACGTTATTATGGGTATATCCAAAAATTCTGGACACTCAACAATATGCAGCATCCGTTTTACACATCGGTTAAATATGCCCTTCCGAATGGTTACTGCACAATTGTTTTTATTGACGGAAAGGGAATTTCTTTAAACATCGGAGATCAATTGACTGAACTTCCAGCGGGTATTTATCTTGCAGGGCAGATGACCAGGCGCATCGGCATTACGCTATCACCATATACCAGGGCTGTTATGGCGCAGGTAAAACCATGGCTACCTGCACTCATTACCAATTTTCCGATGAACGAGCTCGTTAATAATGTACTCAGTCTGGAACACCTCAATAAAAAACTCTATAGCAGGTTGCTAAATGTAAATGAGTGCACGCAGGAAGTTGTGGCTGCAGAGCTCTGTAAAAACCTGGAAATTTATTTACAAGAAAACGCAAACACTTCGCTTATTCAATGGGCTTTTAACCGGCTCGAAAACTCACCTGCTCAAAAGCACCGCGTTGCCAACCTGGCATTGCCATCAGGATACACGCAACGACGCATCGAACAGAAATTTAAAGAACTTGTTGGCCCTACCGCAAAAGAGATTCAGCAGATTTTGCAGTTCAGGAAACTTATTGGTGAACTAGATCCATCTCAATCACGCGGTTACTTAAGTGCACTGGCCCATCGCCATGGTTATTACGACCAATCTCACTTCATCAGGTCTTACCAGCGTATTATGAACGAAGTGCCATCTCTTTTCGACCATAGCGGTTATATTTTACCTATATCCGGGCATTTCGGTTTTATACAATCTTCTCAGCTGGCCGATCTGTAAATTTGCAGCAGTTAAAATATGATCACATGAAAGAATGGAAGTTTATATGGGTGGTTTTACTTGTATTAGCCTGTAATAATACTGCCTGGAGCCAAAGCAAGGTACAATTACTAACTACCTCCCTGCAGAATTTTTATGAGAAAGACAGCTTACCCGGCATGTCGGTGGTATTGGTTGATGCCCATAAAATCATCTATCAGCAGCATTTTGGTTATGCTAATATGGAGAACAATACAAAATACAGTGCCCATAGCATTCAGAATATTGGCTCGGTAAGCAAAACTTTTATTGCAGTGGCCCTGATGAAAGCGATAGAACTGGGTTACTTTAATCTTGACACCGATATCAATACCATACTTCCATTTAAACTCAGCAATCCGAATGCACCGAATGGCATAATCACCATCCGTCATCTTAGTAACCACTCTTCCGGCATTATTGATAATCCTGAAATTTTTCCGAATGTATATCATTTTGATACCGTTTTAGCGCCTTATGATACTGCTGCTTATCATGTATTACAAAATCTGGGTTACAAACAACAAATTAAGGATAGTGCGCTAGGTTCATTTATGTATAACTATTTATCCCCTAATGGAAAATATTATCATCCGGAAAATTATGGAAAGGATGCCCCAGGCCTTTCATCCAGTTACAGCAATATTGCTTCGGCATTGGCGGCTTATTTAATCGAAATCAAATCAGGCATGCCTTATTCAGATTTTGTTACCAAATACATTTTAAAGCCTATTGGCATGAACCGTTCTGCCTGGAAGCTGAATAAAGCAGATTTAAAAAATTACGCAAGGCCGTATTATAAGCGCAATGCGCCATTTCCCTATTACCATTTCATCACTTATCCTGAAGGTGGCTTACGGACAAATACTTTCGAACTTGGTAAATATGTGATGGCCATAATTAGGGGTTATAACGGAGATGAATCTCTTTTGAAACGTGCCTCTTATGCGGCCATGTTTATGCCACAGTTTTCTGCACAGGCACCTCCAAAAGGAATCAGTTTAGTGAAACGCAACAAAGGTATTTTCTGGAACCTGTACACCAATGGCACTATTGGGCATGACGGCGACGATCCCGGGGTGAGTTCTTTCTTGTTTTTTAACCCGAAAACTGGTCTTGGCGGGATTTTCTTATGCAATAAATACCTGGAAGATAAAACAGCTATTATTAATTTACTGGTTGAATATACCAATAAGACACTTAAATAATGTGGTTTACAACATATTTTTCACCATGTAAGACATATGAGAAAATATAAGCCATAGCGCTTTAAAAAAGATGAGTTTATACCTTTATAGGAAACCATTAAGATTCCCGCCTGCGCAGGAATGATGACCTTGTTATAAATTATATAAATCTTTATCCTTTATAAGGTAAAGTATTGGTTATTAGTTATATTATGGTTTACAACATATTTTCACCATGTAAGACATATGAGAAAATATAAGCCATAGTGCTTAAGAAAGATAAGTATAAATTACTTCTTCATAGGGAAAGTATAAAAATCTTCTTCACTATAGTTGAAATGACGATTTATCTTTGCTTCATTAACATAAATACTGTTTCGGCATGGCAGATTTCGTAAACAGGTATTAAACAACTTCACAAAAAAGGGTATCCAAAAAATTGAATACCCTTTTACTTTTTACACTAATTTTTATCGTTTCCTTCCCTACCACCCTAAATAATACTTAGGATCTAACCACACCGGCCTGTCGAGCCCAAAATAATCCTGCAGCATTTTTTCTGCCACACAGAAAGCACCTTCTACCCATCCCTGCTGATCAGAATATGCCTCGCCTATAATATGGATCTGCTCATCTTCCACCGGCTTACGCATATATGGCATCACGCTTTCTACCGAATAACCTGCTTTCCAGGCATGGTACCCGGCACCAAAAGGTTCGTCCGTCCAATCTCTGAAATAGGTTACATAAGGTTCGGGGATGGTTACCTCCGGCCCGTGCAGTTCGCGCAGCTGGGTCATTAATTCATCTACCATTAATTTAGTGGCCTGCACGCTATCCAGTTGATGCAGTTCTTTTAAAGAGGCCGATTTAGCAGGTTTCACTTCGAAAAGCAATTTATCATCCGTGAGCGCTTTCCAGAAGGTTTCTGTTTCCATATCACCATAACTGCCCAGTAACATGGAGTTATTGGTTTCAGGATCGGTACCGAAATAATAACATTGCCTCATCGGTAAATCGGTAATCGAGTGACCTGAATCGATGCCTAAATCTTTCCACCATGGGTATTGGAAACCCATTAATATTTTAAAAGCAGGCTCCATAATTACCGAACGGATATTGTAATTGAGGTATGAATTTTCGTTTACATTGAAAAAGAAATTCTCCTGATCCAGCAGCTCAAGCGATTTTCTCGGCATGGCCAGTATGAGCGTATTCGCATATACATTCCAGGTGGTATTGGTTTCGAGATTTAAAAAAGTAAGCTGGTATTTATGGGTGCTTACCAAAGGATGTGTTTTGGTGAAAGTAAGCAGCTTATTTTTCGACCAGATGCAGGCACCTTCATGATCGGTATAGGCATTTGCCACTGCATAAGCAATGCTGTCGTAACCTTCTTCGATGGTTTTGTAAATTGTTCCGGCAGTAAAATCGCCCACCATGTAAGGAAAAGCTTCGGCTGAGTTCCAGTTAATGGTATTCGAATAATAACCGCCTGCATTGGCTAAAAATTCATAACCTTCCTGCGAAACCTGGTCTTTAATTAAATTCCAGAAACCCAGGTCGTTTACCTTACGCTTATCGTACGGCGAGTTAGGAAAATTATATACCAGTTTAGGTTTAATATCATCCCAGTCTACACTTGTTAATTCAAAAGAGTAATCGTACACCGAGGCTCCCTTGATGATTTTTTTCCCATAAGTTTCGGCCACGTAAGGATCGGCCATTAAAACTTCGTAAATAATTTTGTTGAACAACTGATCAGAGCTGAATCCGAAATCATCATCATTCAGGTAATAGCGGGTGCTGAGTTTTTCACCTGCTGCCTGTGCAACCGTCCAGGCATCTTGTTTAAAATGCTCTTTCCGAAGGTACATGATCAGTTCTGCCGGACTGCCCATCGGGAATGGAACAGGTGTCATTTTATCTTTCAAAACCGGGATGCGTTTATTCAGATCGGGCTCCGAAAGCGGGTAACCTTCAATCAGGGTAGTTACAATTTCCTGCGAGGTAAGGTAACGCATTCCTCCCAGTTCGCCCCAGAAATTCATCCCCGGCATAATTACTGATTCTAACCTTCCGCCCAGCTTATCGTTCATATCGAAGATTTGTACTTCGCTGGCGGTATATTTTTCATCCGTTACCAAACGGTAAGCGGTATATAAACCGGATGTTCCGGCGCCGATAATGGCTACTTCTAATTTTAAATCAGGCTGCTTTCCTGTATTTAAAGGCGTGTTTTTATTCATTTGAGATGGTTTTTTAAAATGCTTTAAAGTATTTGTACCCTAACTGGAATGGTTTAATGTCGAAATCGGTGTGCCCGTCTAATACCAGATCGGCCATAATTTTACCTAAGAAAGGTGTAAATTTTGCCGCCCAGCCTGTGGCGTATAACACAATATTTTTATGGTTGGGCACATAGTTTGGCGCAAAATCGATCAGTAGTTCTTTATTCGGGATTTTGCTCAGGGCAATTAAACAGGTCGAAGTGTATTCAGGTTCAGCTGCCAGCCCTGTCATGTGTTCTTTTACCCAATCAGCCGTATAACCCAATTCCTGCGGATTAGGAATTAATGTCCGGTCAGCTGGCTCTTCAATGGGTTCAATTACAAAGTCTGGCGCCACACGGATGTATTCAGGATGGTCCCAGTCTACCGAAGGAAAGCCATAAAACTGATTGCCGTTTTCGCCAATGGCATTCTGGAATACAAACCAGGTTGGATACTGGATATTGGGATCGGTTTTTTTAAAATAAGCCGACGACATGTTCCAATAAGTTGCCTCTATTTTAAAATCGAGCAGATTAATGACACTGTTAATGTAGGGACCGGGAATAATGGACAGTTTTTTGGTGATGTAAATGCCGTTTGGCGTTTCAATTTCAAAAAGTTCGCCGATCTGGTTAATCTTAAGCACTGGCGAATTTTCTTCCAGCTGCACGGTTTCTTCTTTCTTACAAAGGTTTAAAAGCGTTTCGATGGTGGCTTTAAAATTAATGCTCGCACCATCCGGTTGAAACAATCCGGTATAGGTTTCGGGTAAGTTTTTAAAATGGTATTTTTCTTCGATTTCTTTTGCTGTTAGCGTAGTATAGGGAACATTTAGTGCTTTTAGTGCAGCCTCCGCTTCGGCAATATTCCCTTCCGTTGAGTGTACTGCCGGATCTCCGAACCATAGCGTTCCTACTTTATCGAGCAACGAAGTACCGGTTTCTTTTTCCAGCTCGTCCCAATAAGGTTGCGCATCCAAAGCCATCTGCACCATATATTCATCCGGGTACGGGATGCGGAACTGGCGCGATACGCCGGCAGAACTGCCCAACTGGTTTACAAAAGTAAATTGTTCGAGTACCAGCGTGCTGGCCTTTCGTTTGCCGAGCTGAAAGGCCGTAGCTAAGCCTATGGCGCCTCCGCCAATAACGATTACATCGTAGTTTTCTGTTTTCATAAATTCTGTTTGTTTGGTATGGTTGTTTGGAACAGGTAAGAAAGGATATAATTACCCGGGCCAGCCGGATATCTGTTTTTCCTCCTGTGAGGTATATCATTAAAGCAGCAGGAATGTTGGTGGGATGAGCGTGTACATGGGAGATTAATTTAACGTATAGAGAGCTGAAAAATATTCCTGATTGGTTTGGATTACACCAAAACTAAACAATTAAGCCCCCATTTTTTATACTCAGATTTAAGTATTTTAAGGATCAGATTATACCGGTATCAACCTCTTCCGGATTAAAATGATAATATAAAAAAATAATCCAGATAAAAAACAGTATTAAAACGGTTTTTTCTACCTCTTCAAGGCGCTATCTTTAGGTTACGCATTACAAATCAACGCAATAGAAAATTACCGCTCCATCGTGAACCATACTATTTGTACCAGCTATACCCCTGTTTACTACCGGCACAAGCCTGGTTGGTATGGCGGCATCCTGTTTTGCTCAATATCAGAAAATGGTTAACTAAACAAGAAAAAACATCCCATATGAACCATCTAAATCCCACTCCCAAATGCTGCTGCAATGCTCCTGCAGTGCAACAGGCAGTTGTACCGCCTCCGGTACCTGCTAAAACCAAAACCATGCTGCAATCGTTCTTTTCTACCTTGCTGAGCATACTTATTGCTTTTTTTCCAAAATGCCCCATGTGCTGGGCAGCATACATGAGTATGTTCGGCTCCCTCAGTATTGCCAGACTACCGTATATGGGCTGGCTGCTTCCGGTATTATTTATGATGCTGGGCGTACATATGTTCCTGTTGTTGCGCAGGGCTCAGCGGGTAGGCTATCTTCCGTTTTTCATCAGTCTTTTGGGCGCGCTTTCGCTCATTGCTGCCCGGGTGCTTTTTCCTTCAGAGCAAAGCCTGCTAATGGTAGGCATGGCCTTTATTATCGGTGGCTCATTGCTTAACAGCCTTGCAGCAGGCCGGTTACGCTTTGCATTTGGCAAACAACAAATTACCCAATCATAAACATATCCATTCAAATAAAAAAACCTAACCAATGAAACCAACACTAAAAGTACGTAGGTCGATTCAAAACATTTACAACGATTTTAATAATGGCAAACCCGAAGAACTTGAAAAACTCATGGTGGCCTGGCAGTTTATCAAGGCCTTGCCAGCCGATAATCCCAATTCATTTATGACTCTCGGCGGTTTCCACGGTGAGCCTTTTGTAGGTCGCGGTGCTTACGATGGCAGCTATTGGGGAGGTTATTGCAACCATGGCAATATCCTTTTTCCTACCTGGCACCGTGCGTACCTGCATAAACTCGAAAAAGCACTGCAAAGTGTTCCCGGCTGCGAAAGTGTAATGCTGCCTTACTGGGACCAAACCTACAAAATAACCAAACCTGATGGCAGCAAGGTGTTTTTAGGTGTGCCGCCCATCCTTACCGATGAGTATTTTACTTTTTCGAATAATGTAACCATCCCTAATCCATTAAAATCTTTTGTATTGCCGGTGGCATTGCACGATTATGTAGAGGTAAGTTCTTATTCCAAGCCACAGGGTTACGAAACGGTGCGTTACCCTTTATCGGGTCTGGTGGGCCGGCCTACCGACCGTGCAGCAGCAGAACTCAACAATAGTGCTTACTATATTCCGGGCACTAATACCATCAATGTAAAGCTGACTACTCAATTACTGAATGATAATGTGATAGGCTGGCTGGGCGGTACGGTAGAAATACCAGATCAATTTAATCCCGACAATCCGTTTACGCCTGTCGGCAAATTCAGGGGTGGTGTGTACGACAGTTATAAAAAAAGCCTCGATGCACCTTGCTATACAGTATTCTCTAACAATACTTCCCGCAGCGAGTGGAACGATCCTAAATACAATAATGTTAATGCGCAATCGCTCGAATCGCCTCACGGCAGTATCCACCTTTCGGTAGGCGGTGTTAATATGCCCGGACAGGATGCCAACCCTAATTCTCCAAATCCCAATGTGCCTTCAAATGCGAACGGCGATATGGGTGAGAATGAAACTGCAGGCCTCGACCCGATTTTCTTCTTCCACCATTGCAATGTAGACCGGATTTTCTGGATGTGGCAGAAAAAACACAATTCAACCACTAATCTAGACCTATCGGTACCGGGCTTCCCTGCCGATCAGCAATATCCGGGAACCAATAACGAAGGCCAGCAACCTCCTGTGGGCTACGAACCAGGTGAGCAGCTAACCATGGATTCGCCACTTTTCCCTTTCAAACTCGTGGAGAACGGACAAGAACGTTATTACCGCTCAAGCGATGTTTTCGACATAGAGAACCAGCTGGGTTTTACTTATGAAAGTTTGTCGCTTGATGATACTGATCAGGCAAGTGAACTGAAACTGCAGGCATCTGCACCTCAGGAAGAACACAAAAGCGATAAAGTGCTCACCATAAATGGCATCAACAGGGCTAAAATTAATGGTTCATTTGTGCTTTCTGCTTATGCTACCATAGATGGCGTCAGGCATTTCCTTGGCGCTGAACCGGTGCTGAGCAGGTGGCGCGTTGTAGCCTGTAAAAACTGTTTAACACACCTCGAAGTCTCTGCATCTTTCACGCTCTACCAGTTTACGGAGGATGAAATTGCCAGGGCTATTTTTGATGTTCAGATTAACGGCAGATCTGGTAATGAAGCAGAATTTGCCAAGTTCACCGTTGCCAACCAGGCAAACGCCAACAAATTGCTCACCGCCCGTGCACCGGGTAATATGATGCTGATGGCAGATAGCCTTGGAAAGGGACTGGCAGCAGAGGCACCAATGTTAATGAACAGCTCTGCCTTTAACATGCAGGTATCATAAAGCAGATAAATAGAACGGGCTGCCTCCATTGGGGCAGCTTTTTTATTATAGATTTAACATCATAAATATCACCACAATGGATAAAAAAATAAATGTGGCTGTGTTGATTTACCCGGGGGTTGAACTGATTGATATGAATGGTCCGCTGGATGTATTTGTAAAAGCGAACCGCTATAACCAGGATAAGTACCATGTATTTACCGTTGCAGAATCTGCCCGAAAAATCAAAAGTGAGCGTTTGGTTGTAAATATTACACCTGACTTTACACTAAAAAATTGTCCGCAACCCGATATCATTGTTATTCCCGGACAGATCATGCCCGAAGGTAGTGCCTTATCTTTTGGCAGTGGCTCGCCTAAACTGATTAACTGGATTATCGGACAAGCCAAACATCCGGAGGTTGTAATCATGTCGGTTTGTGTTGGTGTTTACATTCTTGCAAAAACGGGATTACTCAGCAAAAAGAATGCAACTACACACTGGGCTGCAATTGAAGATATCCAAAAGGAATATCCTGATATCAGTTTCATTAAAAACGAACGGTATGTAGCAGATGGCAATTTTGTAACAACAGGAGGCGTTACTTCGGGTATTGATGGCGCACTCTACCTTGTCGGCAAACTGGATGGCCTCAAAATTGCACAGGAAGTAGCCGATATTATGGTTTACAACCAAGATGCACCATTACCACCCGACACTATTTTACCTTGAAATATTAACTATAACCAATTGAAAATCAACAATAAATATAGCAAACAAAGCCTATACCTAAAATCGGATAGGCTTTGCTATTTTATGATCAGGTATCGGTTAAAGAAACGTTTTACCTGGCAACACTGACCATCATTGCTTAGCTGTTGTATTGTTCATCACTTACCGGTTCCATCCAGTTTACCATGCCCTTGTCTGTATTGATATTGATGGCGATATGAACCATCGATTCGTCAGGAGAAGCACCATGCCAATGCTTTATACCGGGCAGGATGTTAATTACCTCTCCTGCTGCAAACTTTTGAACGGGTTTCCCTTCCTCCTGATAATAACACACTCCTTCTTTAACAATAAGGATCTGATTGGAGGGATGGGTATGCCAGTTATTGCGGCAACCTTTTTCAAAAGCGACATCGCTGATGTTACAATTGGTTATCTCGTCTGCTGCGACTAAAGTTTTTAAAAAAGCTTTTCCCGAAAAATATTCAGCAGGTACTGCTTTAAAACCTTTATGTTCTAAATCTTCCATTTTTTAATGTTCATTATATTAAATTTTCCTTATTCCAAGTTTTCACTAATGTAGGCACCGGGATTTTATTTACCGTCATTTTAACTTTCTGTGATTCATTCTCGTCCAGAATATTTTCGGGCTGATTATTTGCCTACCCTATTTTGAAGATGCTGAGGATACCTTTCACCCTGAATCATGATTTTTGATGCCGCAAGCTCAATTTTTTCCAGGTCTGCTTTTGTTAATACCACAGCCGCACCACCTACATTTTCCTGTAAACGATGTAATTTGGTGGTACCCGGAATAGGCGCAATAAAAGTTTTTTGGGCAAGCAACCAGGCCAGCGCAATTTGTGCCGGGGTGGCTTCCTTCTCAGCAGCAATAGCCTTTAACAAATCAACCAAAGTTTGATTGGCTTTCCTGTTTTCTTCTGAAAAACGCGGAACAATATTCCTGAAATCGTTTTTATCAAAAGTTGTACTTTCGTTAATGGCTCCGGTTAGAAATCCTTTTCCCAACGGACTAAAAGGCACAAAACCGATGCCCAGTTCTTCCAAAGCCGGAAGAATTACCTGTTCAGGTTCGCGGAAGAACAAAGAATATTCACTTTGCAAAGCCGTTACAGGTTGTACAGCGTGTGCCTTACGGATACTTTCTACACCGGCTTCAGAAAGGCCGAAATGTTTCACCTTACCTTCAGCAATTAAATCTTTTACTGTTCCGGCAACCTCTTCAATCGGTACATTTGGATCAACCCTGTGCTGGTAAAACAGATCGATATAATCGGTTTGCAAAAATTTTAGCGAATTTTCTATCACTTTCCGGATTCTTGCCGGACTACTGTCTAAACCTTTAGTAGAATCGCCATCCAGAAAGCCAAATTTGGTAGCAATCACAACTTTATCCCTGAAAGATTTTACAGCTTTTCCCACTAAGGTTTCATTTCCACCCTGGCTGTAGGCTTCGGCAGTATCAAAAAATGTAATACCCAAATCGTAGGCATTTCTGATCAATTCAATCGCTTCTTTTTCATCCGTTGCAGGGCCATAACCAAAAGTTAAACCCATGCAACCTAAACCTAATGCGGAAACTTCTAAGCCGCTATTTCCTAATATTCTCTTTTCCATGTCGATTCTGATTAATTTCCTAATATAAATTATTTCCTGCCGGCGATAACAAAGTTCGGCATCGCAGCTATTAAAACACTTACACAGATTACTGAAAGAGATACCATTATTACTGAATACGTTCCCGAATTAAAACATGTAACCACTATCCGGTAAATATCAATTTCACCATAGCCCTGCAAAAAGCCGGTACCTCACATATTATGCACAGAACGGTCACGGTTTTTCAGCCCGTTTCTAATAATGAAGACCAGCAAAATCAGCATAACGATGTAGCAGGTATAAACTATCAGTTTCTGATCTGGCTGGTGTTGGTTGGCTACAGAAATGGCAAACAATGCCCAGATTCCTACTGAGGCAAACTCGCGGAGATTTCTGGTCAGCACCATAACTACATTAACCAGGCCTGCCACCCCGATCATTGCAACTGCCCAGTAAGCCTCCCTGATCCCCCAGCCATCCCAACCGATTTTGGTAAGGTATGCAGAAACATTTGCAATCAGCGCAACTGTTACCCAGCCTGCATAAATGGCAAAAGGCCAGTATATTAAAAGATATTCTTTTAGCGGATGCGCATCAAGTTCCATTCTTGTACGGGTAATAATTGCAAGCAGGCTGATGAGCAGAATGACCATAATAACAACAGACAGGCCTAAATAATCGTTTAGCCAGGCTATAACCCAAAATGAATTTGCCAGACAGGAGAGCACAAACCACCAGCTGATTTTACTTACAATTGTTGTGATTTTAGCTTCTTTTCTGTTGATTATCGAGTAACATACAAAGCCAAGTAAGCCCAAGTAAATCAGCCCCCATATCGAAAAGGCAAAACCGGCTGGTGTAAAATAACTGGCATACCGGTCAGAGATTACCTTCATTGTATTTCCGTTCAGTTCTCCTGCATTAGACAAATAATTTATCACTATGGTAAGGATAAGTGCGGTTGCATTTGCTATTGGCAAATATTTATTAAGCTGTTTCATCAGGGGTCAAATCGGTGGCTGAAATATCATAGTTAAATGATAAGTCTTAAAAATGGAAATTGTTTGGTTTGGTACCAAGACTTTTTATTTAAAACGGATTAAAGGAAAATATCACAAATACCTGATTGATATAATTGGCAGATTCTTTTTTCAGCCTGTGCCTGATGAGGCCATTTTATGTCAATCGCGTTTATTATATTTGGAAATCATAAAACGCAACTCATTTAAAAACGACTGTATCCATATCCAGGAAAGAGGTATAATTTTTCAGGATACAGCTAAAATTCCGAAACAATGATATCTGTGGACGAATACGATTTTTTCTGGTGAGCGTTAGAATTCACTATAATCAGCATTAAACCTTATGAGCCACAATCTAAAAAAGTTTCTCTTAAAATCTGTTATTGTACTTGCGCTAATACACCTGGCTTACTTTATATATGGTTATTTTAAGTTTGCGGGTATAGGGAAGATTAATATTTACACAGAATTTTACCGTTTCAAGTTTTACGACGATGTGTCTATTTCCCATTTCTTCGTAACCGGTATTTTTCTACTGACCCTTCTTATTTTACTGATCCGTAATTATTCCAGGCAACAGTACAGCATCCTGAATCTGATTAAAATCGGGGCTGTGCTGCTTCCGGTAGTCTTTTTATCGTTAACCTTCTTTATAAGTTACAGTTTCGGGCTGAATGCTAAACTCAGACAGGAATTACCAGAAAAAAACTTCAATGCTGATAAAAGGTTGTTAAATGTTTTAAATCCTTTTTTATACCCAGGCTCTGCCTACAATTCGGAAACATTATTTAATGTAACCAACATCCTGTATCCGAAGCCCTATCCGGTAATTGAGGTAATGGATACTGTTTTTTACGACCTGGCAGATAAGGAATCTTTTAGCCTGCAATCTGCATATTACAGTATTGATACCTTAAAAATGCTTACTTCAGGTTACGAAAAGTTAAAAAGCGCAACCAACGCTGCCGATGAATTGTTCGGCTTTGACGAGAAAGAATTACAGAAAAGAATCATAACAAAAACGGTAAGAAAAGACAGCACCGAAATAATATTTAAAGGAGCTGAAGTTAACCCGCAATACGACGATAGCATTTGCGTTTTTCTCGAAAACAAGACGCTGATCAGTCCGGTTAACGACGAAAGTGTAGCAAAACAACAGCGTCAAAATGCGATAGAACGATATAAGCTGCTTTATAAATTAAATAAAGATTCTTTACTTCAATCGTTTAAAAAGCTGGATACGCTGTTGAAAAAATACAACATAGAATCGTCTGTTAATCCGGTAGCCCTTAACCAGGATGTTTTTCGTTTTCGGGATAAAGATCAGGACCAGCTCGACCAGATGAGGAATAACTTCGACCGGAATGCATTAACCGAAAAAATCAACACCCTGAACCGTTTATTCTACCAGCCCGGATACTTTCATTCCTCCATCAGGGAGATTTTCTTTATCGTACTTTTCTCGACCTGGCTTTTCGGGTTCGTAATTTTTGTGATTTCAACATATATACGTAAACCGAAACAATCAATGCCAGAGCCGATAATTTAATAGAAATTTCAGCGGTTAAACTGGTAGAAAAAACGGGACAACCTTTTCATTTGGTGGCGCAAGTGGTGTACTTACAGCACACATACTTCAAATGCGCCATAGCTCACCATTTCTGCATTGTGTGAAACGCGTAGATTCAGTTTCAGTTTTTCAATAATACCCTTTGCGGTTTCAATCGCATCGTGGATATTGCTTACTCCCCTTACTTCTATACCCCTGCCCATTACTTTGAACTTGTTCGGTTCAAACTTATCAATGAATTTCTGAAGGTCTTTTGACAATGTATTAATCGTGCTCATTATTTATATTTTCCATAACAATGCCTTTTATCCATCATTTGTTTTACCTTTTTTTAAAATTCTCACTCCTAAAAAAAACTGTTCTGCCATTTTATGCAGCCCTGCCACTCTTTCTGATCTGGTAAAGCATATACGGCAGAAATGAAAAAGCACGACAGCGTTACCGCTACCGTGCCTGGATAAATACGATATCGAATAAATGATTAAAACTGCGGCAGTTTAGGTTTTGTGCCCATAATTTCTTCGACCTGCTCTAAAACCTTACCGGTAAGCAGCGGAACCACCTCGAGGGCAGTTAAATTTTCTTTCAGCTGTGTTCCTTTTGAAGCACCAAGGATAACAGAACTTACATTTGGATTTTTCAGGCACCAGGCAAGCGAAAATTTGGCCAGCGAAACATTAAGCTGATCAGCAACTTCCTGCAGTTTCTCCACTTTTTTAAGTCTGTCTGCCTGCAGCACATTATCTTTCAGCCAACCCAGTTTTGCATCTGCCAAACGGGTATCCTTCACATCTCTTTTTGTGTACTTGCCTGATAGTAAACCTGATGCTAAAGGCGACCATATGGTTGTACCCATGCCATGATCCCTGAAAAGCAGCAGAAAGTCATCTTCAAGTTTTTTTCTTTCGAACAGATTATATTGAGGCTGTTCCGTTGTCGGACCAACTAAACGATAATCTTTCGCAATGCCAATGGCCTCCGTAATTTCAGCCGCACTCCATTCTGAGGTTCCCCAATACAGAATTTTACCCTGTTGAATTAAGGTATTCATTGCCAGTACGGTTTCCTCGATGGGGGTATTTTTATCCGGCCGGTGGCAAAAATATAAATCCAGGTAATCAACCTGAAGCCTTTTCAATGCGCCATGGCAGGCTTCCGTTACATGTTTACGCGAAAGCCCGGTCTGATTTGGGCCTTTGTTCTCGGTACCAAAGAATACCTTACTCGATACGACGAACGATTCGCGCTCCCAACCCTGAGATTTAAGGATTTTCCCCATTACGAGTTCCGATTTCCCTTCGGCATAACCTTCAGCATTATCGAAAAAGTTGACGCCTGCATCGTAAGCAATCCCCATTAACTCATCTGCAACCTTATCGCTGATCTGGGCACCAAAAGTTAGCCAACTGCCCAGCCCCAGGGCACTCACCTGTAAGCCCGATTTACCTAATCTTCTATATTCCATATGAATGTTTTTAATTCAAATTTATTTTACCATAAACCAGAAAAGAGATCACAATGTTTCATTCTGATTCTATTTTACATGGATCTGAAGAAATTCAGTATGAGCCTGTTTTACTGCTTTCTCCGGATTTTGAAAAGCATTTTTCTAAGTATCGCGAAACCATTGGTGAGCCTGTGTTTTTTGGTTACGATAGGAATACTTAGAATGGCCAGCAGTGAGATACAGGCAGAAATACCCAGGGCGCCCCCGTAGCCAGTAAAAAAACGGCTTGTATTGCGAAATATAATACAAAATACAGTGCCTGCCAGGCCAATAAGCCAGTAACTGGATACCAGACGACTGGAAACCATGCCGATAAAGGATGAACCGATAAAAACCAGCGGTATGTTTTTTACGAGATAAGGATCAGTGATGTGTGGGAAGAAGTGAAAGAAAAGTGCTACGCCAAGGGATAACATGGCCGATGAACGGACCGGCCCCTGCCCTAACCCCTCATTGAGGTAAAAGGTAAGTATGGCGCCAAAAAAGCCTACCAGTAACAATATTGCGCCATTAAGCATAGGCAGAAATCAGATAATAAATAAAGGAAGTAATTACCACACCTGCAAAAGCCAGTGTTCCAAGCTTGCCCCCAACCCCCGAAAAAAGGCTTTTGGAAACAATAATGAGTATTGCCGTAAAGAAACTGGCAGTGAGCACAAATACGATATTTGGCGCAACTGCTGTGCTCGACATCCCGATAAATGCACCGCAGTAAACTGCTGCCGGGAGCTGCCGGAGATACTCAGAACTTTTTTTGAATACCGGAAGGAAAGAAGCTGTAAAACCAACGGCCGAAGCAGAGATAACCGGCCCGAGAGACAGGTAATGGTTGAGGTAAAAAGAGGAAACTGCACCGATGGGGATCCAGCATACCACTAAAACGTGTTCGTACTGGTGTTCGTGGTGGTGCAGCTGCCCCCGTAAATAAGCCACCAGGATCAACGGGCAGATGACCAGTATTGAAATAACAGACCACCATGACTGCAGATGTTCACGAAAAATGGCAAACAAAAAAATAACCTGGATGGCTAAAAGGAATATAATCGAAATTTTCCTGCTCAACTTTCTGGTGCTCATGTAGCAAAACGGGGTAACTTTTTTTTGCAAATTTACTAAAAAAGGATGATGCAGTTAAAAGCAAAGCGCCTCTCCAAATTTTTTGGTAGCATATGCTTTATAAATGTTATTAGCCCGCTGGATCTGTTCCTGAGATATATTTTCATCCTTCATCACTTTGCTTCCTTCCATTACGCGGTATGCCCGGCCATCTTCGATATAAATGCGGTATTCTGTTTTAATTGTTTCGCCCGCAGCCGGCCCGCCTTCAATCATTTCAAAACAGAATACAGGTTTTCCTGCACGGTAGAAATAACTGGTTGTCCACGATCCGTCACCAATAAAGCCCGATTCAGTTATTTTAACAATGGTTTTACCCTCAAAAAAATAATCTACCCTTCCCTCTTCTACACAACCGGCCTTTTCATATTTATAATGCTGCTGGCTCAGTTTAAGCGCGTTTATCCGGTTATACTCTTTACGTATGGCTGCAATTGTCGGATCATTTTGCGCAAAGGCCTGTCCGCAAAGCAAAAAAGAAAAAATGAACAATAAGTTTTTGTAAAATTTCATAGGGTTGAAATGAGCTGATGTTTAATTTCTGAAATTGTTATCGTTGCAAATTTAACATCCTCCGGTTCTTTTTCTAACTAAAATAATTGCAGTTTTTTTAAATTCATGAAGATATTTCTCCAGCCAATCATGATTGGCTAGTCTGATTCTTTAAATTTAACCAGGTTTTCATGAAGGTGTTTTTCACCTTCTATTGTACCGGCAGATACATTCTTAAGCACAACATTCTCAACGGGCAATGTTTTTTCTCCTTTAACATGTGATATAAATTTCACGTGCCCTGCTTTAACATTTTCGAGAAAAATATTTTTGATTGGTGTGAGTTTTACCTGCACAGTTGGCACAAGGTTTTTCCATTGATATAACACGTCTGTCTCGATCCCCAGGATGCCCTGGTCAATGTTTCCAGCCGTAATGTTTTTTGCATAGATATTTTTCACATATCCTCCCATGCGTTCATTGGTTTTTATGAAAACCAGATGGTTAAGTTTAGCCCCGTCCAGCACCTTACAGTTCTCTACCAGCACGTTTTCTATCCCACCCGAAAGCTCACTTCCTATGGCCACCAGCTGGTGGCCATTCTTCACTGTGCAGTTTCTGATGATGATGTTTTTTGATGGTGTTTTCAGCCGCCAGCCCTCCGGATTCCGGCCAGACTTTATTGCAATCGCATCATCGCCCTGATCAAAGAAACAATCTTCTATCAGTACATTCTGGCTCATTTCCGGATCCACCCCGTCATTATTGTGGCCGTGGGCATAAACATTAATCTTTCTGATTACAACGTTCCTGCATAAATAAGGATGGATGGTCCAAAACGGACTATTGGTGATCTTTATTCCTTCTAACAGTACATTTTCGCAACGATTAAACTGAACAAACTGGGGCCGGAGATTTGCAGTATCGTTAACCATCTGCCTTGCAGAAATGGGTTCATATGCCGAGGCGAGATTATAAAGGCGCCTGATACTTTCCATATGAGCCTTTGGCCTGGCAAACCACTTTGACCATGTTTCCATCTGCGCTTTAATTTCGCCCTCACCACTGATCCCTACATTTTTACATTCATAAGCATAAATCAGCGGTGAGTAATTAAGACATTCCATACCTTCCCACGAGCTATTTACTGCGGGAAGATAATCTTTTGGGTTAGCAGAAAAAAGTAATGTTGCCCCCTTATCTAAATGGAGATTTACGTTGCTTTTGAGATAGATTTTCCCGGTAAGCCATTCGCCCTGTGGGATCACAACAGTTCCCCCGTTAACACTGTTTGCTTTATTTATTGCATCAGCAATCGCCTGGGTGGTCCGCGCCATATCTCCTTTAACGGCCCCGAATGTTACAATGTTAAACTTTTCGCAACTGCTAAAGTCCGGAACCGTAATTGGCGGCATCTTAAAAGGTACTTTTAACTCTATTGTACGGAGTTTTACCGTTGTTTTTTGAATGAATGATACCAGGATAACGGACACCAGCATCAGGCAGATTGTTTGTCTTTTCACTTTTCTCTTAAATTAGTGTAATCGATCGGCATTGTATAGTGGATTAATCCTTTAAAAAATATCACAATTAATTTACAACGTGTTTACCAGCCTGGATTTTGCAAAGCCTGCTTTTGGGCAGATGTTAGAGGTTCTCCCCCAACTTTAAGTACATCAAGAAAACTTTGAGGTATCGGCCGCAGATAATGTTTGGTTGCAACCGGTTTGGCCTCCAGGTTAAATGCTGCCGTACGCGCCACCAGTGTTTTGGTACGTGCGAGGTCTTCCCACCTCATTAATTCGCCCATAAGTTCTCTTGAACGTTCATCAAGGATAAAAGCCTTGAATTTATCTTCATTGGAACTTGCTCCAACTTTATCATAAAAATCCCTGCTGGAATTAAAAATATCAGCTTCGCTGTTGAGGTGCATTGATGATAATGTGTTTGCAGTGGTTACAGGAATGTTGTTCGATTCAAAATAGGTATTTCTATCTGAATATGAAACAATTACTGAGGTTACCGCCGGATTAGTTTTATAAGCAATTCCGCCGTCAACATAAGAAGAGCGGTCTTCACCTTCTTTATAGGCTGCACGGTCTCTCACGCTATTCAGATAAGGTATGGCCTGTGCATACTGGCCCAATCGTCCGTACGCTTCTGCAGCAATCAGATAAGTTTCAGCAAGTCTGGCCAGAATTCCGTCACGCTGCCCAAACTGTGAGGCAACAAGATTTCTGGAGCCATCCATAAATTTAGATAAAGCCACATATTGGTTAACAGTATAATTACCATGGGCATTTAAATAACTCTGCGGTTGCCCTACAAAATATCTTACAAACATGGTAGGTTTACGGCGGGCAAGATCTGTTGGCAGTGCCGGATCTGCACCGGGAACTATTGGGGTGTATCTGGTATCGCCAGCGTTGTTAACTATGTATAAAACGGCTTCCTCACCAACTGCAAATTTTGCTTGTCCTTCCTGTGCCGGAGTTGGTGCACTGCCTTTAATCCATTTCGGGATGCTGGCCGCATTATTGGCAATATAACGTGTTTTGAAACTCTTCCAGAACCTCGAATCGTTAACACGGTCAAAAACATCCAGAGCATAATCGGTTGACCGCATGCGCTGAAATTCCCGGCCGCCAGCAATATCACGGATCATTCCGGGAAGGGTTTGATAAATTGAGGGATAGTACAGGTGGATCTGGTTGCCATATCTGCCCTGTGTTGCAGTGTTATTAGAGAACTGGGCCGCCAGGATAATTTCTTTATTGGTTTCATTTGCACCATCAACCGTGGTGAAGTTCCAGAGATCACTGTAATTTGTTGCCAGGCTATGCTGGCCACTGCCAATTACCAGATCTGCATATTTAATGGCATTCTGCAGGTCAGCCGTTTTGGTATCACTATTCCATTCGTTGTTCATTTCGCTTGCACGGAAGAGGTATGCTTTTGCCAGAAAGTGCGCGGCAGCCCATTTGGTAATTCTCCCTCTTTCTGCAGCAACAGAAGGAAGCAGGTTATAAGCCTGTGTAAAATCCTGAATCACCTGCTCGTAAACTTCTTTGGGCGAGTTGCGTGTAAATTCATCCTTAATGGTTTCTAATGATTCCAGTTGTAAAGGCACCCCTCCATACTGTTTTACCAGTTTAAAATAATCGAAAGCACGCATAAAGTAACCCTCGCCCAGGCGGATGTCTTTGTTGGCACCAGTGTAGTAAATGGGTACATTTTTAATCACAATATTTGCAGTGTTAATATTGGTGTACATGTTATCAAACACGGCCTGTACATCCGAGTTAAAAGAATTTAAGGTTCCGTCGTAAGAATTCCACATCTGCTCTGTTCTGTCTCCGCCAACCGTAAACTCATCTACCCCATAATTGGTACTGGTATAGGCCCATGTATAATTAAAATGGAATTTTAAACTTTGGTACATTCCGATAACCAGGCCGTCCAGCCCTTCTGTTTTCTGAAAATCGGATGTATTACGTGAGTTGATCACTTCCTCATCCAGGAAACTTTTTTTACAGGAAGTGGGAAGCACCATTAAGCCTCCTAACAAAAACACGCCTGATATTAAATTTATAATCTTTTTCATAATCAATATTTTTTTTAAAAACTTGCGTTAACCCCAAATACAACACCTCTGTTAAAAGTAGAACCACCCAGATCCGGATCGATCCATTTTACTTTCGAATAAATCAGTCCCGGGTTAATCATCTGTGCATAAATCCTCAATCTGGAAAGCGTTAATTTTTTGGTGATATTTTCTGCAAAATTATAGCCCAGTGAAATGTTTCTGACTTTTATAAAAGAGCCGTCCTGATAGTTCATGGCACTTTTATACTGATCGCCGGCAGCACTGCCATAGTTAGGGGCCGGATAATCGTTAGTCGGGTTGGTTGGTGTCCAGTAATCCAGTACACGCTGAGCAAAACGGCCCTGCAAAGATTCTGCACCTGTAGCGATCAGGAAGTTATAGCGGGCAATGATGAACACTGAAAGATCAAAACCTTTGTAATTGAAGGTGTTGGTGATACCGCCACTCCAGCTCGGCGTATAACGGCCCAGTACCTGACGGTCGTTATTGGGATCAATTATATGGTCTCCGTTTAAATCCCTTATTTTAATACTGCCCGGTAAAAATATTTGGCCGTTATCTTTAAATTTATCAAGCTCTATTTTGTCTTCAGGGGTATTCTGCCAGATGCCATCCTTTACGAAATCGTAAGCAACATTAATTCCGTTTCCAATAAAGAAAAGGTCAGCAACCATATCCCCGCCATTCAGTTTAACAATTTCATCTCTATTGGTCGAGAAATTAAGGGTCGATTCCCAGCTGAAATCTTTCGTTCTTACATTAACGGTGTTTACGGTTAAATCGAGTCCTTTGTTTTTAGTTGAGCCAATGTTATCATAAGAGGTAGGATAACCATTGATGATGTTGATTTTTTTCAGCAGAATCAAATCTGTTGTGTTGGATTTATATAAATCCAGTGAGCCGCTGATCCTCCCTTTCAGGAGATCAAAATCCAAACCGAGGTTATATTGCCGGGTTTTTTCCCAGCTTAACAGTTTATTCGGAAATGAGATCGGATTTGCCAGGGATGCATCGGAGGCAACATAACCTATCTGTGCAGCACTCCCAAAAGTATAGGTTAACGGCTGCAAAAGCCCTAAAGTGCTGCCAATATCTACAGCAGAGTTACCGGTACTGCCAACACCCAGTCTTAATTTCAGCTGACTTACCCACTTAATATTTTTCATAAATTCTTCCTGATCCATACGCCATGCCAAAGCTGCTGAGGGGAAAAAATCCCATTTGTTGCCCTCAGCCAGTTGCGAGGCCCCATCCGAACGCAAGGATGCCGTTAGCAGGTATTTATTATCAAAACTGTAATTGATCCTGGCCATGTAAGATTCGAGGGTAGATTTTCTAAAATCGGTATCAAATCCATCCAGAGCGGTAATGCTTCCTGCCCTTAATCCATACCAAAGTGGCGCGATGAGGTTTATTTTACTCCCCGTTAGTGATGACGATTCATCCTGAAACAGCGATGAACTCTGCAATAAGGTTACGCCGAAACTGTGCTTGTTAATGGTTTTATCATAATACAATAAATGATCGAGGGTATAAGCGAATTTATTGCTTTGGTTTAACTGTGCATAGTTGTTAACTGATCCCGGAATACCCGCATCGCGGTTTACAGATTTTGCATCCTGGTATTTTCCGTTGTAAAAATTAGAAAAATCGGGACCGAAATTGATGCGGTATTTCAATCCTTTTAAAATGTTTACCTCAGCAAATGCCGAGCCTAAGGTTCTTAATGTTTTGCGTAAATTGATGTTATAATCGGCTTCCAGAATTGGGTTCTGGATGTTGATATCGCCACCAGGGAGATTAATCCTGTTTCCATTTGCATCGTAAGGGATAGCCATTGGAAGCATGCCACGTGCAGCTGCGTAAATATTACCCGCACCCGAAGCACTGGCCGCAACGAAACCATAATTTTGTAAACTGTAAGTTGCAGTAACGTTTAAGCCCATTTTAAACCATTTTACCGGATTAATTTCTACACTTAATTTACCACTGTATCTTTCAAAATCCTGGCCCAGCTGTGTACCGGTCTGGTTCAGATAACCGAATGATCCGTAAGCTTTCATTTTATCCGTTCCGCCACTTACACTCAGTACGTGGTCCTGCGTAATGCCCGTCCTCGTTACCAGATCGCCCCAATCGGTAGTGGGTACCAAACTTCCATCATAAATACCGTTTACCCAGCCTTTTTCGATGTTTGCAAGCACATTGGGATCTCCGGCAAAAATTTCCCTGTCTTTCGCCAGCGTTGGAACGGTTGGATATTTTCTGCTGTCTGTAGCAGGCAATGCCCTGAATGCGTCGCGGCGGAAATCGATATACTGTGCCGAGTTCATCATTTCCATCCTGTCATTTAATGTTTCGATGGTTGCAGTACCCACATAATCGAGTGTTAATCTCCCGGCTTTCCCTTTTTTTGTGGTTACCAGCACCACTCCGTTTGCGCCGCGCGAACCATAAACGGCAGTAGCAGAAGCATCTTTCAAAACGTCGATATTTTCAATGTCGTTAGGGTTAATTGCATCAATTCCACCAGCCTGCAGTGGGATACCATCTACCACGAACAAAGGTGAATTACTGGCTTTTAACGACCTGAGGCCACGGATTTTAATATCTCCTACCTGTCCCGGCCGCTCATTCGAGGTAATGTCTACACCAGCAGCTTTACCCTGCATGGCCTGCAGTGCATTGGCTACAGGCCTCGATCTGATTTCCTTTGCGCCGATGCTTACTACCGCGCCGGTTAAATCACTTTTTTTAACCGTATTGTAACCAACAACTACAACTTCATCCAAATCGTTTGCAGAACTTTTAAGTTGAACCGTTATGGTGGTTTTTCCTGTTACAGGTATTTCCTGTGTGGTATAACCCACGTATGAAACCACCAAAACCGGGTTGCTCACCGTTGATGGAATAGTAACCGAAAAAGAACCGTTAACATCAGTTGATGCTACAATCGTGGTACCCTTAATTTTAACACTCACACCAACCAGCGTTTCGCCCTTTTCATCCACAATTTTTCCTTTAAGGCTCACATCCCGCTTGCTCAGAGCGGTGTTTGGAGCTGTTTTAGCAAGTAATGTTTCGCGGATAAATGAATCTGCACGGGCTGTGTTTACCACACATAGTAAGCTCAATGCCGAAATTCCGGTGACCAGGATTTTTTTGTACGAAAAGACTTTACGCCGGTTGAGGTTTTCAGGATAAAAATTAAGATCCATAGTATTATTTTTTATGTAAATATTTGGTTATTAGAAAGGTATATTGCAGAATCTGCTAAATTTTAGAGCGAAATATTACCGGGCAATCAACATCATGCGATATGGATGAATACCCTTTTCAGAAAATAATGGGTTTAATAAGCCTGTTTTTTGATGCCCTGTGTTTCCGACGCACAACTTATGCCGTATCGGTTTGGCACATTATAAAATAGCTATCCCTGCAGGCTTTGGTATTTAATGCTCATATAGAAAAAATTAATTAGTATTTATATTTGGTTATACGAGGTTAGGGCTTTTAATTTATTAATCCGTCCTGTTCTATCCTGCAATGGGTTGCATTGTTTAAATATGGTGCAGCGTCAATCACCCCTGCAAACCTGAAAGGGACTTGCCTGCCCGGTTATTTTTATTTAACGGATAAAGATTAAGGAAACAGGAGAAACCATAAAAATTAGATTTTCTTAATCATTTTCAATTGTTTGATTTCATTTAAAACCACCTGCGGGATAATTAATTCAATTTATACAGGATAGCACAGGATGGCTTTTTTAATTTTAAATGTTAACCTCGTTTAACATTTAACCAAATATTTCTCCTTTAAAAATGGCGTTCCGTCCGGTGGTATGGATACGATGCCATGATGATCATTTTTACGATGAAGAAAATCCTGCTTGCCTGTTTAATGCTGTTTTCAACATATACTTTTGCCCAAAAAAGCAAAAAGGCGCAGCTTGTTCCAAAACCCTTGTACAGCGACCCTGTTTACGATGGGGCTGCCGATCCGGTGGTGATCTGGAACAAAGGGGAAAAGAAGTGGTTTATGTTTTACACCAACCGCAGGGCCAATGTTAAAAACCTCGATGGCGTAAGCTGGGTGCATGGTACACGCATCGGTATTGCCGAATCAAAAGATGGGGTAAAATGGAAATACCGCGATACCTGCGACATCCAGTACCGGTTAACTGATTACACACACTGGGCACCGGAAGTAATCGAAAATAAAGGAATTTACCACATGTACTTAACCTATGTGCCCGGCGTTTTTAAAGATTGGCGCCACCCCCGGCATATTGTTCACCTTACCAGCAAAAACCTCCTCAACTGGAAATTTAAATCGAAATTAAACCTTGCCTCCGATCGTTGCATTGATGCCTCCGTATTTAAACTACCTGATAATAAAGGCTGGCGCATGTATTACAACAACGAAATGGCAGGCAAATCGATCTATTACGCCGATAGTAAAGACCTTTATACCTGGGAAGATAAAAATACAAAACTGATTGGCGATAAAGGTTGCGAAGGCCCAAAAGTTTTCTATTGGAAAAATACGTATTGGATGGTTGTAGATAATTGGAAAGGCCTTGGTATTTATTCTTCAACCGATCTGTTAACCTGGAAACGCCAACCCAAAAACATTTTACAGGAGCCTGGTAAAGGAGTTGATGACGGGGTAATGGGCGGACATGCCGATGTGGTGGTAAATGGCGATAAAGCCTATATTTATTATTTTACCCACCCTGGCCGAACACCCGAAAATAAAGGAACCGATAATGCAATCACCAGGAGAAGCGTAATCCAGCTGGCAGAACTTGAATATCAGGATGGCGAAATTACCTGCAACCGCGATAAACCGTTATCCATCAGCTTAAAACCCTAACCAAACATATGAAGCTTATTTACGTCATGTTAATAGCTGCGCTCCTGCCCTTTTTCGGGATGGCGCAACAAACTGCCGCCACCCGGCAAACCTATAACTTTAATCTTGGCTGGAAACTTCATGTTGGTGATTTATCGGGAGCAGAAAACCCCGGTTTTGATGACCACACATGGAAGCCAGTTACCCTGCCCTATGCCTGGAATGAGGATGAAGCCTTCAAAAAATCGATAGAAGATTTATCAACCGGCATTGCCTGGTACAGGAAACATTTTACCCTTCCGGCAAACAGCCAGAGCAGCAAGGTATTTCTTGAATTTGAAGGCATCAGGCAGGCAGGAGAATTCTACCTGAACGGCAAATTTATCGGCCGGCATGAGAATGGTGTAATGGCCTTTGGTTTTGATATCAGTGCTTTAATTATTCCAAACCAGGAAAACGTACTTGCCGTAAAGATTGATAACGCCTGGAACTACAGAGAAAAAGCCACCAACTCCGGCTATCAATGGAACGACAAAAATTTTAATGCCAATTATGGTGGTATCTCTAAAAATGTACGTTTGCATATAACAGGTAATGTATATCAAACCCTTCCGCTTTATTCTACCTTAAAAACCACGGGAAATTACTGCTACGCCAAAGATTTCAACATTAAAGGCAAATCAGCCGTCGTGGTGTCCGAATCGCAGGTTAAAAATGAAAGTAGTACAGATCAGAAACTGGTTTATGAAGTGGAGTTAAAAGATCTTGATGGAAAAACCGTAAAAACATTTACATCTGCAGAAACCACGATTAAAGCTGGCGATACTTTAACCCTAAAAGCAGAAGCACTGGTAACCGGTTTAAACTTTTGGAGCTGGGGTTACGGTTACCTGTACACGGTTACTTCAAGGTTAAAATCAGCAGGAAAAATCATCGATGAACTGAGCACCAAAACCGGTTTTCGAAAAACCGGTTTTAAAAACGGTATGGTGTATTTAAACGACCACGTATTGATGATGAAGGGTTACGCACAGCGCAGCAGCAACGAATGGCCTGCAATAGGCCTGTCGGTACCACCCTGGTTAAGCGATTACAGCAACCGCCTCATGGTAGAAAGCAATGCCAATCTGGTACGCTGGATGCACATTACCCCATGGAAACAGGATATAGAATCCTGCGATCGGGTGGGTTTAATCCAGGCAATGCCTGCCGGAGATTCAGAAAAAGATGTAACCGGTACCAGATGGGACCAACGCAAAGCGGTAATGACGGATGCCATCATCTACAACCGCAATAACCCGAGCATAATCTTTTACGAATGTGGAAATGAATCGGTCAGTGCAGCGCACATGCAGGAAATGAAAGACATTAGAAATCTTTACGATCCAAATGGCGGCCGGGCCATCGGATCAAGAGAAATGCTGGATATTCCTGAAGCCGAATATGGTGGTGAGATGCTGTACATCAATAAAAGTGCAACAAAACCCCTATGGTCTATGGAATATGCCAGAGATGAAGCCTTGCGAAAATACTGGGACGAGTTTTCCCCTCCTTTTCACGTGAATGGCGCTGGCCCTAAGTATAAGGATGCCGATGCGAGCGATTATAACCGCAATCAGGATTCGTTTGCCATTGAAGACGTAACCCGCTGGAACGAATATTACCAGGAACGCCCTGGTACAGGAGCCCGCGTAAGTTCGGGCGGCGTAAATATCATATTTTCTGATTCGAATACCCACCACCGTGGCGAAGAAAATTACCGCAGAAGTGGCGAAGTGGATGCCATGCGCATTCCGAAAGACGCCTATTTTGCACACCAGGTCATGTGGGATGGCTGGGTTGATGCAAAAAAGACTGGTCTTCATTTAATCGGGCATTGGAACTACAAAGCTGGCATAAAAAAGAATGTGTATGTAGTGGCCGCTGGCGATAAGGTTGAACTAATTTCAAATCATAAATCGCTTGGTTTTGGCGAGAAAAGCAATGGCTTTCTGTTCACTTTTAGAAATATTGCTTACCAGGACGGAACCATCAGGGCCATCTCCTATTCTTCAGCAGGAAAAAAACTGGCCGAAACACAATTAAAAACGGCGGGCAGGCCAGCAGGATTGAAACTTACCGCAATAAAAAACCCTAACGGTTTTAAGGCAGATGGCGCTGATGTGGTGCTTGTTCAGGTTGAAGTAGTAGATCAGGATGGGAATCGCTGCCCCACGGCTTCAAATATGATCAGTTTTAGTTTAAATGGCCCTGCTGAATGGCGCGGAGGCCTTGCCCAGGGACCTGATAATTACATTTTAGCCAAAGATCTTCCTGTGGAAAGTGGCGTAAACCGCGTTTTGATCCGCTCGACAACCACTGCCGGACAAATCAATTTAACGGCAAAGGCTGAAGGCCTGCAAACCGCAAACCTCTCTTTTGAAACTTTAGCGGTTAAAACTACGAACGGATTATCTGCTCAACTGCCGTCCGACGGTTTGAAACCTAACTTAAGCAAAGGTGCAACCCCGCCCGATCCCTCGTACACGGTAACGAGAAAATCGGTTAAAATTGCATCTGCCGAAGCAGGAGCCAATAACGATAAAACCCATTTAAGTTTTGATGACAATGAACTGAGCGATTGGGTAAATGATGGAAAGGTTGCAACGGCCTGGATAAAATACACGCTGGCAAAGGAAAGCAGTGTATCGGCTGTTGCTTTAAAATTGAATGGCTTCAGGACAAAAATTTATCCATTAAAAATTTTAGTGGATGGAAAAGTAGCATTCGAGGGTAATAGTACACCAAGCCTGGGTTATTTTACTGCAAACTTCAAAGCAACAAAAGGGAAAACAGTAACCATACAACTGGCCGGTTCGGGAAAAGAAAAGGAGAACAGCAATATTGGTGTAGAAGTGAACGGCAAAAAGTTGGATGATGGTGTTGAACGTGCCGAAACCAAATTAAAAGGGGGCTTAAGCATTATTGAGGCAGAAATTTACGAGCAGCCTTAAGGCTGAGCCACGCTTAAACCATCACGGAGAAAAGAAAAATGTACATACTTTTTTATACGGAAACACGGAAGGCAAGAAAACAGAGAAGTGTTTATAATGATGTAAAAAAGATTGAGGATAAGAACCCGACATATTCTCTTTCTGCTCCGGGAGTATATTTTTGTACCTCTTACCTTAATCAATTAACTTTAATGCTTAATCATTTGGCCTACGCCCTTAAATGATTGACCCCGAAACCTGTTTCTTTTACTTTAGATCAGTATGGTGGAAGATTAAGGTTTCACTACTAAAGGCGCTCCGTTTACCATTACCTGATCGATCTGAACATCCTGGTATTTATTTTTTAGAAAAGGTGTTTTAGTACTCA
This sequence comes from Pedobacter sp. 22226, assembly GCF_052045455.1. NCBI lineage: Bacteria > Pseudomonadati > Bacteroidota > Sphingobacteriia > Sphingobacteriales > Sphingobacteriaceae > Pedobacter > Pedobacter sp. 22226. The sequence continues at coordinate 738,488 of NZ_JBQEPB010000001.1, read as the reverse complement.
CTTCTAAGTCTTTAAAAAGGAAACCGGATACCTTATCATCAGGATTGCCATCCATTTCACCAAATTTTGTTGCTTCTACTTTAATGTTCGAAAGCCTGATATTTCTGATGGTACCAAAGGGTTTTGCGGTACTGCCCGCCAGATCGAAAAATTGCTTCCAGGGGTTTAAGTCGATGATTGAGCCACATTTACCGGTAATGTTTTCTACCGTAATGTTTTCGTAAAGCTGAAAGGTATCTCCACGCATTTTCATCTTTAATATGGGGCAGTTATTATCTACCTTACAGTTGCGCATGGTAATGTTGCGGGCATGGATGCATTCGCTACCCATGGTTAGGGTAGCATGGGCTTCGCCAATGGTGCAGTTTTCAATCAATATGTCTTCCACAATTCCGTTTTCAGGAAGTTTCCGGGCATCTACCCCTTTGCCCCCTTTGATGCAGATGGCATCGTCGTTTACCGAAATATAACAGCCTCTGATGGTTACTTTTTTACAAACATCAATGTCTATCCCATCAGTACTGGGCGCTTTTACCGGCCTGAATGGCGAACGGATATCGCAATTTTCGATCAGCACATTATTGCACTGATACAAATGAGTGGTCCAGAATCCTGAATTACGCAGTTTTACTCCTTTGATATTGACGTTATTGCATCCCCATATAAATAATAAGCGCGGACGACTTACTTCGAGGTTTGTAGATTCTCTGCCCAGTTTGTTTAAAGAATCGCGGTGCGACCAGAATGTTTTCCAGAATTTAAGTCCGTTGCCATCAATGGTGCCCGGTCCTGTAATGCTAAACCCATCTACTTTGGTGGCATTAATCATGGCAGCAAAATATTTCAGGCTCCTGCCTTCCATACGCGAAGGGATAAAAGGATAATCTTTAATGTTATCTGATCCTTTAAGTACGGCGCCCTCCTGCAAAAGCAAATTGGTTTTGGGTTTAAAAAATAATGCCCCTGTTAGGTAAGTACCTTTCGGAACCACAATTGTTCCCCCACCTTTTTGAAAGGCTTTATCAATTACACTTTGAATGGCCTTGGTATTCAGTTTTGTACTATCGGCATTTACGCCAAATTTGGTGATGACATATTCCTGGGCACCTCCATTTAAGCCCATAAAAGCAAAAAAAGTGAGTAAGGTTAATCTTTTCATAGTTAGCTGGGGCAGATATCTGGTTAAATAGATTGACAGCACAATCTGATCAAAGATCAATAAAGCTTTTCTATTTTGCATCCTGCGGTATCCTGCTTAAAAAGTTAATTTTGTAATTATCGGCAATATTTAGCCAACAGTGCGTCAGCTAAGCTGCTGTTAAGAGATTGCACCTTCTTCCAGTCACTACAGGCCCCTTCGAGGTTTCCAAGCTGCTGCCTGCAAACACCTCTGCGATAAAAATTCTCTTTGTCATCTGGTTTATCCTTTAAGCTCAGGTCGTAATAATAAAGTGCTACTTCATAGTTTTTTTCTTCATAAGCAGCATTAGCTTTTTGTGCATTAAAAAAACTGGGTATAACTTCATCTGTTGTGAAATATTTCTTTTCCTGATGCATTAATACATTAACAGGTTTCCCATTATGTGTTGCTGCTTCCCATTTATATTGTGCCGCATAAAATATCTTGGTATAGGCCTTGTCGTAATTGGCATTAATACCCTGAATAATCTTTAAACTATCGGCTTTACCTGAGGCATTTACAATAAAAGTTGCCTGTAGAGCTCCTGTTTTAACATAGATCCCCATTTTGCTAAGCTCATAAGAAATATAATTACTAAAATCCGGGCCCTTAAATAATGCATATATTTTTTGGCTGGAATTAAATACGGTATCAGTGCCCTTAATTTTATAGATATCATCTGGACTAAGTGCAAGGCTGCGCTGCACTAGCGGTTCTGGATAAAAGTATATCTGATGGCCGTTGGACTTTCTAAAGAACCATTTGCATTGGCCATAACCAAAACCAATTTGGTTTTGCTCAGTTCCATTATCTTTAACGTATTCATTACAAACCCGACGCTCGATTTTACCAAAAGTTTATTTCCGCGAAGTTCAAAAAGCAATTCAGAGCCTAAAGCATGATATATTGAAGAAAAGTACATTTTGTCTGGCATTGTAAATGTGTATTTTACATAAGTGTATTTCAGCACATTTTCATCCGGAAGATCATCACCACTAAGATAATTCACCTTACCGGCAACCCACGAGCCTGAAAGATCACCCGATTTTATCTGTGCTTTGCACAATACAGAAGTTAAACAAAGTAGAAGGACAATTAAGAAGCGCATGATAGATTATTTTGTTTGCGAATATAAAAAAAGCTTTCACCTATTTTAACAGATGAAAGCTTACAACCAATTTTTCAGATTTTATTTCCAGTCAAACGGTAAATACCAGTTTGCCGGATCCATTAATTTCGCCCTGGTTGCGGTGGCATTGGGATCTCCGGCTTTTAATAACTTCTGATAAACCTTTTCAGCTAAAAAAGCAGGATTGTTCTGCCTGCGGGCTACGCGTACCAGATCTGGCCAGCGGCTGCCTTCAAAGGCCAATTCTAAAGCATCCTCATCAATAATTTTTCCTTCTAAACCCAACATATCAGTTTGAAAGCTTACATCAATAGGGCGCACGTTTGCCCTGTTTCTGATTCCTGTATTTCTATACCATGGCGATTTATAATCAGAATTACTTCTTGCATCAAAATAATATGGCGATGAGGTAGGATAAGGTGTTTGCATGGTGTTAATTTCGGCTGTTGACACAGGCGATTTAGCCCCGTTCACGAAAGTACCTGTATAATAAGTGTCCTGAATTCCGGTATTTAAAAAGGCCCATCCCAATTTGCTCTGGCCATCGCGGTTTGCTGCTTCAGAAAAACGCAGATGCAAAAGACCTGCACGATAAATGCCCCATTTACCACCTTTATTAAAACTACTCAATATAGTATTGTTATCTGTTAATTTGGTAATTACCGGACCAGCGGCAGAATTTTCGTAAGATAATCTTCCGCGTGCATCATAAGGAATGCCACTGTATTGCCTTTGTGCATTCCAGTTATCGATTGCTACCTGCGATGGTTTGATCAAATATTTACCATACAGGGAAGAGCAAACATCAACCATTGGATTACCAGGTTTATAACCCGGGTTATAAGGTATGCCCCAAAAGAACTCCGAATTCCAAGTGATGTTATTAGTAGGCTGTATAAACATATTGCGCCAGCCACCATCGGTAATTAAAGCACCTTCATCCTGGGCCCTGGTATAACGAACCACCAGATCGTTGTAGGCAGAACTTAAATAACCAACTACTTTATACGCATCAAACTGAACATTGATGTTGGTATTGGTATTTTCTACATTCATCACCTTTGCATAATTCTCTGTAGCTTTTAAATAATTACCCTTCCATAAATATAAATCGCCCAGAATAAAAGGTTTACAGATGAATATTTTTTGGGTGTTCTGCCCGTCGATGGCCACATTTAACGCATTGCCTGCCGGATAAGAATAAACCTCTTTATAAGGTAGCTTTTCGGTAAAATCAATTAGTCGGGTTAACAGCTCATCGAAAGATATGCGGGGATAAAGGCTTAAATTTTTAACATCTTCTACCTTTTCTACCGGTTCGGTGATATAGGGAATGCTACCGTATTGCGCACCCAGCTGCAAATAAATAAAACTGCGCAAAGCACCCAAATCGGAATAATGTTTATTGTAATCATCAACACTCATCCGATGTTCGGCAAGCATCAAATTAAAATTTTTAAGTGCGTCGTTAATATTTAAGATCACCGTGTAATAAGGCCGCGGGTCGACATAAGGGTTATCTTTGCTGGTGGTATGGTTTGATAGCTGCTTTAAATATGCATCGGCATTACCCGTAACATCTACCAGATCGCCACGTAGTTCATTTTGCAAAATATATAATTTTTCGAGCCCCAAAAACTGACCATAAGCACCAATAACCGCTGCATCTGCATCACCCACGTTCCGGTAGGCATTGGTAATATCCAATTTATCTTCGGGTACTTCGTCTGTAATTTTTTTGCACGACCACGAACCTGTTGCAAGCAGGGCTACCGCTAAAAGGGCAATAACTTTTTTATTAAAATCCATCTTCATCTTTTTAAACATTATCAATTATAAACCAATTCTAACGCCCAGCTGGAACGACCTGAACTGAGGTTCCAAAGTGGTATCTACACCTTGAGTGAAGATACTGCCCGAGGCACTAAACTCAGGATTGTAACCTAAGTAATTAGTTAAGGTGAATACATTGCTGGCTGTTGCATAAAGCCTGGCATATTTAATTGCCTTTGCTTTTAGCGGTACATTATAGGTTAAATTCACCGTGCGCAAACGTAAGTAAGAGCCATCTTCGATCCACCGGTCAGAAAACTGTGCGTTGCCTATCGGGTCGCCATAACTTGCCTTAGGCACATTGGTTACCTGGCCCTCTCCGCGCCAGCGGTTACGCACAATATCAGTCTGGTTATAATAACTGTTTCCCGATTCCAATACCGAACGGGTGTAGTTGTAAATGTCGTTGCCCGCCACAAAAGAGAAGAGCACATCTAAACTCCAGTTTTTATAGCTGAACGTATTGTTAACACTTCCATATACATTGGGGTTTGGGTCGCCGATAACCACACGATCTGCGTCATTAATAATTTTATCGCCATTGGTATCGATAAACCTGGTATCTCCACCTGTAAATGGCACTAAAGCACCTGAACTATTCCTGATGGATAGCCCTGCTGCAGTAGCCTCGGCAGTGGTAGCATATACACCATTGGTACGCTGACCGTAAAATAAATTTGCCGTTTGGCCCACCCTGGTTAAATAAGTGCCATTGGCATAACTGGTTAAAATATCGGTACCGCCGGGCAAGCTACTTATTTTATTCTTATAGGTACCCAGGGTAATGCCTAAATCCCATTTTAAGGTTTTATTTAAAATGCGGCTGTTTAACCCAAAATCCAAACCTGAGGTACGCATACCGCCCTGGTTATCGATATAAGAATTGATCCCTCCTACTGATGCAACAGGCACATAAGCCAGCATTTTGCTGGTGGTATGGATGTAATAATCGAGGCTCAGGCTTAAACGTTCATTAAAAAACGAAGCATCTACACCGGTGTTAAATTTGGCTACCTGCTCCCACTGGATGCCAGGATTAGCAATGTTGCCACGAACAAGGCCCTGTAAACCCAGCAGGTTTTGGGAAACATAGTATTGCCTGTTGTTATAGTTGCCAATATCATCGTTGCCAACCAAACCGTAACTTAACCTGAATTTCAATAAATCGATGTATTTATAATCGCGCATAAAGTTCTCTGAGGAGATTAACCACGCAGCACTTAAGGCAGGCAGAATAGCCGATTTATTACCGAGGATATCTAAACCATAACCGCCAATATAGCGAACTGAAGAAGAAATATCTTTACGGCCAAACCTCGATGACTGATCTACAGCAGCATTAAGACTTAAATAATATTTGTCCTTATAGTTATAATTGGCTGTGAAGTAACTATTCAAATTGCTCCATTTGCCAATGTCACCCCCAAAATAGCGCAGCGCGGCATTACTGTTGCCAATACTGATTAATACATCGGTTGCGGAGTTGTATCCAATGGCATAATCCTGCTCGCTCTGGCTCGAAGTATAACGTGTACCCAATGCCGCATGTAAAGTATGGTTGTTACCAAACTTACGATCGAAGCTTAAATGCAGATCGTCGAAAACACTGAAATAACGGATCACCTGCGTTCCCAGTTTACTATCGCCAATGGTGGTTGGCAAAATTTCGTTAGTTACGCCCTTCCGCGGAATAAACAACGTTTCCTGAGTTTTATCGTAGGTTATCCCTGTAAGATTAGAAAGTTTGAAGGTTTTGTTAAAAGCATAATCAAAATTAATGTTACCAAAAAAGCGGTAGGCTTTTTTCTGATTTAGTCCTTTTTCTATTAATGCCCTTGGATTACTTACGCCCAATGTATCGGCTTCGGCCAGGTTTGGAGAAACCGCCCCGCTTGCGCTAATCTCATTTACAGCCAAAAACGGTGCCTTAACCAGCGACAGGAAGATCGGGTTTGAACGGGCCGATAAACCCTGGTCTTTTAACCGTTGCTCGGCATAGGTAAACGATAAATTGGTGTTTCCTGTAAGTTTCTTGGTCAGATTTAGATCACTGTTGAAACGCATGGAATACCTGTTGTTGCTTGTTGAATCGATAATGCCTTTATCTGATGAATAACCTGCAGAAAGCGCGTATTTGGCAATGTTATCGCCGCCACTAACTTTCAGGTAATAACTCTGATCGATGCTGTTTTTAAAAACCTCGTTCTGCCAATCGGTATTTTGGTGGTACATCTGGTAGGTTGGATTGGTTACCGGATTTGGATCATCGTTCATATAAGGTTTAGCGGCAATTTCACCGGCACTTAAACCCTGGCTTTTCAAAATATCAGATAAATAACTGCGGTAATCGTCTACCCCCATTACGTTGATTTTTTTAGGTTTCAGGTTAATCCCTGTATATGCCGAAAAATCGATCAGTGTGGCTAAATCTTTGGCATGGCTGGTGGTAATAATCATTACGCCGTTTGCAGCTTTGGTGCCATAAACCGCAGCGGCCGATGCATCTTTAATGAGCGTAATGTTTTCGATATCGCGTACATCAATAAATTGTAAAGGATTATTTTTATGCCCGGTGGTGAGCGATGTACCATAAGAATTGGCATCGTAAACCATACCATCCACCACATATAAGGGCTGGTTTGTGGCATACAGGGAAGTGAAACCGCGTACAAATACATCGGCACCAATCCCCGGGGTTCCCGATCTTCTGATTGCATTAACCCCGGCCATACGGCCTTGTATATAACTGTCTGGCGTTTCGGAGTTAGCGCTCCAGCCGCCCTGAGGATTCAGGTAGCTTAAGGCCGACTGAGACCGCGCCAGGTTTTGCATACCAGCAGGCAAAGTTACTTCGGTAAATAATGAATTGTAGCCATTTGGATAAATTTTGATTGTAGCCAACTTACCTTTATGTACCGGTAATAATTTAGTGTGGTAATTGGTAAAACTGACTAAAATGGTTGCGTTAAAATCGGGGACAATGATGCTAAACTTCCCGTTGTTATCTGTTAAAGCACCCGAAAAATCGGTTACAGTTAGTTTGGCTCCGGTAATGGGCTTATTGGTGTACCCATCTACCACAATGCCGGTTATTCTCTGGCCTGCCAGTTTTTTCTGCCGCACCTTTACGGTAGTGGTATCGGTACTGTACTGGCTCGAATCTGTTTTGCCGGTATCGGTTTGCTGAGCAAAAGCCATAGCCGAGCACATCAGCCCAAACAGTACAAATAAAATTCCTTTTTTTATGATGGTAAAATTATGCATAGTCTTTTTTTGAGTCAGATTACTTATTTAAGGAAGAATGGGTTCAAATCGCAGGTAATCTAAAATAAGCGTATTTTGGTCTTTAGATGTGGTATTCGCTGCCGTTAAGCGTAACTGTAATTGCCCGTATTGTTGTGGCGTGTAATCGCCAAGGTAAACCTCTGCGTAATTTAAAGGCGTTACCGTTTGTGTGGCAAATAAGTCGAAAACCAAAGTGGCTGGGTTGTAAATAAAATATCTTTGGGTAAAATTGGCTACCTGGGCATCACCTTGCCCGCCTGATATGGCCCTTGCATATACTTTGTATTTAACCGAAGCAACGGTTGAGAGGTACTGAACATAATATTCGGCAACGCCATGGTTATACACCTCAATATCTCTATAAGGAATGCCCTTATCATCCAGCTTTAACCGGTACAGTGTATTGCCTGTTCTATCCGATCTAAAGCTAAAGGGTAGTTCGCCTTCTATTTTAAAGGCTGGCACTTTATCTTTTGTTCGGAATGGTAATGCATTCATGACATAGACTATTCCATTACTGGCGCGGTACGATTTTACAATAGCCGATTTTTTGATGGGAATTTTAACACCCCTTGTCGAAATCAGGGTATCAGGTAATTTATCCAGCGTGTATAAACCTTTTGCCACCAGATCGCGCACCAGAATAAACGCTCCGCCATTTGGATAAAAAGGCTCTAAACGGTTGCGTTCGGTAGTGAATGTGGCATCCTGTAGCATAAAAAAGGTGTACTGCTGGTTCTCTGTCCTTAAATCGGCAACACTGTTCCAATAGGCATTTCTTGATACCATTGGTGGGTTGGGTGCAAATATCGGATTGCCTAAAGCATTGTAACCAATAATGGTTGCATTGGCGGTATCGATAACCTGTACAGATAAATTGGCAATGTAATTGGTTTGGATGGATGCATCGGTACTGCCAAGCATAAAATCCCAAACATTTAGCTTGGTTGGAACCGCTTTATCGATTACATACAAAGCACCGTTCTTTACAAAAGCAGGTTTACCTACAATAGCCGCTTCTTCGAAGGTAGAACCTACCATGGTAGCGTATTTTTTATTTTGAAGCAATACTTTAATGGTATCAGTAGGCCCCTTAGGTGCAGCGGTAGCAGTTAAGCCTATGTGGTTGGCCACAAAATCTTTTAGTTTAACAGGATCGCTGATAATGGCAGCATCAAGCGTTGCCAATGCATCATTTGTAGGCGCCCATACCGTATAGGTTTGCGATGAGGTAAGCAGTTTATCGTAACCGGTACTCCTCACGTATCCGGCAAACTTACTTAAGTCGGGCTGAGCAGCAATTTTTTGCAACAGATCGGTGGTATTGTCCACATTTACTATTTCTGCATGTTCTTCCAACGCATTTTTACATCCTCCCAGCCAAAGCACTGCTCCCAGTAATAATATGGTATGTAATATATATTTTTTCATTTCTATTCTTTTATTCCCCTTTTACAGGTGTATTTTTTTGCTGTAAAATGAGGTTGCACCACTGTTTGTGGCACAGCCTCCTATTTAATGATTAGGGTTTTTGAAAAATCAGACCGTCTTTACCCGGCGAAAACCTTGGATAGTTCTGGTCGTCGTTTTCCGGTATAAACTGGATCATATCCAGCCAGGTACCTCCTGACCCTGTACCGGAGGCCTCGGTACCACCTACCATGGTTAACCTGATCCAGTGTCTGTCAGTTGTGGTAATATTTACTGTTCCTGCCAAACGGGCTACGGCACTTCCCCAGTTATTTTTAACCGCAGGCTGGATTAAACCCAGATTGCCGTTTTTATCTTTATCGTTAGTAGTGGCCAGATAGCGTTTAAAACCCTGTGCTAACATTAATGGATCAGAACTTGGTAAGGCCGCACCTGCATCAGTCATTCCGGAAGAAGTAAGCGATTGCCTGAAATCTACCAGATTGGGCAGTATCTGCGCATCGGGGGTGCCAATATCCATCCCTACCTGGCAAAGCGGCGATGAACCGTTATAGCTGTAACAAACCCAAACTTTATACTTACCTTTTACCAGCATGGGCGTTTTTAACTCTACCCATATTGCCCGGTTTGCATTGGTTAAGCCTAACGACAATACTAATTTATCATCATAAGCCACTCTTCTGGTCTGCCCGAAAACAGATACTGCGTAATCATAGTATTGAGGTAAGGTGGCTTTAGCAGGGTTATTTACCCTTAATCCGGCTAATGTACTGGCACCATTGGCAAATAAGGGTATTGTACCGCTTGTTGCACCGTTACGGCCGCGCCAGATCGGGTTAGCTTTGAGTTCTGGCTGGTCGCACACATCAAAAAATACTGCCGTTGGGTAGCGTACCTTAATGGCATATAAGTTTTTAGTTTCATGGAGTACACCGTTAGCGGTTGTGATGTTGCTAAAGGTTCTGTTTACTTCTACCCCGGGTTCTAACACACCGTTAAACTCATCGTCGTTAAGTAAAATTTTCTGATTAATGTATTTGGTTGTAACTACTTCTTTTGGGGCTAAAGTATTAATGGTGGTTGATGAAATGATATCTGGTGTATAGGTGGCCCCGGCCGAAAGGTGATAAGCAATGTATAACCATAAACTATCGTTATGGTTTTTCGGGTCGCCCGTTTTAGAAAATTTAGCCTTAAACGCCTCATAACTGGAGTAACCCGCTTTTACCAGAGCAGAATCGGATTCGATAATGGCGGTTTGAAGGCGACGGGTGGTATCTTTTACGGCCGATGAAGCCACATTTAACGAATCGTAGAAACCGGTTTCTTTTAAAGCCTGCGTAAAATATTTATACCGGCCGCTTGCCTCAATGGTTTGAGCGGTTGTTAATGTTGCCGGAATCAAAACATGATCAATTACATGAACAATTCCATTACCCAGCCTTACATTGGATTGGCTTATTTTGGCCTGTTTGTTTACAATATAGCTACTTACACCGCCATCGTTTATGGCACCTGTTTGCAGGTACTGGCCATATAAGGTAATTTGTGGCAATTTCCCATCTGTAAAACGATTGGTTGCAACTGTATCTGGCAGTAAATGGAATTTAACCATATCCTTCGATTGCTCAACAGTTAAATCGGATACATTTGCTTTGCCAATGCCTTTAAGCCAGGCGGTAACCGCATCATTGGTGGGGGTAAATAAAGTGTACCTGCCATAAGCACCCAAATATCCCGCCGTGCCCGAGCGTTCTACAATCTGCCTCATCATCGAGAACTTATCGGGGTATTTATCCAGATAGCCGGTAATGTTTACATCATCTGTGGTGGCTAAGGTGTACGATTCTCTTTTACATGCATTTACAAATATAAAAGCAATAACGCCTATCACCATCAAAACGGCGAAGCTGCGTACATTCGGATTATTTTTCATCATGCTAAAATTTATTTGGTGTAAAATGGATTTTGGACAAGTTTTGAATCGGCAAAAAGCTCGTTTTCGTTGATGGGTAAATAATGGCTGTTTACATCCCTGAATTTGGTTATAGCCGATTGTTGTACGGCAGGTGATACCGTTCTGGCAACCATCTCAAGCAATACGTTAATGCGTCTGTAATTTTCATGTTTGGCAATCCGCAGTAAATCGTACCAGCGTTTGCCTTCAAAAGCAAATTCGCGCGATCGCTCAGCTAAAATGTAATCGCATATGGCATCCTTGTCATTTTCGTCGGGGCTTTGTTCGGTTGTTTTAACGGCGTTTCTCTTTAACCTTAAATCTTTAATGAGGTTAATGGCCTGTGCTCCTCCCCCTGTATAAGCTAAAGCCTCGGCTTTTAGCATCCAGATATCGGATAAGCGGTAAGCCTGCCAGTTTACATAAGAAGGGTTTTCGGTACCATATTTAACAATGCTGTTATCGCCACTGTAAAATGCCGAAGCGCGGATATCATAAACGCGGTCGGGATCTACATCATCCGGAGTAAATATATCGGAGGTTAAAATGCCCGAAGCAATAAAGCGTTTTTTAGATTGTACAAGTAAGTTATAGAATACGTTGTTTACGGCGTTTTTATTCGAGAATTCGAAAATGGTTTCGGTTGAACTGCCATTGTAAAATACGTTGTTGTACCAGCCGGAAGCCGCCCCCTGAACGGCAAATTTCTGCGAATCCATGATTTTGTTGCATTCGGTAATGCAGCCGTTAAAGTTATCCATCCACAAATACACATCGGCCAATAAGGCATTAACCGTAAATTTTGTAATTCTTCCTTTATCTGATACGGTATTGCCATAAGTGTTTACCGCTCCGGCTTCAGCCTTTTTTAAATCGGCTACGATCTGGTTCAGAATATCGGCAGCAGGCGTTTTAGTAAGCTCCTGCAAATCGGTATCTTTTGATGAAGAAGTTAATTTTAAGGGTACATCCCTAAAATTCCTGACCAGATAGAAATACATCATGCTCCTGAGCGCAAGTGCCTCACTGATATAGGCATTTAGTTGTACGTCGGTTAAAGTTGGATCGGTTTCCTTTACCGCAGGCGCAAAATCCAGTACGGTATTGCAAAAGTTAATGGTGCGGTAAAAAGCGGCCCAGCTGGTTAAGGTATTGCCCGGAACAATATTGTTATCAAAAACATCCTTCTCTTCAATGGTTCCATTTGGTCCGGCATCGATCATATCGGCCCGTATTTCGCCGTATATAAATATATACTCGGTTAATGCTTTATCTGTAATATTTGGCGGAGAGGCCAGTAAAGATGCATAACAACCTGCAACCGCAGCCTGAATATCTTCTTTGGTTTTCCAAAAGCCCTGCCGCGTAATGCCATCCCGGGGTTGTAAATCCAACCATTTTTTACACGAGCTGCTCATGATCAGCATCACGATTATGCCTGTACTATATAAAATCTTTTTCATGGTGTTGCTGATTAAAAATTTGCGGTTAAACCAAGGGTGATTGTTTTGATCGGAGGCGTGGTAGAATTATCAACCACGGTAGAAAATGCTGTTAGTTTTACCGGGACTTCCGGATCCTGACCTGTGTATTTGGTAAAGGTTAAAATGTTCTCCACCATTAAATTGGCACTTAAACTTTTCATCCCCAGTCTTTTCATAAAGTTTTTACTAAAATCGTATTTCAGGGTTACACTACGCAAACGCAGGTAAGAACCATCTTCTACGTACCGGTCTGATCCTAAAAAGTTATATCCGGTAGCATATACAGCCCTGGGCATATCAGTTACATCGCCCTCAGCCCTCCAGCGTCTTAACACGGCTGTACTTTGGTTACTAAAACCATTCATATTGGTGGTGGTGATTTTTGTTCCGTTGATGATCTGATAACCGGTGCGGTAACTAAAGTTGGCACCAAAGCGGATGTTGCCGTTGATGGTAATTCCGGTGCCAAAGCCTCCGGTTAAGTTGGGATTACTGTTACCCAAATACACAATATCCTTATAGTCGATATTTCCGTCGTGGTTAATATCTTCGTACATGGCATCACCAGGCTGGAATACGTAATCGATAGACGGATATGCAAAACGCATATACACTTTTTGCCCATTGGGACCAACGATCTGGTTGCCGCTTTCATCCACTGCAATCGTTGAGTTCAGATCCTTGTAAACACCTTTGAACTTAAATCCGTAAAAAGAGCCAAACGGGTTGTTTTCCTGAATATAAACCTTAAACACATTGTTTGTGGTGATTTTTCCTTTGTTTTCGCGGGGATAAAGCGGGTCGATTTCGCGGATGATATTCTCGTTGTGGGAAATATTGAAACTGAAGTCCCATCTAAAATTTTTCTTTCTGATCAGTGTGGCATTCAGGTTAAATTCCCAGCCCTGGTTATCCATCGTACCCACATTCAGGTCTACCCCCGAATAACCATTATAGGTTGGGATGGCAATACCGGGATAAAATAAATCGGTTGTACGCTTGCGGTAGATATCAAAATCCATATTGATGGCATTTTTAAACATGTTTAGCGTAAGCCCGAGGTTGGATTGAGCTACTTTTTCCCACCTTAAATCTGATAATTCGAGATTGCTGGAATATACGCCAGACATGCCCAGGTAACTGAAACCATAATTCTGATAGGTATTTAAATAAGTATAATCGCCACGGGGTGCATTACCTACAATACCGTAACTGGCCCTGAAACTGAAATCATCAATGTATTTTTCAGTTCTTTTCATAAACGGCTCCCCTGAAATCCTCCAGCGAAGTGATGCTGAAGGAAATACGCCATAACGGTTATTCGGGCCAAACTTAGAGTTACCATCGCCCCTTATACCGGCATTAAAAATATAGCGGTCTAAAAATTTGTACTGCGCACTCAATAGCAAACCAACAGAGCGGCTTTGTGCATAAGATGAATAGGCAGATCCGGTTGCATTTGTACGTCCGTCAATAGATGGATCGGCGAGGTAAGATGATGCCGTGTTGGTGGCAAACATGCCCTGCCCTGTTCTACGGCTATCGTTACTATCGAACCTTGCAAAAGCGATCAGATCGTGTTTTTTGCCAAGTTCGGGCGTGTAAGCCAGGGTAATGTTAGAAGCCATGGTAAACCCATCGCCATCCACATCGCCCGTCGAATTTACAACAGCATCGGTAAATAGTTTACCTGTTGCAATTTGTGGCAAAAAGGTTTTGGTTTTAGAATTGTTAATGTCGACCTGAAAATTTGCATTTAACCTTAAACGCTCGGGAACAATCTGGTACTGTAAGGAGAATTTCGGAATTACCCTTTCGCCAAGCTGGTGGTTACTGGCTGCATTTGCCATAGCCAGGGGATTGTAAGTGCCCGGATAATTGCCCTGAGCGGTAGCCAGCGGACTGAAATAATTGGAGGTTAAATTACCGTATTCATCATACTCGTAAACCGATTGATTTGGCATTTTTTGATAGGCAATATCCCTAACCTTTGTGCTGTACAGATTTTCGTTATCGATGTGCGTGTACACAATATCGGCACTAAACCTGATTTTATTAGATACCTGGTAATCTAAATTTACACGGGCGCTTAAACGGCCTAAACTTGTACCACGGGTAGTACCCTCCTGGTTAAAATAATTTAGCGATGCCCTGTATTTGGCCTTTTCGCCCCCACCCGAAATGGAGAGGTTATGATCCTGAAGGTAGCCGATCCGGGTAATGGCTTTTAACCAATCGGTATTGTTGCTGTAATTAAAATAATTGTATGGATCGTTCGGGTCGTACTGAAATTCTTTGGCAAACTCTGAAGTAGAAAACTGTCGGCCAGCATTGTAAAACTCTTCTAAAACCAACGATGAATATTGGTTACCGTTAAGCATTGGTATAGGGCTTGGCTGTTTTGAATAAGAGCCTTTAAAATTATAAGAAATAGTAGGCGGCCCCATTGTTCCCCTTTTGGTATTGATCACTAAAACACCATTTGCTGCCCTCGAACCCCAAATAGCCGTAGCCGCAGCATCTTTTAACACACTGATGTCTTTAATATCTGAAGGGGCAATATTTAATAACTGTCCGTAATTGGTTTCATCAGAAGTTGCAAAGTTAAAATCAGATGGAATGGAAATATCGTAAGGCATACCATCCACTACGATCAAGGGATCTACCGCACCATTAATGGAAGAGGTACCACGGATCCGGATCTGCATCGGGGCACCGGGATCGCCACTGCTCGCTGCAATATCCAAACCTGCCAACCGGCCCTGCAAAGCCTGATCGATAGAGGCGGCCTGCATATCTTCCAGTTCTTTGGCATTAATGGTTCCTATAGCAGAAGTTTGATCCCGCTTATCGATATTCATCCCGCTGCCATTATCAGCCCTGGCTTTCGAAACAATCTGAACCTCATCCATCTGGTTATCTGAAGCTTCTAATTGAAAGTTAATGGTGGCCTTATCAATTGCAACAGGCGCAGTTGATTTATAGCCAATGTAAGAAACTGAAATCCGGTAGGTTTTATCGGCAACAGGCAAGGTATAGTTACCATCAATATCAGATGATACCCCTTTGATTACCCTGCGGTCTTTATCAACAATTACTACCGAAGCACCGATAATGGGCTGTTTATCTTTTTTATCAATAATCTTACCCCGCACGTAGTTAATTTGTTGTGCACCAGCAATAGCAGACGCAAATAAAAGGCACAGCAAGGCAAATAAACGTAAAGTATATTTTTTAGTCATATCGGTTTAGAATTGATATTTTAAGTAATTATTGATCTGATGAATTACTGTACGGTTTGATAATACATTGCTCCTGTCTGCCGGGTTTAAAAGCACGTTAGCTGTTCTGCCGACTACATCTCTAAGCGTTAAAGAAGAGGTGGTATTAATGGCAACGGTAATCTTAGCGGCATCACCACCGTCGTTTTTCATTAGGGTTTCAAACTGCCCGGTTTTTTGCCCGTCGCTTGCAATTGTATTTTTATTGATTATGTGGTAGAGGAGGAATTTACTCACCCTGGTTACATCCGAACCATCGGTTGGAGCAGTAGTTGGAATGCCTGTGGTTACGTTACCAGGTAAAATACCATCTTTTACAGCCTGCATGATGGCCGCATTGGTAGGGATAAAAACGGTATAGTTTACGCCCTCAACGGTTCCTTGTATTACACCAGTGGCTTTAGTGTAAATGATGTTATTGTTTAACAACTGAAAAAAGTAATAATATGGATCGGTAGTGAGTGTACCATATTTTTCGATGTGTTTGCCAATGTTCAGCACGGTATAGGTAAGTGCTTCTTTTCCGTAAACGGCTGCACCATTAACCGGTGAGGTGCTGATAGAATCGACTGGGATACTTTGTTTGGCAACGGCAACACTATCCTGTGTACCTGCCGAAATCAGTTTCCCGGCAGCATATTTAATATATTCGCCGTTCGAGGCTTCTAAAATTCCGGATCCGGTGCTAAAGTTGGGGATATCCCTATCGCCCAAAGCAATAATGTGGGTTTGCAAAATGCGTTTCAGTGCGACTAAATCGCCTCTAATCGGGGCTGATGCATAAAACGGATCGTAATTAAAACCCATTCTCCTAAGCGTTACGTCAGGAATCATCACCACCACATAACGCAATGTTGGTGTTTTTAAGGCAGGTATCAGCCCGAAATAAATTAAAGCCTGTTTCATCACACTGTAATCGGGATCAAGGTTTACATTGCCATAAACTGTAGAGAATACATTCGCATTCTGGGCCTTATTTATACCATATAAAAAGCCATTGCTCAGGGCCTGTTTATCTACCACATCGGCTACTACACGGGTTGTAAAATCGTTTAGGGCATTGGGCGTAGTGGCAAATTTGCTTGGCCAAACGGTAGTGGTAAACAAATGTGAATTCACAAAATCCTTAATTACATCGGGTGCCACTACATAAAGGTCGTTCAGGTTGTTTACGCCTTTTTTCTTCCAATATTTAAGCAATACATTTTGGGCATAAGTATTTACTGCAGCATTGGTAGGGGCAAAAATGCTGTACGAACCCTGTTGCGCATCATTTGCATCTACTTTTAAATAATTTTCGTTGTTTGGCGAGAAAGCCAGTAAAGTACTGTAGGTTTTGGCATAAACATTGGCCGCTTTACCACTCAGCACCTCGTAACGGTGAGAGATATCGGTGTTTAAAGAATAGGTAACAAACTTATCCAGTAAGCCTTTAAAAACACTGTAATCGGGCTTTTCGTTAATATACTGATCAATACTTTGAGGCGGGGTTAATACCTTGTCGATTACATGGATTACACCATTTTCGGCTACAATATTCTGTTGTCCGTCAATTAATCTTGCTGCACCTATATTGTTGCCATTGTAAGCAGTGTTTGGATAGAAGAAATTATAATCGGCAGCCGACAGACCATTGAATGTCATGTAAGGCGATAAAAAATAGGTAATATTCTTATTGTTAAAATCGGTTGCCAGATAAGAACCATTACGGTTTGCTGCAATAACCTTAATTGCATTTCCATTATTGTCTTTTCCGTCATAAACGAAATCGTAGTACACGCTTCTTCTTCTAAAGGCGCTGTTTTTGATAAATCCCTTAACAGAGAAAAAATCGCTCAAACGCTCCACCTTCTCCCCATCATAAATCATGGCGTAACGAACAATTCTGGAAGCAAGATCTACCGAAACTTCAGTTAAATTATTGTCTTTCAGATAAGTGGCAAATGCTTCGTCGGTGGGTGCAAAAACCGTCCACGAGCCTGCCGTACTCAGGGTTTCTTTGTAACCGGCTTTATCAATACAATCCAGAAATTTGGCAAAGTTCCCTTTTGCCTGAAGTTGCTGGTAAATTGGATCTCCCAAATTCTCCGGGCGACCATAAAAATCATCGAATTCTTTTTTCCGGCAACTGCTCAGAAAAAAAATAACTGTTAAAAAAACGATTAAAAATTTGGGTAAAATTTTACTCATAGCAATTCTATTGGGTGCGAACGCCCATTAGCTAAACTGCGATAACAATAGAAATCAGTAGCGGGATTGGTTAGAAAAGAATGGAGAAAAACGTAGATTTTTTATTGCATAGCGTTAGTTTAACGAAACGTTGTAGGTGTTGGTTTATTAGTTATTTGGTTAGTGAATTATTTCTTAAATATAAACAGGAGGTATAAAATTTCCATCCTGTACTATCCTGTCTTTTTCTTATAAAATATTATCATGAATGCTAAACAGAAGCCCAACGCATACTAAATCGATTAACGATGTTTAAAATTTATTTGTTAAATCTTTTTCGACTAATTATTCATACACATTTTAAAAAACAGATGTGATTTGTGCTATACATTTATGTTAGCGAAAATTTATTGATAAGGCATAATGGTAACCGGACCGATTAATCCTGAAGACATTACATTCCAGCTTGAAGCATCAAAATCCTTATAATTAATATTAACGAAATTGATTTCGTGGTAATTCCGCCATTGTATTTTTTTGATGTCCATATCGCGGATGCGGTTCGCCATCAAATTAACCACTTCAATTTTAATGGTATTATGACCTGCTTTTAAATATTTACCCACACGGGCCTGAAAAGGAATGCTCCATAAAATACCTACTTCCTGTCCATTGATCCACACCCTGGCACTTTCATCAACCTGGTTCAGGTTCAAAACATATTCTTTAGCGGTTTTTGAGCTTAAGTTAAAACCTGAAGTATAAACACCAGTACCTGAAAAGGCCTGTAGTTTAGGGTCGCTCAAAGTGGTCCAGCTGACCAGTTTAGCTAATTGCTGATCTGCAGGAAGCTCAGGTCCGCCCTCAGTAAAATGTAAATTCCAGGACTGGTTAAGATTGATGGTGTTCGCAGCTTTATTTAAATACACCCAGGGCGTATTGATTGTTCCATTACGCTCCACTTTTAAAAATAAACTCTCCCCCGATTTAAGCTGTACGCGAACCTTTTTATCGCGTAATGCCGCCACACCCACATTAGAACTTTGCGGGTCCATAATTAAAACCTTGCCTTCTACATTTAAGGAAAGTTCGGTATCGATATCTTTAGCGGTATGGTTTACCAGATAATAATATTTACCGGTTGTTGTTTTTCTTCTGATAAACTGAAGGCCGGTATCGGTTAAAGTTTCCCTGTTAATGGCTATCGAACTTAATGCTTTTTGTATATCGTTCGCTAATAAGATTAGGCCTGAGCCAATTTTAAATTGTTTAATTCCGTTAGGGCCATCGGTAAAAGTCAATTTAGCCAGGCTGGCTTTTAGCTGCGCCCTTCGGGCATCCAGATTGTTTAAACCCGGAACATCTTTAGGCAATGCCTGAAAAATAACTTTTGCGCCGTTGCTAGCCAGTTTGATCATCTGATCTAAAGTTTCCGGACTGATCATTTCGCACTGCGGAACGATGAGTACCTGATATGGCGCAGCTGCCGCGTTGGTACTGATTAATGCCTGGTTAACCGTTGATTGCTTTAACAACCGATCAGATGCGAAATCAAAAGAATAACCTGACTTAGAGAGTTCTTTTGATAATTTATAAAAAGCTGTCGGGTGTAACCATTCATCAACATCATGTACTTTCAAAGCCATATCCAAACCTTTGGCCTTATTCCATACATCATATATGGGCCAGTAGATTAAAAGTTCGTTATCTGGCTTTCCCGATTGAAGAATAGACTGGCAACGGGTGATATAATTGTTTAAACCCTGCGCCTGTGGCCATAAACTGTTGTTCGGGTTCATTTCTACCGAAGCATAAAACAACCATCCCGGCCAGGGCACATTTGTTGGCGAATTGGTAGTACCATGATAAAAAATATGGTTGATACCTGCCAAGAACAATTGCTCCGCTTCTGGTTTACATTGCGAAAATGAAGTTTTAAAATGTTCGGTTAGCCAGGTGAATGTTTCGGAGGATGCCAGTTTTTTACCGCCGGTATGTGCCGCAGAGGATGCAAATTTACTCATGATTGGGTCCGGATCTACGTTACGGATATCCGCTGCATCCCGACGAAGTCCCGGAATTGGAAAATAACTCGAACCAAAGGTTTCGGTTTCAGGAATATCTACCGCACCGTAAAGATCGAGCAGGTTGCCCGGCGAACCATGCGACTGGTTTTTGGTAGCCGATTTAAGCTGATGTGCCCAATTGGTCCAGTTTTGGGTGAAGTTATGCAGTAAAAGTTCATCCATGGTTTCGCGATAGTCGGATTTTAAACGGGCTATGTTTTCGTTTGTAGAATCTTTACCGGTTAATTCTTTAATATAACTGGCCAGGTCGTAACCTCTGTTTTTCTTAAATTCCTGAAAGAGGGTTGGCGTCCAGGTTGCGCCGTACACTTCATAACTGTCGTTGAAAAATGAGCGAATACCTTGTGGTTTGCCATTAAAAGCATCCGAAAATCTTTTCAGGTAAACATCAACTGCATTTTTATCGAGGTGATCTAAAGTAAAACCTTCTCCTCCCGGGGCAGCACGTTTAACCATTTGCCGTGTTTTACCTGCAAAAGCAGCATAAATATCCCAGCTGCCACTAATGGGTGACCAATTTAAAGATCCATCAGACTGAACTTTAGAAAGCAAATTGAGTACCTCACCATTATTACCGTAAGCGGTTAAAGCCTGTAACTGCGCGAAATCCTGTTTGGCTTCTTTAACCTTAATGGCTTCCGTCAACTTTTCGCCAGCTTTAAGCGTGTATTGCTGGGTAATTAGTTTGGTTGCAGCGTTTTCAGGTTTAATCTGCGGACCACCGAAGGGCCAGCCCGTGCCTGTGTTCATATCAACCCCCAGGCCTAAAGTATTGGCTTTATTTACCGTATGGTGTAATATACTCATCCACTCAGGAGACAAAAACTGGAGGTATTGTTTTTCAAAGCCTTTAGCTCCATAAATTGGGGTGATTTCTACTCCACCGAGACCAGCATCGGCATATTTCTTTAAAACAAGGTCTAAATTCTGTTCATCTACAGCATTCCCCATCCACCACCAGCGGGTCCAGGGTTTCATCTGCTTTTCGATAACCGGCCAGCTACCGGTATTTTTTACAGGCTTTTGTGCTTTGGCCAAACCAAAAGTTAGCGTGCTAAACAGCAGAACAGAACAGAATCGATGTAATTGCATATCGTTAATCTAAATGGAATACCATTTCTAAAGGGAATGTTTTTGGAGAATTATCGGCATTGGTTTCCATAATATCGGCCATGTATGCCCACCATTTCTGCACAATCTGCGTGCTGCCCAAATCTTGGGAGGAGCTGCCGTTTTGTTGTTGCACAGCAAAAAGGGTATTGGTTTCTTCATCTAAAAAAATAGAATAATCGCTGATCCCATTTTCTTTTAATAAAGTTGATAGCTCTGGCCAGATCTCATCGTGGCGCTTTTTATATTCTGTTTCAAAACCGGGTTTAAGTTTCATCTTAAATGCAATTTTCATGTGATCCATTTTATTATTTAAGGATTTTATTTCTTCCGTGGTTCGTGTCCCCACGAACCACCTGACAATTAATCTTTTAGTTTCGGTCTGTGGGGACACAGACCGAGGGAATTGACCCTGAGATTCTTCACTGCGTTCAGAATGACAAAGCTTATTGACGTGTTTCATGTCCGCACAAACCAGTATCTGTCATTCTGAGGCACGAAGAATCTCTAACCCATTGGCACTCAAACTGAGTCCTTCATCAGCCTTTAGTTTCTTCCGAGGTTCGGATACCCTCGAACCATTAATACTATTTTATACCCAAGAAGTAAGCCTCATCCGCCGTGGTTCGTATCCCCACGAACCATTAGTTAAATTTATTGTTCCGTTTCGGTCTGTGAGGACACAGACCGAGGAACTCCCCCATTAATTCACGACAAAGCTCAAATCAGTACTGTTATCTCCGGCCGATTTAACCCATAGTATTTTATTCCTGGTATCATAAAACCAGCCTTCAGTTTTATCTAAACGATCTGGTGTTTTTAAAGCTTTTATTTTTTGCCCATTCTCCGAAACTGTTGTTGGATCAGCTTTTCCTGTCCAATGTATTTTGGCCAGATATTTATGCTTACTGGGCTTAAAACTTCCTGTTGGTTTGGCCACTCTCAGTGTAAAATTTGATGCGGTTAATGAAGAGGTGATCTTCGTTAAAGCAAAGCTTCCTGTTTTGTAGGCCGCGCTTAAATTATCATCTTCATAAAGGTCATATTTAGATTCGCCGTAAGGGAAAACATCCAGGGTAATCACATCAACGGGTTTTTCGCCACTGTAGGTCATTTCCGGCTGCATCGGAATAATGCTACCTGCTTTAACAAATAAAGGAATCGTATCTAATGGTGCCACCACATGGTGATAACTTTTGCCTTCGTATTTCTCATTTGTCCAGTAATTAAACCAGGTGCCTTCCGGCAGATAAACCGAACGCGTAATGGCACCTTTAGTGGTTACCGGGGCGACCATTAAATGATCGCCAAACATATACTGATCGCCAATTTCATATACATTTTCGTCATCCTGATGGTTTAATACTAAAGCCCTCATCATCGGCAAGCCTGTTTGGTATTGCTGATGCATGCTCGTGTACAGGTAAGGAAATAACCGGTAACGCAACAGATCATATTTTTTGAAATTACGCAAAGCATCTTCGCCATATTTCCAGGGCTCTTTATAACCAGGGTGATCCATCCCGAAAACCAATGCAATCGGACTGAACATCCCAAATTGCACCCAACGGATATACAGCTCCGGATCAGCCTGATGTTCAAAGCCACCCATACAATGCGCCCATGAACCTACACCTGAAAGACCAACATTTAAACCCGCTTTAATTACCGGTGCGAAATATTGCCACTCGCTAGGCCAATCGCCTGCGAAAATATAAGGATAACGTTGAATACCTGAATAACCTTCACGGGTTTGGTTCAATCCTCTAAAACCGTTAAACTTTTCGAACTCCAAAAAAGGCGCTTTGGCATAAGCGATAGGGAAAAGATTATGTAAACGTTCGGCATCTTTTCCGGTTGGACCAACCTTCTCACTTTCGTTGGCTAAAGATCCAAAAGCACTGCCTTCATCTGTTTTGAGAAATTTTGCCCCCAATTTTGCTACCCGCATTACGCCGTTATCCCACCACCACTGTGTTGCCTTTTCATCGAAAAAGTTTACAAATTCGCCGGGTTTACCATTTTCGGGATAGGTATAACCTTTTTCTCTCGCCTGATCTAATAAATTTAATTTTTTAGCATTATCAAACCGTGGACGAAGATGCAAGCCCACCATTTTATAGTTCATGGCGTAAATGCTTTCGAACATCGATTTTGGATCTTTAAAGGTTTCTCTCCATTCGAAAGAAGTGGCACCTTTGCCGCCATTTTCGCCAAATAAGCGCCAGGTAGAATCCAGCCATAACAAATCAACAGGAATGCCCAATGATCTGTATTTTTTTGCCAGCTCGACCACATAATGATCAGAAGATTGTGCCTCATTCCCCCACGTACCTCCGCTATACGTACCTGCGTGTAAGCCCAAGGCGAACTGTGGCAACATCGGCGATTTGCCGGTAATGCTGGTATAATGATCTAAAATGGCCGGAAAAGTTGGCCCATACATGAAATAATAATCCAATTCTCCATCAGCAGCTTTAAAACTGTACTGATCTTTTTTCGTGGCGCCCATATCCCATTCGGTGGCAAAGGAATTATGGAAGAAAATACCGTAGCCTTTTGTACTCATAAAAAACGGAACCGGACAATAATTGGCCTCTAATATATTGTAAGCACCAATGGCATGCGGCAAACCTTTACCACGGCCTACATTTAAGTTTAGTTTTTTAAAACGGCGATCCATAAAATCCATGCGTTCGCCAAAACCAAAAAAATGTTCATCGGCCTGCAGTTTTTTGCTTACCCCAACCTGCGTATTTTCTTTACTTACCGCTCCCTTTACTTCGCTACTCAGTAATTTACCTTTGGCATCAAAAACATCAATCCTGAAAGGGGCCTTGTATAATTTAACCACCAATTTTGCTGTGGTAAGCAAGAAATGATCTTTTTTATCCGAAACTTTAACCGCAACATTAGGCCAGTTGTAATTGATTACCATCAGGTTTTCGTTGGCTTCGAATTTACCGCTCCAGCTGGTTATGATCCTGAATATTTCCGGTGTACAGAATTCGAATTTCACTTCTCCCCTTGTGGTTGAAAATGAAATGGTATTTCCCGTTTTCTTAAAACCAGATTTATAATCGCCAATGCTTTGTGCCCTGGCAATAGAAAATATAAAAATTAAGGTTAGTGCAAAAGCTAAAAGTTTCTTCATCATATTTATTGTATTTCCAACTGGTTAATTACCAAGCCCGGATCGAGCAGATAGATTTTAACAGTCGATTTACCTGTTATATTAATCTCGTGTTTGGTTAAACCTGAAGCGTAACCCTGAAGCACATTCTGTTTCCAGATGTTATTTTCTGAAGCCGGAGAAATGTTTATGATCTGTGGTGTATCGTTATTTACAGAAATGGCATAACGCACTTTAATGCCGTTATTAATCCCTTGCGTAGGCAAACATTTTACTTCGATCTGGTGCTCGCCCTGTGTTTTAAAATTGACATTGTAAATGGCATAAGCAGCATTTTTAATCTCTTTTTCATCAATTGGTTTAAAAGTAAAAGGATAAACCGAAATACCATCGCCACCTAAACCCAATCCTTTTAAAGTTTGTAATGTTACTCCTTTTGGAACAGATTTCTCGGCATATTTAGCGGCCTGAAGAATAATTTTATTTTCAGTTTTCGCTACTGCACCTGATGGTCTCGCAGCAATAGAATCGGCCACTTTTGGCATTTTAAAAACCGCTAAATCGCGAGGTTTCCAGTTCATCATGCCGTTCCACTTGCCACCTGAAATTTCTTCATTGTATTTTTTGGTGATCAACTGGATCTGTTCAAAAGCAGCTTTCGATTTTTTCGAATAAGTCAAAGCGGATTGATCTCCGTTTGCTGCCAAGGCCAAACTTTTTTTGGCGTATAAAATCTTCTGATTCATCAGCATGGCGCCTTCAACAGGATACAAAATCAATTCAAAAAAGGCGTCTTTTAAACGTGCTGGCATCTTTTCATTTAAATTTTTAGCCTGATTATAAATCTTTTCATAAGCGGCCAAACGTTCTTCAGCCTGGACATCTGTAAAACTAACACTGGCCATATGCTCTGGCTTAGCAGCCTGCGCCAAGCGATAATAAATTGCTTTTATTTCAGCAATGGGTTCTGCAAATTCGGCACCGAAAGTCTCTGTAGCCCAGCTTTCGGCATATTTATCCGCATTTTCGGGTTTCCACTGGTTTACATTCCAGGCCAAGTCCATCGCAAACTGTGTTTCCATCTCAGCAGGTTTAATATCGCCCACATTTATGACCCAAAGTCGGTCAGCTTTATACTGGTAGGCCTTGCTTAACTCGTAAGAAATCAATGATGGAGAAATGGAAGAGAGCCACAGGTAATCTTGCGGTGCACCCCAGTACGAAATATGGTAATACACCCCACTTCCGCCCGATCGTTTTTGCTCCTCAGGGTTAGAAAGCTGGCGGATATAACCATGATTATCATCCGCCCAGACAATGGTTACATCATCAGGAAGTTTCAATCCTGCCTGATATAAAGATAAAACCTCTTTATAAGGGCAAAAAATCTGCGGGATAGTGCTTACAGGTTTAGTAATATTCTTACTTAAAATTGTTCTTTGATCAGTTATGATTTCACCCAGCAACTTTACTTTTGCATTTTTATCTTTCGGTCGGGGCATACTGCCGTCGTGAATACCACGCATCCCCACAGTATAAACTGATTCGTAATTTTTAGCTTGTTTTACACGGTCAGTCCAGTAATTGGCCATTTCATTTTTATTCAGATCGTAACGCCATTCACCAGGTTTTTTACCGTATTCGTGTTCAAAATTCTCTGCCCATTCGAAAACATTATTCCGTAACATAGGCTCACAATGACTGGAACCTAAAACAATGGCATATTTATCGGCCATGACCGGATTGTTGGCATAATAATAAAACGCTTTGGTTGAAGGATGCATACCCGGCCAGATGTAATTGGCTTTTAACCTGAGCAGTAATTCGAATATTTTGGTGTAGGTTTTCGGACCGATATCTTTCACATCAGTATCCATCATTTTAGCTGCCCAGGGCTGAATGCCCCAATCTTCATCATTGATAAAAATACCACGGTATTTAACTGATGGCGACTCCACTAATGGCTGACCAGCTTTAATGTATAAAGATTTTTTGGGCGCAGGCTTTACATCCGCCCACCAACAAAGGGGTGATACGCCAAGCATCCTTGACAGTTGAAATACACCATAGGCTGTTCCCCTCCTGTCACTTCCGGCTATCACCAATGCTCTTTTTACGCCTTTTACAGGATTTTCGATTACCGAAACCGAAAAAGTTTCCCATTTGCCGGATAAAGTAGTACGGTCGATTTTCCCGGTTTTAGCCAGTTGATCGATATAAAATGACTGCCCAAGCGTACCGATAATGATCGGATAGGCACTTAAAGTTGTATTATTTTTAAAAACCGGCGAAGTATGGCCAGTTAATAATTGAATGTCATCTTTAAAAGCAGTGGCCGCAATTCCTACCACTTCGGCATCCTTTGCATCGATATACATGGATGATGCTTTTCCTCCGTCAACAATCGGGAACGATGAAATACTGTTAACTTCAGAAACAGCAATGCCTGCCCTTTGTGCCATATTTTGTTTAGGCAGCAAGAACAACCACATTAATACCGATAAAGTAGTCAGGTTTCTGACATTCATTTTTATTATTTTTTAAGTTTATAAACTTCAGTTCCGGCCAATAAAAAACAGCCCAAACCATAATCTTCAAAATCAGGTACACTGGTATAGGTTACCGGTTGCCCATCTTTTGGCTCTTTACCTGTTCCCTGCATAAAACCGATGGATCCGTTTTTCTGAACAGCATCTTTGGTCATGGCGTTCCAGGCTTTGGTAATGATAGGCAAATAAGTCGCCTTATCTAAAATCCCCTGGTTTACACCCCAGGCCATACCATATACAAACAATGCCGTACCTGAAGTTTCTTTACCACCAAAATGCGTGGCATCATGTAAACTTACATTCCAGAAACCATCAGTTCGCTGGATCGGCACCAAAGCTTTGATCATTTCGTGATAGGTTTTTAAATATTCGTTGCGGTGAGGTTCATTTTCAGGGATAATTTCCAATACACGTACCAATGCGGCAAGCACCCATCCATTCCCTCTGGCCCAATAACAATCTTCTCCGTTGGGCTCTTTATAAGGGGGCACAAAATCTTTATCGCGCCACCAAAGGCCATCTTTGGCATTGTACAAACCACCACCTTCAGTATTTTTGGAGTGCAGGTACATTTTGTACATGTAATTGTAATAGGTGGTATCGTTATATAATTTGCCCAATTTGGCGAAAACAGGCATCCCCATTTGTATCGCATCGATCCAGGTCCAATCGTTTACCTTACCCGATTTAATCACCAGATCGATCGAGGCTTTAATATCTTTGATGCGTTCGGGCTGCTGATCAATCTGATAAAGATCGATATAGGTTTGTCCACAGGCCTGATCATCAGCATTTTTGGTGCTAATGCCATTTCTTAAACCCCAGTTATGTTTTTGCCCCCATTGAACGGCATAATCATAATACGCTTTTTCAGGATGGATTTGATAAAGATTCATTAATCCTTCGTAATAAACGGCCCTTGTCCAGATGTTGCTTGGCCTTTCCCGGTTGGTTATGATCGATTTCCCCGCATCAGGCCACTTATTCATGAAATAAGCATTTGTTGATTTTAATACTTTTAGAACCTCCTTTTTATTTGGGATTTTCTGTGCCAAAACTAACTGGACAGATATGCTGAATAGTATAGCGGAGCTGAATATAAATTTCTTCATGGTGGTTTCGCTTATCTTAATTGGTTTTCGGTTTTGGTTTTAATTCGTCCGGACTATCTTTTGTAAAGGTATCGAACTGGATTTTCGACGGACTTTCGAAGATATCTTTTACGGTATTAAAAGCCACTTCGTATTTTGGATTAAACTGATCAGATATCATGTATTGCTGTAAACTGAAATAAAGCTGCTGAGCCGCCGGGCTACCTTTTAAATCAGGCGAAAGATTGGCGCTCGAAACTACTAATTTCCCCTTGCCCACTTTCGCTTCAAAAACCAGCGCCAAACGGCGGTTCAGAAACCAGGTATCGATCGGCTGAACAATTGGTTTAAAGCCCGATGGAAAATCTTCGAGGTTCATCACCTGCGATTTATTGACAATCTCCCACCATTGCATATCGCTGTGGAAATCAGTCGGGAAATTGTTAAAAGCAGCATGTTTTGGATCGCATAAAATCCCCAGTGTATGTGGCGGACGCATTTTGAACCATGAGGTATTCCAAAACACCGGTAAAAAAGTCTGCACCACTTCTTTTCCTTTTACCACTTTGCCTGCTGCATTAAGAAAAACGCTGCCTCCTTCGGCCAAAACCGACTGGGCTTTGTCATCTAAACTGGTACAGTAATATACATTGCTTTTAACCTGTGGTAATTCTGCAGGATAAACCCAGAAACTCCAGTCGTTGGCAAATTCAGTTCCATCAATGGTAACTTCTAACTTCAGTTTTGTGGCTTTTGTTATGCTATTTAGGGGAAATTTAATCTCTCCGATGATAATACAATTGGTAAGGGCTAAGGTTTTAGGATCGAAACTACCTTTCGCCACATTTGTGCCGCCTTCATCTTTAAGCGTCCAGGAGAGTTTTGCATTTTCAATCGGTGCTTTCCCAAAATGGGCTACTTCTACCGCAGCTGCTAAGGTTTCGTTATTGGTAAAAACAAACTTCGAAACTTTTAATAAGGGTACCGTGCTGTTAGAAAAACGTTTGAATGCTTTGGCGTTGATATAACCTTTCTCATCCCAGAAGGCATCCAATACACCCACAAGCGCTGTTCCCTGTCCGGGATAATCATTTAAGGATAAAAGCTGGTAACCATTGTAATTTGGCGTCCGCAATGCTTTTTCGATTTCATTCTTATAACAAAGTGCCTGTAATTTGCCCGAAGCCATTAAAAAGTCATGCCCCTGATCAGCCATATCGTGATCTTTAAGATCTTCCTGAAACATTTCGAAGTTCTTTGCGCAATAAACACCGGTATATTTTTTGATTTCATCGAAATTAGGGAAGGCACAATACTGCCCCATTTCGTGTGCCACAAAAGGTACCGTAAACTGTTCGATCTGTTTGGCATAGGTTGAAATGCTTTCTGGTTTTCTGCCCCAATCTAAACCCCTGGCACCTGCACGTACCATAAATTCGTTGTTTGGAATAACCGGCCAGCTTCCACCAACCGATGCGCCGGTGTACAGTCGTCTCGAATCTTTGGCTTTCCAGTAATTATTAAATTTGGTCAGGTATTCAACCTGCCTGCCACGTGGTTCATTTCCATAGGCCATCATACAAAAGGATGCATAATTGCCATAGCTTTTAGCCATGCGGTTGGTTTCATCATAAATAAACTGGTCGATCGGTTTTCCATCTCCGATTGATGAACCATGATTGGCCCAGCTCGGTCCTTCTGGCTGCAGGTAAAAACCTATCTGATCTGCGGCTATAAAGGCAGCTTCAGGAGGACAAAATGAATGAAAACGCATGTGGTTTAAGCCATGGGCCTTCGAAATTTTAAAAATACGTACCCATGCCGCAACATCCATTGATGGATAACCGGTTAGCGGAAATTCGCAATTATTAACCGTACCACGTAAAAAAACCGGACGCCCATTGATTTCAAAAGTTCTGCCTACCGCTTTAAATTCGCGCATGCCGAACTGTATTTTTTTTTCATCTTTTTTGCCGTCTTTCGAATTCAGCGTGGCTGTTAAACGATATAATGCCGGATCGAACTCATCCCAGGTGGCTATTTTATTGCCCATTGGAAAATTGATCTCCAGGCTGCCTTCACCATTTGTGATCTGATAAGCCGCTGTTACTGGTTTTACCTGCAGGATATTTTTGGTATTGAAAGTTGTTGCAACCAGCGTAATTTTCCCGGTAGAGGATTCGCCGGCATTGGCTTTCAACTGGATTTTAACTCTGGCAGACTTATTTTTCAGATCAGGGTAAACCTGGATATCATCAAAATAAACAGGCGAACCGGCCAGCAGTTCCATTTTGCCAACTACCCCGTTCCAGTTGCCTTGTGTATGATCGGTTAAACTATGCGAATCCTGCCCTACATTGATTGCCTTGATGCGGTTATCAATCAGTAAAGTGATGGTATGTTTTCCGGCTTTTAAATTTAGCGGGAGTGCAAAATTCTGAGCAACTACAAAGGTAAATTGCGTACCGATTTCGATATCGTCTATCCAAACCCTTGTTTCGGAATGGGGATACTCTAAAGATAATACCAGCCGCTTACCCTTCCAGTTGGCGGGGATTTCGATATCTTTCTGATACCAGGCCGCACCGGTATAATGTTTGGCAGGGGTTAACCAGAAAGGTATTTTTAAGTTACCGGGTTTACGGTATTTTTCTAAACGGGGGTGGAAAAAGTAAGAGCTGTCGTAAATGCTTCCGGTCCACTTTGTTTTGAGGGTAATATCATCACCTTTTAAATTTTCGGCCATCGAACCTGGTAGATTAACGGATTCAGGAAGAACGGATGAATACCATTTTCCTTTTATGCCTTCATCTTTAGTATCTATTTTGAAACGCCATTTGCCTTCCAGTGAAATACTTTGGGCATGTGTTTTCGGAATGCTTAAAAATATTAAAGCCATGCCTATCAGCACTATGAAAACCCGGTTTATCTGTATCTGCATAAAATTGAACGGCTTATTACCGCTGGTATTTGGTTAGGCTGTTAAAATAAAACAATATCGGCAGGAAAGCATCCTGTAGTATCCTGCCCGGTGACTTATTTCAGGTAGCTATTCAGTTTATTGGTTTTTAATTTCTTTAGGCCTTCTACCACATCCGCTGCATTTAACTTCGCACCGGCTTCGTTGGTATGGGTGTGGTCTTTCTCGGTAAAAAATGTCTTTACCTCAATCGCACTTAAAGCGGCATATTGATCTTTAATGAGCTGATTTAATGGAATAAAATCAACTTTTTCAGCTTTTGCCACCGCTTCAGCCCAACCTGCATAACTATCATTGGCTAAAACCACCGCGTTATCTTTAACCGGATTGCGTGGAATTGGCGAGCAAACAATCGGTGTTGCACCTTTAGCTTTAATATCGCTAATGAATTTGCGCAGGTACCAGCCATACGTATATACCACTTCCTGCTTTTTCTTAATCGGGTTATAAATTTCTTTACTTTCCGTTCCAATGCCTTTTATGGTGCCACGGGCACGGGCGGTATCATCCAGCGGGCTGCTATCATTATGACCAAA
Source organism: Pedobacter sp. 22226 (assembly GCF_052045455.1). NCBI lineage: Bacteria > Pseudomonadati > Bacteroidota > Sphingobacteriia > Sphingobacteriales > Sphingobacteriaceae > Pedobacter > Pedobacter sp. 22226. The sequence continues at coordinate 707,253 of NZ_JBQEPB010000001.1, read as the reverse complement.
CTGCATCATCACGAAATCGCCTTTTTTTACTTTTGCCAAAACCGCATCCCACAAACCATTGGTTTGAAAAGTACGACTGCTGGTGCCGCCAAGTGCATCATTTTCGACATTGATTTTTTCAGTGTTAAATAGATTACCGATAAAACTTCCCCAGCCCCATAAAGAACCATCGCCTTTTCCTTTTCCGTTTTTAACGGTCGAATCGCCAATGAGGAATAAAGTGGGTTTCGCCTGCTGTTTCAAGATGATGCAGGAAGAAAAGATGATGAAGGTAGTTAAGAGAATTAGATATAGGTATTTAGTTGATTTCATATGACAATGATTACACCCTTCTGGGTTGATTACAGATTATTAGATTACTTAGATTAATTTTCGGATGATTGGCTATGCTCCTTAGTCTTCGGACATCGGACTTTCGAACCTCCGTCTTCTAGTCTTTCAGATACTTTTTCAAATTACAATCTTTCAATTCTTTAATCCCTTCTACAACAGATTCGGCGTTAACTTTTGCACCTTCTAAATTGGTGTGAGTATGGTCGCCGGGGAAATATTGTTTTACTTTATCCGGACCGAGCGCATCATATTTATCGGCCGTAATTTTATTCAGGTCGACGAAATAAGCATTTTCTTCTTTCGCAACTTCAGCGGCCCATTTTCCGAAATCGTTATTGGCCCGAAGCACTTTGCCATCTTTAAAAATGTTTCTGGGAATCATCGACAATACAATCGGCGTAGCGCCTTTGGCTTTGGTTTCGCGTACAAATTTGCGGATATACCAGCCATAGGTATGTACCGTTTCTACCTTTCCATCAGGCCAGGTTAGTACTTTGGTTTCTTCACCGGTGCCTCTTAACACACCTCTTCTACCGGCTTTGGTGGTATCAGGTACACTTCCGTCATTGTGCCCGAACTGCATCGTAACGAAATCGCCGGGTTTTAATGTTTCCAGGACCTTATCCCACCGGCCTTCTGATAAAAAAGTGCGTGTACTTCTCCCGGCCATGGCATTATTCTCTACATGGATTTTTGTGGTATCAAACAGGGACGCAATTGGTGTTCCCCAGCCCCAGGTTTCTTTGTTCGAATTGCGGACGGTAGAATCGCCAATGGTATGGAGAGCAGGTTTATCGCCTTTTATAAATGCCGAAGCCAAAAAGATGATGGCTACTGCGGTAAGTAGTTTTATGGGTGTAAACTTCATTGTATTATTATTTATTCACTTCTAATTTTATTGATGCACCTTCCAATCCATCTGCAGTGGCCTTAACCTCAACATTTCCAGTTGCATTACCTTTTATATTAGCCATGCAAACACCCTGATAGGCATGCCGTTGCGTGGCTTTGTACATTTCGTGACTGGCTATATTCCCATTATCAACAGCATCGATAACTCCACTGCCTGAAATGCTAAATTTGATCAGTTGGTCAGCATTTGGACAGAGATTTCCGTTTACATCATAAATTTTTGCGGTTACAAAAGCCACATCCTCCCAACTATTTTTGATTTTGCTTTTATCAACCGATAATACAATTTTAGCGGGAGGTCCGGCAGTTTTAAGTTCTTCTGATAAAACCACTTTGCCTTTATTTTTACCAACTGCTTTAATACTGCCTTTTTCGAAAGTGACATCCCATAAACGGGGTGAATCATCGGCTGGTTTAGCTTTGCTGCCCAGCGATTTACCATTTAAAAAGAGTTCTACCTCTTCGCAATTGCTGTAAACGGCAACTTTTGCGTCATCGTAAGTATCAAAATCGGTGGGTGTCCAGTTATTGATCCAGGCACCAGCACCGGCATTATCTTCTTTACGGACAATATGTACCACAGGTTTATCCGACCACCAGCTCTGGCGTTGTAAACTTTGCTGTTTCCAGCTTCCAATCCTGTCGAACAAACCTTGTCCGTTGGTAATTTGCGGCCAATCAGCTTCTCCAAGATAGTCAAAACCTGTCCACAGGAACTGACCTGCCATAAAAGGATTATCGCGAAGTGCCAGATATTGCTGAATGACATGCGTATTCTCTGTGCCGGTTACTTTTAAATTTGGTTTCTGATTGTGCAGTGCTACCAATTCATTCTCTCGGTAATTCTGCCCGACAACATCCATTGTTTCGGCAAATCCATTGGTGTAAACTTTCGAATTGGCCGGACGGAAAAGCGCCATGGTTACCGGGCGGCCTGGGTCGAGCTGATGAATGAGGTCTTGCTGGTCCTTATATTTTTTAAATCCTTCAGGACTGTTTAAATCATCATGGATTTCGTTTCCAACACTATAAATTATGATGGACGGATGATTACGGTCGCGCATTACCATATCACGCGTATCGCGTTCCCACCATTCGGTAAAAAATCTGTTGTATCCTTTTTCACCATTGTTTTTAGCCGAATTCCAGGTGTCAAAGGTTTCATCCATTACTAAGAAACCCATCTGGTCGCACAGATCCAAAAACTCTGGTGCAACCGGATTATGCGCTGTTCTGATGGCGTTTACCCCTACCTCTTTTAAACGTCCTAACCGAAACTTCCATACGCTTAAAGGCACGGCTGCGCCAACAGCACCGCCATCATGGTGCAAACATGCCCCTTTCAACTTAAAGTTTTTGCCATTTAACCAGAAACCGGTTGAAGCATCAAATTTGAAAGCCCTGATCCCAAAAGTATTCAGCTGATCGTCAATTACCCTCCCGTTCAGTGTTATTTTTGTTAAGGTTTGGTATAAATCCGGACTTTCCAGATTCCAAAGTTTTGGGTTTGTTACCAAGAGCTCCTGATCTACACTACCATTTTTTCCAGCTGCGATGGTTTGTTTACTTTGCACAGTTTTAACAATTTTTCCTGCAGGATCTAAAACTGATGTTTCTATGGTAACCTGTGCACTTTGACCAGATTCATTTAACACTTCCGTTTTCACCTTTACTGCAGCTTTTTGAGCAGTAGCATCAGGAGTAGTGATGTACACACCCCAATCGGCAATATGAACTGCATCAGTGGCAACAAGGCGCACATGCCTGTAAATTCCGGCACCCGTATAATAACGCGAAGCAGGTTGTACGGTATTATCGGCTTTTACTGCAATTGTATTGATTTTGCCTTTCCCAAAATTTAAATATTTACTTAAATCGTAGCTGAAGCTGATGTAACCAAAGGGGCGTTTACCTAAATAAAATCCATTAATCCATACCTCACTGTTGGCCATTATGCCATCAAATTCTATCGTTACTTTCTTTTTGGAAAAGCTTTCGTCAAGATTGAAAGTTTTACGGTACCAGCCGATGCCCGAAGGTAAATAACCGCCTCCGCGGGCAGTTAAATTTGTTTTATCGTATGCCCCTTCAATGCTCCAATCGTGCGGAACATTCAATTTCCGCCATTTGGTTTGGTCGAAACCGGTTTTTTCTGCACCCTGTACATCACCAGGATTAAAGGCCCAGTCCTCATCGAAAAGAGTAATTACCCTCACCTGCTCTTTTAGAGTCTGTGCAAACACCACGGGGCAACAAAATACAAAAATGAAAGAGAGGATATATAATCTGTTGTATTTCATAATATCTACCGGATTCGTTTATTTCTTAGGTTCTACCAACGTTATGTGCGGTTTTGGTGCTTTTTCCATGCCGAAACCAAAATAAAAACCGGTATGTGGTGGCTGATTATAACCATCATTTTGCCAGGCAATGCTTAAACGATATTGAGGATCGTGCATTAAGGTATAATTGCGGTGCTCAGTTGGTATGGTTGTGGTATAAATCCTTAAACTTTGATTATCATAAGATCTTAAGATCAGTTCTTCGCGCCAATCGCCAAAAACATCAGCACTTAAAACAGGGGTTGATTTGGTTCCGTTATTCGATACCGATCCTTCAGCTGTAAAAAGCCGCCCTCCATTATACTTATCAATGTGGTTTCCATCTAAAAGTTCCCTTGATAAATCACCGTCCCAATAAATCAAAAAATTAGTTGATCGTGGCTGATTGCCAATCCGTTTGCCTTTGATATCGTATAATCCGTTCGATCCTGACCACCACATCTGTGCACCAAAACGGGTATTATCAATATTATCGGCCACTCCCCTGCCCACATCCTCATCCTGCGAGCCTTTCCATAATATTTCGCTGGTTTTTGCATCATAAACCGCAACACCAGGGCCTTTTGTACCTTCTTCTATTTCGTGCACCCCAAAAACTTCTAATCCCGGACGATCAGGATCAAGATCCGAAACATGAATGGCATCGCCGTGTCTTAAGCCTGTGGTGTACAATCCCTTTCCGTTATCATCCACGCACATTGAACCATAAATAATTTCATCCTTTCCGTCGCCATCAACATCGGCCACCGTGAGGTTATGATTTCCCTGCCCTGAAAATGGATTTTTCGCATCTTTGGTATCAAATACCCATCTGGACATTAATTTGCCATTACGCCAGTCCCACGCAGCCAAAACCGTTCTGCCGTAGTAGCCCCTGCACATCACCACACTTGGATGAATACCATCTAAATAGGCCACGCAGGCATTAAATCGATCTACACGGTTGCCTGTATTGTCGTTTTTTCCATTTCCGCCTCTGCCACCCCATCCACCAATATCGCCCCGTGCAGGAATATAATCTGTAGTAGCCAAGGCTTCGCCTGTTTTACCGCTGAATACGGTTAAAAATTCAGGGCCATTTAATATTTTACCATTCTGGTTTCGCCAATCTTTAGTCGAATCGCCAATTACCTTTCCTTTGCCATCTATCGTTCCATCGGCAGTTTTGCACACCATTTCGGCTATGCCATCACCATCCAGATCGTAAACCATAAATTGAGTATAATGTGCCCCTTCCCGGATGTTCTTGCCCAGGTTAATTTCCCACAAAAAAGTTCCATCCAGTTTATAAGCCTGAAAAATTGGCGGATCGGTAATCCCGTTAGATGAATTATCTCTACCACGCCCTGTCTGGTGCAATATAATTTCGTATTCTCCATCTCCGTCTAAATCGCCAACAGAAGCATCATTAGGTGAGTAACCTGCAGGTGTTTTTAAAGGAATGGTTAAATATTGCTGAACCGGCTGCTTAGCTACAAGGGTAAACGGTTTGCTGGCCTCAAGTTCATGATTTTTAAAAACGGGTTTAACAAAATAACTATTTGCGAGATCAAAATTAACCCTTGCATCTACAAAATTTGTACTCTTTACAACGGGATCCTGATTGAGTTTTACAGCTTTGCCATTCCCGGTTTTACGGTATAAATTAAAAGCAATATCATCCGGGTCGGTACCCAACATGCGCCAGCCTATATAGACTGAATCGCTATTTTGTCGTACCGCAATCAGGCCGCGGCCAAGCTTTTCCATTTGCCTTTGGGCAAAAAGCTGAGCCGAAAAAAATATGCTGAAAATTAGGCATGAAATCGTTATGGTTCTGATCTTCATTACTTAATTATCCTGATTGTTGAAGAATGGATTATTCATGGTTATTGAATTTTATATGTTGCTTTGGCTGATACTGCTACTCCTTTATCTGTAATTCCATCGGCTTTAATCAAAATATCTGTTTTGTTATCGCCATTGAAATAGGTAATCGTGGCTTCGCCATTTTGGTTGGATTTTACCGATGGTGACCAGAAAATAGTCGTGCGTAAATCTTTATTTTGGCTTGCCGGACCAGCGTAATCAGGTGAATAAAAGGTTCTGGCCGTATAGTAACCGTTTAAATTAATGTTGAGTAAATCTAAATTTGATCCGCGCAAGGCTTCGTCCTTTAAATTAAGGCTGATGACATAAACATCTTTAGCTTCATTATTAACCAAATGCCGCACCGTAACCTGATTGATCTGATCCATGGTCAGGCTATAATAATCCAGGCGCTCGAAAAGATCTTCCCGGTTATTGATTAAAATACGCGGCCGCACTTTTTTTCCATTTGATAGAAAAGCAACACCTTCTCCTCCCGTGCTATCCGAATCATCTATTGTTTGCGCCCCATTGGCTTTTGTTAATAAAAAATGTTCCAACCCTTTGTAAGAATAATCGGCAGCAGTGATGTTAAACACCTGATCAGGGTAGCCAAAGGTTGATAAGCTCTCGTTAAACAACGTTAGCCTTTTACCAGCATTCGCCTTAATTTCAATATCGTTTAAAGAGATTGAATCGCCAAATTTATACTTACGGTTGTAATCCATGCGTTTCCCAATTTCCGCATTCAGTGTATTCGGAATCCCAGCATCAATTACCTTTAACGGTAGCAGATTTAAGGGTTTGATCAGCGTATCAATCTGTAACCAACCACCTTTTTTCCCTTTATCATCTTTTGATGAAATTTTTATTGCCTGATTGCCGTTCCAGTTTAATCCATCCAGAAAATAGTGCCCATCCTGATCAGTTTTCGTGGTGTACAGTTTATTCCCTTTAAAATTGCTTCCAAATAAAGTAATATTCATATCCGGAAGTGGTTTATTGGCCAATTTTTCACGTACCAGGCCTTTAATCGTAATACCTGGCTCGGGCAGGTAACTGATTTTTATTGCAGAATCGGCCAGTTTTCTCCAGATATAATCTCTCCAGCCCTGGGTAAGCAACAATAGGTCAAGTTGTTTTAAACGTGCTGGATTTTTAACATCGAAATACTGCGCTGCATTTTTAATTTCTCCTTTAACTTCCGATTGCAGCATTAAATAAGAAACGATGTCATTTCCATCATCCGGAACCAGCCCGTCAACCGCAGCCAGTGAAAATGAAGTTTTAGCAGGCTGGCCAAGAAAATCTGTTGCTTTTAGCTGAAGAGCCACTTTTTCACGCGGTTTATAGCTGTTCTTGCCTGGTATAATGGATAGTTTGACTTTATTTTCGTTTTGTATGTAAACCAATCGCTCACAATTGGGCCTGTTTGCATCATCCAGTAAGGTAATGATCGAAATACCATTGGGAAAACCTTTTGTTGAGACAGATACCGAAGAAGTAGCTTTACTCAGTTTAACCGATCCCGAATAAATTAAATCACCTGCATGTTTAATTACCAGCGAAACGGATTTGTCTTTCAATTCGCTAAACATGGGTTCGTTGGCGCTGATGGTTGCCTTAATATTTAAAGAATCGGTAGTAATGTGTAATGAAAGTCCTTTCTTAAGAATTGCGGGCATTTCAGAAGCAAATTTTTCTTTGCCATAAAATCCTTCAACCCTGTACTTTTCGCTGGCTTTTGGCGCAAAGGCAAAAATGCCCATACCCGCTTCGGTGCTTTGAAAAGTGGTTACGGTATCTCCTTTCGATGAAATAATGCTGCCTGAGGCTTTTATACCGTTTCCTTCATTATCATTGGTTTTAAAAGCAACAATACCGGTTAATCCTTCAACCAATGCCCCCCCTTCCGGGAAAAAAGCAATAGATTTTTTCAGGTTAGCGGCATCTGTTTGACTGCCTGGATTTCGGGTAAAATAAGAAGCATTTTCGATAATGTTATTGCTGATGTGGATCCGTTTTTGAAACACAAAATCATCGCCAAAATTCCGCATCCAATTGGTGTATGCCCTTATGGCATACCAGCCTGAAGGGATAGAATCTTTCAGTTTAAAATCCCCCCTGCCAAGCCCGCCATCTATCCGGATCATTTTCCTGTCCAGAATTTCAGATTTGGGCGAAAGCAACTCCACATATAAACTATTACTCGTAGCAGTCAGGCTGCTGCTTTTTCCGTTTACCAGATAAGCGCTAAACCAAACATCTTCGCCAGTGCTGTAATAACTACGGTCTAACTGTAGGTATGATTTCTCAAAAAAGAGTTTAACCGATTTTTGATCAGAAGCAACAGGTGCAGTTTTTTGTTGCGCCAAACAACAAATTGCTGATCCACTTAAAAGGCAAAACAACGTATATTTTTTGAGGTTCATATTCCTTTGTTAGTCATGTGAAACAGATATCCGCGCCACATATACTGACCCACAAAAAATATCATCAATAATAGAATATTGAAAAAAAAGAGGCTCATCATGCGTATTTGGTTAGCGAATCTTAACTTAAGCCGGGTGGCTTCCATTAATTGATTCATGTCGAATGTAAATAGTATATTTTTAACCTGCATCCTGTAGTATCCTGCTTTTTTAGGATGACAATATATTATAAGAAAGATTTTAAGGTTTTCCTCAAAATAAATTTTAAACATCAAGTAAAAAGTTACTTTACTAAACCCTTTTAGTAACTTAATTATAATTTGGGAAGATTAAAAGCCATCTGTTAATGCTAAGATTGTAGAATGACTCCTAAAATGAATTATGAATAAAATAAATGTTTAAATAACGTTTATTATTTTAAATATTTTACTTTTATCACGAGATAATCAACTACGATTTTTCAAAAATAAATGCAAAACCGGCAACGGAACGGTGCATTTAAACAAAAATAAAATAAATGAAAAAACTGTTATACCTGACCATCTTACTGTTATCAGCGTTTTATAATGCACATGCACAGTCTGAAAAAGAAATTTATCTTTTTGCTTATTTTAAAGGCAATGGCGAAGATGGCCTGCACCTGGCTTACAGTACCGATGCTTATAAATGGACCGCGCTTAAAAATGATCAATCATTCCTTACACCTACAGTAAGTAAAGATAAGTTGATGCGGGATCCGTGTATTATCCGTGGAGCTGATGGTTTATTTCACATGGTGTGGACGGTGAGCTGGAAAGATAGAGGAATCGGCTATGCCAGTTCGAAGGATTTAATCCACTGGAATGAGCAACAATTTTTACCCGTGATGATAAAAGAAGATGGTGCAAGAAACACCTGGGCGCCAGAAATTACTTATGATAACCGCACTAAAACCTACATGATTTACTGGGCCACAACGATTAAAGATAAATTTAACGAAACGGCTTCAACTGAAGAAAGTGGTTACAACCACAGAATATATTATGTTACCACTAAAGATTTTAAAACTTATTCGGAAACGAAACTGCTTTACGATCCGGGGTTTAATGTAATTGATGCGACCATTGTAAAAGAAGGCTCAGGCTTTGTAATGTTCTTAAAAGATGAAACCCGGGAACCCGCTCAAAAAAACATCAAGATGGCCTACGCCGGTCAATTGATTGGTCCGTACAGCAAGGCTGGAAGTGCAATAACCGGAAATTACTGGGCCGAAGGCCCTACTACCCTAAAAAAAGATCATACCTGGATGGTCTATTTTGATAAATACCGCGATCATCAATATGGTGCTATTCAGTCTGTCGATTTAAAAAACTGGACAGATGTTTCAGAAAAAATCAGCTTACCTAAGGGCTTACGACACGGAACCATACTAACCATCAAAGCAAAAGAACTTAAAGAACTGTTAAATCAATAAGTGTAAACAATACCGGTTTTAATGCTTTCGTTTGCTATAAAACTTAATTACCATCTGGTTTGAGTACACTACTTTTCGGACTTTCCGGCCAATGCCAATTTGCCGGGTTATCTGGTTTTGCAGGATCAAATTCCGGCAGATCATCAATCAGATATTTGGCAATACCTAATTTCTGTTCTTTAATGCCCAGAATGATACACTGCGCAATTTCATAAGCACCATAAGGATTAAAGTGCGTATTATCAGCCAATGCTTTATCCTGCCCTGGATAACTGTTGGCCGCATAATGAACAAATGCCTTTGTTGATGGCCCCTCGCCCAAAGCATTAAACAGCGTCGTTGTCATAGTGTTCAGATCAATTAAAGCTACTTTTTCTTCAGCTGCCACTTTACGTGCAGCATCGGGAAAATCGCCCAGAGAGTTTACAATTTTTCCTTCCGGTCCGAAAGATCTCCTGCTGGTTGAAGTAACAACAACCGGAATTCCACCCTTTTTCTTTACTTCCGAAATAAAAGTTTTCAATCTTTCAGTATATGACTTATAGGCACCATCATTCGGCCCTTTATCTTTTTGATCGTTATGCCCGAATTCGATAAACAGGTAATCGCCGGGTTTCATCACACTTAAAATCTTTGCTAAACGTTTGCTCCCTAAAAATGAACCTAATGTTAAACCAGATTCGGCATGATTGGCAATGGCAACACCTGGTTTAAAAAAACGCGGAATCATTTGCCCCCAGGATGCCCAGGGTTCGTCATCCTGATTAACTACTGTAGAGTTTCCTGCCAAGAAAACAGTAACCTGATCATCAACTTTCGTAATTTCGAGTGCCTGCAATGCAGTCTGGTGATCAAATTCTAATGTCAGCTTATCATCCCAATCGAGTTTGGTGAGCTCGCGTGGCTTTAACGCAACAAGCTGCCCACCTGCAATGTGTTTATCTTTAACATTTACGATAAAAGTTTTGGTAACCGATTGTCCAGAAGCAGTTTTCACATCTTCGAGCATCAGCCTCCTCGATTCTGCTTTTATTGTACTTAATGCCGGTGCTTTCGGATTGCCGAGTGTAACTGTGATTTTGTAATTGCCTTCGGGAACGGCTACTGAAAAATAAAACGGCCGATCACTTTTAACCAGATCTGAAGTTAAAAAATTCTTACCTCCATAATCGAGGCCTTCAACTTTTAAACCGAAATCAAAACCATAACCTTTTTCCTGGCTGTAAACATCAGCTGGTAAAACTGCGGTATAACCTTTAGCAACTTTTCCTGTGCCGAAATCAAATTTGTAATTGGTTTTTTCCTGTGCCTGCAACAGGCTGGCCATTAAGCAAAGAGAAAAAAAGAGGTTGGTACACTTTAGCGCGCTCATATAGATCAGGTTTAGTCTGCGTATCCTAAGGGTTCAGCTCCTTAAACACACATGCTCATAAAATTTGAAATCTGGTTAAATTAAATGTCGTAAAGACGATTATAAAACGAATATATAAAATAATTTTTAATGGGTGTAGATGGTTTAAGAAGTAGCAGTCAACGCATTCCGCTCTGAAGTGTATTTGTAGGTTTGATTCCGGTAAGGATTTTTATTTCGTACACGCAGTTATCCTTCTCCCAGGTATCTCTGTTCTAATTTTTGTTTTAGCGAAAAGATATGGCAGGACCGGGCAGCTGATAGGTGAAGTAATTATATATTACTAATAATCAATGCATTAAATTAAGCGATTGAAATAGTTATAGGGATTACTTGCATGTGCAGCAATTAAAACATATTGATAATCAGCTTATTATTAAAATAACATCCAAATAAGCAGCAATAAAAATTACACCTACTGAAAATCAATACCTTATCTGTCTGGAAATAGAGACAAAAAACATTTCAAAATCAGCATATTTCATTGAAATTAAAAAGTTTAATTACTGCAATAAACGAGTTATAGAACAAAAAAATGTTGCATGTTTTCATTTTTCCGTGCGACAAAATAAAATTTATTTATAAATCTTTCCGAACTTGTTTGCTACAATTATCAAAAAGCCGGAGTTATTGATTGAACTAAAAGATTTTTAAACGATTTTTTCGAACCAAATTGCTGGCCATGCATACATAAACACTACCATTGGCAAGATATACTTATAAGTGAACTGTACAACAAAATCATTGTTTGATAGGACTACCTGAATTCAGTAGAAAAAGCGAGTGCGCCTTCATATTTAAATGTGGCGAAAGCGTTGCCCCCGGGATACGTACAAAGCCCGTAAAGCTTGAAGGATAATCTCCAAGGGATTCCCATACTGCCTTTGCCGCCTTGGCGAATTTCAATAAATCTGTTCCCTCTTTTACAATGAAGGTCATGCTGTGATCCCCTTTAAGATGACTTCGGTGTGAATCCAGAAACTGTGCACGGTAATAATCATTTTCTTTCTTTATTGTACTTACGCTGCTATCCATAATCTCAGTTATTTCTTATTTGACGGAATCTGTCTATTTGAAACATCGTTTACCGGATAAAGTTTTGTCTGAAATATCAAAACCACCGATCTTATTATTTTCCATTTCCCCACAACCGCAAGGCTTATCCCTATACCTATTTAGCCCTAGCACAGTAACCTATGCTGGAGAGTTGGGCGTTAATTGTTCAATAAAAAGTCTAATAATTGGTAGAATTACAATCTTCAGGAAATGAATAGAAAGCTGGTAATATTTCACCATTTTTAAGCTTTCCAGCACTTCCTTTCCCGATACTATGCCGATCTAGATCTATACGAGCCGGTAAACTGATTTTTCCATATTATTTTGATTTAATTATGATGCAGTCACTGGTTTGCTAACCGCTAAAGCAAAATAAGCAACGGAATAAATGAAAAAGTGCGAAAAAGCAATAGGTGGGTTTATGCCAAAATTTCTTTCTGCATGCCGGACATCCAACCTAAATTTTTACCTGTTTAAATGAAGTTACTCATTTTGATTGTTCTTAGCTTGCAATTCGACAATCCTCTAGTAAACCGTATGTTTACCAAAGGTTATCTATCCACCTTGAATTTATTCGGTTAATCGGATGGATGTTAATCTCGTCAATAACCTTTTTCACTATGCATGCAGGTGATTGACCAATACCAATTCTTTCAGGCTAGTCGGATGTGACTGCACCAGGTTAAAATCGTATTATTTAAATACCGGTGTCGCCCATAACTTAAAACACACAATAAAAAGAAGCCATCCTTTGAGACATCCTCTTTCTCATATCTGCCATTTTGCACCAAAACCTTAATAACATGCATAGCAGATTATGTAGGTAAATAATACGTTAATGTCTTCTTATTTTTATAATTTAATATTTTTTTTTTAAAGCGTGCTATTTTGAGATTGACAGGTAAATAATGATAAATTTCATCCTAATACTATTTTAACAACTAAACCGAGGATTTTTTACTCTTATTAGTTGTTTTTTAGACTTTTTAAATATACTAATAAATAAGTATTGGAAAGTATTTATAAACTGCCTAATTTGTCTTTTGATCAAACAGTACAATGAAGGACGAAACCTGCAGGATAGTTCTTCGAAAAAATATTTAAAATCATCTTTTACATTCTCAAATCCCAAATTATGAAAAATGAGACGGAAACATCCGCAGGTCAAAATATAGTGCCTACCAGCGCTAACGACTTCCTTAATGGTTTGATACAGCAAGGGAATACTGCTGTATTGCAGGAAACATATTATAGCGCCCTCGCAAGTGGCGGAACTGCTGCCCAGGCCGATGCAGCTGTGCAGGCCTACATTACAAAATCTGGCTATACAGGAGTTACCACTGATCAGGTAAGCAGTGCCATCAATACTGTTGTTGGAGGCAGCTATACTGATGTAAGCAGTGGGAAAAGTTCAACCCCGTCATACCCACCTTTTGGAAATCTACCCTCTATCCTTTACGGAACTTATCAAACATTCGATGCTCAGGGTAATTCAAGTATTCTGATTATGATATATGATAATGGCAAGGGAAGTTGGAAGCTGCAGGTTGCTACAGCGGCAACAGGTGCGCTGGTTGATATTTCCTCATCTTCGGCTTTTCAAAACAATTCAGGTGAATTTTTGGTGATGACATCTTCTTCCTTTGCGTTTAACGGTACAATAACCTTCTCCTCTTGCGTGGTCAACTATAATAACACCCCTACAACAGACTTTAATGTTGTAGTGTCCCTTAATCCGACCAATGGAGGTAGTGCCATTACCTCAAGCGGGCGCAGAAGTGTTTATTCCTCAGTGGCAGCACTTGCACCAGCAACAGTAGATCTTCCCAGTATCTGGGCAGGCAATTACTCCTGCATGCTCAATACTTCAACGAGTGCAACCTTAAACATTTCCTCAGATGGCTCAACGGTAACCTTCCAGGGAACAGCAGCATCAACAACCGTATTTGGTCCTTTTACCAGTTACTTCAACTGCATCATCGGAAACAATACTTTATTAATCTACATGCAGTGGACGTATTTCCCCATAATGGCAGGTAGTACGTTCAAAGGGCCAAACTTCTTTGGTTATTTTTACCAAACTGGTTCAACCAGGCCAAGCAGCCCAAATGTTTACGGTAATTTAGGGCAAACCCCTCCGCCGCCGCCTACGCCCCCACAGAAAGAAACAAATGAGTGGGCACAAGTTGGTATTATGATCGGTGTTGGTGTGGCCGGCATGGTAGCTTTTGAGATTATTAAAAAATTGGCTACAGCTGGTTATAACTATCTTAGTGAACTGATTCAGAATGCAAGGGCTCAGGGCCAGCAGGTTGCTGATGATCCGGGAAACAGGCCTGTTGAAGATCCTCAGGAATTTAACCCTGAAGATAACCCAGGGGGCGAAGCCGTAGGTGCAGAAGCCGAAGCAGAGGTGGAACCAGAACAGGAACCGGAGGCAGAGCCGGAACCGGAACCGGAGCCAGAGCCAGAGCCTGAAGCAGAACCAGAGGCAGAACCGGAAGCTGAGCCAGAAGCTGCAGGTCCATGCTTTTTGACAACAGCAGTAGTAAATACCCTCGGAATGGCCGATGACAGCGAACCATTAACACTGGCCAGATATCTGCGCGATAACAAAATGACCTCAGGTAAGGACAATGCCTCGGTACAGCTTTACTATAAGGTTGCACCTTTGATTGTTCAACGCTCAACTGCACCCGAGTGGCAACAGTTCTGGACAGAACATCTCCGCCCGATTACCGTTCTGATCAAAATGGGTGAGTTTGATCTCGCTAAGGATCTTTACCGGATCGCAACCGCAGAATTAGTGAACCAGAAAGCCACTACATTTAAAGATGTAGATATGGTGAATGAAGTATATGCTTACGGCCTTGGCGCCTTTGCTAAGATCCGGCTTCCTTATGCCATCCGTTTCGCGATATTAAAAGTAGCTTTCATGGTTGGCCTTTCTTATCACTCGGCTAGACTGTGGTGGTTAAAACGACGCTTCAACGAAAAGATCAATTTTTAAGATGCGTAATCCATTAAAATGGCAGGGAAGTAGCAAAGTCTATTCCCTGCCATGGCTTAAAAACCGCATTGAGTATTCGTCAGATCCCGACAGGATAGCCGCGTATGCAAAAACGCAATTTACGCGTTCGCGTTTTGTAATGGCCCTGCTTAGTGAGTTTCATTTAAGCCATCATTCCATTGTGGTAAGCGACGATGAGCATGCCATGTGGTTAAAGCGTGTTGCAAAGCCACACATGCCAATTGATGAAGATGTACCCGCTATTGCCAAACAGATTACTGAAAAGTTATTTGATGTGAATGGACTTGAAAATGAGCAAAAAAGCATCCAGATTTCAGACAGCTTGATCCCCGAACTCTACCGCATCATGCTCAAAAATATGCTGGAAGTAGAAGTTTTGAAGCCATTAGAAGATTATATCACACAGACCAAATTTCCGCACGGATCACGTCCACTGGTTTTAGAGGGACTGATGTATTCTTTTAGGCTACATTTACCATTATTGAGACCTGTGCGTTGGCTCTTCGATAATTTGTTTTTCAAGAGAGTATTGTATATGAAGCGTATTTCGGTAAAACTGGAACAAATGGTACTGGATTTTACATTGCCCAAGCCAGATTCATGGTTCGCAACGCTGAAAGAACTAAGATTATCTGGAAAGATCACAAAGGCACAGTTCAGGGGAGAGATTACGAGTATGCTAGTTTCTTCCTTTAGCCTGGCGTCGGCAATGGGATCTGCCCTACTCTGCTTGGCCGCACGCCCCAGTTATCAGAAAAAGATCCACAGCGACCCTGCATTTACCCGCTATTTTGTAATGGAGGTGTTAAGGCTCTATCCACCTTTCCGCCAGTTTGGTTACGAACAGACTAATAAAAATAGTGATAAACAGCATCCTAATGGTTTTGCGACCGAATTTATGATACCTGTGGTTGATCTGCACCGCAATGACAGCATCTGGAAAAACCCCCATAAGTTTTATCCAGAACGTTTTTTAGAGCCCGATGCATCAAAAGGCTTCAAATACATGCCCTTTGGTATGGGCAAACGAAGTTGTCCGGGCCGGAGTTTCTCCATGTCACTCATCTCTCAAACTATAAAATTTGTCTGTTCTGATGCATGCAGGTTTAGGCTGGTAAAAAGTAAAGAGATGCCGAAAGGGGGAAGAGGTCGCCTCGTATCGTTTGTATCCAACGATACCATCACCTATGAAGTTAAGGGCTGATCTGCCGGCAGCAACAATATAAATATTTTATACATAATCATTAAATTAAATGATCAGCATACAGAATATAATCGATTACGGTTTTGCTTTACTACTGTTTATTTGGTGGGTATGTTCCTGCATTTCCCAGTACAATGAAAAAATCAGAAAAATTTTTGGGCAGGGAATCCTCCACCTGATTCCAAACTACCGTTTTTTTGCGCCAGTACCCATCCGGCGAGACTTTCATTTGGAGTACAGGCTCATCAAACCGTCATTAAAGACTACTGAATGGAAAAGGATATCGTTTTTTTCCGAGCGCACAGTCTTATCTGTGTTATGGTATCCTGATAAGCGGACCAGAAAATCATTCAATACTTACGTAAGAAGGATTATTAAGTTGCAGCATTCCCAGAGCCCAAGGGCTATACCAAGGAGTATTTCGTACCGTCACCTCCTAAATTACCTCCAGGACAAAAACAACGATGTTAACAGCAGAGGTATGCAGTTTAAAATCGTATCTGAACAAACATTTGATACGGCCTCAAAACCCCGTTTGGTTTTAATTTCAGATTGGCATTTTCAAATAAAAAAAGAGAACCATGAAGTATAACGCTTTTATTTTAATTTACGCGGTAGAAATCATCCTGGCGATACAGACAATTATTGCAACTGGGGAACTACTGAGGTATTATAGAATTTATAGAAAAGATGGCTTAATGGCTTGGGATTTACAGCGTTTAGGCCCAAAGTTAGCTGTTTATGTCAGAAAATTAAAGCTTGATTTCGTTTGTAAGTACCCCAATGTACTATTTGTGCTCATCCTCCGGCTTTTGAGCGCTATAGCCTTGATACCGATTGTCTGGTTACACCAATCGGCAGTGATACCCTTATTGCTGATTACAGTCATAAACCTCCTGATGCAGATCAGAAATTCTCAGAGCAACGATGGTTCGGATCAAATGGCCACAGTTTGTTATATCGTACTATTGTTTGCAAATGTTATCAATACCGTAACCAGCATGTCTTGCGCACTCTTTTTTATAGCTGCCCAGGCCGCATTAGCTTATGGCACTTCTGGTTTTCTGAAAATGCAGAAGATAGGATGGTACAATGGGGAATACGTAACCGATATTTTAAAAACATCATCTTATGGCAATAAAAAAGTACTGGCAATTACACAAAAAAGCCGATCAGTAGCAAAGGTTTTGGGCATAATGGTTGTATATGGAGATTGTTTATTATCCGTTTCGTTTCTCTTCCCCCCACATATTTGCATGTTTATCCTGGTTTTTGGCGTTTGTCTACATGTTGGTATTGGACGGATAATGGGGCTCAATACTTTTTTATGGTCATATATTGCAACTTATCCAGCTACCTATTACGTGTCATATATCCTGTATTTCCTTATCTTGAATTAAGGTAAAAATAAAGGAGACTGTTTCATCAGTAATTGCGAGGCGGTTTTTCATTAATTCAGTTCTGCAGGTATGTTTTACTTTGTCAGACCCATGCCCTATTGTCTAAATAAATGGCCCTACTGCCACTTAAAAAAACAAGTGCTAACAAAAGCAAACCACATTAATAATCAGAAAAAAAATTTCAGGGTATTTTCAGACTTTCTTCCTGAATTATAAAATACTCAGAACAATTTGCCAATGTAAGCAATGAAATGAAAGCCTGTAAAAATAAAAACCTTGTTTATGATATCATAAGCAAGGTTTTACATACTAAAACAAAAACGTTATTGGCCAATGCATAAAATACAAACATCTTAAAGTCAATTATTTACACCTAAAAAATTACAATACAAGAATTGAATTAATATCTGTAGTTATTTCCCCATGCTGTTGATAATTTACCGATCATCAATACCGTTAAAGGCAATCACAATCTCGAATAAAAACCAATTAGTAGACGAATTAGTCGAAACAGGCGGTTTTTCGAAAATTCTCAAACGTGTGTGAATTCCAGTATGTGTTTTTGATTAAAAGGCAAGATGGATAGACATTAAAGTTTAAATAACTGACTATTATTTGGCGATTTTTTTCGCTATTCAAATTTATAACTTTAGCTATTTAACTTTTTTTACCTGAGATCAAAAACAATCCCAGACCGAGTGCGATCCCGAGCCCCAATACTAATTTTGTTTTCTTCGATGGCATTGGAATCAACGTCTCTCCGTAGATCTGATGCGGTGGGCCTGATGGGACAAGCACATTTCCGCTTGTCGATTCACCCTGCTTAATTTCCATTAATAAACGCATACCCGATGAGGCCGTATTAACCATTGCCCTTGGCAAAATGCCATGCATGGCCTTAAGTGCCCAAGAAGTAAAATCTGGGAATTTATCTTTCCTGGGGTGGATAGCAAGCTTGAGCAGCTGATCTGCCGTATCGCGGGGATCAGCAGCAAACGGCGGAATCTTGAAGTCCAGTCCCGAATATTTCGCCGAATGCATGTTGCCGGTAGAACGCTGAATCTGTGGGTAAAGGTTACAGATATGTATCTTGGCCTCGCCGGAGAGTTCTCCCTGCAGACATTCCATCATTCCTTTGATTCCAAATTTTGTCGCAGAATATACCGCACTGTAAGGTGCAGGCATAAACCCACCTATGGATACATTGTTAATCAGCACACCATGTCCCTGTTGTTTGAAAATTTTAATGATGGTGTGCGCACTGTTGAGATAGCCTAATAAATTCGTTTTCACTACCTGGTGGCTTACCTCAATCGGGATTTCTTCAAATTTACCGCTGGCCATCACCCCGGCATTGTTCACCCAAAAATCAATCTGCCCGGTTAGGGAAAGTGCACGATCCGCTAGCGCTGAGACTTGTGACTCGTCTGAAACGTCGGTAGGTACTCCAATTACATTTGCGCCGAGGCTTTGGCACAAATCAACAGCATGGTTAAGTGCATCTACTCCCCTGGATGCCAGCACGACATTGCATCCTGCCCTGGCAAAAGCCTCAGCTGTAGCCAGTCCAACCCCACTTGATGCTCCGGTGATTACAACTGTTTTATTGATCAGGCTGGCTATTGATGTATCTTTTTGCATGGTGGTGATTGATAAAGGTGATATTCCTTGCAACAGCAGATTTATTAAAATGTTTGCGGTTTTGGGTATTATCCATTTAGTTGATTAAATACCAAGGTTAGCTGCAAGCTTACCCTTCGTTTCCAGGCATATATCCGTTTTCACATCCATACTATTAAAAATCTGTAATTGCTTTAAAAACTTTTGATGGATTTTATAAGTTAGGTTGGTATGGATATTAAAAGAAGCAACAACCTTTTCCGAACGGCAACCTCCATTGTGCTGTATGTCGCCGGGCTGATCATTTTACTCTGGTTTTTATATAAAATACTCAGTGTGCTTTTACTCGGTATTTTTGCGGTTGTACTGGGCATTATCATCAATGCTCCGGTTAGTCGCCTGGAAAGAAAAGGAATAAAGCGCTGGCTTGCTTCGATGATTGTTTTTGTGCTGATCTTCGCCACAATGGGTTTACTTGGCTGGATGGTTGTGCCTCATTTAAGCGATCAGTTAGATGTGCTGATTGGAAATATCCCTAAATATTACGCATCTGTTAGTGGCTACCTTGATAAGGTTTTAGCTAAATTTCCTGAATTGCAGAAGGAAATCAGAGAAGGCGGCATGTCGGTATCTTCTGCTATTCCTTCCATAGGTAATACTGTAATGGGTATTGGAAATTTTTCATTTTCAGTGCTTGGAAATGTATTCGTGTTTATTGTTTTTATCTGTATGGTGGTGTTTTTTGTGGGTAATCCCAGGCCTATTGTGGAATTGTATGTCACGGTTTTTCCAATTCATCAGCGCCAAAAGGCTGAAGATGCACTTAAACACACTTCGGTAATGCTTATTGGCTGGATGAAGTCGAACCTGATTGGTGGCGCGATCGAAGCAGTAGTAGTATATGGCTTTCTCACACTGATGAATGTACCCGGAGCTTTGGTTTGGGCTGCATTGGCGTTTTTTTCGGAATTAATCCCTAAAATTGGTTTTTATATTATGGCTATTCCGCCCACATTGGTGGCACTCTCGGTGAGCCCTGGAACAGCCTTTTGGTGCCTGGTCTTTTTTCTTTTGCTTAACGAACTGGTTTCGGATTTTTTGATGCCCAAACTCCGCTCATCCACAATGAACATCCATCCGATGTCTTCCCTGTTCTTATTACTTGCGATGGGTACGGCTTTTGGTTTAACAGGGGCTTTACTCGCAACACCAATGGCAGCTGTGATCAAAGCTTATTATGAAGAATTTTATACCAACTGCAGGTTAAAGGATGAATTGGTAGAAAAACGTATTGATGCGGTAGTTTATCCTTAAGAAGTCAAAACCTGTTCCAAAAAGGGCAGGTTATCGAGTGTGGAAGAGATTTACCGGCGATTGCATATAAGGAAAAACTTAAAGGTTAATATTTAAAGAGGAATGAAAGCAGCCTGGGGACAATGCCCCAGGATTACCAGCGTGTGCATTTACCAGCTGTATGAGAGCAGCCAGCGCATGACCAAATGTTTAAGCACACCAAAAGATTATTTTTCTAACAGGGCAAAAGTGCACCATAAATATGGAGATTGCCCATGAGAATCGCCCACATTCCGTGGCCGGTCGTAGTAATATTGTTTATCATTTTTCTTGTTTGTACCCACACATACCTCGGCAACATCACCTTTCTCATTTATATAAGGTACCATGGCCAGCCAGGCTTTGCGCGCAACCGGAGCGTACTCCTGCTTATCCAGCCAGCCTTGCTTAACCCCGCTAATGAGGGCATAGGCAAACATGGCCGATCCCGAGGTTTCTACCCAACAGTCAGGCTCATCAATCAATTGGTTCCACATGCCGCCAGGTCTCTGAAAATCTTTCAGGCTTTTCATCATGGTTTCATAACCTTTTAAAATACGCGGACGGTCTTTATTATCTTTGGGCAGCAAACGTAAGAGTTCTGTCATGCCTGCAGCCATCCAGCCATTGCCACGCCCCCAGTAAAACGGCACATCGGGCGCATGGTAAAAAAGGCCGTTCGGGCGTTGTAATTCATCCAGGTAAAGCACCATTTCACTGGCGGCACGTTCTATATATTTCCGGTCTCCGGTTGCTTTGTAAGCCTGTGCCTGTACAATGGTAATCATGTACATATCATCAATCCATAAACGGGTTTGCCAGGAAAAGCCTTTACCGGCCCACTCTTTTTGTTTTTTATCCGCATTTTGAGGAACGGCCCATTGGGTATCTGCGTAGGGAATGCCAAGGTCAAAATAACGCTTGTCTTTAGTGATCTGATAGAGTTCTAAAGGCAGGCTGCCAAACATGTTCAGGTCAACGTGGTTCATGATCGGTAGCAACTGCTTCTCCTGCGAAGTGAGTTTCTCAAACCTTTCTTCCAAAAGTGATAAGAGCTTTTTATCTTTTGTTAATTTGGCATACCGAAGCGCTCCCGTCCAGTTAAAAGTTTCAGGATAGCTGATCCATTTGCCCGCATGGAGCATGTGTTTTCTATCCAGAAAGCGGTAGGCCAGGCGTTTTCCCACTTCCTTTGGACCAAATCCTTCCGGAAAATCTTTAAGCAGATTATTCTGGGCAAAAAGGAACTGACAAGGGATTAAGAGTAATAATAAGGCAATTAATTTTCTACACATATTTGATTTTATAATTTGGTTTAAAGCATCATCAGAGGAAAAATTTTTCCTTTAAAAAAATGTAATCAGATACTACATTCAGCATGGTTTGATAATAAACATTCCTGTTCAGTCCTGCACCACTAAAGCAGACAATATGTCCCACACCATTTTCTATTTCGGAAAAAACCAGTTTAAAATCAGGTGCATAAAGCCATGAATGCAGGTCAGCATCAAGCTGCCCGATGTGGCAATCAATATTATAGGCCCTGGAGGGTAAAGCAGAAAATTTCAGGCTATACGATACCGATAGTTCCACAATTCCATAACCCAAAAGATCGATCCGAACTTCAACTTTTTTTACCATTTTATCGATCATATTTTCCATACTATTCTCCGCCATTTTTCTGAAAGGGTCTGCAAAAATTAATAGCCCGGATTCTGTTCCAATCTTGCACCATTGTTTCGCTCAATCTCAGAAGCAGGGATTGGCCACAGGTTATAAGTGGTTAATACATCATTGTAATAAGGATTGCATTTTTTTACGCGGTCGTAAACCAGTCCCAATCTCATTAATGTAATCCTTCTTTTTTCTTCCGATCCCAGTTCGCGCATCCGCTCGTCTAGAATGTAATCGATATTTACATTGGCCGGCAGCACAGGAGATGCATTAGACCTGCCGCGTACCACGTTAATATCGGCTGCAGCTTTATCGAGTTGACTTAAACCTAAATAGGCTTCAGCCCTTAACAAATAGGTTTCTGCCAGTCTGAACATATATTGATCGGCATAGGTTCCGCCTGCACTTGCCTTAAGCAGCAGTTGCGATTTATCCTGAAACATGCCATCAGGGTGATCTCCCGGGGTAGTAACTTTGGATTGAAAAGCATAAAAATCCCTGCGTGGCACCGTAATGCCTGCAGGCGGATTAATGGTGGATATGGTTTGACCAAAACGCGGATGTGCAGGATTGGTTACTTTAAACTCGCGCACAAAGTTAAATGGTGCGTTACGGAGGTCGTTGTTAAAATCGCTCTGCCAGATCACATCCGAGAAATATTTGGTAGGTATTGCCCAGCCAATCCCACGGCCACCGGTATAATCGCTTATCGGGTATAAAAATGGCTGTACACTGCTGCCTGCAAGCCTGAACGTGAGAAACTGCGGAGCAAAATGCCTTTCCATCTGGTATGAGCCACCGATGCCAGTGGAGACAGCGCCACCGCCCGGAACATCGGTTTCGAACTGAATTACCCAAAGGGCTTCCCTGTTGGTTCCGTTTTTCCGGTTCTGGTTTCCTCTCTGGAAAAGATCCCAATATACATTTTTGGTAGCGTCTGATGCTTTCACGCCAAACCTATTGGTCATGAGGCCCACATTCGGGTTGCTGATTACACTTGTTGCAGCATCCGCAGCATTCTGAAACTGTCCGGCTGCCAGGTAAACTTCTGATAAAAGGTGATAGGCGGCAAGGTTGTTAACCTCTCCATCCTGCACCACATTGATGGCAGGCAGGTTTAAAGCTGCAAATTTCAGGTCGTTAATGGCCTGCTCCAATACCGCACTTTTCGGCGCTCTTACATAATCTGTTTTTGGCGATACCACCTCGGTTGTATTCAAAGGTACACCACCATATAAATAAGCAAGGGTTCGGAAAGCCATTCCCCTGAAGAATTTAGCCCTGGCTTCCATTAGTGTTTTATCTGCAGGAGATAACGCCGAAGCGGGAATGCGATCGATAATGGTATTAGACTCTGCAATAATTTTATAGAGCGATGTCCAGTGGATTAAAGGAATTTCGGTACTGAGCGGAGAATAAGCCGCAACCATATTGGTATGCCTGGTAGTAGCCGGCTGGCCATCGAAAACAAGGTCGCAGCCAAAAACATAATCGAAGGGCCGTTGCTCGCCACTGTTATAAAATTCGCTTCTTACCCGGCTATATAAATTATTTACTGCAGCATCAAAATCTTTAACATTGTTGTAGGCATTTGTGGTGCTTAAAAAATCTAGCGGTTCTTCATCCAGAAAAGCTTTTTTGCAGGAGAAAAACGTAAGGGTTATGGCAGCTATAATTGTAAAGGTTATCTTTTTCATCACTTTTGGTTTAAAATGTAACATTAAGACCTACCGAATAGCCTTTAAATACAGGCCTTCCGTCGTTGGTTAATCCCTGATTTGTTTCCGGGTCCCAACCGTCCCAGCTGGTCCAGGTAGCCAGGTTTCTTCCACTCACAAATACATTCAGGTTTTGTAGTTTCATCCTTTCAATCAGTTTCCCGCTAAATTTATAGGAGAGCGAAACATCCTGCAAACGCACAAAACTGCGGTTCTGGAAAAGTGGCGGATTTAAGGTTGCAGAAACAATAGAACGGGGATATTTGCCATTGGGATTATCGGGCGACCAGAAATCTATGCCGCTGAGGTAATTGTTCCGGATGGAATTATCATCCCTGATCAGCCTGGGGGTATTGCCTGCGAGGTAAGATTTATCTCCACCCTGCACAGAATTTAAAAATATGCTCAGGGTAAAGTTTTTGTACTGAAAGTTGTTGAGCAAACTGATCCTGTAAGCCGGAGCTGATGATCCCAATACCGCTCTATCGCTGGCATTGATTACCCCATCGCCATTCTGATCCACAATACGGTAAGTGCCGGGAGAATATCCGGTGGGAATTTTTTCGCCTACCTGCCAGATGCCGTTTACCTGATAATCGTAAATCACCGCAGTAGGCTGACCGATGAAAAGGCCACTCTGCGGAAGATCATCTTCCACACCATCGCCATTAAGATCCCCTAAAAGTTTAACCACTTTATTTACGTTCCTCGCAAAATTTAAGGAAGATGTCCACTTAAATTGACCGCTGTTGATGTTTTTTGAATTTAAAGAAACCTCCAGTCCCTTATTATTTAATTGCCCTATGTTGGTGAGGATATTGCTGAAACCGGTAATTACCGGGATGTTTACCGAATAAAGAAGATCGGTTGTTTTAGTATCATAATATTCGATTACACCCGACAACCTGTTTTTGAACAGGGTAAATTCGAGACCTAAATTGGCGCCGGTGGTACGTTCCCATTTTAAATCGGGATTGGATAAGGAGTTTACCTGCTGACCAAACTGTGTAGAACCGCCATCACCAAAAACATACGAGGCGCTTACGCCCACATTTGCGAGCGATGAATACCTTGTGGTCTGATTCCCGGCAACGCCATACCCTACCCTCAGTTTCAGGTTATCTACCCAGTTAACCTTGAAAAATGATTCTTTAGAAATATCCCAACCCGCTGATACCGAAGGGAAAATACCGTATTTGTTATTTTCTGCAAAGCCTGAAAATCCATCCCTCCTGATGGTTCCGGTAAACAGGTATTTACTGTCGAAATTATAATTTAAACGGAACATCTGGTAATTCAGGGTCTCTTTCCATGCATTGGATATCGCAAAGCGGTTGGTACCCTGCTGCAGGTTATCATAACCAAGGGTTAACCTCGAAAAACCTGTTGAATAAGCCCTTGTATAACTATTATCGCGTTCTATGGCACCATACAGCAAAGTGCCCGTAAAATTGTGCTTACCGATTACCTTATTATAAGTTAACAGGTTATCAAAGGTATAATCGTAATAAGTGGTATTTTCTTTCGAAGCCTGCCCGGTGAGGTTGGCATCGTACATGTTCGAAATGTTTTTAAAATCGAGACGGTAATTATTGCCGAAACTTATTTTGTAACTCAGGCCTTTAACAGGCAGTTGTACATTACCATAAACATTGGCAAAAAAGTAGTTGTGGCGGTCGTAATCCCTGGCCTGGTAATTCAGTAAGGGGTTTACCACATTGGTATTAAAAGGATTGATTTTAAGGTTTCCATTATTGTCCCAGGGCAAAATTAGTGGCGACATGAGGTTAATATCTACAAAATTCGGCTCAACCCCATCCTCATTTACAAAAGTACCGAACGATTGCAAACCAATGGTCAGCCAATCTGTTGCTTTGGTTTCAATGTTGGCCCTGATGGTTTTCCTTTTAAAAACATCATTATTGATAAAACCTGAATTTCGAGTTAAACTGCCCGATAAAAGGTAATTTATTTTATCCGTTCCGCCTGATACACTGAGCTGATTATCAATTATTGAACCTGTTTTAGTGGCATCATCATACCAGCTAAAATCGTTGGGCAACAGGTTACACTGTGCGTCTTTCATAGAGGCATCTACCTTGCTTACCAGATCGAATGCCGGGTTAGGCTTTGTAAAATCGGGGGCGAGAAAGGCCTCATCATAATATAAATATTTAATGTGATCTAAATATTCATCCCTCGCCATTGGCTTTAAATCGATATTGGGTTTCTGGGTTGCGTATTGAGTGGAAAAAGAGATTCTGGTCCGGCCGATGGCACCTTTTCTGCTCGTAATGAGGATTACACCATTTGCCGCCTGTGCACCATAAACCGCTGTGGCACTTGCATCTTTTAAGATATCTATGGAGGCAATATCATCCGGATTGATAGAAGTTAAAGAACCATTATACTGTACCCCGTCCAAAATGATCAGCACGTTCTGGTTGCCACCCAAAGTATTCTGCCCACGTATGCTAATGGATGGTGTGGCTCCTGCCCTGTTTACCTGGCCCACATTTAAACCCGGCACCGTTCCCTGTAAAAGGTTGGCCACATTAGTGGTAGGTGCATTTCTGAAATCATCGAGATTTGCCCGCACTACCGATCCGGTAACATCTGCTTTTTTCTGTGTTCCATAACCCACCACCACCACTTCGTCCAGGTTGGCCTGCGAAGATTTTAACACTACATTGATGTTTTTAAGATTGCCTACCGTTACTTCCTGTACATCGTAACCGATATAAGAAAATAAAAGAACCGTTTGCTCATTGGCTACATTGATTTTGTACACACCGTTTCCGTCGGTTACCGCAGTGGAGCTACCATTTTTAACCTTAACCGATACCCCCGGAATCGGCGACTTCGTTTTCTCGTCGGTTACTTTACCGGTAATGATGATGTCGGCCTGGCTGATAACCGCAATCCCGGATTTAGTATTCAGCACCAGGGCGGCATTACCACTGTTGCCTGCATTTGCTGAGGTTGAAATGGCCAATATCACAACCGGCAAAAAAGTTATGGCTATAATTCTTTTGGGTAGACTTCTATATTTCATATTTGGTTAAATTACAGGATACGCGAAACCTTATTGTAAACCGCGTTATTGGCCATGCAGAATTTGCAAAGCGGCGATGCAGGGTTTTATATTTGGTTTCTTGCTATCAAAGTAAAAAAATGCTGTTTACAAAAACTGTTCAATCCTTTGTCGTTTTATCTCAAATTGACAGGGATAATTAACACAGCAGGCGTAGTAAATAGGCGCAATCGCTATTCACCTACAGGTACCGGAATGTTTAGTCCTGTGGCCATGGCTGTTCCAAAATTTGGCGAGCCATCCGCATTCCAGGTCAGCTTTTGCATCCTTGGCGTTCTCGATCCATTGCCCGTACCAGCCACACTACGGGCATGGTAAATAAACCAGTTTTCGCTATGCAATACGCCATTCGGATCAGTATAACTACTGGTAAAAAAACCATTATGGCCTGGACCATAAACCCCGTTTGCATCGCTTTTAACAAACACCTGCTTTTTATTGATCCAATCGGCCGCTACCATCGGGTTGCCTCCATCTTTTAATTGGATCTGCGCCAAACAATAATTATCGCTGCTGTAACGGCTGGCAGAATAAATAATAAATACCGGACTGCCGGCATCTTTTCTAAGCATAATTGGTCCTTCGTTAACACCTGCGCCTAAAGAACCGCTCGGTTCATATTTTTCCCAGTTGTTGGTGGGCGATGATATTTTCACCCTGTCGCTGCTTATTGTCCAGGGGTTAGACATTTGAGCGATGTAGATATACTGTTTGTATTTGGTGGCCACGTTCTCCCATCCCGACCAGATAAAATAATTTGCGGTGCCGATGGTCAATACCGATCCGTCAATAGCCCATTGATCGCTGGGATCGCTGATTTTCCTCTTAAAAGTCCATGTGCCTGTAGTAGGGTCGGCATTCGGATTTTCGAGTACAAACATGCGGTGGGTAACATCGCCACCATCATTTGCGGCGAAGTAGAGGTACCATTTTCCAGAAAGGAAATGTAATTCTGGCGCCCAGATATTCGAAGAATAAGGCGTACCTGCAGGGGGCGTCCACACCACGGTTTCTACTGCTGTAGAAAGCAAAGACATCGATTTGGTTTTTCTCAGCCCGATATTGTTCCCGCGGGTGTACATAAAATAATAATAACCATCTTTTTGGGCGACATAAGGATCGGCCCTGCTGGCATTGATAAGTGGATTCTGGAAATTCGTATCATGAAAGTTGAACATCCCCTGCGTACCTGTCAGCGTAGTTTTCTGCCTGATTTTAGTGCCAGGGGTATTGCTTTCAGGGTCGACGGCCATTTTCATCCCGGTGGCCTTGTTGGTAAGGGTAAATACGTTGTTGCTGCCCGTGTAACCGATAGCCCATTGTTGTGCATCGCTGCCATCATCGGTACCCTGCTGCAGAATATCGCCCGATGTTGCTGATGGTGATTTAAGGCATTTATTACTCGTAATATTAATCAGTTTGTAATAAGTGGCGTCGGTTTTTACGAGTTTCCATTTTTGGCCATTGTTTGGGAACCACGACCATTGTTGGATGGCGGCATTTTCTGCCGTGGAGTTACCCGTAACTTCTACCACCGGTCCATCAGGTAAAGATGAAATCCCACGAATCCGGTAAATTGCCCCATCAATTAAGGTGCCCAAAGTTGGTGCCGCAGCAATTACATTTAAGGTGGCCAGTTTTACGGTTTTGCCTGCTTCGATACTTTCGCCTGATGGCCCTTTCTGACAAGAACCTGTTAAAACCACCAAAGCGGTTGCCAGATGAATCAATAATTTGTTTCTCATAAAAAATTACTAAAACTGCAAAGGCCTGGTAAAAGCCGGTAGAAGAATTTGCAGCAAGGTTATTAATTTGGTTAAATTCAAATCAAAGTAAAGGAATGATGCCTGTAAAATCTGTTCATCTTTTTGTCGATATGTCTCAAATCATCATTCCAAAACCACACAAACAACTGATAATCAACACCTAAATACCCACCCGGCT
Organism: Pedobacter sp. 22226; assembly: GCF_052045455.1. NCBI lineage: Bacteria > Pseudomonadati > Bacteroidota > Sphingobacteriia > Sphingobacteriales > Sphingobacteriaceae > Pedobacter > Pedobacter sp. 22226. The sequence goes on along the minus strand of NZ_JBQEPB010000001.1, from coordinate 678,449 downwards.
AAAACCTGATTAAAAGGTGCCAAAACATAGATTACACAACAATGCGATTTATATATATTTGATATTAACTTGAATATGCGTTTTGTATTATTTTTCCTGTTACTGAGCCAGTTTTTTGCAGTTTATACCTGCGAAGGGCAATCTCATTATTTTAAGCAGTACCAGGCCGATGATGGTTTGGCGCATAATTCGGTAAATACGGTGATACAGGATAAAAAAGGGATGATCTGGGTGGGCACCCGTGGCGGTTTAAACCGTTTCGACGGTTATACTTTTAAAACCTTTAAAGACGAAAAAAGCAGGTTCGGAAACATTGGCAACAACATCATTGTTAGCCTAGCCGAAGATAAAAAGGGCATATTGTGGGTGGGTACAGGTCGTGGTATTTTTAAATATGATCCTGTTAAAGAGGTATTTACCCCCCTGGGACCTAACCTCAAAAAATACATCAATTCTATCATGGTAGATCATGAAAACAACCTCTTCTTTTTAGCAAACCGGGCTCTTTTTAAATATGTGCAGCAAGAAAATAAGGTAACAGACCTCAAAATAAGTGCAGCATGTATTGCCATTGATGAACATAGAAACATTCTGGTGGGGAATGATGATGGAGAACTGGTTACCTACAACCCGAAGGATGGATCTAAAACGGGTGTGAAAATAATCGGTAAAAATGTACCCGCAAACCTGCGGTCGATTAGTAAGATATTTCCAACGGGGAATGATAATATCCTGGTAGGCTGCTTTAAACGGGGTTTAAAAAGTTATAACACCAGAACCGGCCAGATTAAATCGCTGATCCTTAAAAACAGCGACAATACTGATATTTATGTACGCGACATTACTGCGGGCGAAAACCACGAGTACTGGATTGCCACAGAATCGGGCATTTATATCTACAATTTGGCCACTAATGCCAAAATAAACCTGCGTAAACGGTCTGGCGATCCTTATTCTATACCCGATAATGCGGTTTATACAGTTTGTAAAGACAATGAAGGCGGCATGTGGGCCGGTACTTATTTTGGCGGACTGAGTTATTTCTCCAAAAACAATGCGAGGTTCGAAAAATATTACCCGCTGCTGGGTACCAACTCCATTTCCGGAAACGCGGTACGGGAAATCTGCCCTGATGATAAAGGCAATTTATGGATCGGTACCGAGGATGCGGGCGTTAATAAATTCAACCCTAAAACCGGGCTATTTACCAATTATACGGCCAATGGCAAAGCCGGAAATGTATCCTACCCTAATATTCATGGCTTGCTTGCTCTGGGCAATCAATTGCTGGTTGGGCCATTTTTACACGGCATGGAAATTATGGATATCAGCAAAGGCAAAGTGACAAACCGTTTTAAAACCATTGGCGAAGAAAATGAAGAAACGAGCGATTTTGTGCTTTCCATCCATCGCGCTAAAGACAGTACCATTTATGTGGGTACGGGCTATAATATGGGTTCGGGACTGTTTGTTTTCGACCAAAAGAAAAGAACTTTTAAGCGGATTAAAGCGATTCCGGTAAACTCCTATGTTTACGATATCTGGGAAGATAGGTTTGGCAATATCTGGACAGGAAGTGTATCCCGTGGGGCATTTTACTTCAACCCCAAAACAGGGAAACACGGCAACATTACCTTTGGCGATAAGGTTAACAACAAAAGCATCCACGAATTTCCGGTATGCGGCATTATTGAAGACAGCAACAAAGCCATGTGGTTTACTACGGAAGGTGGCGGACTGATCAGGCTTAGTGCAGACAGGAAAGTGCTGAAAAAATTTACCACCGAAAACGGATTGCCGACCAATATCCTGTTTCGTGTGCTCGAAGATAACTCAAAACATTTATGGATAAGCTCACTTAAGGGGTTGATCTGTTTTGACATGCAGACCGAAAAGTTTAAAATCTACACCAAATCAAACGGATTGATTACCGATCAGTTTAATTTCAGTTCGGCATATAAAGCGCCAAACGGCAGAATGTATTTTGGATCGGTAAGGGGGATGATTTCTTTTGACCCGAAAGATTTTGAGCAGAAAGATACCGCACCACCCACTTTTATTACGGGTTTCCAGATCAATAATATGGAAGTACTTCCCAATATTAAAAACAGTCCGCTTAGCAAATCCATTTCTTATACCGATACCATTGTGCTAACCCACAATCAGAATAATTTCAGTATCGAATTTGCTGCGCTCAATTATTCTTCACCAGAGGTAACCAGGTACGAATATGTGATGAAAGGTGTAGATCAGGCCACCACCTACCTTAACAATAACAGAAAAGCTTATTTCACCGATTTATCGCCCGGCAATTACACTTTTTTGGTCAGGGCAAAAAGCAACGTAGAAAGCTGGACGGGTAAAGAGCGCCGCCTTTTTATTAAAATCCTTCCTCCCTTTTGGAAAAGCATTACAGCATATATTTGTTACCTGCTGATGATTGTAACAGGACTTTTTCTGGCAATCCGCTATTACCACCGCTACATTGAGCGCAAAAACCTTAATAAATTACAGTTATTTGAGCACGAAAAGGAAAAAGAGATTTATCAGGCCAAGATTGAGTTTTTTACCAATATTGCCCATGAAATACAGACGCCACTTACGCTCATTTTAGGTCCGGTGGAAATGATGCTCGAAGAAGCACCGGAACAGCCACTGAAAAGCAGCTTGCTCATGGTAGAAAAGAATGCGAACCGCCTGGCCAAACTCACCAATCAGCTGCTTGATTTCCGGAAGACGGAGATGCACCAGTTTGGTTTAAATTTCGTGAATACAGATATCAACAATCTTTTAAAAGAACAGGTGGATGCTTTTAAACAGGAAGCCCTGAAAAGTAATATCGCGCTTGATCTGGAACTGCCCAAAACCCATGTTATTGCCTTTGCCGATCGGGAAGCGCTGATTAAGATTTGCAACAACTTAATTTCTAATGCCATAAAATACGGAACAAGCCGGGTAACCGTGCGCCTCAGCACTGCTGAAGAAACCGACAGCCGGTTTACGGTTACTTTTACCAATGATGGAAAAGGGATCCCCCAGCAATACCGTTCGCAGATTTTCGAACCTTTTTTCAGGTTATATGGCAAAGATAAACCGGGTACGGGCATCGGGCTTTCGCTGGCAAAATCGTTGGCAGAACTGCATAATGGTTCATTAAGCTTATTGGAAAGCGATACGGACAAAGTGGTTTTTGAGTTAATTTTACCTATACATCAAAAGTTTGAATTTAAACTGAGCAGTTGGAAAAAGATAAAATAAATATGACGGAAAGTATTTTAATTATTGACGACAATGAAGATATCCTGGAGTTTTTAACGCAGGTATTTGGTAACACCTACAAATTGTATCTGGCAATTAACGGAGGGGTTGCTCAGGAAATTTTAGGCAATGAAATCGTAGACCTGATTATTTCGGATATTATGATGCCCGGCATTGATGGTTTTGAACTTTGCAGGCTCATTAAATCGAACGTAGAATATTGCCACATTCCCATTATTTTATTAACTTCTAAAAACACCTATAAAGCACATATTGAAGGCCTTGAAGTGGGTGCAGATCTGTACATTAAAAAACCATTTTCGCCGCAGTTATTACGTGTTCAGGTGGCTAACCTGCTCCAGAACCGCTTAAAAATAAAGGCTCATTTTGCAAGTTCTCCCTTTGAGGATGTGCGTGTAGTGGCCAACTCTAAAATTGAAGAGGCGTTTTTAAAAAGGCTGGATGAATATGTACGTAAAAATATTCAGGACCCCTATCTTGATATCGACCAGCTGGCAGAACATATGCACATGAGTCGCCCGACACTTTACCGCAAGATAAAAGCGATTTCTGCCCTATCACCAAAAGAACTTATTGATGTAACCCGGTTAAAAAAAGCTACCAGGCTGATTGCCCAAAATGAGTTTACGTTTTTCGAGATCGCAAAAATGGTGGGTTACAGTTCTCAGAGTTTATTTAATAAAAATTTTCTGAGGTATTTTAAAGTATCACCACAGGAATATATGAATTCGCTGAGTAAGGATACCAACCGGTGATACATGCTTATTATGCATAAGGTCTGTGAGGACCCAGACCTTGGAAAGATAGTCATCATTGCGGGGAGCCTTTTTCAGCCGACAGCCTGCCAAGGTATTCGGGCAAGCAATCTTCCAACAATCGCTACCAGCATTTGCTTAGTATTGAACCCCTAAAATTCGTTGCAAGCTGTACCCCTCACTTTACGATATCTTTTAAAGCGATTGAACTTATATGCCCCAAATGCCTCATATGGTAAAAAAATAAACTAATGAATTTATGCGAAAGGTCTGTGAGGACACAGACCTTGGAAGGAAAGTCGTCATGTGCAGACACAGACCTTTGCACTTTGTTGTTTAATGCGCTAATATTTAAATACTTTTCCTTCTGCCATCACTTCTTGCCGTGTAACATCAAAGGTTGCTTTTCCGCCGGTGCGCACTGCGGCGTTGGTCATAATGTTTGCAATAGAGTGCTGGTACCCTGCTTCTACAGGGGCGTTAGGTTCTTTTCTGCTGCGGATACATTCCATCCAGTTGCGCATATGGTTAGAGCTTAATATGTCGGCACCCGTATTAGCCGATGCTGCAGCAGCAGATGGCGCAGCAAGTTTAATTTCGGGCAAAAGGTTTGGCTTCATTTTCATGGCTGCCGCTGCCCTTTCCGTTAAACCGCCATGCGGAGAGATGGTATTGGTAATCAGGTTCAGTTCCCCTCCGTTCGAATAATAAATCTCTGCAGGTTTTTCATCACCATTGTGCATCCTCGAGGTAAATACTACCTGAAAGCCTTTCGTAAGGTCGTCTAATGGCCCGTAATCAAAAACAGCTGTGGTGGTGTCCCAGTTCCTGCGACCATCTTTCCACTGATAAATACCACCATTGGCGGTTACGCTGCGTGGGTGCGATAAACCGGTAAACCAGTGCACGGTATCAATCTGGTGGCTCATCCATTGCCCGGGCATACCCGAAGAATAGGGCCAGAAAAGGCGGTATTCCAGGTAAATCCTCGGATCAAAAGCTTCATACGGGCGGTTGAGTAAAAAGCGTTTCCAGTCGGTATCTTCTTCTTTTAGTTTGGCCACCAGATCAGGACGGCGCCAGCGGCCGGGCTGGTTTACATTCCAGCTTAACTCCACCATCGTAATATCTCCAAATTTACCCTCTTTAATAAAATCGGCAGCGGCTTTATAATTTTGTCCACTGCGGCGCTGTGAGCCGATCTGCAGAATCTGTTTAGAAGACCTTACCGCTTTTAATGCAGCGCGGGCATCTTCCATGGTTTCGGCGAAAGGTTTTTCGCAATACACATCTTTTTTATTTTTAACCGCTTCTATGGCATGCGAGGCATGCGCAAAATCCGGCGTACTGATGATTACTGCATCAAGATCTTTCAGGGCGTAAAGCTCATCATTGTTTTTACAGGAGGTTATGCCATGGCCAATTTTGTTCTTAATATGCTCAGCACCTAAATTGCGCCGGTAATTCCAAAGGTCGGAAAGGGCAACAATATCAAAATTCAGTTCCTTATTGTGGTTTAGAAAGCATGGAAAAAGTGTATCCTTAAAACGGTCTGAAAATCCCACTACCCCAACCCTAACCCGGTCGTTGGCACCGATAATATTTGCATAACTTTTTGCCGACATCCCAAAAGTACCCACATAAGTACCCGCAGCAGCAATTGCTGCCTTTTTTATAAAATCTCTTCTCGATTCTTCCATGATGCAGGTTATTTAAGTGTTTTTATTTTAAGGTTCCGGTACGAAACACTATTACCATGATCCTGTATCAGGATATGGCCTTTTTTAGCTTCACCAAAATTTTTCCAGGTTTTATATTTACTTCCGGCCACCAGTTTTCTAAAATCTTCCGATCCACGCTCATACTCCACCACTTTTACGCCATTTAACCAGTGCTCTACATGGTTATTGGGATAAACACGTACTTCGCCACTGTTCCATTCGCCAATTGGTTTAATTACCGAAGCGGGTTTATTTGAAGGAATCAGATCGTACAAAGAGGCCAGTTTACGATTACCGTTTTTGCCCAGTTTGGCATCAGGGTGTTTTTCATCATCCAATACCTGAAATTCGAGGCCAATGCCCGATAGGTTGGTTTTTTCTTCTTCGGTTACAAAGTATTTAATACCGCTGTTGGCACCTGGAGTAAGTTTAAAATCGAACTTTAAAATAAAGGCCGAAAATTCATCCCGGGTCACAATATCGCCGCCAGAACCCTGCTCCTGTCCGTTCGATGCCAGTACCGTTAAAATCCCGTCTTTCATTTCCCAGCCTTTGGCCGGAAACTGCTCTTTAAATATGGCACGCCAGCCGGTAGCATCCTTGCCATTCCAAAGCAGTTTAAAGCCTTCCTTTTTTTCGTTTTTGCTGAGTGTATTTTGAGCGTAAGTTAGGTTTACGGCAAAAAGGCCTAATAATAGCATGTAAATTAACCTGTGGTTTTTCATTGAATTTAATTTGTAATTGTTTATGTGTTTAAAGATTTAGTTTTAAGGATGCATCAGGTGCTTAAGCCATATAGTGAAAATCGGATTTGATAAATATCTCCATGCTGATGGGCCATAGCATTTGCATTTGATCTGCTTAACAAGTTTATAATTGGTTGTTATGCCAAAGTAAGCCAATGGACTTTGTAAAATATGTTCAATTTATTGTTGATTCGTCTCATTTTACCCGATCAAAAAGCAGATAAGCAGCCGAATATCCGGTTTGAAAAATGGTATTATAAAGATAGCAGCGGATGCAGAAACAAGAAAACAACACCTTAAAAATCAATAATTTATACTAAACCAAATCCCTTATATGGAAGCTAAAAGTGAACAGATTATGCCGCCGTAAAGCGTGATAAATCATGCCTTTTAATGTAGTCGCTCTACTTGAGCAACCCTTCCTCCCTATATATAATTGTTTATTTTCGGACAAATAACCAAATAGCAAAAAGACAATTTATACCTTGAAATACATGATCAATTTTCGATTATCTGCATTTTTTAACCAATCTTTAAATGGCGTTAGGCTTATAAAAAATCATAAAGATTCTGCCGCACAAAAGCCCTTAACAGCACCTGAAAAACCTTCAAACATTTGCTTATTTGCATTGCTGATCTGCTTTTGCCTTTTTTCCTGCGGGTTAAAAAAAACGCAGTCTGTAAATTCCAATGTGGAAAATATTGCCCCTTTATTGGTAAACCCTGCCTTGCCCGGCGATAATCCGGATCCCTCCATTATCAGGGTAGGCAAGGTATATTATGCCACTTCTACCACAAACGAATGGGCACCTTATTTTACCATTTATAAATCAACAGACCTTAAAAACTGGAAACTCATCAATCATGTTTTCCCGGATGGGTTTGAGGATATGAAAAACCAGTGGGGCGAGAATAATTTTTGGGCATCAGAACTGGTTTACGATCAAAAACAGAACCGGATTTATGCCTATTATACGGCGCATAACCGGGAAACAAAAGGTAATCCGGGTTTGCAGTGCGGCACGGCCTGGATTGATGCAGATAAAATTGAAAGCGGTAAATTTACCGACAATGGCCCTGTAATTATCGAAGATGAATGCGGAGCGATAGATGCGTTTGAATTGCAGCAAAACGGCAAAATTTATGCTTTCTGGAAAAACGACGGCAATGGCTGTGGTAAAGAAAGCTGGATCTGGAAACAGGAAATTAACGATAGCCGTACTAAATTGCTCGGGCAAAAAAGTAAGGTATTTACCAATAGTCAGCCGTGGGAAACGGGACTCGTAGAAGGAGCCTGTTTTTTTACTTTAGGCGAATATGTGTACAGCCTTTACTCGGTTGGGGGTTGCTGCGATGCCAGGTGCAATTACAAAACCGGAATTGCGAGAACAAAAAACCTGGACAGCGGCGTATGGGAAAAATACGGCAACAACCCGATTATGGTGAGCAATGATAAGTGGAACTGCCCGGGCCATGGTACGGTGGTAAAAACTGCCGGTGAGAGGATGTTTATGCTTTACCATGCTTTTAATAAAAACTATGATGTTTTTGTAGGCCGTGAAGGTATTATTGAGGAATTGATTGTGGGCGCTGATGGCTGGCCGGTACTGCACAATGCAACCCTCCCTAACCGGCCAAAAGCCGACCTTAACTTTACCGATAATTTTGAGCAGGATCAAAAACCGGATCTTGCCTGGCAATGGCCATCTAAATCGCAAAGGCCATTAATGGTTTTCGATCGGGGCTTAAAACTGTCCGCATCTGATGAAAATCATGAACTTGGCACTTTTTTAGGTCAGTACATAAAAACCGTAAATTTTAGCATCAGTGCAACAGTAAATCCTGGTACAGCTAAAACAGGCATCTGCCTTGGGGGTGCCATTTTTAAAAGTAAGTGGCCTGGTGAGCTTGGCGGTATAGGCATTACGGCTTCGAAAAATGGTTTAACTGTTTTTGATAATTTCGAAGGCACCTATAAGGTTCATAAAACATCTGCTGAAAGTTTATCGGCACCGGTACAGCTGAAAATGCTGATCAGCGACAATGGCAAACAGATTGAATTTTTTTATAAAAAACAGGGGGCAGAATGGCTCAGTTTTTATCGCACAGATTTTTTAGCAGCTAAATATGTGCCCTGGGGAATGGGATATAGGGCTGGCATCGTGGTAAAGGGAGATCCCTCAGAAACAGGAAGTTTTAGCAGTTTTAAATTGATAAATAACTAAATAATGGTCGGTGGGATAGCAACAGTTAATCTAAGCTTAATAAAATAGTGACCATCGCAATAACTACGATGGTCATCATTCATTTACCACTGAATCTGCTGATCTTCATCCGGTATCAGCGTATTCAGATCGCGCTGCATGGACAATGTGCCTTCAACTTTATATTTTAGTCTTTGCCCGGGTACGGTGGTATAATCTTCGAACTCGTACGAGAGGTAAAGGGTGGTGTAAACATGTTTTAAATAAGGAAGTTTCGGATCCATGGCCTCATCCCTGGTGTAATAGGATTGCGTTGTACCCACTTTAAATTTGTTATTAGCCGTATTATCGCTCCAGATTTCCAGCTTTTTCTTCTGCACGTCAATTTTCTCGTCGGTAAATTTTATAAACACCTTATAGTTCTTGCGGTCCAGGTAATCGATGTCCCTGATGCCCGCATAAAGAAAAATGGTTTTGTCATCCACCACAAAAGTTCTGTGGGTATTTAAGGTTAACGGTTCGGTATCCCCTTCTAAAAATATCTTATAAAGGGTACCGCCGTATTCGCCAGAGTAATCGTTAAACGGAGTAATGCGCAGCATGGTGCGGCGGTAATATTTGTTTGGATTCGCCTGGTAATCATAAGATGGATCGCTTAAAATCTGCAGGGGCAATACCCATTTATCCGCCTGGTCCAGGTCGCCAAGGGTAAAATCAACCGGTATAGTAACCGTACTCACACCCGCAGGAGCCTCTATACTTGTGGGCATGGTATAATACTTTTTATCCAGCTGCCTGAAATACAGTTCCTGCCTGTGCCCATATTGTTCCTGGTTTAATTTTGCCAGGGTATCAGGATCTAAACCGATGTGGATGGTGCGGTTTTTAACATTCGGGGTAGAACCGCTGATGATAACCGGCAGGTTAAACCGTAATTTCCCCTGGGCATTATAACGGATGTAACACCAGGTTACACCCTGCGCTGTCGGGTTTGATTTAAATGATGCCATCTGGACAAACTGTTCTTTTTTCCATTCATCATTACAGGATACAAAGCATATTGCTGTTGTAACCACTAAAAATAGCAGATATATACGTTTTTTCATTGTTGTAAATGTTAATCTTATTCAGGATTTGTCCAGCCAGGATTTTGGGTGAGGTATTTGTTGCGCTTTAATTCGTCATAGTGTATGGGCCAGAACCACATTTTAAGGGTAAAAATAGAAGGCAAGGAAGGTGTTTCTACCACGGTATGAAAAAGATCGGCCTGTGCTTTGGTAGCATAGGCATTATATCCATAAACCGGAGCCGATTCTTCCGAGGGCGCATCCGTCCAGCGGCGCAGATCAAAATAACGCTGTCCCTCTGCAAAAAGCTCAATCTGCCTTTCTCTTTTTAATTTTATGCGGAACCTGTTTGGATCAGCATATACATCGCCCGGATAATCGGCCAGTCCCGCACGGATGCGGATGGGCTGGATCCCCCTTTTCATTTCCGGAATATTGCGTGATATGGCATGTGTCCTGCTCCCATCCCACGATGGAATATTGTAAGAACCATTCAGTTCGTTTAAGGCCTCTGCATAAATGAGCAATACTTCAGCATAGCGGATGGCAGGATCTACTTTTTGTTTCATCCGGGTTTGATCGTATGCCGTAACGGCCACATTGCTAATATCATCCGGGTGCACATATTTTTTTATGCCTACCCCTGTACGTGGCCAGTAAGAGGTATTTTTATAGCCATTCGGGTCGCCACGGTAATAAAATATCTGCACATTGCTTTTTTCATCCCTTACCGTTTCGGCATTCAATAAATTCCAGGTAGAGCCGTTGTACGAAACTGAAGCATAAAACCGGGGTTCGCGGCGTGCAAACTGTTTATTTACCCCCACGCCCATCGGTCCCAGTTCCGGATAGCCGGCCAATTCTTCCTGTTTTACATAGCCTGTTGCCCGGGGCGCCGAATTGAAACGGCCTTCGTAACCCTGCCTCCCGGCATACATGCTGTTCATACCGGGTGCATCGCTCCCGTTGTTCATGTAATAGGCATCTACCTGTTTCTGGGTCATCCCGTGCGAGTTATATCCTTTACCTTCGAGCCGCGGCAGCTGATGCAATACCAATACATTAATCCCTTCCCCGCCCTGGTTTTGGCCATGGGTAAAAATCAGTTCCGGATTCTGGTAAGCCGGTACCGTACCGTTAAACAAAGCCCGGTAAGATTCGAACGGATCAATATCACTCCAGCCGGAAGGCCAGGCACTGTTAGAAAAATTACTGTCGAAAGGCGGGGTTACCGTGGCCGGATAAGCGGCGTCGCCGGTTGCTTTTTTATAGGCCACATACAAGCGGTACTGCCCCAAATCCATTACATCTTTTGCTGCCGCAGCTGCCCGTGCCCATTTCGATTCATCGTAAGTACGCGAAAGTAAGGGCTTTCCGTCTTTGGTTACCAGAGCTGCAGCAACATCTGCAGGTGCTTTTCCGTTAGCCAGCGGACTTGCTGCATATAACAAAATCCTGGCCCGTAATGCCAATGCTGCACCCCGTGTTGGCCTTGCAATCTGTTGTATGCCCTGTTGGGTAGATAAACCTTTGGCCGCTTCTGCAAGCTCGTTGGCAAGATAAACGGCACATTCTTCATACGAACTGCGCGGCTGGGCAATGTCGTCATATTCTTTGGTATAATCTATCCCCTCGTTGGGCACAATAGGTACAGGACCATAGGTGCGCAACAATATCCAATAAAAATATGCCCTTAAAAAGCGGGCCTGTCCTTTTAAATCAGCAATTTCTTTCGCGGTAAATTTGGTATTGATATCGATGTTATTGATAAAAACAGAAGCCTGCCTGATCCCCTTGTAAGCCGTATTCCAGATTTCTTTGCTTTCGCCATTCAGGCCATTTTCGGTGTACTGCCCGTTTTTCCATCTTTTGTATCCGTCACTTTCGTCACCATAATACATATCATCTGCAAAATTAAAGGGCACCGATTTTTTGCTGCTCACCTCCTGCATGTAATTGCTGCCTAAAAAAGAGTAGGCCTGTGCCAGCCACCTGTTTGCATAATCGGGATTGGTAAAAACCTCTTCTGTGGTTAACCTCTCATCAAAAAGATAATCGGAATCGAGAAATTTCTTACACCCATTGATGATTATAATTGTGCTTAAGAAGCCTAAAACCACCATTGTTTTTTTCAAATTCTTCATTATTTATAAATTAACTGATACGCCTAATGATAATGTTTTGCTAAGCGGATATACCTTGCCTGTTGAGCTTCCCAACTCCGGATCCCACAGTTTAAACTTACTGAAAGTAAGCAGGTTGGTACCGATTAAAAAGAAACGGACATTGTTTAAATGCGCCCTGTTTACCAGGCTTTTGGGTAAAGAATAACCGATATCCAAAGTTTTTAAACGCAGGTAAGAGCCATCCCTGAGCCAAAAGGTTGATGCCCTGTAGTTATTGTCATTCGGGCCATAGGTTAAACGTGGGTAATCAGCATCAGGGTCTTCATTCACACCCAGCGTCCAGCGGTTACTGTTGGCAATATCAGTTAAGATATTTCCCCAGTTCTGCCCCAAACTGAACATGTAAACCGAAGAGCCGTTGATGAAATAGGTTGATTTGCCTACACCCTGAAAATGCACGTTAATATCAAGGCCTTTCCAGCTTGCAGACATCCCGAAACCATAAGTAAAATTTGGACGGGTGGTAGCACCAATGGCCACAATGTCGTTATCATCAATAACCCCATCTCCGTTAATATCTTTGTATTTGATATCGCCCGGCATTACCGCACCAAAACTTTGCCTCGGACTGTTCCGGATATCATCATAATCTTTAAACAGGCCTAAATCAATCAGTCCCCTGGCCTGGTCTACCCGGTGCCCTTCCTGCAGTTTATAGTTATAAATGGTATTTTCTTCATCGCGTTCTATAATTTCATTTTTGCTATAGGTGGCATTGCCCCGAAGGGTAAAATCGACATTATTGATTTTCTGTTTTAAGGTAAAACTCCCGTCAAAACCATGCGCTTTTACCTCACCCACATTGGCTGAAGGATTGTTTTCGAGGCCCACAAATCCGGGCAGAAAATTCCGGCTCATGTAAATGCCTTCCCGCCTTTCTTTAAAGTAATCTACTGAACCGCTGATTTTATCGTGAAATAAGGAATAATCGATCCCTAAATCCTGTTTGGTGGCTACCTCCCAGGTTACGTTTGGCGAGGCTACCGAAGAATAACGGATCCCTGTCCATGGGTTTGACGAATCGAAATCCCCGAAATTATAACCGCCTGCCGCCATCTGTTCTAAACTGTAGAGGTAAGGAAACCTGATGTTGCCTAAATTATCGTTACCGGTTTTTCCATAAGAATAGCGCACTTTAAACATATCTACCCAGCCCAGTTTTTTCACCAGCGGTTCTTCGCCCACATTCCATGCACCCGAAATGGCCGGAAAAAAGCCGAAACGATAATCTTTATGGAAATTCTCTGAACCGGTGTAGCCGAAATTAAAATCGACATAGTAGCGTGAGTTCCAGTTGTAATTAACACGCCCGGCCAGTCCCTGGTTGCGGCGGGCAATTCCGTTTTTTAGATCGGTGCCAATGTTCTGCGTAAAAACTTTTGAAGCTTGGCTGTATTTAATCACCGCGCCGAAATTATGTGCGGCAATACTGCGGTTATAATGGGTTTCCCATTCGAAAAACTCATTTTTATTACCGTCCGAACCAGATGATTGCGTCATTTTTTGTTCTTCCTTTATGCGTTTAAATACCAGTTCGCCCGCGGTGTTGCGGTATCGGTTGGCACTCCATAATTCCGGAAATTTATAACGCCTGATGTAATTGTTGTTATAGGTATCGTAACCAAAACGGCCTACAAACCGAAGTCCCCGCGTAATAAAATCCAGGCCCTGGTTCAGGTTTAATGTGGTTTGGATATTGTTGCTCCAGCTTTCGTTATAACCCGTCATAGTGCCCTGCACCCATGGATTGAAACGGTCCATATCATTATCCGGATTAGTGTCCCCATCATCACTCGCCGGGATTTTTCCATCCGAATACCTTAACGGTGAAGTAATGGCATTATAGCCCATCAGGGCAGTCCAGATGGCATCACTGCCTACGCCGGGATCATTTTGTTTACGCAACGAGCCCGATACCCCAACGGTTAACAGGGTAGATTTGGTAATATCCATATCCACACTTAAACGGTAGGTATATTTATTAAAACTGGCATTGGTATTATAATCTTTTAGGGCATCATCTACTTTGTACATGCCCTGCTGGTTCTGATAACTGCCTGACAGATAATAGCGGGCCGTTTTTCCGCCCCCGCTCAGGTTAAGCATGCTGCGCTGGCTTTTTGCTGCATCGCGCAACACTACATCCATCCAGTTTACATTGGGAAACAGATCCGGATCAAGCCCGAGGCGCAGTATTTCAAGCTCAGGGCGGGAGAAAAGCGGTTCCTGGTTGCGGACAATCTTTGCCTCATTGGCCATAGAGGAATAGGTATAGCCGTCTACAAATTGCGGCAATTTGGTAAGCGTGTTGTAAAACCCTTCTACCTTGGCGTTAATATTTACTTTTCCTTCTTTACCTCTTTTGGTTTTGATCAGGATTACGCCGTTGGCTCCCCTGCTGCCGTACATGGCAGTTGCAGAAGCATCTTTTAATACCGAAAAGGATTCTACATCTTCTACATTGATTTCGTTCATATCGCGTTCAAAACCATCAATCAGTACCAAAGCTGCATTACTGGCACCAAAAGTAGAAATACTGCGCACCCAGAATTCGGAAATACTGCCGGGCCGGCCCGAGGTTTGCATGGCCTGTATGCCCGGCACCACGCCGGCAAGGGCATCGGCCATGGAGGTAGATGGATTGGATTTAAGCTGATCAACATTTACCGTGGTGATGGCCCCTGTAATGGCTATCTTTTTTTCGGCGCCGGTGGCAGTTACCACCACCTCATTAAGTACGCTGGCATCCGATTCTTTTAAGGTTACATTAACCACGCGTTGCTCTTTTACCAAAATTTCTTTCTTTTCGTAACCCACATAAGAAAATACAAGGGTTTGGTAGGCGGGCATTTTTATACTGTACCTACCTTCTCCATCGGTAATGGCGCCCAAACCCGGCAAATTGCTCACCGAGATGCTTACCCCTGGTATGGGCAGCTTTTTGTCATCGGTTACCGTCCCTTTAACAGTTACCTCCTGTGCCCGGGTGATAAAGGAAATTCCAAGCAGCATGAGGCAGGTTAGTAAAATAAATCTCATCATTATATTTTGCGTGTTTATAAATTATTCTTCTTTAGCTATTTTGCGGATCAGCCAGTTGCCGGTATCGCCAACGTAAAAACATTTCCGGGTTTCATCATAGGTAATGGCCTGTGGATTATTGAAACGGGCTTCGGTACGTAAATCACCATCGGCGTAACCGCTTGTACCATTATTGCCCCGCCCGGCAAAGGTGCTTACCCTGCCCTGCGGCGTTAATGTGCGGATGGCATGGTTGGCCTTATCGCAGAAATAAAAATCGTACTGGTCTCCTCCCGCAGCTTCATAATCGGGGTTTTTAACAAAAACGCCTTGTACCGGGCTATTTAACCTGGCATTGGTACCAATGCCATCGGCATAACCTGCCGTACCCGCAGCCCCGCAAATGGTATAAGGCGTTTTAAAGGTTTTTGTGGCACGGTCATAATCGGTGCGCATAATAAAATGCTTTTCATATTCAACCAGGTAGGCATAATCGCCCGAAGGGTGCATCACCATGTAAACGGCAACAGCGCTGTAAGGGTTAGAAAATACCAGTTTATCTTCTTTGTTATTAAAATCGTACCTGCGGATATCGCCTGCCCGGTACCTTGAATAATACAGTTCGCCGTTTTGCGGGTGCACCATGGTGCCGTTTACTCCACGGGCATAAACTTCTATCGCTTTCTTTTGCAGAAAGTTAGATTCACGGGTAAAAATGTAATTGCCGTTTTTGGTATCGCTGGAGTGGTTGTGCGACACAATCATATCCTGGTTGCCGTCAATCCTCCAGTTAATTATGGAAACCCTGTCCAGGTCTGTCCTGAAATAACTCACATATTTTTTTTCGAAATCGATTAACCGGCAACTGTTCACATCTGCTGAAAAATAAAGATGGTTTGGATTTTTCGGATCGAGGGTAAGCCAGGTGATCCCTTTAAAGGCACCACAATCATTAAACGGACCTTCTTTTTCTTCGAAGTTGGAAGCCACCTGGTAATATTTTCCTAAAAAAGTAGACACGAGCAGTTTCCGCGTATAAGAAAAAGCCTCTTTTGATATGGCCTGGGCAAGTTGCTGGTTGTTGCCATCAACTATGATGATTTTAATATCGCCATCATAAGCTTCTTCCGGAATAATGCAATAAAGGCTATTGTTTTTTACGCCGATCACTTTCGCTGCTTTGCTGCCAATGGTGACTTTTATTTTAGAAATATCATTCCCGAAGTTATCGCCATAAATAATCAGGTTATTGCCTACTCCGCCTTGTTTGGGGTAAAAATCAGTGATCAACACTTCTTTAGAGGGATCGTAAGCATCCTCTTGCTGCAATTTTTCCTGTTTACACTGTGTTAAAGAAAGTGCAATCAGCGCAAGCAATATCCGGTGGATGTGCCGGCGTATGGTTTTAACATTGTTTTTTGTTTTCATATACACATATGTTTTTCCCCCGGCCCTGGCCGGGATTACATGATTTTAAATTGTTAACCACTGGTTATACGGTATTAACCGACAATGATATTCCTGAAAAACAGGGATTTAACAGGCCGTTATAGGTATTACAGGAAGCAAGGCAAGACAATATTTTTAAATTTTTGGGCAAAACAATTCCCTTTCGGCTTTGTAAATGCAATGCCGGTTGCCGGTATTGGCCAAACCATACCCTATTGCCTTAAAATGATTGCTAACCTTAACCCGGAATACCCAAAAGCACTAAAACGTTTTTACAATAAACACTATTTGCTGAAAATCAAAGCATTAATCACCTGTTACATTGCTGTAAAAAGCTTTACTTGATGTTGCACCGGAATTAGCGGTGATTTCAGGAAAATATTGGTAAACCTAACGCCCCCCGTTTTTATTCTTTAGGGATTAATAGGGTTCTGATACGGTTGGTGGTACAAGGAAGGTATTCAGAACAGATAAGTAATTATTGAGCATCATATAAATTTAGTTTTAATTTCCCTGGTTAGTTGATTTTTTAATACGGTACTGATGATCAGCTGTCTGAAATAAATATTTGTTTTCTCATAATAAAATTTGGCACTGCAAAAAGCATGGTGTTGCCTGTTGAAGAAATTGCAGTAAGGTTTGTTATTTGGTTAATTGAAATCAAAGTAAAGGAATACTGATTTTATTATCTGTTCAATATTTTGTCGATTTGTATCAACTTTACGCCCAGTATGATGACAATACGCCGCTTTAAATGCAGATGGTATGTAAAACAGCCCTTAGAAAATCTTTTTCCTTTAGAACCTGAAATACATAATTATGCTGAGCAACCCGGGACTACCGGACAAACTGTTTTCTTATAAAAAGCTTTCAAAACCGGCATTTCCGGCTTAGACGGGAGATCAACCTTGCACCTTAACACTCCGCTTCATTCCTTACCAGTGAATATTTCCTCGCAAAACCTGCCTTTTTTTAAAAATACTTGAGGAAAATAAAAAACTATTTCGGCGGTCATTTCGTTGATTGATTATATGAGCACTTACACTATTCAAGAACAATTTAACCAGTACCTAGACCTGTTAAATAAGATACACAACCTTGGCCACGATATTGACGCTGCGATTAATGAAGTAGAAATATTGGATATG
Source organism: Pedobacter sp. 22226 (assembly GCF_052045455.1). NCBI lineage: Bacteria > Pseudomonadati > Bacteroidota > Sphingobacteriia > Sphingobacteriales > Sphingobacteriaceae > Pedobacter > Pedobacter sp. 22226. The sequence continues at coordinate 660,873 of NZ_JBQEPB010000001.1, read as the reverse complement.
GAAGCTAAAAGAACAGGATATAAACAACGGCTAAATATGGTTACAAAAAGCCTGATATCATCCCTGAAAAACATGAATGGCAAATATCCCATACATAATTATCTTGGCAATCAGACAACCTATCTATTTATTGAAAACGATAAACTGGCCTTCGAATATCATTAGCATTCTGGCTAATCACATGTATGTACACCGCGGAAACAACGTTAACTTTTCCCTATCCTAAATAATTTTGGCTGCTGCTACAATGGATAAATGTGTTGATCAAAAAATCATGAACAGTCCTTTTCGCTTGATCTTGAGTGTCCGTTCATAGGCATGCAGAGCCCGGAGGGCTTGTGGCCAAAAAAATGAGCGATCCTTAAATCTCCATCACTTGTAATCCAATTCAGGAATAAGATTCCGTAGCATCGGCGCATCTATTTGGATTTATTCTTAATAAACTTAACTTTGCAAAAAAATGCCACACGGATCCGACCCCGCGTGGCGATATGGGCGTTAAGCCCTGACACCTTTAACATCAAATTAAAAGTAAATGCAATTTAAGAAAATTTTACGTTTAAGTGTGTGCTGCACCGGAATATTTGCAGCCCATGCCAGCTCTGCTAATGATCTGACAGGAAACTATATAAATCCTACAGATAGCCTTGTCCAAAGCCGGAATGACGAACAAACCGGGCTAGTAAGAGGCAGGATTACCACTGCTGATGGTAGTGTAGCTGCTAATGTAACTGTAGTGCTGAAAGGCACCCGCTTTGGCTCGGTTACCGACGAGGATGGATTATACCAAATCCGCCGGGTTCCGGTTGGCGATTATACGCTTGTAGTTTCGGCAGTTGGCCTTTATCCAAAGGAAAAACAGATACATGTTTCATTCCGTGGTACTGTAATTGCTGACTTTTCTCTAAAAGAAAATCGTTCAGAGTTAGACGAGGTACAGATAAGCACGAATAAGAAAAAATATAAAGTGGATAAAGTGTCTTCTTCGTTACGCTTACAATCTCCCCTGATCGAAGTACCGCAGAACATACAGGTGGTAACCAGTAAGGTACTGGCTGATCAACAGGTGTTTGATATTGTTGACGGGGTAACCAGGAATGTGAGCGGAACGGTACGCGTAGGCCATTGGGACGCACAATATGCCAATATTTTTATGCGCGGCACGAGTATCCCCGCCTTCCGCAACGGCATGAACCAAAAAATGCCATGGGGACCACTAGCCGACGATGCGGCAACTATTGATCGTATTGAGTTTGTAAAAGGTCCTTCGGGCTTTATGATGGCCAACGGTGAACCCGGCGGTATTTATAACGTGGTAACCAAGAAGCCTACGGGGCAGAACAACAGTTCGGTAAGTGTAGCCGCCGGAGGTTATAACCTGGGTCGCGCCGCTGTTGACTTAGATGGTAAATTAAGTCGCGACGGCAAATTGTTGTTTCGCCTCAATGTAGCTGCACAAACTAAAGACAGCTATAACAAATACAATTACACGGATAAATACGTTATTGCTCCAGTAATTAGCTACCAGGTAGACAGCAATACATTAATCACCGCCGAATATACTACCCAGCATGTAGAGGCGCAGGCACTGGGCTCTTATGGCTTCTCACCAAAAGGCTTCGGAGATACAGATCCCAGTTTCTTTCTGGGCGATCCGGCACTTGATCCGGCAAAGCTGTATGACCACAACGCCACGCTTTATGTGAGCCACCGTTTAAATAACAACTGGAAGATTAATGCCCAGGCTGCTTATCTCCGTTATGGTTTAGATGGGGGTACACCGTGGCCTTCAACCATTGCACCAAATGGCGATATGAAACGTTACCTCAATATCAGTGAGGAATTGGCCATTAACAAAAACATACAGGTTAGCCTGATGGGCGATGTTGCTACAGGATCGGTTGTACACCGTATTTTAGGTGGACTTGATATGGGTAACCTGAAAACATGGGGTGATTTTTCGAGCGTGCAACAGCCTGACCTTAAGCTGGCAAACAATGCTGTATTTAATATCTACAATCCGGTTTATGGTATTCCTTTTGCCAATATTCCTGTCTTCGACCGGTCGCGAAGCATTCAGAACCGTTCAGGATCAAATGTATATGCCACCAACCTGACTTATACCGGCGCTTACCTGCAGGATGAACTTCGCATGCTGGATGGACGTGTGCGTTTAACTTTAGCCGGTCGTTTCACACATGCGGTAACGGTGGGCAAAACCAATCTTACACAAATATCTGACAATGTTTTCAGTCCGAGGGCTGGTTTGAGTGTAACCCTGGCGAAAGACTTCAGCGCCTATACACTTTACGATCAGAGCTTCCTTCCTGTTGCGGGTCAGGACTATGCAGGAGAACCTTTCAAGCCGATCCGCGGAAATAACATCGAGCTGGGTTTGAAAAAGGATTTCTTTGACGGAAGATGGAACCTGACGGCTGCCGCTTTCCGCATCAAGAAGAAAAATGTATTAACCGCCGACCTGGATCCGGCTCACCTGGCTGCAAATCCAAATGCCCAGATCCAGTTGGGTGGGGTTATATCAAAAGGCATTGAACTGGATATAAACGGTGAAATTACACGTGGATTGAACCTGGTCTTAAATTATGCGCTTACGGATGCTACAGTAAGTGAGGATGCCAAACCAGAATTGGTAGGCAGGCACACCCCTAACTCTGCTAAGCACATTACCAATGGCTGGTTATCTTACCGCTACCAGAAACAAGGCGCCTTATTTAACGGTTTTGGATTGAGTGCGGGTTACCAGATTCAGCTGGACCGTTATGCGGGATCAACTTCCGTTCCATTGATGTTACCTTCATACTACCGTTTTGACGCAGGCGTTTCTTATGAAAAAGGTAAAATAACCGTCGCAGCGGTAGTTAATAACCTATTGGACCGCAGGTTGCTGACGCAGGGATCATATACCAAGCTGGCAACTGAAACTGCAACGTCTGTTTCGTACTATACTTATATCTATGAGGTTCCGCGCAATGCACGATTGAGCATTACCTACAGGTTTAAATAAACATATCTGATCAGTAAAACAGGTACAATGACGAAGAATTAAAATCCAGGCCGTGATAAAAGTTTAAAGATGAAATGGGAAATGAGATGCATCTTTTAAACGGATAAACCTCAACATTCAGAACGTATTTGGTTTTTATGCCCTTTTGTTCCTTGCGGCTATAGTCCTGACGCGAATGGTAAAAACGCAATGGATACGGCTTGAAAGGAAAATCTAGATTAACTGCTGTAAGATCAAGATTCCCCAAACACTTGATACCTTTTAGTGGTTATCTAAACAAATTTACTTTACATAACAAGCAACGACAGGGAAATGGAAAATTTTAGAATCAATACAGAAGAAGGGGATTTCGTGGTCGAACCTCAGGAAAATGGCACGTACAGGATACTTCGGGACGAAGAAAAAATCGGGGTGGTTTATGCAGAACCAAACGATGATATGGTACAATGGAGAACAATGGATGAACTGGACGATCAGCTTGTTTTGATAATCGGAGAGGCAATTACAGCCCATAATAAAAATGACGAATCATAAATGTAAGTCTTCGCTGGCTTACTGCTGATCATAGTCCCATAAAGATGCCGCTAATTGCGGCATCTTTTTTTTATTCGATACAAAACTTCGGATGAAGAGACCGGGCAATATTGGCGGCAAGTGGAAACTAATCGTACTGATCCGGATATTGACCGGGGTAAAGGTTCGTTTCGGAAAGCTGGCTGTTCATCAATATATTATTTATTTGCAGCAGTGGATACGAAAATGCTTGGCGGGAATATCTTTCTTAAAAAAAATAAAAACCGAGCAACGTTTTTGATGGTTGTTTTAATAAATGATTACCTATGAACATTGGCATAATTGCACATCTTAAACATCCTATCAAAAAACCCTTCATGGGCGGCCTCGAAGCTTTTACCTATGAAATTACCCGCCGGCTGATAGACAAAGGCCATCAGGTAACACTATATGCAAGCGAACAATCTGACCCGGGGCTTAATGTCCACGTAATTCTAAGTGATATAGATTACGACCGGGAAACCTTCAGCAGGTTCCGCTCACATGAACTGAGCGAAGATTTTATCTCTACACACCATGCCTACCTGGAGCTCATGCAGGATATCGACGGCAAGGGGCACGATGTGCTGTTCAATAACAGCCTGAACTATGTTCCGGTAACAATGGCTACACTAATCGGAACACCTATGGTAACCGTTCTGCATACCCCTCCGATCTTTGAGATGAAAAGGGCAATGTCACATGAACGCAAAAGTGGCAAAATTCGGTACGTTAGTGTTTCAAATTCCAATGCAGTTGCCTGGCAGCCTTACCTTAACTCCTGCGAAGTTGTAACCAACGGTGTGGATATGGATGCCTGGAAATACATCGGGCAGCCATCCGGGAGGTATGTTATCTGGTTCGGGCGCATCCATCCTGACAAAGGCACCCATCTGGCCATACAGGCAGCGAGGATTGCAGGTTTCAGGATCAAAATTGCCGGCAGCATTGCCGATCATCACTATTTTCAGACTTATGTTGAACCTCTGCTGGAGGGTGATGTCGATCTTTTGGGAAACTGTCAGCATGAAGAGCTGAATGACTTGATCGGCAATGCATTATGTTCTGTTATCACCCCCTGTTGGGAAGAACCCTTCGGTTTGGTAGTCGCCGAAAGCCTGGCCTGCGGAACCCCGGTTGCCGGAATAGCAAAAGGTGCGCTTCCTTACCTTATCAACAGCAAAACAGGATGCCTTACCAGTAGCTGCAACCCCGCAGAACTGGCAGATTGTATTACTGGTGCGATAAAGCTAAACAGGGAAGATTGCAGGCAACATGCCGAGAAAACACTCAATATCAAACGCATGGCAGATGCATATGAGCGGATACTGATGGATACTATTGAACAGCCCGGAAATGTCCCAGCCTTATAATATAGCTTTTTATGTCCATCATCACGGATCAGGACACATCATGCGTACCCTGGCCATAGCAAAGTCGTTGTCGGATACTACCATTACCCTCATCGGAAGTAACCTGGGATCTTATGCACAAATAATCCCAGAGGATTACAGCATAATCATCCTGCCGATGGATACCCCTGAAAAGGCTGACCTTTACTTTAGCGACAGGAAACCAAATGGCATTCATTATTCTCCTTTAAATATTGAGGGACAACGCAAAAGGGTGGAAGTAATGACCCGATTTTTTGTTTCAGCATTTCCTTTACTACTGGTAGTGGATGTATCTGCTGAGGCTGCAATGCTCGCCAGCCTGTGCGGGATCCCTTATATCGCTGTTAAACAACATGGCAAACGTGATGACCTTCCACATCTGCACGCCTATGGTAATGCATCAGGAATACTGGCTCCCTATCCGGAAATAATGAAGAGCAATGATCCTGACTGGGTTTTAGAAAAAACTTTTCACGCTGGTGGCATTGCCCGCTTTGAGCCTCAAAAAGACCATTGCGACCGCGAAGGGAAAAAAGTCGCGGTTATTATCGGGAAGGGCGGTACGAGCCTCACTGCGCAGGTTATCGCACATCTGGCAGAACAATGCCCGCAATGGCATTTTCAGGTACTTGGAGAAACTGGTACTATGGTTAGCAACTATCCGAACATCAGCTTTATGGGCAACCTCTCCAAACCCGGACTTATAATGGAAAACTGCAATATCATCATCGGCAATGCAGGGCACAATACGGTAATGGAGGTAGCAGCACTGGGCAAAAGATTTATTGTGGTACCCGAAGAACGCCCTTTTGATGAGCAGGTGGAAAAAGCCCGCATTTTAGCAGCACTAAACCTAGCATCCATAGTACATCCCGAAGAGCTGTTTGAGGTACGCTGGAACACACTTCTTGAGAATACTTTAGCACAGGAACCCGACTGGACAGGGATAGTGTCAGACACTGCCACAGCTAAAGCCGCAGATTACCTGAAAAAGATCTATGATAACAATTTCAGCAGGTCAACTACGTTTTAAAACCGCAGAAATTTCATCCTTGCCTGGTAACCTCAAAATCTGCAGTTGTCCCCCCTGCCAGGCCGTATAACCCATTGCGCAGAATTTCTCCAGCCAGCCTTCCATAGGCCATACCCCCCATTTTTCATTAAAAATGGCCGCGTTTTTCACAATCGCCTCAAGGTGATTGATCGGAGGGTCATAACTTGGATGGTATTGGTGGTAGGCCAAGGCATCAATGGTAACAAGGTCTACCCCTTTCTGCCTGGCTGAAAAACTGAAATCGGTATCCTCTGCCCCATATCCGCAGAAAGTTTCATCGAAGCCGCCGATTTGTGCATAGACTGACTTTGAACAGCCAAAATTTAAAGACCAGAACAAATGATACGGGTATTGGTCTACGCCCGCTCTTACAGGGTCGGCAGTACCAGACAGGGCCATTAACTGCAATAAATCTGGCTTATCCATAACCCAATGCGGGAGATAGCTAACCCTCCCAGAATAAAGACAGTTCTTTTGATAAAGTGCTTCTTGATAAACCTCCAAAAAATCCTCCGCCGGGATACAGTCTGCATCAAGGAATACCAGCTGATCAGATAAAGCTTTTTGCGCTGCACAATTACGCGCATGGGCTAATGGCAACGCTTCGACAGAAGAAAGCACATATTCCCTAACCGGGAAAGGATAGCCTGATAAACCATAAATCTGTTCATTCATATGGATAATCACCACTTCAGAAGGAAACCTGTTGCCTTTACACAATCCGGCCAACATATTAATTATAGCAGGTTTCCGGTTCTTTACCAGGGTGAGAAGGGATATGTTCATAATCAGCTAACCGTAAAATGAAAAGATTGTTTGGCTACCGTGCACATCTAAGCCTTTTTCCGCGGTAATGCCGGGCCGTCAACGTCCGGGGTTGGCTAAATGGGGTGCTTCATTACTATTGAAGATGAATCGGGCGTAGCAATCTGGTGGTTTTTCAGCAGCTTTTTGAAAGGTATAGAAAAGAAATTTTAGTTATAAGGCTACTGATGTAAATGCTTAACTGTTCCATTACCGGTTCACCTCTTCCCAGCCAAATGTTTCTCTCTTATCTACCAGCGGACTGGCTTCCAGCAAAAAGTCATCAGAAAAATCATGGTTAAACACTTGAAATTTTACTACCCACTCATCTTTAAGCAAGCCTGGTACGAACCTTGAAAATATCCGCTCAAAGCTTTTAAAGCTGATTCCCTCTTTGCAGATAACCAAATATGCTTCATCAGATTTTAATACGACTTTTTCGACCAGGTTTGGCCAACGCGAACAGATTTGCTCAGGCAGGCTATTGAAATATTGATTATTAATGTGACATATAAGACCGTTAAAAAGTTCTGTCCTGAGTTCATCGCCGCTCAGTTGCCTCCAGGTGCCCTGTAGCTTTTCCAAACTACCGAGCAGTTCTCCATCCAGCACAATCCTCCAGGGCTCTCCTGCTCCAAACTGGATTAGCTGATAAACCTCTACTGCCCCATTTTCCCCATCAAAAAAATATTCCAGTTCAATCATAATAAGGATGTTGTATCAATTTCAAAAATCAAAGGTAATCATTTTTACTAAATAAATTAGCATTTTTCAGCATTAACTCATGATATACATGATGCCAAAGACACTTTAAAAACCTATTCAATTTCCCTTATAAATAGTGCTTTCAACCTTAGTTCCACACCTAACCGGCGGCTTAAAAGATACAGCAGCTTAAAATTGGAAAATCCAGTTGTCAACAATGAAACTCAGTAAACTTATTAGTGGCTTATTTTTTACTAATCTGCTTCCGATGGGTCTGTCCCCATTCCGAAAGCACGGTGATTATAGGCTGCACAGACATGCCATAATCGGTTAGGGAGTAGCTCACAGTGATGGGCCGGTTACTGATTACGCTCCTGCTGATAAGCAGGTTGGTCTCCATCTCTTTGAGCTCCCTGCTGAGTACCTTTCCAGAAATACCTTTCACATCGCGCATAATATCTGAATACCTTTTTGGGCCAAACAATAAACAGGTGATAATGGTGATCTTCCATTTGCCGTTTAACACATCAATCGCATCATGTACAGCCATAATGGCCATTTTACAATCGTGGCTTGGTTCTTTCGTAATCTTCTTCATGGTTACCTGTTTGTCACCGTTACTTTTTGTCATATAGTGACAAAAATAAACTAATTATTGCAACTTTGCTGCACAGATTAAAAACGACAATAATGAATACAATAGAAAGCTTAAAGTGGCGCTATGCCACCAAAAAATTCAGAGACCGCAAGGTTCCGGCTGAAGCCATAGACAAAATCCTGGAATCTATCAATCTATCTGCATCGTCCACCGGATTGCAGCCTTACCGGATTATAGTAGTTGAAAATCCTTCCCTTAAGGATGCCCTGGCTGAGGGATCCTTTAATACGCAAATCGCTACATGTTCCCACCTGCTTGTTTTTGCTGCATTTACAAAAATCACGATTGAACAGCTCGATGCTTATATGCAGCAGATTGCATTGCAAAGAGAAATTCCAGTGGAAGCCCTTGCGGAATTCAAGACCGCATTAGTTGGCGGGATTCTTTCAAGGCAAGACGAAGAAAATGCGGCCTGGGCAGCAAGACAGGCTTACATCACCTTGGGGACAGCGTTAATCTCCGCAGCAGAGCTGAAGATTGATTCTACACCAATGGAAGGGTTTGATGCAGAAAAATTTGATTCATTGCTTAACCTGAAGTCTCAAGGGCTGACCAGTGTGGTTACCTTAGCACTTGGATACCGGGATGAGGAACACGATGTCTATGCTGCCTTAAAAAAGGTGAGATTGCCGATAAACGAACTGGTTAGTTTTGTTAAATAGCGCCCTTCGCCCAAAAAAACCAAATCCGGCTTTAGTTAATGATATCGAGTATTAAAAAGTCAAAGTTAATTCAGATGTCTTCACTTTTGCTTTAGATCTAAGATTTCACTTAGCAATTGAAAAACTAAAACATAGGTTGGGTATTCGCCACAACCTATGTTTTGACCACTAAAATCAGCTTATAGCGAATCTCATTAAAGCTGGTTATGACCGGTCCTCACCGGGTATTTTTTCCGCTTATGATAAGCGGGAATATTTTATTCATCGAATATGATTTTTTGCTGCTATCACTTTCAGTTTTATATAGAAGTTCCGGAAACACAAAGAGCAGTAGTTAATTCCCACTTATATCTGGCAACAAGAGTGGTTCATAAATTAGCCGGCCAAAACTGATCCGGCTAATCCATCTTATTTTCTTTCGTTAAATACGCCTAGTTCAGCAATCGCTGGTGGGTTGTCGAAGTCGGTAATGGTTACTTTTATTTTTTCGCACCAGATACGTCCGAACCTAAAAATATTCACCCTTTTCTCACCCTCATGTTTTGCAGTTAAAGCATTCCATCTACCATTCGCATAGTATTGTAAGCTGTATGTGGCTTTTTTGTTATTTCCTGCCGTTAGCACCACCATATTACAAGGAACAGCTTTTTCGAAGTTTAACTCATACCATGGCGATTTTACGGTAGGATTAGACAACCAGCTGGAACCAAAATCATCATCATTGGCAAAATCCATGATATTCATATCATCACTCCAGCTACTGTTGCTTTTTACATGCTTGGCGATGTTACTCGAAATAATTGGTGCAGCATAAGCCGGAATACGTGGAAGATTTGCAGGTTTTTTATAGATCTTCCCCATTTCTTTAAGTGCTGCTAACGCGTTATCATCAATCAGGCCATTTTTGCCCGGTGCCACATTCAATATAAAATTGCAGTAGGCACCGTTATAAGGAATGATGAACTTATTCACCAGTTCGGGTACATTTTTTACAGGTGTAGTAGGGAAAGATGTTTTCCAGAACCAGTTGGCCTGCAAAGGCAAACAGGCAAGCGCCGGAAGTTTGTTGTTTTCTTTAGAAATAAACTGGCCGGCGCCTTGTTCATATGATTTGATGTCGGTATAAAAAAGTGCCTGCGTAGGGTATTTGGCCGCATTCAGATCCATTACCAAACAGTTAGGTTGTAATGATTTGATTAAATAGTAAATATCTTCAAAAGGTACCTGATCGTAAGAAATCCTAGACCATGGTGCATCCCATCCATCAATAATAAGGGCGGTGATTTCGCCATAATTGGTGAGCAATTCAGTAATCTGATCTTTGATCATTTTAACATTCGCCGGGGTAATCTGGTTCGGGCGGATGCCGTGATGGGTATCTAATATAGAATAATACAACATGACCTTTAATCCGTTTTTACGGAAGGCATCTGCATATTCCTTTACCACATCGCGTTTCAGCGGGGTATTCATTACATTATAGGCTGTGGTTTTGGTGTTCCAGATCGGAAATCCACTGTGGTGCTTAGTGGTCAAACAGCCATAAGTCATATTTGCAGATTTTGCGGCTTTCGCCCATTGATCAGCATCGAGTTTAGGCGACTGGAAAAGGGAAAGATCGGCATCAGGGTCAGACCAGTCCTGATTCATAAAGGTAGGCATCCCATAGTGGATAAACATGCCCAATCCAAGGTCAACAAAATCTTGCTGAAGTTCAGGTAAAGGTTTATTGGCCGATTTCTGCTGGGCCATTGCCGGGTAAATGGATGTCGTTCCCGAAACGATAAGTAATAATGATAAAATCCTTTTAAAGGTCATTTCTCTTTTTTTTGGTTTTTGTATTTGTGTTAGCTGTATTTAAAAATGAATTGATGTACAGATATTTAGCTATTCCAATTGATCGGCTAAAATCTGGTTAATGAACACCATCACGCTTTCATTATCCAAAGCTACACTCCACACCAACGAAATTTGTCGAACGAAACCGTAACAGAAACCTAACGAAAGCTTAACGTTATGGTATTTATGGAATAATACGTCTATTTTTAAGGGATAAAATGAAAGATCGTATATATAAGTCCGTTGTGCTGGTCAGTTTTCTGATTTTACTCCTGGTACAGCTCAGATTAACCTATAATTCTTATGTGCTCAGAGACAGGGATTATAGTTTAAAAGAAAAAACGCTGATCAACGATGAATATGGACGCAGTATATCAGAAGATAAAGTGTACAGTGGCGGTGGAAAAATCATCGATTCGATCCTCTCCAGTAATATGCCGGCGCTTAAACAGGCTTACCTGAGCAACCGGAAAGAATTTGTTAGATTGTCGGAAAGGGTGAGCGACACCCTGTTAAAAGATCTCCAAAAGAAAAGCACCATGGACAGTGTTTTCCGGTCGATTGTAAAAAGAAATGGTTTGGATAGCAGCTTGCAATACCTCCTCACTTTCCAGCAGATCGAAATCAACTTTGATACCAAAATCGGGAATATCACTATATTCGATAACTATAGTCATACCGGTTTTAAATCAAATCAAATAACCCCTTACGGTGTGATTATTGATGGGACACTAGCCGATCCAAGCCTTCAGAACCGTGTAACCAATCTTTCGGTTAGTGGCAAACTGGTTTACGATTATAGAATTACCTTCAATCTTTTTGTCGATCCTCCCGGACGTACCTTGAAAGTGGCCTATCAAATGCTGCCAACATTTTCGCTGGTTGCGCTGTGCATTATCATTATCGTGGGCATTAATTATTATACCTACATCAGCTGGATGCGGCAGAAAAAGGAAACGGATGTTAAATCTGACTTCCTGAATAGCATCAAACACGAATTTAACACCCCCATTACCACCATATTGGTGGCCAGTAAAAGCCTGCATGAAGAGGAGGTACTCAATGACAGGATGCGTGTAAATGCACTCGTCAACATTGTAGAACGACAGGCCCGAAGACTTCATTCCCATATTAACCAGATGCTGGAGATTTCTGAGATCAACAACAACATCAATTTAGAGGAAACCGACCTCAATTATGAAGTGCTTACCCTGGTTAACGATTATAAAATAAAACTTCAGGCACCCGACAGCCTTACCTTTGATCCTCATGGTTCGGAAATCCTGATCATGATGGATCCTTTTGTATTTACTACCATGTTGCAGAATATGCTGGATAACGCCTTTAAACATAACCACCGCGATGTAAAAATGACCGTGCTTTTTATTACGTCGCATAATGGCGGTTACATCCTCCACATTAAAGACAATGGAAAGGGAATTGATGATACCATAAAAGAAAAAATATTTGATAAATTCTTCCGTGCAGGCAAGGATAGTACCATTTCGGGCCTGGGACTTGGGCTTTATTATGTTAAACAATGCCTGGATATTCATGGCTGGGAAATCAGCGTCAGAACAGAACCGGGAAAAGGAACTGAATTTCTGGTACATATCCCTTCCGGGCAAACAGTGAACAGTACAAATCATTAATCTACAGCATTATGCTTTATGATATCGTAATCATTGAAGATGAAATAGACCTGGGCAACGTCATTTCAGAATACATGAAATTGAGGGGCTTTAGCGTATTGTGGTTTAAAACGGCAACAGAGGCATTGAACTATTATGGCGCAAACCAACTCGATAACAAACTGGTAATTGTTGATGTACAGCTGCCAGACAGGAATGGTTTCGAACTGGCTGCGGAAATGGTAAAGATAAACGCGAACCAGCCATTTTTCTTTCTTACCGCACACAACGAAAAACAGGACCGGCTTCGGGGCCTTAAGCTTGGTGCGATAGATTATATATCCAAACCATTCGAAATTGAAGAACTGGTTTTACGGATCGGGAATATCATTAATAAGTTTTCCGGTAAACCCAAAATGGAATCACTTCCGAAGCCAGACCATATCTCTATTGGCGACATCATTTATCAAAAAGACCAGTTATTGGTGCACATGCCCGAGGGAAAAGAAATTTCGCTCACGGTAAGGGAATCGGAAGTGTTAGACTCTTTGGCTGGCAATATCAATCAGGTGGTTAAAAAGAAAGATATTCTTTTAGCGCTTTGGGGAAACGATGATTATTTTAACGGAAAAAGCCTTGAAGTTTTTATTTCAAGGCTTCGCAGGCTTTTTAAGGCCTCTGAGCGGGTAAGTATCGAAAATGTTTATGGTTTGGGCTATATTTTAAAGGTAAAATAAGTAGTAATTATTAAACAGGCATTAATGGTCAGTTTGTACATGATCCTGATCGATATAATCCTGTAAAGAGGCCACCTACTTGTTTTCTACTCTGCTGTGCGCAAAAACATCCAAGGTCCTGAAGCATAAAAACGGTTGTAAATTTCTGTAAAGGCCAGTTCATCACCTTTAGTTAACAAAAATGCCAATTCGCTATCAGAATATGAACTGTAAATACGCATAGAGATAACACAAAGATAATATAAATACATTCGGTTTCATTGCCATAATTGGCTATAGGTAAATACACTATAGAATATCAATAAAAATCCTTTACATTATTTTCTTTGAAACCCTGCGGGCTGCGGCAAGAATAATTTCAGCTAGTCATCAGCACCGGAATAATTATGATCGCCTGATTTGAGTACCAATATTGCTGAAATTGAAATAACCTGTAACGCCCCTCAATTCTATACCGGCAGACATTATTTTGAATTTATTCAGTTCAAACTTTTCAATGAACTTCTAAAGATCTCCTGATAATGTTTTTCCTTGCTCATATATATGATCCATTTTACAGCCTGATTGTTTTATTTTTTATACAATTTTAGCTCATAAACTGATCTGTTTTTATTTTTTTTAACTTTTATGTTCAATATTTTTTGATCAGCAAGTGTTTTTCAGCAAATTTGATAAATCGTTTTACTAATTAAATAATGGTTGATTATCAATACCAGAAACCATCAGGCTTAACCTGTCCTGCGAAAATCCCGATCATGAAAAAATACATTTACATTTTAATCTGTCTAATTTTTACACTTGCATTTGATCGCAATTTTGGGTTTGCACAGATCAATAAAAAACCTGTAGACTACGTTAATCCCTATATTGGCAACATCAGCCATTTGCTGGTGCCAACCTACCCCACCGTTCACCTGCCAAACAGTTTGCTGAGGGTTTACCCGGAGCGTGATAATTTTACGGCAAACACCATAAGCGGCCTGCCGGTGGTGGTTACCAGTCACCGCGGAAGTTCCGCTTTTAACCTCAGTCCTTTTCAGGGCGACCTGAAGAAAATAAAAAGTATCCTTCGTTATGGCTACGACAATGAAGTGGTAAAACCCTATTATTATGAGGTAGACCTGGATGATTACGGCATAAACGTGCAGTTTGCCCCGTCACACCAATCGGGCATTTATGCGCTAAATTTTTCAGCTACAAACCTTCCTGCCTATCTTGTTATAAATACCGGTGATGGAGAGCTCAAAGCAGATCGGAATGTGGTAAGTGGATTTCAGAAACTGGATAATAACACCAAAGTGTACCTCTATCTGGAAACTGACCTTGCACCAACCGGATCGGGCACCCATAAGGGTGATAAAATTGATTTTAAGGAGCAATATACCAATGGGCGCAATGCTTATCTGGTTTTAAAATATCCTGAAAAAACCAAACAGATCAAAGCACGATACGGAATATCTTTCATCAGTGTAGAACAGGCCAAAAAGAATCTTAGCCGGGAAATTAAAGATTATAACCTTGATCAGGTAGCGCAAACGGGAAAAAACATCTGGAATGCAACGCTCGGAAAAATTGCGGTGGAGGGAACAGATGAAACGGCCAAGACCATTTTTTACACCTCGCTATACCGCACCTACGAACGTATGATCTGTTTATCTGAAGATGGAAAATATTTTAGTGCATTTGATGGAAAGGTGCATGATGATAAAGGTGTGCCGTTTTTTACTGATGACTGGATTTGGGATACCTACAGGGCAACACATCCGCTGCGCGTGATTATCGAACCAAAAATGGAAGGCGATATGATTAATTCTTACCTCCGCATGGCGCAACAGATGGACGATCACTGGATGCCTACTTTCCCCGAAGTTACCGGAGATAGCCGCAGGATGAACAGTAACCATGGAGTTGCAACTATCATTGACGCCTATAATAAAGGGCTGCGAACCTTTAACCTGGCGGATGCTTATCAATATTGTAAAGCAGGTATTACCGAAAAAACCCTTTCACCATGGTCATCAAAAAAAGCCGGGGTACTGGATCAGTTTTTTAAAGATAAGGGATATTTTCCCGCCCTGCCTGCAGGCGAAAAAGAAACCGCACCCGAAGTACATGGCTTTGAAAAGCGGCAGCCTATAGCGGTAACATTGGGTACAGTGTACGATGAATGGTGTTTGGGTAATATTGCAAAGCAACTGGGAAAAACCGGGAATGCAGATTATTTTTTAGATAAAAGCAAGAGTTATCATACTGTTTTTAACCCCGATACCCGTTTTTTTCATCCAAAAGATGCAAATGGTAAATTTATCGAAAATTTAGATTACCGGTTTTCAGGCGGACTTGGTGCCCGTGAAACTTACGATGAAAACAACGGCTGGCTTTACCGCTGGGATGTGCTGCACAACCTTGGTGATTTGGTAGAAATGATGGGAGGCAAACAGGCTTTTGTTGATGAACTGGAAAAAATGTATAATACCCCGCTCGGAAAAAGCAGATCCGATTTTTATTATCAGCTGCCAGATCATACGGGTAATGTTGGTCAGTTTTCTATGGGAAATGAACCGGCAATGCATATTCCGTACCTGTACAATTATGCGGGCCAGCCCTGGCGCACACAAAAAAGAGTACGCAGTTTATTAACCCAGTGGTTCCGGAATGATTTAATGGGCATTCCCGGAGATGAAGATGGTGGTGGCTTAACCTCTTTCGTCGTATTTTCTCAAATGGGTTTTTATCCCATCACACCTGGCCTGCCAATGTATGTAATCGGGAGTCCAGCATTTGCCAAGGTAAAACTCGATCTGGGCAATGGTAAAAAATTCGAAGTGGCCTGTGCAAATTATTCTCCGGAAAACAAATACATTCAGTCGGCAAAATTAAATGGAGTGGTATGGAACAAATCCTGGTTTAGCCATGCAGATTTAATAAAAGGTGGAAAACTGGAACTGGTAATGGGAAAACGCCCTAATAAACTTTGGGCCTCTGATGACAGTGCTATTCCCCCTTCATTTAATATGCCCGCAAAATAGCTTGTTCATTTGAATGGCTTCGTTTTCTGACCCGTACTTAAACTGACACAAATGAAAAGTTTAAGGTATAACATGCTTACTGCGAAATTCATCGAAAAGATCGTAAAACATCGTTTCAGTATTAATAAATTCATGAAAGCCAAGCAGCCTTGCTTTGGTTCCATCGGCAAAAAAGTCATAATCCCAGGAGAACACAAAATCACCGAATGCCCAGCCCGAAAGCTGCTCATAACTATGTTTTTCTAAGTTATATTTTTGCTGAACTGTTAGCCAAAAACCGGATTTGTCTGCCATAACGCTTTGCAATGGCATTTGCAGTGGTGGAGCAACTTCCATTTTAAAATAAGCTGCTATCTTCGGCCACATTTCATTCCACCGGAACAAATCACCATTGGTAATATTAAAAGCCTGGTTTGCACACTCTGGCGATGTTGCTGCCCAAACAGTAGCCTTTGCCAGTAAGCCGGCATCCGTAATTTCCAACAGCGTATCGTATGCTCCGGCTTTGCCGGGAAAACGTAATGGCAATCCAAGTTCTTTAGATATCGAGGCATACATTGCAATAACAAGCGCAAGGTTCATAGGATTGCCTATAGCTGTTCCCCCGACAACAGATGGTCTGATAGCAGACCACGTCCACGGTTTGCCTATTTGTTTTTTTTCAAGATATTGCTGCTGGTCCACATTAAATTCCGGGGGCATGTGACCTGCATCACTTTCTTTTGCAGGTGTTTTAAATGGTCCTAAATGCGCACCATAAACTTTATATCCCTGCATCAGGCTAATGTGCCGAAGTCCCGCTGCCACAGGTTCGATGGCTTCTAAAACATTAACCAGCATGGCCAGGTTAGGCGGTACTAACTCTGCCCATGTTGGCCTGTCCTGATAAGCAGCATAAAAAATATGGGTTATGTCTTTCAGACCGGATAATTTGGAGTGGCAACTGTCAATATCCAATAAATCTACCGAAATATGCTTAAGATTAGTGGCATCAATACCACCTTTTCGCGAAAGCCCGGTTACATTCCAGTTACCAAGCGACAGTAAATGATTGATAAGATTAGTCCCAATAACTCCGTTTGCACCTACTACGAGTGCCTTATATGTTGTATTCATTTTTTATTTTTATTTAGTACACTGATAGTTTTTAATCAATAAGCAGCATTTTTGCTTTAACAGGAAGAACGCAGTATTTAATCAATTTATTGAAGCATTGCTCTTCCAGAGGAGCGCGATATTGGCTTTCCACTGGCCTAAAATTGTAGGGAGACAGAGATGGCTGAGCATGCATTACCAGGCCAAAAGTTTGGTATTGTCTGATCATCTTTATATGGTTTAATGCCCTTAGACAATCCTGAAAAAGGATTCAAGGCTATTGCCACGCCTGCTAAAGAATCTGTTGCTATAAATTTTCTCCTATTCATGCTTTTAATTTTTTATACCATGCAAAATTGGGATAAACTAAGGCTAAGAATTGGTAAAAATCCGATACAATTTTGTATCTTTCCGTTATGAAGCGTTACCGTCAATTCCAACCAATAGCTATTTCTGATTTTGAAACGGACCGTTGGGAACACCCTGCGCATAATCACAACCATTATGAACTTATATACATTAAGAAAGGCAACGGCAAGCATTATATTCACGATTTTGCAAATGACTACAGCCAAGGCACGCTCTATCTTTTAGGACCCGAGGATGACCATTATTTTGAAATAGAAAATTGTACAAGATTTGTTTATATAAAATTTACTGACCCCTATATATACGCCGCTTCAATTGGCAGTGCTTCCCATTTGCAAAATCTGGAATATCTTATTAAAAGCAGGGATACTCATTTATCTGGATTTGCTTTAAAACCTGGGGATTTGCATACGGTAGATAAAATTATTGATGTTATTGTGTCTCTAAAGGATGAGATTTTTAGCAATGAGGAACTGCTTTGGCTTCAAATATTATCTATTGCGTCTATAATGCAGCGCAATATGCCTGAGCTTAAAAACACAGGTGGGCAGAGTAAGGATATGCAGGCCATGTTCTGCTATATACATAAGTATATTTATACACCCGACAAACTAAAAGCGACCTTAATGGCTGCTCATTTTAATATCTCAACTGATTATATAGGTCCGTACTTTAAAAGGAATGCCGGTATAACTTTAAGGGATTATATTAAATTATACCGAAAAAGTGTCGTGGAGCAAAGAATGGCGAGCGGTCGTTACAGTCTAAAAGAGATCGCTGCTGAATTTGGGCTGACAGACGAAAGTCATGTTGCTAAAGTTCTTAAATAGAATGGATGCCGTTTTATCCTATATCAGTTAAACAGGCTAATAAATCTATCTATGTTCTTATACGTATTATCAGCGAATAACAATAATTCTTATATTATTTTTGATTTAAGTGTCTGGGGGGTTGCCCTTATAATTCTTTTTACCAGGTATGGTAAATTCCCTTGTGAATTTGCCCTCACGAGCAACAAAAACGCGAAAAATAGTATCAAACGTCCAAGAGATTGGAAGAAAACATCAACACAACTCATTAAAAATCAATTAAATAACTGTCTTTACTTTTCGAAAATTGTGGTAAGTTTAGGGAATTACTTTCCGATACAAGAACTACACGTAATTGCTTAACAATTAAATAGTTATCGACGTGTCCAAAAACGATACAAAAAGAATTTATCACCATAAACAGCTTATTTACAGCTACTTACGTGCGATTAAACAAAAATAACTCAAACAATAATCAAAAAAGACTAAAAATCAACGACTTACACTATACAACAAGGGCAAATCGCAATTTCAACGTTCATTTTTGATCCTAGCTTTGATCAACTCAAATTTATAAAAAAACTGTCTAATTCCGAAACCGAATTGCCGATAAATTATAGATTTTTTCCAAAGCCTAGCTCAGTTATAGTGCTATTGCCAGAGTCTAGTGGTTACGCTGAGGGTGTAACCCGGCTTTTATGAGAACAATCCACATTCGTCCTCTGAATGAATAGCCAGTATCCAACCTTTCAAGTAATATTTATATCTACAGATCATTTAATCGGTAATAATAGACCTGACCCTATCTGATAGGAATCTCTCGGCAAAATTTGAATTCCAGTTATTATGGTTATTTAGCAGATCGATAATATCCTGGTCAACCAAGGGAATAATGAGTCCACGATCGTCTTTATAGGTATCTCGGCAACGATTAATAAAAAGAGGGAGATCGTCAATGGTCCGGCACACAATAAACCCCACTTTTCCGCGTCTATTAGAAAACCTTCCGGCAATTTGGTCTATCTCAGGATTAACAATATCTCTGCTGTAATTTTTGCACTCGACGAAAACATATCCGCAAGGTATTTTTACGTTATTCTCTAGTCAATAGAATATCCCACCTCTAGCGGCATTGTCGAAGCAGATATCGATCCTTTTGCGCCCATCATGGATTTCATGTTCTTTAACAGGATTGATCAGGTGCGGATAGAAAATGATTTCAAGGATTCCAATAATCAGATTGTGAAAGGCTGATGCAGATTGGGTTCCCGGTGGTATATCTCCTAGTTGCTGAATGAGCTGGGGGATGATATTTGTGATATCCAGATCATCGATCTCCATATTGAGTAGAGAATCGTTTTCAGTTTCATTTTTGAACTGTTCTAGCACTTCAGGATGTTCCTGGGTAAAGCGTCTTAAAAAATCCTTTGATTGAGGATGAAGTTCTTTAAGGCTGTCCTTGGTTACAAACGGCGTGCCGTCCTTTCGATGCTGAATGAGGGCACCATTAATCCTGAGATGCTCATGCTGCAGAAAATTAAGTACAAAATGATTATAGTATTTATCAGGTGCATAATTCTTACTATAAGAAACAATTCCCTTTGGAACCAGTAGAATCTTTTTATCATTAACCACTAGCATGTCGGTGTAGATAGCCTCCCATTCTCCAGCATTCCTGTTCCAGAAAAAACCGGAAGTTACACCTTGTGTAAGGGGAATATTGTGCAGCTTACACTGGTTTTGGGTATATTCTATCAGGTGGCCTGTGATAATATTTGTCGCCATATCCGATAACTTGTCCTTTCCGAAGTTGTCGACAAACAATACGCTATCCTCGATATCCTGAATAAGACCGGTCTGTATAGCCCGGCTACTGAGCAAGCTTTAATAGATATTAGTAGTGTCCTCGTCTCCAACTCCCCGTCCCCGTGGATTACCGCGGGACAAGCCGAGACAGGTCGCATTCGGTTCATGAAGGTGGGCAAATAGCTCCTTGGCTTCCTCTTCTTGACCATTTCTTATCAAATCAATGACACGCTGAAAAAAGCCTCGTAAGGTAAGTGTAGCCCCCATCGACCAGTTATCCGGCTTTTTACCCAGGAAAAACGGATCGATAAATAATGGTGTATCGGAAGTGGGATCAATGTCGACAAAGTCGAGTTGCGCCTGTATTTTATTTAAATTATAGATTTGGCTAATTTTCATTTTGAGTGTGTTAATTTGGTTAATTTGCTAAGCTTCTCTGAACAACTTGTTCGAAACTTTGACACCTCGCCTTTTGTACCCAGCGATATGGTTGCATTAGCCAAATATAACAAAATTCAATTGGCCACATAAGATCTTAGCCATTGAATGACAACAAATTGCCATTAATAAATGACTGTCAAAAAAGAAATGTTTTAGTAAATAAAGTTTGGGTTCCAGTTGAAAAAAGGCTACTTTACACCCTAGCGCTTTGTGGACCGGGGCGTTTTTTTAATGACTAAGCCGCTTAATTTAGATCTATGCTCGACAATATCCCCAAAACACTTTATAAATATAGATATTGGAATGATAGCTATCACCAAAGGGTTTTAACACATCAAGAAGTTTTTTTATCCTCTCCAGCGGGGCTGAATGATCCTTTTGATGCCTCTCTTCCTTTTCGTTACAACCCTGAAGACCTTAATGAAGGAAACATTTACCTCAAATTAATAGAAATCGGCAGAAAGAGTTGGCCTGATATCTCTGAACAGCAGATACAAACCCGGGCGTTTAAAGAGCAGCATTCAGGAAAATTCGAAGATGGAGCATTCTGGAAAGACCAACATGAAAAATTAAAGGCTAATCTGCATGCTTCTTTTGGTCTTCTATCACTAACGAGTAAAGCCGACAATCTTTTGATGTGGGCACATTATGCCAATAGCCATAGGGGCTTCTGTGTCGGCTTTGACAGGGACATTTTATTCGATGTAGTTAAGGGCACACTGGGCCCAGTGAACTATCAGGAGGACTTTCCGTTTGTGCCCATGTTTCCTCCTGCCGACGAGCCAGATACCACAATGATTAGGCTGCTCAATACCAAATCACCGCATTGGCTTTACGAAAATGAATTTCGGCTGACCCGTCACGGCGCCTCAAATAAGGTTTTCCGATTACCTGCCGAAGGAATTACCGAAATTGTTTTGGGTGCCAGTATGAATCCTGATGACAGAAAAGCAATCATTGCCACTATCGATGAGCAATTGCCCCATGTACGCATATTTGAGGCAAGAACCAGCCTGGAAAAATTTCAGATCGATCTATTTGAAGCGATTAAGGTTTAATGAGTTGAATAATAATAATGGCTTATTCAGCACGGTCGAAACCGGATTGAAGGACATTTTGCAACGTATAGACAATCCATCCTAACTTTTCAATCTCAGCCGATATATTTGTATCTAGGCAAATTGAATCCCTTTCACTCAACAAACATGCCCAACAAATCCCCATATTACACTTTTGATAATTTCCCAGCTAGCCTTCTTTCAAAATATTGGCGTACCTGATCATCGACAAAATAAACATAGCATCCCTTTGTACCGCGGGTCATCAATACCCGGTAGATGTTGCGCACATAATCATCAAAATTCTTTTTGCCCCTTTTAAGAGTGGTGTCCTTTGTCGCTGTGATGTCGGTATACAAGGAATCCGTTTGTGCATCATATCTAAGGTCGGGGCCGATTATCACCCCGATATAATCAAACTCAAAACCCTGGGTCGTATAAATACAACCAACCTGTTTGATCCCCTCTGGCTTATAGGCCCATTCATACCATTTTACATAACCTTTTGGCGGTTTTGAGATCTCTCCGTGGGTTTCCCATGGCATGGCAAAGTCACCGATGCAGACATCCTTAATCAGCTCACCCTTCTCATCTAGTGTCTTGGACCAGTGCCAACAGTATCCAGCAACTAACCGCGAGGTCGTATTCCCGGTATTCCTCTCCACCAATTCCTGATAAAGTGATGTTAGGGTATTGAATATTTTGAAATCGTAATTATCCTTTTCAGTCAGTATGCGTGTTTCCGTGGTATGGCCCAGGGCAGCTTCGAGCCAGTCAAGATAGTTATCTGATCCGTTACACCGAAACTCTGAAACCAATGTAACTTCCTCAACAGCGGCACCATATTCTCTAGCTACCTTTTCGATGAGCTGTGAGCTTCCAATCTCGTCACTTCTTATATTTTGCTTGTCATCTATAAAAAATACACTTGTTTTTGCCGCACGGATGAGCGTTTCCATCCTGGAGAGCGAGGTCAGATCCTGTGGACGGGTAAACCGGTTATTGGAGCGCTCCTCTACCCTGTGGGCCTCATCGATGATAAGCAAATCAACCTGGTTTTCATCCATTTTTGAAGGGATGTACTGGCTAAGATTGGTAAAAAGCGGCTTTGCCTCACTTCCTCTATCAAGCATGCTCTTGATTCCCTCCAGCAAGGGCTTGGAACGTGTAGCAAAAAACACGTTTTTTGTGTCTTTTCTTCCGGCAATTTCTGCAAGGATGTGCAGGGCGATAACGGTCTTACCTGTTCCAGGCCCACCTTTTATGATGACAACGCTTTTTTCTTTATTCTTTTTGGCCGCAGAGACTTTGGCCAGGATGGTATTTCTGGCTACGATCTGGTCATTGAGCAGGACAAAGTCTGAGGAATTCGAGATAATCTTGGAGGCACTTTCGAGTAATTTCTTTGACGGATTGACCGGACTCTGCATGAATTTATTAAAAATTTCATAACCCCTGCCCCCGTTAAGCAGCGACCTTAGCCTTTCAGCAAGAGATTGCACTTCATTCCCTGCGTAAAGTGGATATTCATCCATGATATCCTTATATATAGGCGCATGGAGACCGGTACCATTTTCAGTCTTATAATTGTGGCAATATGCACAACCAAAGAGGTCCAAAGTTCCCTGTTCGAAGACTTGTATGAAGCCAGTCAAAAAATCATGATAGCCTTTGACCTGTTGAGATGGATGAGGTACCCTGTTATTGGGCCGTCCGGTATAGGTCTCAACAAAGTTCCCTTCAATATCGGTTTCAACAACCTTGTTCCATTGCTTAAGTTCAATATGTATTACTTTTCCACGGTTTTTTTCGTCCATACCATAAAGCATACAATCAATACGCATTTCGGTATAGGGCAGCAAATACTCAAAGGTGACATAGATATCCTTAACACCGCTGAGTTCAATCAAATTTTTGATGGCTACCGGAGAGTTTTGCCAAGAGCGGTATTCAGGTCCCTGTGGGGACTTCCCTAAGTTGCTGCTTTGTCCGATCATCATTTTCTCAGCAACCCTATTCAATAGGATATCCTCAAAAAACACTGACTGGGGCTCGCTGTAGATTACTTTTCTACCAATCATAGCTCGTCATATTTTTTGGCTGTTCCCTTTGCCTTTTCAACCGGGTATTTCTCAGCATTTTTTTTTATTTTGTCTAGAATGATCTCCCTTGGATCCAGCTTGTACTTATCGGCCAGCAAGAATGCGTAGGATAGTATATCTGCAAGTTCCTCCCTGATTTTCTCGGGATCTGCCTGATCTGCCTTTTTCCAAAGGAATAGCTCCAAAAGTTCTGCAGCCTCTATATTGATCGCAAGCGCAAGATCCTTGGGGTTATGAAACTGTTCCCAGTCCCGTTCGTCTCTAAAGCGCAATAAGGCATCGGTGATCTCAGTAATATCTGACATGATGGTATTTGAATTTGTCGGCTGAAAAGTAATTGATCGAAATTTTTCCCTTCCGATTACCAAATTTAGCCACTTATGTTAAAGATGCAAGCAAAATCTTAAATCCAGTATTTACCCATCTGTTGATCGGCAGATATGCCAGCATATTTGCCGATCAACAGATCAATGGGGCAATACAAAGAATGATCATGCTATTTTTTCTGTACAGGCCTGAATAAAAAGTATTCCAAGCTCGGTCATTACAAACCTATCTTTACTTTCCACATCAATTTCCAGATCCAGTACAAGATGACTTTCATTTGGTTCATTCGGGATTTCAATCGACTGCGATCTTACATATGGTTCACGGATTTCTTTGAGGACACCCAAACGAACAAGATTAGATAGCTCAAACTCCTTAACATTTCTATCAGACAAGGTCTCGGGTTCTGAAATTTTATGTTTTAGAATATTCTCTTGATAGTTTAGCGCATCAAGCTGGTTTTCAAAGGCCTTCTTTTTTTTTGTGAGCTCTGCTCTTTGGTAATAGAATGTATAATCTACCTTATCTGCTATCTCTGTTCCGATGTCTTTTATTTTATTTCGGAGTGCTTCTGCAAGTTTCGGTCTGGCTTCCCTAAACTCCTGAAGTTCCTGCGTCAGGTCATTTACACGGTTCTTCCATCTTTTAAAAGCCATATCCAAAACCACATATTCCGTTTTCGAAATCTGGCTGAGAATGTAGGGGAATACGTGATTCTCAACATTTTGTTCTGAATCTACCATATTACCCAGAAGTACCGCCCATTTATCCTGCATATCATCGTCCTCTTCGAGGCCGGAATATTCAAGCAGGGGACAAAGCACTTTTAATGAGATCGTTTTGGGATTGATATTGTGTTTTTCACAATACAACTTGGCCTTATTCAACGTTTTGACCTGGCGGTTAAATCTCCAGTGTGCAACACCGTCTTTACCAAGTAGGCCAAGTTCTTCAACTGCTGGCATAATGAGTTTATCCAAAAAACCCTTGGCCATGTCGATGCCTTTTTCCAATACTGTTGAGCTTACGTCAATTTTTTTATCCATATTTAGTAATATAAATCTAAGTTAATCAATTCTGGTGCTTGTGCACATCACTCTACACTAAAAGACACGATGATGTTATGATCAATTTTGCTTAAGTATAAAGTTAGAGACTTCCCTGTTCTACTAATTAAGAACATTTTCCATTGCTTCAAGGGCTTTGGAGCGGATAGAAGGAATGGTGAGCATCCTGTCAAATTCGTCTAATGCCATTTCCTGTTCTGTCCTGTATCTAAATCTGTGGTTGCGTAATTTGGAGTAGATAGCAAGAACAAGTATCAATGGTTCATCTCCCATATAACCGGTCTCGGCAATGTTTACTTCAAATGGAAATTTCATACTGTGAAGCATGGCCAAACATTCACAGGGGTAATCCGCAGCGCATTCTGTAAGGTACTCAAAAAGATAACTTGGATCTTTTGCAAAATGCACACTCTTAACATATTGGGATATAAAATTATGAAGTTGCGGAAAATATACCGGCTCAAACACCCTTAATACGAGTCCGGAGAGCTCATGCGATAGATCGACACCGCCCGCATCCTTCACGCATCTTTCCAAGACCTGGAGCGCCCTTTGATTTATATCTCCATCTTCGACCAAAAATTTTTCTGCAACTTTCATGGCACATTTTAGTGAATTTCCTCCCAACTTCATGAAATGATCATACAGATCAAAGTCATTAATGTGCTCAAACACCCAACTGCTGACAAAAAAGTAACATTGATCATGGAGTTCTTCATGAAGTAACATTTCCTGGAAATAAAAATCCATCTGCTCATGTAGGCTATTGTTGTAATACTGTGCTGGATTTATAGAATATCTAAGCACTTCGCTATCCCCAAGCAATACCAGGCGCTTGAATATTGCAAAAGATCTTTCAAGATCAAGGCGGTTAAGATAGGCTATACCGTGCATGATCCCACAAGATAATGTAATGGTCGGCACTTGTCCGTCCCTGAGAATATATTCTATGGTACCAAATATCCGTTGCTGGTATTGGGGGTAATCCTCAAGGGACATTAGATTTTCAAGCGCTGAGCCACGAGGCGTATTGATAAAGTCGCTCATCTCCTGTCCAGGGTTCAACCTATCACCCTCATGCGGTTCCCATCTTGCTATTCTTTCCCAAAATTCCACCGTCTCATCAGTCACTACCTTATTCTCTACCAGAAACCTGCCGTGCCAAAGTGCATATTGTGTATATTCCCTATCTAAAGTCAGTCTCATTTCTCTTCTGATGAGTTCAGCGGTTTTTTCGATATTATCTTTCGTTTTTATTAGCGCGGAGATACCATGGGAGATATATCTCGGTGATATTCCTTGTTCATCAAATAAGGAGTGAATAAAGCCGTAAAAATAACCGGGATTTTTCTCAACCTGGGCCTCAAATGAACGACTATGCTCCAATATCCCCCCCTTAAAAAAATCTACGTTTTTATAGTCCTCATTGACCATCTTCATACTCGATAACCATGCGGAGTGATTGAATTTATCGAAATTGGGATTGGAAAGAGGCGATTGCCCACCACCCCATCTCGATCTACTTCTATCCATGGCGACATTGTGGTCCACCGCTCCATAACGGCGCTCCAGTACCTGATATTCACTGCGTAATTCATTGTCATGGGCCAAAACCGCCGGTGGCAATGCTTTTAAAAAGAGGTATTTTTTCTTACCGAATTTAAGGCTGAACCTTCGCTTCCCCTCTTGGTCATTGTATTTATAAACCTCGTATGGGTGCTGCATTTCCAAAATCAGACGCTTGACGAAGGCATATTTTTCGGCTGTGAAACTGGGGATTGATGCCGCTATCAACCGCCTGATTTGTAGTGAGAAAAAATCGTCGGTTCCGCACAGTCCTTTTTTATCATCAATGATCTGTAATAGCTCAAGCGTTTCCGCGACAAATTCATAAGATCTATCCCGCAGCAATTTTATTAGCAGGATCAGCAGTGGAACGGCATTGTTATCTTTATGGTCATGGAACAACTGTTCTAGCTCTTTCCTATCGCAGCTGCGATAATATTTTATAAGGAAGGACTCAATGGATTTTTCATCAGGACTGTCCCTGTCTTGATAGTCATCATTATAATTGCGGGAACTTACCAGAGCGGAGCCCACTTCTTCAGGGATGCCATAATACCTGCATTCAGTTGCTTTCAAAATCTGTAGCTGTATATCAAAAAGGAAGACTGCTACCGCCCGCGGGTCAATCTTGAAAAGGTGTTCCATGACCCTGTCATAACGGTGGTCGAATTTCAATCGTTCGTTGTTTTTCCTATGGATCAAGATTACTGGCCGAAGTCTGTCAAGCGCAAATCCCAGATCGAGCATACTGATCTTTTTAATTGTCTCGAAATATCTCAGTTCGTTATTCTGGTTGTAAGGATAATGCAGATCAAAATAGCTCAACAATCCAGCTGACCATTTAGGTACCAACGGTATCAGATGTGCGATGAGATGCCTATTGCTTTCTGATTTTGCGAGGTAATCAAAAATATTCTGCGTGTAAAAGCCGATATTTTTATAAAAAAGAGAATAAAGTTCATTGGCATCGTCAGAAAGCAGATCATTTTCTATAAAAAAATGTAGCCATCCCGGCGATCGGAAAACCTCGGTAAAAAGGTAACCATCCTTTGAGCCTATTGTGGAATATACCACCTCCTTTTCTTTTTCTGTGGGTTCTTCGATCTGGCCCAGCTCGGTAATAAAAAGATAACGGATGTGATAACGCACTTTTTCATCTACCAGTATATCCCTATAAAGCTGGATGTATGCATGATGGTTTGCTTCCCTCAGATACTCGATAACTGTTTTAATCAGCGAGCGGATATAGAGGTTCTGTTCTTCTTCAAACATATAGGCTTTAAGGTCCTGTCCAGAGTCCACAAACCATCTCGCCAAATAGTATTCATAAAAAGACTGGTGAAAAAAAGACAATCTGGAACCATGCAGAACCAAAATCCCATGAGAGACCAGATAACTCGTTTCTGGTTCGAAAGTCTCCAGAAATCGCTGCTCAACCAGGTTGGGTTGAGAGGCATACATTCTATTGATAATCTCATTGAGACAGTTTGCAACCTGAAGTTTTCTAGCCTTTAGTACCTGCGAATAAAGTTCCCCATGAAGCCTAGATATGCTTATTTCGACATTTTCAGCTATAAGGCCGGCAAGGTCAGGAATTTTTGTAAAAAGCTCCATATTATAGGGAACTCTTAAAAGTTCCAACAAAACCGGGTTTTTAACCTGAATCGCCAGGGCCTTTAGAACAGTTGACACTTCCTCCTGGGATAGATTACCAACCTCTATCTGGCGCACGCCCGGCGCGCTATACCTGCGCAGATCAGCATCGTATTCAAGATCAAAGCTTCGGGTAGAAATAACTATCCGGACATTCCTGATTTCCAGCAACCTGTCGATCAATGTAATATAGGTCTGAAGCCACCTTCGATCTGCGGAAAGTGTCTGTGAGAGGGCATCTAGCTGGTCAAGGAGGATAATAAATTGTTTACCGCTATCGCCGACCGTCCTGAATATATCCTCAAAAGAAATAGCACTGCCAAAAAGCTGTTTGGCAAGATCGGCAGTATTGATATCATAAAACTGATCGCATTTCACCGCGAGAAGACAGTAATTGTTCTCAGTATTTAGTTTCTGGTACACATCATGTAAAATGGTTGATTTACCGACCCCCTTTTTTCCTTTGACAACCAGCACTCTTTCCAGCCGATCCTTCCCTGGGAGACTTTCTGCTACCCAGTTTATGATTTCATCAGTTTGGCTTCGCTCCAGATGTGCAGTGTACTCTCCGGCAAAATAGTTTTTCAATCCAACGACAAACGCTGACGCCCTAGCTAGTTCCTTATCGAGCTCAATATCTTTTGGTACGGCAAGCTTCAGCAGTGCTGTGATCCCAGACCGTAGATCCTCATCGAATACTTCCTCGTAAAGACCATATTCCTTAAGGCTATCAATGATATCCGGCCCATCAATAAGCGCTATAAAACCATTGTCCAGTTGATAATCGTTTATCTGTTTCTGCCTCCACTCAGACCACCATAGGTGTTCTGCCTTACTCATTTCTTCAGGTATGCATAAAATCCATTTCGCGCATTTGTAATCCCCTGATTCCATAACCGTACGGAAAGACTCCCTGATCTGTTGTTTCTGGGAAGATTCAATGCCATTTAGAAAAAACTTACATTGAAAAACCTCTATCGGTGATATACCCATGTCACCTATAAAT
Organism: Pedobacter sp. 22226; assembly: GCF_052045455.1. Classification (NCBI taxonomy): domain Bacteria; kingdom Pseudomonadati; phylum Bacteroidota; class Sphingobacteriia; order Sphingobacteriales; family Sphingobacteriaceae; genus Pedobacter; species Pedobacter sp. 22226. The sequence goes on along the minus strand of NZ_JBQEPB010000001.1, from coordinate 631,484 downwards.
ATATCTATTCCGCCATCACCCTGCGTAACCCGCACGGTTTTTACGTTACTTTCCCTAAACCTTCTTTTGATCATGGTGGCACAGATCTCTTCGAATCTTTCCCTGGCACCTGCAATAGTATATTTTTTGACCAAATAGGCCCACTCCTCTATCATATTTTAAGTATTCTTTTGCGCAGCACTCAACCAATGGGTAGGTTTGTCAACTGTATTTTCGTCAAGGCTCAATTTTCGGACCTATTAAGCTTAGGAGTAAAAATCGCGCAGTGCCGACCACACCGGCCCTTTATGCTATAGTATCATCATTTAATTCAGGATCAATTCCAATCGATCCCGCCAGGTCTGCATCCAATTCTATTTCAACCGTTTCTTCTAATGACTCTCTTAACTTTTTTACATAGCCCCGTACAAGTTCTTCCAGCTTGGTATCATCAAGTTCAGGAACGCGCTGCAGGTGATCTTTTGTTTCACGGTGAATCTTTCTGGAAATCCTTGAGGAAATCTGAAGTATAGTATGGTCAAGTTCCGGACTGATATCATCCTTTACCAAGGGCTTTAGCCACTCTTCCATATCAAATGGCAGCTCGCCGATCCTGGGCATATGCCCTAAATATGAAAGTCTGTCACGGATACTGTATTTTCCGGTAAGTTCAAATGCCAATAGCGGCTCGACCTCAGATAGCTCCTGAAGCACGGCATCAACTTTCAATGCCAGTTGCTCCATCCGCTCCTCTGTCTCCGCATTGAAGATCATTGGAAGAAAAAGTTTTCCAAAATCCTCTTCACTCATTTCGAATGGTACTCCGATCTCACGGCTCAGCAGTTCCAGGATTTTGGGGCGTAATGTGATGAGCCCTTGTTTCATACGTGTCTCCTGCTGAAACTGAAAACGGAATTCGAGAAGATGAAAAAGCAAACGCCGTATCTTACGCCGGTCCTGTCGCCAGCCCTGAAAAATACCGGTGAACATAGAGAGAAAAAAACCTATGACCAGCGTGACATAGGGCGTGACGGATTTAAAAATTTCCAACATTTGCGTAATCTAGATTGGATACCAATTTACGCCAAAACGATAAAAATGCAAATGATGTGCAAAACTTTCGCTCAACGGCGATTAGATGGCCTTAAATTTATTTCCATTAACTGTAATAGAAAACGAATGCACTTTTCTCAGATTAGCCCCAGCTTTATTATCCTTATTACCGAGAGTGTTAATTAAAAATGGGCTACGGTGAAAACCGTCCGTGTTTTTTCACCAAACAGTTTACGAATAGTCAGTCCTCTCACTTTTACTTTTATCTCCCAACTATTTCCTTAGACACTACGTGGTTATTGAACGCAGGTTCTGTACATTGGTTGTCTTGATGGGTTCATGCAAGGTTGCTGCAAGCTGCCTGTAAACCTTAATAGCATTTCCCGGTTGACCAGAAAGCGTTCAGACCATCGGGCAAGATATATTTCCCCTTACCGATCGAAGGTACCAGATTCTCAATCCTGATGTCAGAAACCAGGCGACAGAACAAACCGGCAGCCGTCGTAAGCCGCCTTTAAAGCTGGTCAAATAAATAGATGTCGATATTACCGAATCGGTTACGAAGGCTCTCTTTCATGTGTCAAAAACAATGATATTCCCGAACCCATACTATTGCCATAGTCCCACAGTACCATAAAGGCCCAGTGTACGCAGAACGCAAGGTCTTCGGGCCATCTCTCAGACGACCCGAAGACAATTTAAATAAAACCAGCATTAAGTCTCCTCTTCAAACTTTTGTTCCGAAGCAGGGGCACCATCCGTTTTTGTATTGCAGGATACAGTCTGTTTACTTTCGGCTTTATTTTCGTTTTCTTCATCATATTCCTGTCGTCTACCGAACAACTCCATAGTATTGGCAACCGGGGTGGCCACTACCTCAAAAAAAGCCCTTTCCAGTTCGTCTGTTCCTCCTTTTAACAACATCGGAGGTAATGGCCTACCCTTAATGTCGGTTTCAATAAGCACCGATACTATTATTTTCTCCTCACCCTGAAAAACAATATTGATCTTCCATCCACCTTTGCTTGGCAGGCTTTTGATTTCACTAAAAAGACTACTCATGATCTTAAATTTAATTTAACAATCTTAGTCCCTTTTTTCCCGCTGAACATTACCACGTATCCGTTGTTGCCGATAATATCTCTGATGATATATTCGGCATGTGCAATACGCACGCTGTCCCCTGCTGATAAATGCAGCAATTCCAAACGTTCAAAAAAGCGCAATGTCCTTGCCATTTCAAGCAGTGCTTTCCGCTCTGTTTTTTCTGATATAATACCCATGATATTTTCTTTTAATAGGGAGCAGCAAAACCGCTCCCTGTGGTTCAACAATGTTCTAAAGTTCCCCTAAATCAACCTCTACCATACCCAACCAGTAAATCGCGACATCCGAGAGATCGCCCGAAGAGATTTGATATTCCTTTAGCACCTCTTTTAAAGCCCCGATATCTTCGCTTTTCAAGTCATAGCCCGAACACATATAATTCCCATACACCTCAAAGGATGCATCGCCCGTAATATCAAAGCCTGTAAGCCTGTCAATCTCGTTCCTTGCCTCCTGCATAATGGCATCCATTACCACGTAACAGGGATCAATGTCAGCGATTTTGGTGCAGCATTCCTCCGAAAACCGTTCTATCTGTTCAAATGCCCAATTTCCATCATAGCCTGAGGCCAGTGCAGCCTCGACCGCCATTTTAATATCGAGGTATCCATAGGGACAGAAAGCCTCCCTAAATTCCCCGATTTCCCTTTCCAGATTTTCCATCCCTATTTCCTCCTCAAATTTTAAAATGGTAAATCCCCGTTTTCATCCGCTTTATCCGCAATCATCAAAGGCCGCGAATTACCTGCAGGTGCAGCCGCAGCAGGTGCAGAAGCAGAAAACATTTTGATGTCTGAAACATGCATGGTAATGCTGCCCTTGGCCTCGCCATCGTTTGAAATCCACGCATTCACGCCAATACGGCCACAAACCTGCACAACACCACCTTTTTTTAGATAGGGCGCAATACCTGTCCCAAGCCAGTAGGAACATTCTACGAATGTTGCCACTTCCTTTTTCTCCCCACCGCTCATATAGCTGTCATTTACTACCAGTCTGAAACCGGTTACTTTTCTGTCCCCGCTCACCATCCTTGTTACGGCATCTGCGGTCAATCTTCCTGTAATCTCCATGATTAAAGTTTTTTAGTTAAAAATTTTGATTAATTCATCCTTTATCCCATCCCCAAAAATTTGTTTCCCTGAGGAAAAAATGTAATAAAAGATGCCGGATCCCGGCCGTGACCTTATAAGCCCAGCGCAGCACTATAAGTCCCGGAGGGTGGGACCGCGCAGCGGGACAATTATGCGTGCGCAGCTGGGCGGAGGTCACCATATTTGCATCATTTTATTTTATTTTTTTCTCCGGGTGACAAATCTCTCTCTTAAAAAAAAGCGCAGGTAAAGACAGCGTCCTCAATTCTGGGAATACCGGAAATCAACAGGACTACCGGTAATGGGTGCCGCAAGAAAGGAACGCCGGCCCAGTTCCATAGCTGCAAGGATCACCGAACATTTTGCCATCCCGATGCCAGGCATCCTGCACAGGTCAGCCTGGGTCATACCGATCAGTTTTGCGATATTACCACCAAGGTGGCCGAACAGTTCATCCGCCATGTGGGTGGCCTCATCCGATGTAGTTCCAAGACCTAACAGCAGCGAAACCAGCTCATGCTCGGTAAGTGTTCCTGCCCCATAAAGGCCAAGCCGCTCGCGAAGGGGCATATCAGGATCCATGCTTTCCCTTAGCGCCCTGATTTCCTTTACCTTTTCACGAATATCCTTGGGCCTCTCCTCCTGATTTTCTGCGTATGCACCCGAATGCAGTAGATAGGCAAATGCGGCAATCATCGGCTGTATCACGTCCTCAAAAATTACCACCTTTGTCTTCTTTGATGGTCCGTCAGGACAGTTCTCCATCCTGGCAATACGCAGATAATGCCTTCCGTTCACAGCTTCCATGTAATCAAAAAAATAAATGTCCTTTCCTGAACGAAATGATTCTGTTGCTATCATCCTATTTTTCATAACTTTATGTATTTAGTACAGGGCAAAGTTGGGAATGGATCAAACCAATACTCGGTTGCTAGCCGTAACAAGCATGGTTACCGGGTAAAAACCGGATAATTCATGACAGAACAAACACAGCAGAATAATGTAGCAGAGACCGGATACCGCCTATGCGAAGTATGCGGACTATCCTTTAAAGGCCGCTCAGACAAACGCTTCTGCAGCGATGCCTGCAGAAACGCAAACAAAAGACAGCTACAGCGAATAAGTGGCTGGCAGGAACCGGCGTTCGTGGAAAAGATCCACCGCATGCTCCGTCACAACAGGCAGATATTAAGGGAACGGTTAAACCAAGAAACCAAACTCATTATCAGTAAGACTGATCTTATCGAGGCCGGCTTCCACTTTGGATACTGTACCAGCGTATTCAGCAAGGAAATGAATATCTACCGTTTCTGTTACGAATATGGTTGGCTGGAGGTCGAAAATGGAAAAATCCTGCTGGTCAAAAATGAGCGGCAAATAGATCTTTAATGTATCGGGCCCAAGTGTAACCACGATAACCACTTGTTATGAACTTACCAAAAGCAATAAGTTTATTGAAAATTATATCCGGGGAGATTGACGAGTTTTTCAACACGACCGGTCAGATTATTGTTGCCCGTTCAACAGATGTCTATGATTTTGCCCGCCGGAACAAAGCAATCAAAAAAGAATTTCCTACGGCGGCGCTTTTCGGCCATTTCCTAAAAACAATGCATCAGCAGGGTATACTTCGCCAGATCATCGGCAATTGTAATGTCGATGTGTCCAATCCCAAGTTTTATCAGTGGAGGTTTTACCGGAAGGAAATCAAAGCACCTACAGCACAGCATTCAGAATCAGTAACACCTACCGCTAAATACTTTAAATCCGGCAGGAATATAGCCACTAACGATGGCGGGGCGGTAAGATCCCATCAGGAACAGTACATTTATAATAGACTCCTGGAAGAGGATGGGTTAAAGTTTTATTATGAAAGGCCCTTTGAAATCAAGGGATATAATAAGATTCCCGACTTTACCATACTTGTTATCAAGAGCCAAATCGTATATCATTGGGAGCATTTCGGAATGATAGAGGATCCCACCTATGAGGTTTATGCAGAGAAAAAAATCCAGTGGTATTTTGACCTAGGCTACCGTTTCCTGGAAAACGGAGGCAGGTTTATTGTAACCTATTACAGGAATGATCAAGCGCTTCAAGACGATGTCGAGCGGATTCTTAAATTGATCAATTCACCAAAGATATAAATGATAATGGGCGCAAAGAGCATTAGGCAAATCTGCAGTTATGAAGCTAAAAGTCCAGATACCTATCTTCATCGACCGCTACCCTTAATCTTTTCCAAAGGATATAACCCAACCTGCCACAGGTCTCTGCCACAAAATACTGGATATCTGCAGGAACATCATTAACAATGCAGTAACGGATCTTATATTTGGGATTATAACTGATGTAGACCACAAGGTCCTCCCCTGAAAAACCACGACCCGACAGAGCCTTGAAGTGAACCTGCTCGAGATCTCTTGCTGCCCTTTCAAGCCGGTCGTTCATTATTTTTGCTAATGATTTCTGTGGGATAAAATCAGTCTCCAGTATAGCTAAAACCGTTACAGTCATCCCGCAAATTTAATTTCATTCCCCATCCCTGCAAGTGCAAAAACCTAAAAAACTGGCTATCAAGCAGAATAATTTTAATTGCAAAGCACTACAACCCTCCTGCTAGCATACAAGGCATGTTTTCCTCTTGTCCCATCCAAGATGATGAACTGATAAATTAATCCAAAGCATTTTGACCGAAAACAGGTTTCTGCTGACAATAATAGTTTTAAGATCCTATAATTTTCCTGAAAGTAAGGTTAACCCGTGGCCCCATTACCTTGGTAGATTTTGCAATCCTATGCTCCCATTTGGTCTGCAAGTCACCTTTCATCAGTAATAGAGAGCCATGCTCCAATCGCACAGTATATTTTTCACTTTGGTCAGTTTTTCTCCTGATATCAAATCCCCTTACCTGTCCAAAGGAGACCGATGCAATAACGGGATGCGATCCCATCACGGTTTCATTATCGCTATGCCAGGCCACCGAATCCTGTCCATCCCTGTAATAATTGAGCAATACACTGTTAAAGCTGATTTCCGATACCCTTTCAACCATTTTTTTTAATTTCAATAGTTCCTCGGTCCATGGCAAAGGAACCGATTTACCTAATGCATTGTAATCCGTTCCATCAGGATCACCATACCAGGCAGACAGCCTGGGCGTAATGACTTCCTTGTCGTACATTTTCACTATTTTCTGCTTCCAGGGTGTTCGAGAAATAAAACTTGTAAGCAAAAAAATCGCTTCTCCATCCGGTATAAATCCGGGAATATATTGCAGCACATCAGCCGGTAGCCCTGGCGTCTGTCCTGATTCCCTAAAAAAGCTCAACTGTTCCATATCCTATACAAATGTGCAAAATAATTTTAAAATACTAATATTTTTAGCATTATATTTGTCCATGTAAAAACAAAAAAGGTGGTTGGTTATGGAACAGGCAGCAAAAAAACAGGTCATTGAAGGGTTAAGGGAGCAGATCCTTTCCATGCAGGGCTATAAAGCCACTTCCAAAAATACCCAGAATATTTCCGGTCTTGAACTTTTTGCCGCTGCTTTTCCAGGCCATGCATTCCCCCTACAAGGCATCCATGAATTCATCTGCGAAAGCCGGGAACAGGCCGCTGCAGGCAGTGGCTTTATCAGTGGCCTGTTATCCTCGCTGATGAAGGACGGCAGTCCCTGCATCTGGATCAGCGCAACAAGGAAATTCTTCCCACCCGCTGCTAAAAGGTTTTCAATTCAAGCCGGATCAATGATTTTTATTGACCTGCAAAATGAAAAGGAGCTTTTATGGGTGACCGAGGAAGCGTTAAAATGCGAAGGGCTCGCTGCAGTGGTCTCAGAAATCCCTGACCTGAATTTTGCAACCTCCAGAAGGTTCCAGCTGGTAATCGAAAAAAGTAAGGTCACTGCCCTGTTTTTAAGGGAAAATCCAAAAACGCTTTCCAATACTACCTGCCTGGCCAGGTGGAAGATCAGTCCGCTGCCCAGTGTGCTTCCTGAAGGAATGCCCGGTGTCGGCCAGCCCAGCTGGAGGGCAGAACTGTTAAAGGTGCGTAACGGACAGGGCTGCAGTTTTGATATCTGCTGGTCAGGCAGCACCTTTGAGCCGCTACAAACAGAAAACACCAGGATTTTACCGCTCCAGGAACTGCAGGCCGGATAGATATGGCAAAGCGATTTATGCATATATGGTTTCCGTTTTTGTTAACGGACTGGATGGCCATCCGCCGTCCTGAATGGAAAGATGCCGCTATGGTATGCGTAGGGGCCAGCCATGGCCGCATGATGGTTATTGCGGCAAACCAAAACGCCAACGCTCAGGGCATCAACAAAGGCATGCCACTTGCCGATGCACGGGCACTGGTTCATGAACTGGAAGTCTTTGATGAAAAACTGGGAAGAAAAGAAAAACTATTGGAAGGCCTGGCCAGATGGGCGATCCGTTATACCCCGCTCACTTCAACAGATGAGGATGGTATCCTGCTTGACATTACAGGTTGCAGCCATTTATGGGGCGGCGAAGCAGCCTACCTTAAACATATCATCAGCAGGCTTGCCTTATCAGGTTACAGGGTAAAAGCGGCCATCGCAGATACCATCGGTGCTGCCTGGGCCATGTCCCGTTATGGAAAAGGGGCTGAAATTATCCAACCTTACCAACAAAATACGGCATTACTTGCCCTTCCACCTGCTTCACTCAGGATACCGGGCGAAATAAATGAAAAACTGCATAAACTGGGGTTGAATAGGATCGAACGCTTTATCAATATGCAACGCAGTATCCTTCGCCGAAGGTTTGGAGAAACTTTGCTCATCAAAATCTCGCAGGCCATGGGCGATGAGCCGGAAGCGTTTACCCCAATAGATCTGATACAGGAATACGAAGAGCGGTTAGCCTGCCTGGAGCCTATCCGCACAGCCAAAGCCATTGAAATTGCGATTGAAAAGCTGCTCGAAAAACTCTGCCAAACGCTAAAAAAGGATGGCTTGGGCATGAGAAAAGCTATACTCAAAGGTTACCGGATAGATGGAAAAGTAATTTCAACCGCTATTGGCACCAATCGCCCGAGTTATGATCCCAAACATTTATTAAAACTATTTGCACTGAATATCTCCGGCATTGCTCCAGGGATGGGCATAGAGCTTTTCACGCTGACCGCTGAAAAAACCGAAAAAATGGAACGCCAACAGGAAAAGATGTGGCCCGGACTAGCTGGCCTTGACAGTCAGCCATTGGCTGAATTGCTCGACCGTGTGGCAGGAAAAGTCGGCAAAAGTACCATCCACCGCTATCTGCCAAAGGCGGATTACTGGCCGGAACGCGCTGTAGTCCAGGCAAAGGATTTAACTGAATCCAACGAAATCCCTTTCCATAATCCCTTGAACCGACCTATCCAACTACTTTCCAGGCCAGAACGTATCGAGGTAACCGCACCCATCCCCGATTATCCGCCCATGCTCTTCATCTATCGGGGTGTGCGTCACAGCATCAAAAAGGCAGATGGTCCGGAAAGACTCGAACGGGCCTGGTGGCTGGAAGACGGGGAACACCGTGATTATTATACGGTAGAAGATGAAAAAGGCAACAGGTACTGGCTCTTCCGTTCTGGCCATTATGCCGCTGAAAATTCAGCCTGGTTCATCCACGGATTTTTCGCATAAAAGCACATAAAAAAACAGTAAAGCAATGGAATACATCGAACTTCAGGTCACCAGCAATTTCAGCTTCCTGCGCGGTGCTTCCCATCCGGAGGAACTGGTGGGTGAAGCAATAAAAATGGGCTATAAAAAAATAGCCATCACCGATCACAATACCCTTGCAGGAATTGTTCGGGCGCATGCGGCTGCCAGAAAATTTGATTTCCAGATCATACCCGCCTGCAGGTTAAACCTGATGGACGGCCCTTCCCTGCTAGCCTATCCAACTGACACGGAAAGTTACGGCAGATTGTCCGCACTGCTTAGCACCGGCAATCTCCGCACCGAAAAAGGGAGCTGTGAACTTTACAAAAAGGACGTATTTGAACATGCTAAGGGGATTATTTTTATTGCCCTACCCCCGGACAGTCTTTCCGATGGTTTTGATTTCCAGGCCAGCTTTTATGCTGACCTGCAAAGCTACAAAGATGGTTTAGGCGAAAACCTTTACCTGGCCATTAGCAGAAGCTATCAGGGGGAAGACCAGAAAAGAATGTTCCGGTTGTCCCAGCTCTCCAAAAAAACAGGCATTCCTCTGGCCGCTACCAATGATGTTTACTATCACCATCCCCGCAGGCGGGAACTTCAGGATGTGCTGACCTGCGTGAGGGAAAAATGCACCATCCACAACGCAGGCTTCCTGCTTTTCCAGAATGCTGAACGGCATTTAAAGCCGGAAGAGGAAATGAAAAGACTGTTTCGGCAATATCCCGATGCGCTTGAAAATGCCGTACAAATCGCAAAGAAATGCACTTTCAGTCTTGACAGCCTAAAATACATCTACCCGGAAGAAATCACTTCAGAAGGCAGGACCCCGCAACAGGAACTGGAATACCTGACCTACAAAGGCGCACATGAAATCTTTGGTGAACGCCTGCCCAAAAAAGTAACCGACAATATCAACCACGAAATGAAATTCGTGAAGGAAATGAACTATGCCTCCTATTTCCTTACCGTTTATGACATTGTCAGGTTCGCAAGGGAGCAAAAAATCCTATGCCAGGGACGTGGCTCTGCCGCGAACTCCACCATCTGCTACTGCCTGGGTATCACCTCTGTCGATCCCACCAAATTCGACCTGCTGTTTGAACGCTTTATCTCTTCGGCCCGAAACGAACCGCCTGACATCGATGTGGATTTTGAACATGAACGCAGGGAAGAAGTGATCCAATATATCTATAATAAATACGGAAGGGACCGTGCAGCCATTGTTGCCACCGTCACCCAGCAAAGGCAAAAAGGTGCCATCCGTGATGTAGGCAAAGTGATGGGACTATCGGTCGATACCATTAACCGCCTCTCTAGCTCGATCTGGGAATTTACCGATGAATGGTTTGAGGGCGGAAAACTGACCGAACAGGGACTCAACCCCAATGACCCCTTACTTCGGAAAGTTCTCAGCCTTACCGCGCAGATGATGGGATTTCCAAGGCAGCTCGGCCAGCATACAGGGGGATTTGTGATCACAAGGGGCAAATTGACTGACCTCTGCCCCATTCTTAATGCCCGAATGGAAGACCGTACAAATATCGAGTGGAACAAGGACGATATCGACACTTTAGGATTTCTCAAAATTGATGTGCTTGCCCTGGGCATGCTCACCTGTATCCGCAAAGGATTCGATCTGGCCAGGCAGCACTACAACCTGGACCTGACCATGGCTAAGATTAATGAAAAGGAAGATCCAAAGGTTTATGAAATGATTAGTCACGCAGATACATTGGGCGTATTTCAGATCGAAAGCAGTGCCCAGATGTCCATGCTCCCACGCCTGAGGCCAAAAAAGTTTTATGATTTGGTGATCGAAGTGGCCATCGTCCGTCCCGGCCCCATCCAAGGCGACATGGTTCATCCCTATCTTCGAAGGCGTAATGGTGAAGAAAAGATAGATTACCCTTCCAAAGAACTTGAAGAAATCTTGCACCGCACACTCGGCGTTCCGCTTTTCCAGGAACAGGCCATGAAAATCGCCATTGTTGCCGCAGGCTTCACTCCTGCTGAAGCGGACGAACTCCGCAGAAGCATGGCCACCTTTAAAGCCAAAGGTATGGTCACCAAATTTGAAGAAAAACTCATAACAGGTATGACCAGCAAAGGTTATACAGAAGACTTCGCCAAAAGGGTATTCAAACAGCTTGAAGGATTCGGCAGTTATGGATTTCCCGAGAGCCATGCCGCGAGCTTCGCTTTACTGGTCTATGTTTCCTGCTGGTTAAAGTGCTACTACCCCGATGTCTTTGCTACCGCCCTGCTCAACAGCATGCCCATGGGTTTTTATCAGCCTGCGCAGATCGTAATCGATGCGCAAAAGCACGGCGTAAAGGTAAGGCCGGTTGATATCAACCATTCTTATTGGGATAATGTACTCGAAGAAAAATCCGGCAACTACCATGCTCTGCGACTGGGGTTTCGCCAGGTTAAGGGCATCAGGCAAGAGGATATGGAGGCTTTAACGATAAACCGGAAATCTCCTTACAGTCACATCAACCAGCTGATGGATGTTGGGGTCAGCCTGTCTGCCCTTGAAAGACTTGCCGATGCTGATGCCTTCCGCTCCATTGGTCTGGACAGAAGACAGGCCCTTTGGGAAGTTTCGGCAATGGCAGACCGCCCTGTGGCCCTTTTTGAAAACCAGCCTTCAGAAAGTACTATGGAAGTTCAGGCTACCCTTCCCCTGATGGGCAAAGGTGAACATGTGATCCAGGACTATGCCTCAACCTCCCTTTCACTAAAGGCACATCCGGTCAGTTTCGTACGTGAGCAGTTAAACCTCTTACGCGTCCTTCCCACAAAGGATCTAGCCCACGCAAAAGATGGCCAGACCGTAAAGGTAGCCGGACTGGTCCTGGTCCGTCAGCGGCCCGGAACGGCTAAAGGGGTATGTTTTATTACGATAGAGGATGAGACAGGTTTTAACAATCTGGTTGTATTTGAAAACCTGTTCGAAAAATACCGCAAAGAGATCATCCAATCCCGCCTGCTTATGGTTGAGGGCAAATTGCAGATCGAAGGGGAAGTAATCCATGTGATTGTCAAACGCTGCTTTGACCTTACTGCTATGCTCAGATCAATCGACAGGGAAGAAAACAGCGATTTCCCGGCAGTGTCTTTTTCCAGGTCGGACGAACGGACTGCACCATATCCCACAGGCAGTAAAGATAGCCAGCAAAAATCAAGCATAACAGCATCAGTTATTCCTGGAGGTAGGAATTTCAAATAATTCCATTGACAATATTAGCCGTCATAAGAACAGGCATTAGTTATCAAAATCGCGTAATCATTTCTTTATTAAAGGATTTATCATATATAGCATTTAGAAATTTGTCCACTTTGTGATTCGGAAAAATATCTTCTGCAGTTATTCCAGAAATATTTTTTTCAATATCAAAATCCAAAACCAGCACCTTCTCTATAAAACACGCTGGCCGGTTAATAGCATATTGGTCACTTTGGCATATCACACATTTCTGTTTAATTGGACGTTGTGGTTCTAAATATTTTAAAAAATTGTCACGCTCATCGTGCCTTTCCATTTCACGTCTATCAAATCTCAGTAAATATATAACGGACTGCCTATTATTGGAACCAATGAACTGGTATGTAGAATATGGCGCTTTTCTTTCATATTTGTGTGTTGCAAAAAAAATAGCAACCTCTAAAGATTCAGTTAAATCAAGAACGGGAGAATAAAGTCCATAATGTTGCAAAAGTGTAGTTAATTTGGTTGCTAGATTATGATTCATTCCCATCGAGATATCTAACCTGAACTTCCCGAATTCTCTTAAAAGTTTATCACTACAATCTTCCATTTCAGACATGGTGAATATTGATTCCCCCTCCTCTATCAATTGCTTGTGCCGTTTTTCAATCTCGTCTAAATCAAAAGCCGAGTAAAAAATATTCGTCCATTCAAGTAATGACAACGTTGAAAAATCGGTAAATGACTGGGGGTTTACCTCGTACATCCTTCTCCAAATGGATGGTAAAAGTGAAATTTCCCCGTAATCCTCAATAGTGTAATAAGGATTGTTAATTTCCCTGTTAACAAAGTAGTTTTGGTTTTGACCACGAAAAACAACTTTTCCATTTGTATAGTCAGAATTCGCAATGACTACCTTCAGATCGTCGAAAGATTTAACCTTTTGCACCTTAATCCGGGAACTTGGTGGGCGTAAAATATTATTTTTGATCCCAGTGATCGAGAATCTGGTGATATTGTCATAAGAGGAAAATGCTCCGCCATAAAACCTATCAACAATGATATCCTCATTTTCAAAACCGACATATCCGGAATTAAATATTTTGAGGGACTCTTCCGCCGAAAAGCCCTGCTCTTGCAACATTCTAATTGTTGATTTTAGATCGGCATTTAAAATAGAAGATCTGGTTTTCCAATCAAATTTTGGATCGTAATATTTCCAATAACCCTGCATCCGTATGTTTTTTTTTGAAATAAATTAATCCTGCTGCCTCCCGACAATTGGTGTTCCATAGTAGATTTTACAATACTGTTCCAGCTTTTTACCCAGTGTTAGGTTATAGGCCTTCATCGTCTTATGCCATCCCATATTCAAAATAAAGCCACTCCAGTCCAGGAGCAGTACCTTCTCAAGCAAGAAATTTTTATCCAGCTTCACAATTACCACATAATCAAATATGATCTTGTGAGGCTTCAAAGACTTTGGTGGGTTAAGGCCGTAAAAAACGCCCGTGGTTTTACCGGTAATCGTCTTGATTGCATATCTGTTTCCCTGTCCGTCACGGGCATCAACGTGCTGGTTGCCCTGTTTTTCCAAAACCAGATTGGGTAAATCCTTATGGGCAGAGAAATATTTTAAAGCAATGTTTTCTCCATAATCACCTGTAAAATTACCACTCCTGGTCAACTGCCTTCTTTTGAATTCCCTATTGATTTGGATAAACATATCGATCAGTTCCAAATCGGTAAATTTTGCTAGGTCCAGCATCCTAAAAATGATCAGGATTTACCCCTGCCTCAATTAGCCATTGATGATCCAGATGTCCGTATCCGGGCCTGTCAATATCTACGTGATGTCCGAGCCCGTTCCGTACCCAGCAATGTGCCAGGCTCCAAGCTCTTTCATTAAAAGGAAACCCGATATTTGTTCCAAACCCATTTCCAGTAGGAGAAAATATAGGATTTGCAGATACCCCTTCTCTTATTCCACCTCTGATAGCATTTAACTTCTCGACAATCCAAGCACCTGATTTAAACGTGAAGTAAACATGTTTGATGGATTTTGTATTATTGATGTAATCATTGATTGCCCCTACGTTATCATCCAGGTAGCCACTGGCAGCAAGATTATCCAAGTGGGTATCTGAGTATTCCCCAACTTTTTTATTTCCAATTAACCTCGACTCCCACCGGTATTCATTGTCTACTAGCACACACCTTTCACCTTCTAGCTCTATTGCCAAAACGTCTTCGTTTACACCTTTGACTATATCAGCGAAAACAATCTTTCCTTTTGAACATATATTGAAAATCGTTTCAAGGCTGGGTATATCATTTAAAGCGGTCCTCGGCGCGGTCCAATGGTTGCCGTTATTCAGGAATAGATTACCAAGTATTGTCCACATGTACATACCGCGACCATAGAAAAAGTCCGATGGATTCCACGACCAACCATGATTATAGGTACCAATGAATATTACTTCAGGATCGTAAGGAACAGTATCCAAAATAGAATTGTGGGTTTCAAACCCGTTTCCGAAGTTATGCTCCTGGTATTTATGTTTATTTGGCATGGTGAAAATTTGAGAGGGATTCAAGCTATCTTTCTTTGTAATACCAAATGCTTTCAGCAGTGGCCTACTCTAGTTGATTTATTTAAATACGAACCAGACGGTTTGTTTTGATCTCCCATTTACATACTGTTGTTGGGATACATAAAATACTTTATTTAACATTTTTTTGAAAAAAGCAGCTTTATCGGGATATGCTTTGGAGGTCACCATTTTAAAATCATCTGCCCTAAAATCGTAGCCAATAGCCTCCACATTTAACATCGGGCCTATATTGGCCAAGAACCTGAAATACAAATGATGATGGCTGTGATGTGGGCAATAGATCACCTCACTGCTCCATGTCGGTATTTTTTCACCTGTTTCAAGATCGATAATATCTCTCACAAATGGGGTACCTATTATTTTATAAAATCCCTGTCTTACAAGGGATCTAATGCCGTTGTTCCATTCGAAATCCCACTCAATCCCCCCAATATTGACCGGCCCCGGTTCCAAAAGGTTCTTGATTTCAGTGGATGGACTGAACCCAAAAGACATTGTCTTGGAGATATTTTGGCCATTGAGATTATCGTCAGCCTGTTGAAGGCGCTTAAAGAGCTGGGCAGGGGTTTCCTTTAGATTAACTGGGATTGGCATGATAGAGTGTTAATTGGTGCGAATATAGCATCAGATCGGTAAAATTAAAAATCCAACCGGTTTGTTTTTTACAACATGAGGCCGCAATGTCGGGGATCTCATAAATGACAATGGCCATAATTATGTTTTTTAAGGTCCCTAATAAGGACAATTACCAGAATGCAAAAAAAATGCCCTGGCCTATAATCAGGCCAAGGCATCTATTCCCAAAACAGTTAATGTTTATTTCGCGTTCTTTTTCTCTGTCACCTCCGCGCGGATTTCCTGCGCAAGGTTCTTTAGGTCCTGCATACCTTTTCTCACACGCGTTCCTGCGGCCGCATTGCCATTTTCATAAAACTTTACCGCATCTGCCTCAACAGCTGCTACAAGCTCCTTAACTTTTTCAAATTTTTCCATTTTTTGATTTTGATTAAATGTTTAACAATAGGTCTCACTGCCTTTTGCAGCCAGCTAAAGTAATAAATTTTATTAAATCCCCATCTGGCGGTTAACAGACTGCTTCTGGTGTTTACTCTTTTCTTTCGCGACCTGTGGCGCCAATTGTTTCTGGTAATCCTCGCGTTTGAGTGATCTTCCCTCCTTATTGTATAGGTTCAACTGCAGGAAGCGCGGGGCTGCTTCCAGATAGACAGGTTCCAGCTTACCTCCCTTTTCAATGGATACCAGTGCGCGGTCACCATTACGAAGGGCTTCCATGATCCCATCTGAAATGGTCTTATTTTCCATCCCATTGATCTGATAACTGCCCAATGACGCCCTGAGATCAAAGCCATATGAAGGATCGTTATAGGTATTCATCGAATAGTTCTGGTATTTATCTCGCTCACCATCCAAATCCAGTTTTACCCATGCTTTGTAGGGTGTACCGGCTTGACTCATCAGATCATCCCGGTAAACGCTCCTTCCTTCTATCAGGTTTACGGCATGCTGGGCGGTAAACCCTTTTCCCCGATCCACCCACATGGTCTGGGACACAGGCGGATTGCGGTAAGTGGCAATAAATTCGGCTGGTATTTCAGAGAGTTTTCCATTTACCCGCTCTACGATCAGCTGCGCTTTTTCCAGTGATTGGCCAAAACCTAGCTGCGCGGTCTGTTCGTGCCTTTTAAACTCCTGTAATGCCTCTGCCACCCTTGGTGTCTGTAATTTTAATCCTAGATTCCCCTCTGCTAAGGGGGCTATTACAAAATATTGTTCCCCTTCATTTAAGCTCCACCCTTTGCTCTGCGTAGCCTCGAACTTATTGAAATAGTAATATTCAGATTTATTGGACTGGCGGAAATGTAGGTCCAGATCCACCGGACCGTTGAGTCCTTGCAACTGCTCACGCAAGGTAAAAGAACTGATACCGAGCGCGATACTTTCGTGCATTCTGTCGCCAATCTCCTGACTGAAACCAAGGGCTATGAGTTCCTCCTTTAGCCCCCTGATATTGTTTTCGTTCATCATCATTTATTTTTGGTTAGAAATCTCATTAATTATTTTTTAGTGTTATCCCTGAGCAGCACCTGTATGCCCCCTGGTATCCTGACCCGCACCGAACCCACTTTTTTGCTGACCAGCCCCTTGGCTGCATCAATGCCCGCACTGGCCAGGTGCGTCCCCACAGACTGGTCCATCCCCAAAAGCTGCAGACCGCGCACTGCATCGTCTGCTCCAGCTGATGCCGACTGGGCCACCACCGGTTCACCAGTTTCAAGACCACGAATCCCATCCAGCCCATACAAGCTCAGGTCCACGGGCAATATCATTTTTCCAAGCCTCACCGTCTTGATATCCACCAGCAAGCGCTGATTGGTAATCTTGCAAAGCCCGAACAGCTCATGCCCTGCCGGCACCATCAAAGTACTAAGAACAGTACTATCGAGTAAGATCAATTTCAGCACCGCACCTTCCCGCACTTTCTGCTTCTCAGCAATCAGGGCAGGAATAGCAGCGAACAGCTTTTCACCCTCCTTAACAACCGGCGCTGCGCTTTCTACTCGGCCGGGATTCTGGATCTCAATGATCTTTTCCAGCATCGCATTGAGCTGGGTCACTTCCGGATCCTCGGTCTTTTTATCCTGCATGCTTTTCATCAACAGCTCCAATCGGTCCACATCTGTTTTCATACCTGGCACCTCAATATTGCGCGATCTGTCTACCCTTTCGGTACCAGTGGCTGGTGCTGCCAGTGACTTTTGCAGCAACCCCAATTTATCTTCCAATTCCTTGGCCTGCGCTTCCCCACTATTAGTCACTGATACCTGCTCTCCAAAGCCATTTTCCCTAACACGCCTAGCCGAATCGGCCTGCATCACCTCATAAAAACCGATCTTTCCTTCCGATTCCTTTTCCTTCAGCTTCGCATCGGGCAAAGTAGTGTTGATCCCGGCAGCAACCACATCCGACCTCGTTTTTTTACCACCGCCCAGTGCATAAAAGCCCAGCGCCATAAACGGCAAGCCCAATAGGGGAAGCGCCAGCAAAATCTTCCTGGCATCCCTCTTTCCATGATTTTCCATACCTATTCTTTTATTGATTTATTTGATCCTGCCCAGGACGAGCCCCAGGCAGATTAATGTTACAAACGCACAAAAAGCGATTAGTCCGAACAGCAAAATCCTTCCCGATACCTCTCGGCATTTACGATTTAAATAGTCTGCAAATCGTCTTTCCAACCGAAGCAAACACGACCGGATAATGCTACCCAAATGATTACTGGCCCGGTCAGCCATAGGATTCTCTCTTAAAACATCTTGCTTACTTTTCTCCATCTATTAAACACATTAACTATTTATTATATAATATCTTACGACTTATATTCACCAGGATTGACTGGGTTATTCCCACGTCCAACCAGGCAAAAAACATTTCACATTTACAAAATAAAATATTAATTATCAGCCACATACAAAACATACAAACATAATCTACTTCAATTATGACAACCCAATAAATTGTTATCAAACAAGATATCTGTAAACTATACGATCTTAGCATCCCTATTTCTGCACCACATCCCTATTCTCCAGCGTCTGCCACTTCTGGATCAAAAAGCCATGCGGATTTTCATCACTCCGATCTTCCAGCGCCCTGACCTCTCCCGCCGTCACCAGTTTGCGATAGGAAATGCCACTACTGCGCACCAATTTTTCAGTGGCAAAACAGGTGAACTTATAAGGGTAATTATCCAGCGATAATGCAATACTATCCACTTCGATTTCCTGTGAAATATTGGCCGCAATCATCCGGTTATAAAAACCGGATTCGCGCAGGTTATCATATTCTTTTTTTGCCGACTCGTCCGCCAGGTAAAGCGCCTTATCCATATCCCTTTTAATCGCCCCATCGTCAGGACTGACCGAAAAGAAATACCCGTGAAAGGTGCGGATATGATCCCGCAGTTCTACTGGCAGGTTCGCCCTCCTGTCCGCTGCCAATGCTTCCAGCACCTTACCATTATGCAGTACATAAATCCGCTCTGCTGATTTACCCACCAACTGGTAACTCTTGTAAATGCAGAATACCATGCATAAAAAACTGACCACAATAGCACCGATACTCAAAGCCTTTACATGTTTAAAAGCGCTGTCGATATTCCTCAACTGCTCAAAGCTCATCTCTCCTCCTTTTTTTTTAGCTTTTACCTCAAATCCTTTTCTGCTGCGCCGACCCTGCACCATTATCCTTAAAATAATCGCCCGAAGCATCCGAACTATAACCCCCGGCCTGCCTACGCGCCATATCCCCATAAGCATCCATAGCCATGCCACCAGCCCCCGTAACCACTTTAGTCCCTGTTGAAATCGTACCAGTGACAATAGCATTCATCTTGCTCAAAATGGGATTGCTACCACCGGCATTGACAATGTAATTGGCCACGCTTGGAACAGAAAAATAGCCTACAATACCAATAATGAGAAACACCATGTATGCGGTATCAGTAGCGGAGAAAAAGGTATCGCCTTGCGCCTCGATCTGCGAGAGATCAAGTTTTAACATGTTTTGCTGGATCTTCCCCAAAATGCTCCCAAAGATGTTTGCCACTGGCAGCCACAAAAAGATATTGATGTAGCGCGCTATCCAGATCGTAAGCGATTGCTGAAAGCCATCGAAGACCGCAAAACCGAATACCAATGGGCCCAGTATCGCCAGCACGATCAGAAAGAAAGTGCGGATGGTATTGATACACAATGCAGCTGCTGCATACAGCACCTCTAACACCTCACTGAGCCAGGTCTTCACCGAGTTGCGAAAATTATAACTCTGTTTTTCCATCCAAAACTGCAGGTCATTGCCCAGCCCATCCAAAAAAGTCTCCTCATCACGGCCAGGATCTTTGGGATGGGTATATTTATACCACTTATCCGAATCCCCCATTCCGCTCTCTCCAACATACATCTGCCAGTATTTACTCTTTTTGATCGCCTCTTCCTTTGCTTTTAACAACCTTTCAATTGCTCTATTACTATCCGAAACCATCTGTCCTGTCGCAGAAACCGTAGGTTGCAATACCCCGTTCATGATCCCAATTACTGTAGGAAACATGATAATGCACATCCCAAGTCCAAAAGGCCGCAACAGCGGATAATAGTCCACCGATTCTGCCGATGCAATGTTTCTCCATACCCGGTGAGCGATATACCACATGGCACCAAAGCCTGCAAGCCCCCTTGCCACTCCGATCAGCCGTGAACACATCGGCAACATCTCTGAATAGACCCGATCCAATACTGGCTGCATGCCATTGATCGTACCCGCCACACCTTGTGCATTCGCAACCGTCGCTATACAAATGAGCATGAGCACCATGAGCGGAGCCCTACTCCGTCCAAGCGTAAAAATGTTTTTCATACCTTTTTATTAAATATTATTGACCAGGATTCAAACCTAGCCCCTTTCATTCTCCATACCGGAACCAAGTCTAAACCGAGCAGAAAGAGAAAAAACAAGAGAATAAATAGCAGGCAAACTACTGCCCATACACCGACTGCATCCCCTCAATAGATTTCTTTGCCCGCTCCCGCTGCATTTTCAACTGCACGACCTGCCCGTTAAAACTCCGCAGGAAACCCAGCTGATCCTCGATCTCATCAAACAGCCTATCGATTACCTTCAGGCGCTCATCATCATTCATCCTCAGCTCCGAGGCAGTCAGCACGGTCACCAAGGCATCCAGATTCGCCACACTCTGCTCAAACAATCCACCATACACCCTGGCAAAATAATCCAGTTCCCCATCCCTGAATACCCCAGAAATCCTAAAGGCCTTCAAGGCAGCCCTATATTCCTTCACAATCCGCCCCTGCGCCGTAATAATATCTGCTACCTTATGGTACTTCCTGACCTCGGGACTCACCAGCATCAACCCATCCAGAAAGACCTCATGTAATGAAAAATTCCCTTCAGAAATGTTCTTCACGGCCTGATATCCTTTGGATACCACCTCCCAGCCTTTCTTCATATCTTCCAGTATGTTTTTGAACTGGGTCAATTTCTCGACATTGATCAATAGCTGCTCAACCTCCACGCTTTGTGCCCTGGCTTTACCCGGCACAAAAACACCCGCAAACAATACCATCAAAAAAAATGACAGCAATCCCCTAATCTTATGCCGGGCGGCGGACCACTCCGCCCAGCCATAAGACACCTCAAACCAAACCAATTTCTTACCTTTCATATAAACCTCCAATTGTACTGGCATCCTTCAACATTCTATCCCTTTGATGATTAAGTGAAATTACCTCATCACGAAACCACCTTAAAAAACGGCACTTTTCTTCGACCGATGCACGCAGTTCATCCAGTCTTCTAAGGCGTTCCTCTTCATCCAATTCCAACTTTCCTGAGGTGATAATCACTATCAACACCTCTATATCCGACAGCGACGATTCCAGCATGCTACCACCAACTGATGCGACATAGGCCATTGTCATGGGCTCGATTTTATCCAGCTTTGCCAGCGACCTAAAGACGGACACCATTTCCAATTGCATGGCAATCACCTCTGCCACTTTTTGATGCCTGGATATCACCGGGCTTACTTTTGAAAGCGAAGAAATAAAAGCATTATGCAGACTGAACTCACCACTGGTAATATCCCTTACCGCCTGGATTCCGTTACGGCCGATCTCATAACCTTTTTTGATATAACCCGCATATAGCTGAATTGCAGCCAACTGTTCAGCAAAGTATTTCCGCTGTGTTTTCTTCTGGTTAAAAAACTCCCCGAAGGTCTGGCCGTAAGCCCAACCACTCATGCTAAATAATACCAATAGGATGCAACCAACCCCTATTGCTCTTTTTTTATGACCTGGCTTTAAACCCGGTTCCTGACCCAAACCTATTTTTCCACTCATATTATTTCCACCATTTTAGAACCAGTATTTCTCCTGGCATATCAAAAACTCAGCATAAATTCTGATCGCAAGACATTGAATGTTTCGCTAAAGATTATTGATCAGCTAATTACTCCTTGCATATCAAAAAACACTTATACCTAAGCCTATACAATCAATAAGCTAAACACCAGCTTGACCATTATTGACCTGGATTTCACTGGGCTCATTATCCGCACGCTGCCCATCCTATCGCTTTTACTGTGCCGGAAACGAACCCAGATCCACCAGGCATATCATTAATATTTTGCAACAAACCTCAATCTATTACTGCACACCGTACAGTTCTTTCAGTACCACCACCTCATCTGCCGATGCCGCACGCTCGATACTGACCATCGCATTCCGTGTATTAAACTGCTTTAAGTCACGCAGGTTATCTTCCAGTTGTTCACTGGCTTTATACACAATCTCTAGCCTCGCCCCATCACTCATCTGTGTTTTAAAGGCATTCACCACCAGCAGGATCTGATCCAGGTTCTTCAGGCTCTCTTCCAATATCCCCGAATACACCTGCCCCATCTTTTCCAGCTCATCCACTTTAAAATGTTTATCCTTAGAAAACAGCCCCCAGGCCCATTTATACTCATTCACAATCTCCACCTGCTTTTCCGTCAGCGACTTCACCTGCCGGTAATAACTGATGGCCGCTTTTACCTTCCACAACTCCTCGTAATACTCCGCATATAACTTCCGCTGCCTTTCCGTCCAATCCGCGATCTCGGTCAGCTTCAGCTTCGACAACTGATTCTCCAGCACCTTCTGCGCATTCTGCAGCCAGATCGTTTCGTTCTGTAAACGCTGCACTTTCAGGTCCACCGCTTTGATCACCTTTTTAACCCCTGCCTTGATAACCTCCAGCACCGCAATCTGCGCACTGGCACCTTTAGGCACCGACACAAACAGCGTCATCGCGCTCACCGGCAGGATCACCATATACTTTTTCATCTTCCTGATCCAATTCATGTTACACCATCCTGTT
The DNA here is from genome assembly GCF_052045455.1 of Pedobacter sp. 22226. Lineage (NCBI taxonomy): Bacteria > Pseudomonadati > Bacteroidota > Sphingobacteriia > Sphingobacteriales > Sphingobacteriaceae > Pedobacter > Pedobacter sp. 22226. The sequence continues at coordinate 608,777 of NZ_JBQEPB010000001.1, read as the reverse complement.
TAAATTCTTACTTTACTTTCCTGTAAACCCGTTTTCCCAACACAAGTCCGGCTGAATCCTGATCCAGATACAATAGCCTACCCTTCCGTAGTTCCTTTAAAACACCCTCATCCTTGTCCCATACCGCTTTCCATTCCTCTGTTTCATATTCTTTTTTGCCCGGTTTACCATCGGTCAACCTTCTGAAACCAGTCCTGCGGTGGATCATTACCAGATTGCCTTCACCATTCTCTACCTCTAGCGTATCATCGGCAATACTGTATTTTCCTTGACTGTGGTTAACGTAAGTACCCTCGAGCACACTTTTACCTACTAGTGCGCTACACGCCGTTAGAACTAATCCCAGCATTATTCCTGGCCATAAAAAATTCCCTTTCATATCTTTCAATATTTAAATCATCATCTTTATTATTTCTTACCTGGTTTAAACCTGGTTTCCTTCATCCGCCCAAAAGAAACCCCGTTAAATCCTGGTCATTAAATGAAAATTGCCTTTCGATTAAAATAGTGGCCATTAACTATCTTCACACATCTCTTTCGCCAGCATTTCTATCCCCTTACGCATCGATCCATATCGCTGCGCATACTCCTGCACGCGCATTTTCTCCGATTCCTCTGTCGTATAAGTCAGGTACTCCTCGACCGACACTTCTGTCCGGTACACCTGCGAATGGTTTCCCAGCACAAGAGCCACCTCTTTATACTTCCTTCCAGGCTCATTGGCCCTGTTCATCGACAGGATCAGTGACCTGTCCTTATCCGATAAGCCCAGCAATGACTGAATCTGCTCAAACCTGTTCTGGTATTTACTCTGGTCCAGCAGGATCTTACAATCCGCATTATTGATAATCGCCTGCTTTACAATGGGAGACGAAATAATATCCTCCACCTCCTGCGTCACTACTACCGCTTCCCCAAAAAACTTCCTCACGGTTTTAAAAAGATATTTGATGTATTCCGCCATACCCTCCTTTGCAATTGCCTTCCAGCATTCCTCGATCAGGATCATTTTGCGCACACCTTTCAACTTCCTCATCTTGGAAATAAAAACCTCCATAATGATCAGTGTCACTGCCGGAAACAGTATCGGATGATCCTTGATCTCATCCAGCTCAAAGACAATAAAGGGCTGTTGTAACAGATCCAGATTCTCCCTTGCGTTCAATAGATAATCAAATTCACCACCCCTATAGTAAGGGCCAAGCACATAAAGGAAATTCTGGATATCAAAATCTCGGCTGTTTACACCACGATCTTTCAGCGCATTGGAATAACCGCTCCCTAAAAACTCATAAAAGCTATTGAAACATGGAAAAACATCAGCTGAGACCGATAAATGTTCGAAATACATGGTCAGCGCATTACTCAAGCCCACATACTCCGAACGCCTGTACTCCTCATTTTCCTTCTTCCATAGCGAAAGGAGCAACGTTTTCAGGCTTTCCTTCTTTTCGGTATCCAGCAATCCTCCTTCTCCCAAAAAGAACGGATTGAAGGCAATGGGATCGGATTCACTATAGGTAAAATAATAGCCGCCCACCAGATCGCAAAGCCCACGGTAACTATGTCCCACATCAACGATCAGTACATGGGTGCCTTTCTCATAATAGCTCCGCACCATGTGATTGGTAAAAAAGCTTTTCCCGCTACCGCTACCACCGATAATGAACTTATTGCGGTTAGTGATCCAGCCTTTACGCATCGGTTCATCCGATAGATCGACATGCAATGGCCGCCCTGAAAGCCGGTCCCCCATACGCAATCCAAAGCTGGAAAGTGACGAGCGGCAATTACTCTCCAGGTTAAAAAAGCAAGCCGCCTGCTCTGGGAAAGTATCAAAGCTGTCGTTCATCGGAAAATCAGCCGCATTGCCCGGAAGCCCCGCAAACCAGATCTGGGCTGCACCATCACTCTCCAGCTTTGCCACCGCATCCAGACGTGACATAGCGGAAGCTACCTTGTTCCTGATCTCCCTTCTCCCTGCCATATCCCTTGACCAGGCCAGGACATTAAAATGCGCTTTCACCGGTATCCTCGACATCGCTACCGCCTCAGATAGGTAATCATTGACCGCATCACTGGCCACTGCATTCTCCCTTGAATATCCTGCCAGTGAACCCAACCTCAACTTCTTCGCCTCCAGCCGTTTGATCGTTTCTTGCGCATCCCCCACAAACACATACTGGTTGCAGATATGCTCACAATCCAGCAGCTGGCCCAAGGGTGCGGCAAAACCAATCGAAAAACGGCTTCTATCGGTTGAGTAGGCATCATAATCGATCCTGCTGCCACAGATAGACGGCAATGATTCAACATCACCCAAAGTATATAGTTCAACAGGAAGTTCTCCTACCATCAGTCCATCTTTCACCCTGATATCGCGCACTACGCTCATTTCATTCCAGCCCAGCAAAAAGCAATACCTTTCCAGCAACCCAGGCCGAACAGCAGTTCCCGCCAGTTCATCATCCCCCAGCGCCTTAACTTCCACAAAACCGCTATCCATCAAAATCTGGCAGAACTGACTGCACCTGTCCCTGAAATCTTCAACCGCAACCTTGTCCACAACCTCAACAGGAACCAGGCTCCTGCGCAGGATATTACTATAAGCAGAACTCGAAAGCCTTTTACCCACCGGCCTTTTACTGAGCATCAAAAAACAACTGTGTTCCAGATACTCCCTTTCGGCAAAATACCGCTCGGATGACCGTGATAAAAACCCCTCACCACAGGCATCAAAATCCGCACCCACCTTTTCCCTTATAAACCAATCCTGTTTATGTACCACAGAATATTCCGGCAGCACGCGTACCGCCCGCACCCACGCTTCATGGAAAGCCTCATAATCACTGGCCGACAGCGAAAATATTTCAGGCAGTTTCAGCTCGTAGGCATAAGTGATGTCGCCTTTGCGTGATAGGATACAACCGTTTTCGATCTTATAAATTGGAAATATGTTTGCTGATTCGATCATGAGACCATTTTTTAAATGCCTTTAAACTTTTATTAATTTTTTGCCTGGTATTATTCCAGGTACTAACCCAGTCCCATCCCCTCATCTCACCTTAATCCTGCCTTTATTTGCCCGGTCAAAACCAGGTTCCAACCTAGTCCCACGATCATCCGGGAATTCACCTTTTTTTTGCTATAGGTTGGCACCAAGTCTAAACCCAGTAAATAAAAAAATAAGCTATACTTTTAGCAGAAATCGATATGCTATATCTTCCTTTTGAGCGAAGTAAAAGCCCTCCTCGATCTGAAAACAATCACCTTCGGCAGCGACCTCCTCGCCAGATACTTCATCAGCCCATACTGCCCAAACCTTCTGCTCAGTGCAAACACCGAATAAAACAATAGCGTCCCCAATCCCAATATCACCGGAAGGATCACATACAGCGACAGCCCTGATATATACAATACCGCAAAAGCAATCAGCAGCAAAACCAGCCCCAAAGCGAGATATGCGATATACTGTGCTTTTAAACCCTTAAAAACAATCGGCCTCGAAACACCCTTATTGATCTGAAATACCCTGGCCATCACTATATCCCAAAAAATGATTTCAGCACCGTGGCCACTACCACCAGGAATATACAGCTCCCGAACCATGCCGCCGCCACCTTGTTCGTATCCGGCTCTCCCGCATTCCACTTGTTAAAGACCTTGACAGCGCCTATGATCCCGACCACTGCACCGATGGCATACATCAGGTCACAACCTGTATCAAAATACCCCTTCACCTTATTCGCCGCTTCCTGTATCCCTGCATTCCCATCCTGCGCCTGTACGCCTATTGCCACCACAAAAAGCAGCATGGAGAAAATGTAGATCATCCTTAAAAAATATCCCCTTTTTTGCTTTTTCCTCACCTTATACCTATATCCCATTTCTCAAAACCTAAATGTTATCCTTAAAAATTTTGTTGTTTTTTATTTCTATCTACCGAACGTTTTACCCCTGTTCTTAAACCCGGTATCAACCTGGTCTCAAAAGCTAATCATGCGTTTAGGACCTTACACCCCTGCATTATTTCCTGCTTTCACCCAAGTCCCAAACATGTTTCAATCGGTCTTTTCTCCTTACACCAGGAAATAACCTGGTCAGAAAATATTCTACTCACGATAATTGGTTTGAAACTTATTATGAAACGGGCATTTGTGGTCAGTCCCACAGACTTTCCAGTTCCTGCTTGCTAATGGCAAAGGGTGCACTATCCCTGATAAAAGCATTCACCTTCAGTATACAAGGACTTGATCCCACCGGTCCCATCTCCTCCTTTAGCTGCGAAACCATCCCGAAAAAGTCCTGTTTATTCCCATCATTGGCCGCCAGTATGGAATAGATTTCCCTGATCCCTCCAACCAGGTCTTCATAAAGCCCGCCACCTAACACCTGACCTGCCTCTTCAACTATTTCCCCATCACGCTCCTTTTCGGCCTGTGCAAACGCAGGACATCCTGTTTCAATCCGCTCCAGCCCCTGTTGCGGCATCACCTTGCCCATCAGCCCATCGTCCTGGTCCTTTTCCGGAACTTCTCCACTATTGTCTTTTACCCGTTCCGCACCGGTCCTCATCCCAGCCTCAAAATCCTCCACCTTTCCTTCCATAGCAGCATCACCTGATCGATGCCCTACGGGCTTTTCTTCCCCTGACTTAAACTTTAAGATCCCCTCTCTATGGCCTGCATCCGCATCCATGCCCAGCATTTCCAATGCCTCTTTTCGGTATGCGGTAAACAATAGTCCCAGATACCACAGCAGGCTTACTGCCCCATAACAGCATAAAAACTGTCCCCATGTAAATTGTGCCAACATAATCCTGAATTATTCACCGGGCCCCATTGCCTTGGCGACAGTACAAAATTGCCCCACCGGCGGACCGATACCAGGTAAAACCGGGGCAGTACCCTGATATATTTCAACGGCTGTTATTTTAGTCCCCCGGCTTCCGGTATCTAAAGCCTGGCGGAGCGTGAAAACTAACCCTAGGCTGGTATCGCTCATCCCGCCAGACAAAGTCCTGCAACATATTTTCCGGCAAACCACTCCAAAAAACAGGGTTCAAAAAAGTATGAAAGACAATTTACTTGCTATTGCATATTTGGAAGAAAAGGAAAAAGCGCTGGAGCAGCGCAGGATTATCGATATGGAATTAAAGCCGGCACTTAAAGAAGCTGAAGAGGATAAACCCGAAAACTAAAGGCTGCAGCACTTGAAAAACAGATTCCGGATGCCGAGGACCGCTTAAAAAAAACAATTGAATGCATGCAGAAAGCCTTTACCCCACTATGCCCTTATCTTGAAAGCATCGGTGCGTCAAAGATAAGCCCATACCGCCTCCACTACCAGCAGAAAACCTACAGCTTCTACATTGACGATAACAAAAACATATATTATTCCGCTGACTGACCGGATTTACCGCTTTATAGAAATTAAATGGAATATTCCTGTAGGGTGAGGGCTTTATCAAACCCCAAAAGCTCCTGCCATGTTATTCAATAAAATACATCACTATGAAAGATATTGTTTTTATACACGGGATGTTCCAGAACCCGAAAGCTTCCTTGCTCCCTCCCTGCAGTGTGAAACTGCTTCCGTGTCCAGATCCACCCCATAAACATCAAGCCCCTGCCTTAAAAAGTAAACCAGGTTTCTTCCCGTCCCACAACCCGCAGCACAAATCTGCACCCCGAATAGGTTCCCTTTAATAACTGGTCAAATAAGTAAATATCAATATCCCCGTAAACTGCCTTGATCTCTTCCTGCATAAGTCATGTTGTCCCACAAAAATAACAATCCCGGTCAAATTCCCTAAACCAATTTTTCCGCCATTTAGGCATTTATTGTCCAGGTGACAAACAACCCTTAACCACAAACATCATGTAGATGATCCTCAACTAATGGCGACTGCATGCGCCGGCTCCCTGGTTTAGGAACATATTTCTGCAGATAAAGCCTGTCCTGGGAAACACAGGTAAACATCCTGGTAATGATCTTGAACCGGATCGCATTGGCGACTGCCATTTTGTTCTTGCCCTCTACTCCAACTTTTCTGTAGTAGTATTCTTTAAGGTCTGGTACAAACCGTATCGATAGGATTGCTGCGGTGTGCAACAACGATTTAATCCGTTTATTTGCAGCATTTGAAACCTGCGTTTTTTTGCTCACCGTTGTTCCCGACCGGTAACGGAACGGCGCAACCCCACAGTAACTGGCAAAACGTTTGGCCGAGGTAATTGTGGTAAATTCATTGGTCGCGATAATCACGTGAAGGGCGATCACCGGGCCTACGCAGGGAATGGACAGCAGGATCTCCATTAAACGGCTTAGGCGTTCATCGGATTTCCATGTCGCGTCAATGGATGCATCTATGTCCTTTATATCTGTCAGCAATGCACCCATACTCCCTGAGCAGAGTCGGTTGCTTTCCAATATGAGTCCCTTCTTGACAAAACCTGTATGCTCCTTCAACGGAACAGACAACGAGAGACGCAAACCAATGAGCCTTCTTCTCAAAGTAAGTAAACCGGCAAGATGGTCGATGATATCCCTGCGGACTGCAAAAAGCCTGAGCTCAGTCCTCGATTTGTAAAGATACATGGCAATTCTTTCAGAATCATCCTTATCCGTTTTCCCCCTGATCAAACCAAAGGAGTTCTTGAGGTGCAGGGCGTTTTCGACAACGATATTGGCTTTTTTCCCGAGAAGAAATCCCACAAGTTTCGAGGAGTAAATCCCAGTGCTCTCCATCCCAAAAACAGTATTATTGAATGTCAGCCCCCTAACCTTCATAAGTTCATCAATAAAATCCCTTATGGCATGTCCCTCATTTTCAATACACTTATGTACCAGGAAATTATTGCCGGATAAAAGTGTCAGGTCGAGCTTCAGTTTTGATATATCAACACCCACAAAATATTTGAATTTCATAAACCGCTTGGATAACACAAATAAAGTAACCCCGATCCACCCAGGTATTCTATCATCTTTTAGGCCCGAAGCCTTGAACTGTTTATAATTCCACCTGGAAGGGGTCATTAGATAATTTCGATGCTGGACCGGGCTTTACACAATTTCAAGGTCATTGCCTAAGTTCATCTATAAGCCTGTTCCGGTCTAATCATTCGAAATTTCCAATAACTGTTCGGGGCACAAGTCAGGCCCGGGCTTTTGGAAAATGCAAGCTCCACAGGCCAAACCTAATGCGGATGGTAAAATGGATCTTGCTTACCTCAGCCATAACAATCCTCAACATGTGGCCCAAAATTACGCAGCTTATCAGAAATAAGCATCGCGAAGATATAAAACAGTAAAACCGGCTTTTTTACAGGAACTAGCTGATAGGATATTATGAAAATAAACCTGATCTTAAAAAAAAGAAAAATTTAATTCTGTAGCGTCGGTAGAGAGACCATCAGTGAACGGCATACCCGCATATAAAAAACATCCTGAAAACCCGGCAATCCTTCTATGATAGCCTATCCCCTTTTACCCGCGAATATCAGACCCACCGCCGCCAATACCCCAAGCCCCAATACGAGTTTGGTCCTTTTTGAAGGCACCGGAAGCAGTGTCTCACCATAAATCCTGTGCGGAAATCCCGAAGGCCGCAATACATTACCATCTGTCGGCGCCCCATCTTTGAGTTTCATCAGCACACGCATTCCAGCCGATGCGGTATTGACCAGCAGTTTGGGGAATATATCATGCATGGTCTTCAATGCCCAGGAATTAAAATCCGGAAACTTATCCTTTTTCGGATTCAATGCCAGGTTTAATAATGCCTTCGCAGTATCCTTCGGATCGGCCGCAGATGGCGGGATCTTAAAATCAAGCCCCGAATATTTTGCCGAATGCATATTTCCGGTCGAACGCTGGATCTGCGGATACAGGTTACATACATGGATATCAGCCTCATCAGATAGTTCGCCCTGTATACATTCCATCATTCCCTTAATGCCGAATTTGGTCGATGAATATACAGCGCTATAAGGTGCCGGCATAAAGCCACCAATGGAAACATTATTGATCAGCACACCGTAACCTTGCCTTTTAAAAACCGGTATCACCGCATGCGCACCGTTCATATAACCAAAAAGATTGGTCTTTACCACTTGATGCGATACCTCGATAGGTATCTCCTCGAATTTCCCGCTGGCCATCACTCCGGCATTGTTCACCCAGTAATCAATAGATCCGGTAAACTCCAATGCACGGTTAACCAGATTTTCCACATGCTCATACTCCGAAACATCTGTCGGCACACCCAAACTTTGCGCGCCTAATGCCCTGCAGCGTTCAACAGCATTATTAAGCGCTTCTTCTCCCCTGGAAGCGAGGATCAATTTACATCCTGCTCTGGCAAAAGCTTCTGCTGTAGCCAGGCCTACCCCGCTGGATGCTCCGGTAATGACAACGGTTTTATTTCTGAGATCCTGATAACTGATTTTCATGGTATATGGTTTAGTACTCCTTTTTTAACAGGGTAAAGCTCAAAAATGTTTTGGTCACTGCCCCGCAAACAATTGCAGCTGGCATGGCTACGTGCTATTGCCTTTATCCCGCAATGACCCCTTCTAAAGACATACCGCAAACTCTCAGGGCTATAAAAATCCAATTACCCACAAGTCCGATCAATCAAAACTGGCCGCTTTCTTTTAGTAAAGCAGCCAACTTCCAGACTGATTTTATTTCACTACCGTAGCTTCCAGTTCGACATTCAAGGTTTCAAACAGCGCTACTACCTGCATTAACGTTATTGCAGACTTCACCCCATGCCTTGCCATAAATGCCTGGAGCAGATCAAAACAACTGTCCATAAATTCATCCGATGATGTTGAATATACGGTCAGCCTTACAATATTACCGCATGCATATCCCGCCTCACCAATAACCGTTTCCAGGTTTTCAATGGCGAGGCTAAGCTGGGAACGCATATCTGCCGTACTGGACCTGCCATCTGGGTGCACCGCCGCCTGTCCTGCCACATAAAGCGTACCTTCAACATTTTTTACCTCTACTGCTTGCACATAACTTCTCTCATCCTGCCATGTCCAGGGATTGATTTCTCTTTTTACCATAATCTTATTTTTTATGGAGGTAAAATTGAGAAGACGATAAAATTATTTTTGTGAGGTGGATCACATTTTGATTCTTCAGCGCTGTTGCTCGCTACGCCACAAACGGCTTAAGGTTTCCCGCGATACACCCAGGTAGGCAGCAAGCATGGCCTTGGGAACCCTTTGCATTAAAGCGGGCTGCTTTTTTAATAAGAGCTCATATCTTTCCCTGGGCGTTGAGGCTAAAAATGATAATATGCGTTCCATTGAAGCGACATGGCCGCGGTTGGCTTTCTCCAAAAAGAAATGTTCCATTTTCTGCACTTTGGAACAGATCATCCGAAAGTCCTCCAGGCTCAGCAAGTAGGCCTGCGTATCTTCGATGCACTGCAGGCTCAGCGTCGCCTCGCCACCCACAAACCATGCAGGATAATCGGTTTCCCACCAATCCTCCATTGCAAATGAAATGATGTGCTCTCTGAGATCCGCATTATGGTACACCAGTTTGGTCAGCCCTGAAATAATCAGGTATGCGTTGCGGACAGGGTTGCCCTTTTCGATTAAAAAGCTTCCCTTCTGGAAATTCCGGACCTTAAAGTGACTCCTTACAAAGCTATACTCCTCATCGCTCAGCTCCACAACTTTCTCTATATGTGCCCGTAACATTTCTTTCATATTCGCTTAAATATCCGCTTTTGTTTCCCTTGCACCCCATCCTTCCCACCAGTGGGATTTTATTTCAAATATACCGCATATCGATAATATTCAAATTAGCCCTGGATTTGCCAGGGCCAGTGAGTTTTTTTCCGACGCACTTGAAAAAAAGGCACCACATGAGAACTGAACACTACACAGCAATTTACGTGTCGATGATAAACGACAAATTCAACCTTTGCAGGCCTTTGGCACTTTAAATCAAATCAATTTGGACAATATTAACCGGATTGAAAAACCGTTTACCAGGGCATCAGTTGCTTACTATGGTCGTAACCGATTTAGCCGGGATAAGGATTTTGCCGGTGTTTTTATATTTTTTATAGGGCGTTAAACTGTACTCATTGGAAGTTACATAGGTTTCCACCTTCGTCTCTTTACCATTTTTTACCACCATATCAAGCTCAATATCTTTCGCTGTATTGTTTACAGCAACTGTAACGAGGTTATTTTGATGGATATAAGCGGAAATATACAACTGATCAATGTTTTCCTCTGGCATCTTAACATCGACACGTTTACTCCCTTGTTTAATAAAACGGCTATAATTACCTAAAGCCCACAACAGTTTACTCTCGTACACCTGGCCATCGCTTTTATTGCTGTCGATATAAACCAGACCATCCTTATAATCCCCATTCGATACGGCCAGCCACCACTGCCAGCTCGAAGCATTTGATAAAACAAGATCATGATGGATTAACCGTGCTACAAAAAGCGCGGTAACCATACCTAAGTCGCGCTTTTCCCCTTTGAGTGTATCGTCACCCAATACACAATATTCCGACATCCAATATTTTAAACCTTTTATAGTCGCTACTGCATCGGCAGTTTTTCTGCGTACATCGATAAGCTTCTGTTTAGGGCTGGTGGTAAAATAACTGTGCCCTGAAATGGATTGATCTATATTGGAAAGATTAGCTATATAATTGGGCGATGATGCGTTAAAAAATTCAAAAACCTGATTTCCCTTTGCTGCATTGCCATTGTTGTACAGGTAATCCAGCTGACCGGCTTCGCCTATCTGGATTTTGGTTTGAAGCTTACTTTTGGAAAATGCAGCATTAACACCTCTGTATAGTTTAGCCAGTTCGGCATTGGTATAAGGGCAGCCTTCCTGGTTATGTTCGTTCCATTTCCATTGGGGTTCATTTGCAGGGCTTAAATAATTGAGCGTTATACCTGCTGTTTTTTTCAAACCATTTACCGTAGCTACCATATCGGCCGAAAATGCATCCAGTTGATCAAAATCGAGGTTGCAATTACCATCGGTTGAATAGGCTTTTTTATTCTTTGTAAACAGCACATTGGGGCTGTTTACAAAGCCCAAAAACTGATTTACACCACGTGTTTTAGCTGCTTTTAAAAACCAGCTTTGTCCGGGCATTGCATTCCAGTCATAACTACCATCTGGCTGTAAGAAAGCCAATTGACGACGCCATTCATCTCCAATATCGCTTGCTCGCCCCTGGGCTGCACTGCCAGCGCCTATGCTAAAACGCCAGATGTTTAATCCGATACCAACAGGCTGCCCTGTTTTTGATAATTTTGTACTGAAAAGCAAATCAGCTATTTTACTGCGTTTTTCATCAGGCCATAAACCGGCAAACTGGCAGGTCCAGGCATCAGAGGCACCAAAACCATCGATGGTCTGATATTGTATTTTTGGATCTATCTCCACCCTAACAGGCTTTTGTTGTGCAAGGGCTATTTTACTGCTGGATAACAGGATTAAACAATAGCAAAAACGGCTGATCTGCTGAAATAACTTCATTTTTAAATTCTTAATATCGCTGATTTTGTTGCAATCTACTTCTTTAAACTGAAATTTGGTTCTTGGTATCGTCATTTCAAGAAAACATCGATACTGTCAGAAACGGATAATTGCTGTGTGTACGAATATGAACCGAAAAGACTGGATAAGATTACGAAAGCGGAGGTACGGGTTAAAAATTTCATATAAAAATAAAAGCCTGAAGTACAAGTCAAAGACGGTGATTATTTGAAATCGTTACAGACATATTCAAGCTCAGAAGCAGCAGGCCATTTAATAACCTATCATTCAGCTCCATATATTTTCTTTTCCCAAAACTTCCCCCGCTTACCACCTGAAAGCGTCAAAAATGATATTCTTTAGAACTTTTTAGGTGCAATTGGGTTAATTATTCCTATGAGTCAATTAACTATACAGCAGCAGTTCGACCGCTATCTGGAACTTCTGGGGAAGATGCACGGACTGGGACACGATATCGATGCAAGTATCACCGAAAACGACATCGAAGATTTTAGGTGGAAACGCACTAAATACCGCAATCAGGTTTATAACCTGATCTCAGAACTCACTGAATCATTGAAGAAGATGGGTGCCAAGTATCCGGTATCCAACCAACTCACCGGCCAGCTCACTTATATCTATGAAGATAACGGGCAGTTGATGTTTGAATTTCCAAGAATGGAAAAACCCCGTCCGGAAACAGCCTGAATGGGGTCCACATGCTCTGGGCTTGGCCGGATTTATCCTTTCGGATGGGGTTGTACTGTGGTAGAAGCAAGTTTGGAATAAATATTTCCCCTTATCGATCACCCTTAGCCAATCTGCGTTTCCTGACGCAAGGCCATAATGATAATCAGTAGCACGCCTCCGCTTGCCATAAACAGGCCGAAACGCAGGATCAGCATTTCTGCTTTTCTGGTAAACGGGGCCCTGTCAGTCAAAGCGAACCTTCGCAGGCCCTGAATCCTCCCACGCAGACGTCTTCTGCGGCTTGCCAGGACGACCAGCGCCATTCCAAAAAATACAAATACGATGCCCGCAAGCTGAAGGTTGGAAAAATAATCGGTATACTCTGTCATACCATAGCGACAAACAGAAACGGATAATGTTTTTTTGAATTTGAAATAACCCAGAAAAATTGGCGGTATGTGGTCTTTTAATAATCAAAGGGTAATACAATCCTGTTTAAGCCGGGTCGATAAAATCGGTGGACGCATTTCAAGTCCGGATAAGAAAATATTTAGACTGATTATCATTACCACAAAAAAGGAACGGAATCGCTATCCTTTACGTAGTAAGCATCAAATAGGAAAGAACTTGATATACAAAAAAAGCCCGATGTAAAACAAGATTGCGAGGGCAAGGAGAATGCCCATCACGATACCCATCATCTTCCAGAACCCCATTTTCGCAGAAATCCTTTGACCGTTTGTCAGCTTTCTCTGGGGCCATAAAAATCCGGTGAGTATTATGGAGAGGATGATAGCAGCCAAAACCCGTAAGCGGTGCACCTGGTCTTTAAGATGCAGCCATCTGGCCCTGAGCTTTTCTTTGCTGGATATTCCATCGGTATAGACATATGCATTTCCTAAAAAAGAATGAGCTGAAGTCATGGAAATGTGCTCCCTACCATTAAGATAAAAGTAGATATAAGGCCTGCCCTGCAGGGTAATCGATTTGTCCCCCATTTTCAACGTTACTGAAGTATGGTCAAAGCCGCTTTTATAAAAAACCTTTCGCACATCGGTCACCATTGCCCTATTACGGACTTTACGGTTGATTGCTGAACTGATCAAAGATCACCATTGACGATAATGTAATTGATTGTGAGCAGCCACAGTGCGGTATACATAATAAAATAACCGATAACACCGTACCAGTTTTCCTTTTTAACTACCACTGTCCTTGCAGCCGCATAGCAACTAATCGGGATTACGAAAATGAGCGAAAATATCCATACGCACAATGGGGCATTATCGGTATAAATCTCCAGAAAAAATCTTGAAAGCACATACACGGCCAACCAAATGGAAATATATGCGATGAGAAACGGCTTTTCAAGTGGACGAAGAACTTTTTTCAAATGGGTAATGGATGCTATCGGTAGAAATCAATATCATAAAGATACACCATCTGTTTTAATAACAAAGCATAAGCTGAAACCATTAAGATAATCAACCATCTGCAACCTGACTGGACAACCTTCACCATTACAGGCCTCACCATTACGAGCTGGTTCAAGGGTCTGTCAATCAAATGACTGAATTTTTAGATATTTAGATTATATATGTCTTTGGTGCGGGATAACGTTTATTTAAAGCGTTACTAAAACAAATCGCCTCCCATTTTTGGGTTCCATGTTTTTTTTAGTAGTTTCCGGGGTAGGAAAACTTTTTTTTAACGGTGAATGTTTAATAGTTTTGTAGAGAACAGATAATATTAAAAAATAAATTTTCTTCATACCCTTGAGTAACTTTAAAAACGGCAGGTTCAATATTTCAGGGGAATCCCTGTCCCAAAACTTCGAACTCCTTACCCAGGCACTTGATGCATCCATATCCGGGATAATCATTACCGATAATCTACAGGATGATAACCCTATTGTTTATTGCAACCGCGCTTTCCAGCTGATGACTGGTTATGACAGGGCAGAAATCATCGGCCATAACTGCCGGTTCCTGCAACGCGACGACAGGGCGCAGCCGGAACGGGAAATACTGGCGAAATGTGTCCGTAACGGAACCGATTGCAAAGTGGAGATCCGTAACTACAGGAAAAACGGCGAACTTTTCTGGAACGAGCTATATATGTCCCCTGTGAAAAACGCCTCGGGAGTAGTAACCCATTTCATCGGTGTGCAGAATGAAGTCACCAAACGCAAAAAAGCGGAACAGGACTTAAGGCAGCAGAAACACCTGATGGAAAAAAAAGTGGAAGAGCGTACCGCGGAGCTCCGTGAGAGTGAATCATTTTTGTCGAGTATCATAGAAACGGTACGCGAAGGGCTGCTAGTGCTTGACCCGGATTTTAATGTAATCAGTGCCAACCACCACTTTCTGGATACCTTCAAGGTATCTTCGGAAGAAACTGTTGGAAAACCTTTATATGAGCTGGGTAACCACCAGTGGGATATTCCTTCGCTGAAAGAGCTTTTAATCAAGATCCTGCCGACCAATAATCCTGTGGTTGATTTTGAGGTAGAGCATGATTTCCCTCATATAGGAAAAAAACTGATGCTGCTGAATGCCTATAGGATTGAACTTGAAGGGCAGTATAAGGACCAGATCCTGCTTGCTATTGAAGATATTACCGAACGCAGAGAGATCGAACGCAGGAAAGATGATTTCCTATCTATTGCCAGTCACGAGCTTAAAACGCCCCTGACCACGATCAAAGGCTATATCCAGGTGCTCCAGCGCAGCGTGCCAAAGGAAGCAAGCGTGAAATTCAACAGTACACTCAGCAAGGTAGCCTCTTATGTTGAGCGGTTGAACAATCTCATTGAGGAACTTCTGGACGTTTCGCGGATCCAGACGGGCAACATCGAACTGCATAAAAATTATTTTGACTTCGATGCGATGCTCACTGAGGCCATTGAAGGGATCCGTACCTCATCCCACCACCATCAGATTAATCTGGAAGGGAAAGCAAATTCAAAGGTGTTCGGCGATGACTCTCATATTATTCAGGTGATCAACAACCTGCTTTCCAATGCCATTAAATACGCTCCCGAATCAAAGACCATTGAGGTGAAGGTTTCAAATGTGAGTGATTATGTTAAGGTCTCGGTAAGGGACTTTGGCCTTGGCATGAACGCAGAGGATAAAAAGAAGGTCTTCGAGCGCTTTTTCCGTGCAGGGGACATTCAGAAGCGTTTTCCGGGCATGGGCATAGGACTTTATATCTGTGACCAGATCATCAAAAACCATGGGGGAACCCTATGGGTGGAGAGTGAAGTGGGCAATGGATCAACTTTCAGTTTTACGGTACCAAAAAAAAATGCTTTGCAGGATGGGGAATAAAAAAATAATGATCTGTGATGATGATGAGGGGATTCTGGATGTACTGGAAATGATATTGGAAGATACCGGTCATACCGTTATTGCAGAGCAGAACAGCATGAATGCCATTGGTCTGATACAATCTACCCGGCCCGACCTTGTGGTGCTGGACCTCTGGATGCCGGTGATTTCCGGCGACCAGATCCTAAAGGCGGTCAGGAATTCACCGGAAACAGCTTCCCTGCCGGTACTGGTGATGTCGGCCAGCCGTGACGGTAAGGAGATTGCCCTTGCTGCAGGGGCCAGCGAATACATCTCCAAACCTTTCGACTTTGACCATCTGGTTGCTGTAGTGGATAGGCTGATATCTTAGTCCTTGCTAAAAGTTCCCTAAAGCTTCAGTTGGCCGATATTTGGCGGGTTTAAACGCGGTCATTGTATATCTTTTCTATTTCGCTTTTGTAACAAAAATTTAACCTGGATGGTGTTGGTCTGGAGTATAATGGCGGTTTTGTTTAACTTTTGCCCGATCAAGCTTAAACATAACGCTGAGCATTCTGTTTTATCCACTAACCAATGAAATACGGTTTTTCCGACGACCATATTTTAAGACCGTAACGATAATCCGGACCAAAGGTTATTTACTGCATTTTAGTGTTTTGACCGTGACGTTGAGTTTCTTTGCCACTTCCACATCAATTTCCTCCAGCACCTTACCTGCGTAGCGCCGCGGAAGGATCCTGGAAAACACTTCCAAATCCGGTAGTTCTGCCATAATTTTAGGTTTTTAGGTATTCTTTGATATCTGAGAGCTTACTGCCTTGATATGATGGAGGGTAATCCCCGTTATACCATAGCATAATTTCCTCCTGTCCCTGCCTATCGGTTGATTCCGATGAATTTGAAATAGGCATCTCCCTTCTTTTTGACCACCAGATCCAGCTGTTCCTCAAAATCAACCAGATTACTTACCTCGTCACGGAGAAATGTACTGAATACCTCCAGGTCGGTAACAGGATCAAGGGTAACTTCAAGCGTTTCGCTGCTTTTCCATGCGGTCTGGATGATTTCGGGATAGGCGCCTTTCAGTATCGTGGGAAATCCGTTCCTTGAGAAAGCCTCGGACAGTGCCCCTGCAATTTCCCAGAGGTACTGCTGAACTGGGGCATCTTCAGTTTTCCACTGCATACCCTGCCCGGGATCCTGCCACATTGTACCCAAAAAGGAATTTTCTAGCTTTACGCTGTAACACTCTCCACTTCCCTCGACAATGGCCTGTTTAATTCCATCGGATGTAGCTATATCAAAAATGTACCTTTCCATATTCAGTTTGGATATTGATCCGGAAGTTTTGTTTTTTAAATGCTTCCTACGCTTTTGGCGACCCCCCAGAATAAACGCCATCAGGGAAATCCCGATGGCAGCCCCGGTAAGCAGTGTACCAGCGTACCCTTCCGGCCACTTTCCCAACGGCCGGTTGTTAAATGCTTTTATACCTGTAGAACACCGGATCAGGCCGATCGGTTTGTGATTCTGCATTTATATTTTCACTGGTCAATTTTCCTGTAAAGAACAAGTGGCATGCGGAAGATTGTTAAAACCAAAATGGATTATCCCTGTTATCAGTACAACTTAAATCTTGAAAACATGGGAAATTTACTTTATCTGGTCGCAGTCGTACTTGTCATTATATGGGCAATCAGTTTTTTTGGGGGATATTATACCGGCGGGATTATCCATGCCCTATTGGTCATAGCGGTAATCGCAGTGGTACTCCGTCTGATCAGGGGTGCAGCTTAAATGTGATACTAAGGGTCCTGAATGTACCGAACGGACAACAGGTTACCTAAATAAATAATAAGCTAACAGTAATGCGGGCATGATTTTGTCCGCATTACCCCTGCCTATATGCAGGCCTACCCCCTATCCATACACGCTAAAGAGCTTCGGCTTAAGGCAGCGGCAGCGGACTATTCGATGGAAACAGGCCTAAAGTTCCGTCATCGTATTTTTTTTTTGCGAATGCAGCTCCACCAGTTGTGGATCTCTGCCCGGCCAACAAAACCAGGCTGCCCGTAAAATATGCGCAGATCAGCATGGGCTAAAACTGCACGCACAGGTGGGCTTATACCGCCCCCACCATGTCACTGCGGTATCCAAGCAGGTCATTGACCTGGTTGTCTGGAAAAAAAGTGCTTTAGGACGCTGCCCATACTTCAACTGTTAGTCGTTCGCACGCCACATTTAAAAGTGCCGCTCAAATGGGACGGTAACCCCTAGTATAGCTTGTGACTGAAGAATCCAAAAAACCACCTTATCGATCCAAACATTTACACTATTTTCCCTGTTCTAAAACGGTTGTTAGATTGGAACTTTTAGAAAAATAAGTGGCAGTTATAGCTGCCTATACCGAACCTGCATGAACTTAAAGAACGAATTTGGAGAAAACAAATGGGAAAACTTTGGGGGCATTTCACCATTGATTGCCGTTTTCACATCATTCCATGAACTGACTCCGGAAATTGAGGAGATCATAAACAGGGAAACTTTTCCCGTTATCTTTGCCAAAGGTAAACACCTTGCCTCCCCGCTGAAGCGCAACAGGTACATTTTCCTTATCATCAAAGGTGCTGTACATGGGTATATCAAATCGGGGGGGCACAGGATAACCACCTGGATCGCGGTGGAAAATGAACTTGCAGGCAGCATCCGCAACCTTTGGACCGAGCAGGCTTCCGAAGAATATATCGAATCGATCGATCCGGTACTGGCCATAGCCATTCCGCATGAAATGTCACGTTACCTGTACGACCATTTCCACATTGCGAACTATGTGGGCAGGAAAATGACCGAAATATACTATAAGGGTGCCTCCGAGCGAGCTTTCATCTGCAGGCTGCCGACAGCGAAAAAGCGTTACGAGCGCTTTCTGGTTGCCTACCCACAGCTTATCCATAGGATTCCCCTGAAATATATTGCCTCCTTTCTGGGTATGCGGCTTGAAACACTCAGCAGGATCCGTACCTCACTCCTGAAAAACGGAGTTCTCCCGGAAGATCAGGTCCGGGAAAGTGCTGATCAGACTCTGGAATAAATGGGCGCAAAAGGTTGGCAATCCGTATACTACTGCGGAATTTAGCCCACCCTTCCCATTTCCAACTCCTTTTATTTTATTTCCAAAACATAAGCCCGAACCCATGGTCTATATAGGGAAACCTGACCATTTATATGATGAAGAGAACAATAAGCATACTTGAGGATAACCATGGGATCAGGGAGGTATTGGAAATGCTTTTCTGGGAGGACTTTGAGGTGAGGACATTTGCTTCGGTAAGGGAATTTATGGACGCAGACTGTGGAAGCCTTCCGCATATTTTCCTGCTCGATGTGATGCTGCCTGACGGGAATGGTCTGGATGTCTGCAAGATACTCAAAAACACGCCCGAAAGCAGGGCAATACCGGTTTTGATGATGAGCGCTCATGCGGACATCAACGAGATAAAAAAATATTCGATGGCGGACGGTTTTGTTTCCAAACCCTTTGATATTTTCCACCTCCTTGCCACGGTCAACAATAACCTTTCCCGCGCAGTGGATTAACTGATCCCCAAGTGGAAATGATAATAAAAGCGGTAAGATATTGATTGCAAGAAAGCGGCCCGGTAGCCATGAATCCAGTTGATTATTATACCCCATACCATATGGCTCCAATGGATTTTTCCGGATATTTTTACACTGGTCTTGGAAGTAGGCGCCTGGGTTGCGTGCTACTCATATTGCATACCCCGACGGCAAGGATCTTCAGCTTCCGCAAAAGCTCGGGTAATATCCTGTTTAATATCGTGAAAGCCGGCGGAAAATGGGAATACCACAGTGGCGGCCATTACCATAGGAAAAACTGGATCGAAGAACTGGGCAGGCAGATAGATTCACGTCAATGGGTTCCCTAGCCAGGGACCTGTGAGGGTGTCCCCTTTCCAAAATCACCTTTTTCATCATAGGCTTTATCAACATCACTGCCACTGATTTCTTCATTGGGCACCAGGCCTGTCCTGCCCCTTTTCTCTTCTTTCTTACTGTTATCCATGCCCGTTAATTTTATCTTTTTCCTGATGCATACAGAAACCATATACTTCCAACAGTAATTAGCCAGGATTGCCGACCGTTTTTCTGTAAACAAACCCTTGGGGGCAACAGTTGTTCCGGCACTAAGGATAGGTAAACCTAAAGATTGGATTCGATCAGTAACTTGAAAGCCTTCAGCCGGTATAAAACAGGCCCATTGGTCTTGCTGTTCGGATCCACCCTTAGCGAGGTAAACTGGACCTCCAGAAACCTGTCCACATCGGCAATCTCGGTGCCAAGAAAGAGCATCACGGGCGGCTTGGGCAGCTCAACATTCTTAAACCATTCCTCCAGATCATTTACTTCCTGCATTGTCATGCCGCAAAGATACCCCGAAAGGCAGCTTTTTTAAAAGGATTTCTGCCTGATGTTTGAACAATGTGCATTTGACCGGACAGGCGGACAGCAGGCAGACTGCCGCCTTCACCGTCCACTGAAAGTTTAATTTCACGCGCTTTGGCAGGCGCGGATATGCCACTGAAAATTTTTCAGCACCAGAACTGAAAATTTTTCAGAAAAAATGAAAAAATTTCATAAAATCCCCCTCCATTGGGTCTAAAACACATTGGCACAGCACTTGATCCCTATGGGATATATCTTTTGAGTGAGAAGGTCAACAGAAAATTAATTGATTTATAGTCCATTTATTATTAAACCATTAAAGGAGAAAAACTATGACATTGGTTAAATTCAATCCCGAAACAAAGAACAGTCCGTTATTGCCGGGCTTTAACGAAATCATCGGACCGGTGCTGGCCGACACCTTTTTCACTGACCGCCACCAGGCCGGCCTTCCCCCAGCCAATATCTCGGTATCAAACGCAGCCTACCACATCGAACTGGCGGCCCCGGGGCTGAAAAAAGAAGATTTCAAGGTTTCCCTGTACGGGGAGGTACTCAGCATTTCGGCGGACCGAAAAAATGCGGACAGTATTGGTGGACAAACCTATAAACGCAGGGAATTCAGCTATTATCCATTCACCCGTTTATTTAGCCTTCCCGAAAGCGCGGATGTGGAAGGTGTCCGGGCCTGCTACACAGATGGCGTACTCAGCCTTGATATCCCAAAAAAGGAAGAAGCCAGGGCGGTCTCCAGACAGATCGAAATACAGTAATTCAGGGTGCCGCGGGATGCGGCACTTCTTATTTGCCAACCCAGTAAACCTAATTAAAAAAACAGACCATGGATAAGCGTTTTACCATTGATATCAGCCTGCAGGGGCCGGGCGGAAGACAGATCACCTATGGCAGGTTCTGCCTGGGGGGAGACCGCGAGCAAGCCCACGAAATCTTTTCAAAACTATCTGGCCATCCCGGGAAATCCGGGAGGCTTCCTCTGAAAATAGAATTCCTGGAAGAGGTTATGGGCCTGCCCGTGCCCTGCGGTATACTGCATTGCTCCCTGGAGCAACTCAGGGAAAACATTGCACTGATATCAAAGGAAATCTTCCGCATCGCCCATCTTGAAAATAAAGATATCGGTCCGCTGATCTAGCACACTAAAAACCAAAGGCACCATTTGGTGTTAATGTAAAATACAAGGAAACAAAACGGCAATCTCCATGGAGTGCAAAAAAATACTGATTGTTGAGGATGACCTGGTCCTGCTGGAAACCCTTACCGAAATCCTTACATACGATGGTTACCAGTGCAGGGGCTGCGACCGCCCGGGAACAGTCACCGCAATAGCCGAAAGTTTTAAGCCCGATCTTTTTATCATCGACTATATGCTGCCTGACTGGAACGGCGGGGAACTCTGCGGGGCCATCAGGGGAATGGACGGCTTTGAACAGACCCCTATTATCATTACATCGGCCTATACCAAAATCCTGCTTTCCTTGGCTGAATATGGCTGTGATGCCATCCTGGAGAAACCCTTCAACATCGATGAACTGCTCACCCTGGTCAGTTCACTGCTCGGATCCGCTTCCACCGACAGCGGCCTGCTGCCCAGGATCAAAATGATCGTGAAAAACGTTCTCCCAAGGATTTAAAACACGATAGATTCCATTATACCATCCCGGGCGCGCAGCTTATCCACGGAGGGTAAACTACTTTGAAGCCGGATATATAGCATCATTTTTTTCATTTATTAAAGTACTTTAATTTTTAGCTAAACCTAAGTCCCTAATTTTGGTGCATGGAAAATATGAAAGAAACAGTTGACCGCTACACAAGCGCCTGGAATGAGCAGACCAGAGCAGAGGTTAAAACCGCATTTGTAGCTATTTTAGCGGATGGGATCACCTATCAGGACAGGAACACACCTTTAGTGACCGGAATTGAGGCATTTGTTGATCTGGTGATGTCATCACATGAAAAGATACCCGGACGTACCTTTTCGCTATTAACCGGGCCAGAATATTTTGACAGACACTGTTATTATTCCTGGACCATCAACATTCCTGGTTTAGGCAAATTCAAAGGCACAGACTATGTGGAATATGATGATGAAAATAAGATGATCAAGATAGTCGGATTTGTGCCTACATTGTAGGGATGACAATCTTTGATCGCCTACTGGAAAACTTTGCCCTCCACATTAAACTTGATGTGCCGGAACTGCAGCAGATAACCTCTGCTGTGCAGACCAGATGTCTGCATAAGGATGAACTGCTGCTGAAAACCGGCGAGATATGTCGGAATCTCTACTTTGTCGACAGCGGTTGTCTGCGTGTGTACACCCAGGATAAAAATGGATCGGAACATAACGTGCTGTTCTGTCCCGAAAATTGGTGGGCTGCCGACATGGCCAGCTTTTCGGGCCAGGTGCCGGCCTATTATACCATCGCTGCCCTGGAAGCTACCGAACTTCTGTATTTCAGTTATCAATCACTGGAACAACTGTACATAGAGGTGCCCAAGCTGGAGCGGTTTTTCCGCATCCTGGCACAAAATGGATTCAGCTTATACCAGCGTCGTGTTAATTCGATCATTTCCAGATCCGCAGAGGAACGTTATGGACAGTTCCAGCACCTTTATCCTAAACTCGAACGACGCATTGCGCAAAAACATATAGCCTCCTATCTCGGCATTACTCCTGTGTTCCTAAGTATGATCAGAAAGAAAAGGTGAGAACTTTTTAAGGTGTCAGAGTACAGTTGAAATTTGGAACTTAATTGATACGTTTAAAGCCCGAACTGATCATCAACCGGTTTAATTGAAGCTTCCTTAAGTTACAGTTGGTTCACCAATCGGAATTGGCAAGCAGGTTTGGCCCGGTCCATGCCGCGCATCGGCTGTTCACTACACGCCGTAAACCGCAATCCCAATGCCGTGAAATGATATCAAAATCCAGATTTTGGAGTCCGTGGGAAAATTACCCCGGTGCGCTTAGGAGTGCCGAGAACTGAAAAAAATGGAATACAAGTAGTATCACAAGAGGTTAAGAGCGGATAACCACTCCCAAGGGTCTCAAAACAGTTCCCACATGTATGCCTAAAATGCATAGCTTGAACGTACTTATAATGTCATGATTTCACGATCGGCTTGGATTTTCCCAGGTAAAATGCTATATTATCTTAATCATCCTTTTTAACCGCTCCGGGTAACAGAATTTTTCATTAAAACTTTTCAAATTTGGCATTAAAAAAAGCAGGATTTTACAGGGGGCCACGCTTGCCCTTCAAAAAGAAAGAAGCGGAACATAAAATAAATGAATTGATCACCTCTGCGGAGGTCCGCCTGACGGGGGAGCATGTTGAAAGCGATATTTACCCGCTCACCCAGGCACTCAATATGGCCAGAGCGCTGGATCTGGATCTGGTTGAAATCTCCCCAAAGGCCATCCCACCCGTCTGCCGCATCATCGATTACAGCAAATTCCTTTACGAACAGAAAAAAAAGCAAAAGGAAATCAAAAGCAGGGCCAAGCAGACCATTATCAAGGATATCCGTTTCGGTCCGAATACCGACGAGCACGATTTTCAGTTCAAACTTAAACACGCGGTTTCGTTTCTGGAAAACGGGGAAAAGGTACGTGCCTTTGTGCACTTCAAGGGCCGTTCTATCGTATACAAGGACCAGGGCGAAATTCTGCTGCTGAAATTTGCACAGTGCCTGGAAGAGGTCGGAAAGGTAGAATTGCTCCCTAAGCTCGAGGGCAAGAGGATGTTTCTGACCCTGGCACCAAAGGCGGCAAAGAAATAGAATCGGACGGCCTAGGGTATAACAGTCGGCGATAACGCGGTTGACTGAAGCTTTACACATTGGGGGTGTTCAAAGTCAACCGGAAGAAAAAAGTTCCGGGTCCGCCCGTTCAGGTGGCCTAAGTTTTCTCTGGCGCATTATGGTCAGGGCCGGGTATCCGGCTAAGGATCAATGCCTATTGGATGTAGCGGTTCCGGCATTTTCCCCCTGGAATAACAGATAGATTCAGCAAGGATGAAGTTATCGCTCCAGATCCTTCGACGCTAGTTCGATATATATTTGGATGAGATCAGCAGAAGCAATGTCCGGTCTGCCTTGGCCTCATCATAGTTTTCCTTCAACAACTGGCTGATATGTTTGTTCCTAAGCTTGACCGCAGCCATCTGTAGGATCTGGAAAGAGGCCATTTCGATACTTTCGATATTCTGCAGATAGAAAATTATAGAAAGGTCGCGCAGTTCGGGCTCACCGGTCTGTTCGCCGATTGCTTCGAAGGCGTCCTGGATAAGACCTGTCACTCCATGGATACTTCCGTCTGAAACTTCCGCATCTAGGAGGGAATAGATCATTTCCATTCTTGCAAGCTGTTTTTCAACGTCCTGAACTGTCTCGAGGATGGCACTTTTGAGATCAGAAAACTCCGCTTCACCGGCGAGTTTTGGCAATTTGGAAACCAGGTGCAGCTTAGCACCGTAAATACGGTCCAGATGTTTTATAAAAAAAACTTTTAGCCTATCAGAGCCAAGATCTATTTTTTTCCATGAACGGGATTTTCCGGGTTTTTGGGACATCGTAGCGCATTATGCCACTAAGATATAAATTCTTTTACTTTTTCCAGAAGTTTGTTGAGTTCAAAGGGTTTATTGATGTAACCGTTTGCCCCGCATACACCAGCACGCTCATGCACATCGTCCTCTGAGGAGAATAACAGTACCGGAATAGCTGTAAGTTCAGCCTCCCCTTTGATTTCGGCACAGATCTGGTCACCGGTCTTATAAAAACCCTCTATCCGGACATCCAGCAGAATCAGGTCAGGTGAAATGAGCCTGATCTGATCGGTACTGGCGCCGGTACGCTGCGCGACAACATCATATCCTTCCTCAGCAAAGATAATATCCAAAATGGTCAGAATGTCCTGATCATCATCAATCACTAATATACGCTTTGCCATTTGTTATGCTTTTAAGATTATAATGATGGGGTTTAAAATTTAACGTAAGCTGCCAAGTGCTACAGCAGTTCGGCAACATGTATTCCATAGACCTCGTAAAACAACCTGTTAAAATGTCCCCTGGAATTGTAACCGGCTATGCTTGAAATTTCTTTCACCGTGCGGTACCTGCCTGAACCGATCGCTTCCCAGGCGAGCTGGAGGCGGATGATCCGGACGAGCTTATTGGGTGTGATCCCAAGTATGCCATGTACCCTTCTGAATAACTGCCTCTGGCTAAGGGCAAGAGCGTCACTGATCAATTCCAGATTCAGCGCTGTCCTACCGGCATTTTCCCGGACGATCTTCTCAAAACTGTTGAGCCAGAGCTGATCCGACTGGGAAGGCCCACCAACTTTTTTTTCATCCTCGTCAGCCTTGACAGCAATAAATGTCCTGTCTATGTTTGATTTTGGGTATTTGAACCTCAGATTGTGGTCTTCTTTAATCATACCCAGAATGGAGGATATGCGGTCATATTCCTCCAGCTGCCTGCGGAAAGTAATGTCCTTTCCAACGGCAAAAACAAGACTGTCCTTTTCGATCGGTACAGAAGTCCAGCTCAGCCAGATCACCGATCCTTCCTTGCTGAGGTACCTGTTCTCAAAGTTCAGCAGTGAACGGCCCTGTAGTAAAGCTTCCCGTTTTTCCGCTGTCCGCTCCCTGTCATCCGGATGGATAAAATCCTTGATCGGTGATGCCAACAGTTCCTGTTCTGAATAGCCAAGAACCCTGCAGACGGCAGGGTTGATTTTTTTGAAATACCCATCAAA
This sequence comes from Pedobacter sp. 22226, assembly GCF_052045455.1. Lineage (NCBI taxonomy): Bacteria > Pseudomonadati > Bacteroidota > Sphingobacteriia > Sphingobacteriales > Sphingobacteriaceae > Pedobacter > Pedobacter sp. 22226. The sequence continues at coordinate 582,972 of NZ_JBQEPB010000001.1, read as the reverse complement.
CCCGGCGATACACAATAGGTCCGGCACAGCCTCAAAAAAATACTCCAGGTCAAAGACTTTCTGAGATTTCAACTTCACCATTTTTCTCCCGACTTATATCTATACGCGTTAACTGCATGTTATCTGCTGACACCATTGAAATACAAATCTTAGCCAAATTGTTTTCAATTTTCCACTAACGCATTGATTATGTCAATTTTGGGTACACATTCGGCAGTTCTGTGACTGTTTGGAAAATTGATAACAACTAACCCACCGTCCCTGGTCTATGGCATAAAGGATACTAACGGCGTTTTTTTGAACTTTTTAATTATTTTCCGGGGACCCGGCCTGTCATTAAATGCGCTATACCTGATGTGTCTGACTGCCAGTGTCCCCTTCCAGTACGTAGCGGTCCCGGTGATACCTGGATTGCCCGTGCGAAAATCCATTAAACCTGTCACTTTTTGTTGAAACTGCAAAGTAGCTTCCCGGATCAGACAAAACAGATAGTTTAAGCAGTAAACGGACAGCATTGGATCTCTATGCAACGCTTCCCGCATGTACATCGAAAATCAGCTGTCCGTATTTTTCACATTTATCGAAATCATCCATCTGGGAGCGGGTCAAAAATATAGTCATATCCAGTTTTCAATGACGCACGGATATTTGGCGCAATATAACCGGATTTCAGTTTATTATTTTTTTCTGGCATTTATCGTTTGAGATCCAGTCTCTGCACAATCGGTCAGAAACGCTATCTCAGCTGAAAAACAGCTCTCCGAGAGAACTTTTAAGTATTCCCGAAACATCAAGTATCCAGATAAAAGTAACAAGACAGGCTAGCCAGAGATATGGAACCAGCCTATTGAGAATAGCTGCATACCGATATCCAATACGATGGCCCAGACTTGCATTGATCAGTAGCCTTTTTTCAGCGCCGGAGAGTTCAAACATAACAGTAATACATCGGTAAACACATTTTGTTTTGGTCAGGATGTTTTGCCGAGATCAGCACCATCCCCGTTTTACCGGTGGTTTTCGCATAGCTGCCAGGTCCAAAAACCGGATAGGCCGTTCACTGCTGGCATAGCCATGAAAGTCAGCTGAGTTCTTTTTACCATAAGCTTTAAAAGGCAGGCATCATTCGTGATTGTTAAACGAAAAAGCGGTAAAGCAAACTAAATGGACATTGGCCATATTAAGATGTAAAGACATAAGATTACAGGATTTATAAAAATGCACTAATAGGCACCGCGATTTTTGAAGCGATCAGGTAGCTGACCAAAAAAGATGCCCTGGGTTATGCTAAACTTGATGGGCTAAAAGAAAAAGCGCCGCAGTGGATAGACAGGGCAAAAACAGCAAAAAATGATATTAAATCCTGGCATCTGCCCGGCTTTAAGGCAAAAGGTCCTTATTAACGGTTTTCGTTTTTAAACTGCTTTTATGGGCAGTGTCCATGCAGGATACCGCTCTTGTTTTTTTTCCGGAATGCAGATAAATTTGTTGCACTGAAAACCTTTTAGGTATTTTTTGTGTATTAATAAATGTAAGGGGTGAGAGCCTTACATCAACAATAAGTTGATAGCGTTAATTTAAATGCGGATAACCATTCATTTGGTTATCCTTTTTTTTGCCGCACTTTATCCCCAGCGCACCACAGCCGCTGTAAATGCCCGTTTTCAGCATGGCCAAAACCGCTCTGAAAACTGACTGAGAAAGTGTAAGGTTATAGCATTACCCGGAATAGCTGTAGGAAGCCAACTGGTCAGTTGACCCGGTGATAAGGCGGTACGGTTTAAAAAACCCGTGCACATGTACCCTATCCGCGGGTTATCATCCCGTGTGAAATATTTTTTAGAAAATTAAAGATGTTAAAGATCAGTTCAGAGCTTCGCCATGTTCTACCTCCGTACTATCTTGATTCTTTTTCCCATTGGGATCAAAATGCCCGTAGGTAATTTCCCCAAAATCCTCATCGTAACTGCATGCCACCGATGCCAGCATATTCCCTATCTGTTCCATAATGTCTTTTTAAGCCATAACAGGCCAAGTGCCAGATTGTTTCGACAATTTCAAAATTATAGCAAATATACGATCGCATCCATTAGGTGAATTTGTTAAGGACAAGGTAAATACGCTGGACTTACACTGCAGAAGTTTGTGTGCAGATTTCCTTTAGTTCACGCGAGAGCATTCGCGTGGTGAAATGGAGGCCAATCAGCTGCTCAAGCGGACGGTAACCCCAACAAGTCTTGTCATGGTCGAATATTCGCCTACCGACTATTGCCATTCCTTTGCCGATATTATCCTCCATATGATCAAATGGGGCAAGGAACACCGAAAAAAAATGACTGGAATGCCCCTTTCAGCTTGACACTGGTCAGCTCATCAAAAAGGCCCTCTGAGGTTTCGGCAATCGGTGCCAGCTTCCCCTGTCCCACATTTATGAAAACAGTATCTATCCCACCGGATTTTGATTTTGTTCGGGCATACAATTTTTCCGGACCGGAAAGGTTATTCACATCGCCACGGACCGCGTAAGCCATCGGCCCAATACTGGCGTTGCTTCTTCAAGGAATTGCTGGTTACTTCCGAAAGTGACAAGCTTTGCACGGTTTGCAATAAATTCCTTGGCTCCCGCTAAACCGATTCCACTGCTGCCGCCCGCGGTTAAGGCAACCTTGTTTTTTAATTTGTCCATTATTGAAAGTTTTTTAGCACCTTCTGTCACTATAATATGGACAGCCAAAAATTGGGCCTGTCAGAAAAGTCTGAACGCCTTTTTCCGGGCGGCTTTAAAATTTTATGCCTTTAATAGGCGGATGCAGCATATTTTGATTCCGGAGTATCGTTCACGGATTAAATTTACATGCTATGGACCGACCGGGCTTTGCTGCGCGCGCCGTTCCAGATGATGCAGGCCAGCAGGACTGCTATGGTGAGGTAACAGGCATAGCGGATGGCCTGGAGATGGTCTGCCCGGTTGGCGACCGAAATGGCAAAAAGTGCCCAGATGCCGACCGAGGCAAATTCGCGCAGGTTCCTGATGATGACCATGGTGATGTTGATGAGTCCGGCGATGATAATCATGGTAATTGCCCATTGGGTCTGTGAAATGCCCCAGCCGTTCCAGCCGGTTTTGGTGAGGTAGGCTGAAATGTTGGCAATCAGTGCTACACTTATCCAGCCTGCATAGATGGCAAAAGGCCAGTAGATGAAAAGGTAGCTTTTGAGCGGATGGGGATCGAGTTCCATTCTGGTGCGGATGATGATGGCAATTAGACTGCCGAGCAACAGGACCATGATGGTAACCGAAAGACCCAGGTAACCATTGAGCCAGGCGATGACCCAAAGGGAATTGGCCAGGCATGAAAGTAAAAATAAAAGACCGATCCTGTTCAGGATTGTTGCAATATGGGCATCTCTCCTATTGATCAGCGAATAGCAGGTGAAACCCAGCAGACCAAGATAGATCAGTCCCCAGATAGAAAAGGCGTAACCTGCCGGGGTGAAGTAATTGTTGTATTTTGCTGAGATTTCCCTGATCGTGGTTCCGCTCAGCAGCCCTGCGCTGGAGAGGTAGTTGATGGTTATGGTAAGGATGAGGGCGGATAGGTTCAGGATAAGCAGGGATGTTTTTACGCGTTTCATATTGGGATGGGTTTGTTGTATGCTTTTTCATAATAAGCCGGAAAAGGGTAAATTGTTTTGTTGTTTTTTTGCTTTATCCCCAAAAGGTTAATGGTAGCCTGGGGCAGGTTTAGCATACTGCCTCTCCGGGAATACCATTTTTTTCCGGGAATAATTTACCGGAGTTTTCTCTGGTTAACTTCTGATCTCCCTGCGCATGAAAATATAATAGGCCAGGGCAAAACAGGCAATGCTGCCGGCCAAGAGTCCGCTCAGCTGTGGCCAGACAATTACCAGGCTTTCTCTGAAGGGAAGCGGTGAGGGAATGGCGCCGGAAAGGTGCTCCATACTCATCGGACCAAGACTTCTGATGGAAGGCATAAGCATCGTGGTTGCAGCATCGCTGTAGAGCTGGCCCGGGGCAATGCGCATAATATCCATGATCAGCTCATTATAGCCCATAATCTGACTTTGGCTGAGATATGCCGGATCGGGTAAAAAGGCCCTGATCACCAGGTTGACCAGCATTGGATAAAATACGGTAAAGAACAGCCAGATACCAAGCGCAGTCAAGGCAGAAGTTGCTGCCTGCCGGAAAGCAACCGAAAACAGGATGGAAAGGCTCAGATAAAAGCCGACATAAACCATTGTGAGCAGGGTAAAGCCAAGGATCCTCAGAAGCTCCTGGGGTTCGATCCTTACCCCGGTAAACAGCAGTCCCCCGCCAATCATCAGCAGTGTCAGGGAAATGAACAGTGTGGAGATGATCAGCATTGCGCTGTAAAATTTGGCAAGCAGGATATTGTCACGGTATATTGGTTGAGCCAGTAGCCTGGTAAGCGAACCGCTGTTCTGCTCGGAATTGATGGCATCAAAGCCCATGGTGATGCCAAGCAACGGTGCCAGGAAACCCATCAGCACATGGAAAGGTGGCATCGAGCCATCTGTTGCACTGAGCAGCTTGAGGTACAAAAAGGCATGGTCCGGGTCGTTGGAATTGGTAAAAGATGCCCGGATGTTGGACATGGAGATGTACAGTGAGGCAAAAAAAGTAAGTACCACAAGGGCAAGCAGCAGGATAAAACGCCAGCTGCGCACATGGTCCGACACTTCTTTCCCTACCATCACCTTAAAAGGACTGGGCTGGTGAGCTTTCCCCGATTTATTTTTGTCTTTTGCCAAATAATGGCCTGCGCTTAATGCTTTCATTATCCACTTTGAAATTTGTGTTGTTTTCGAAATATTTCCCATAGATTTCATCCAGTCCGTATTGTTTGCGGCTTACCGCCTGGATGTCTTCTCCCAGTTCGATAATCCTGCGGATGAGTTTCGGGGTGATGTCCTGGGCGGTATTAAATTGCAGCCTGTCCCCCGTTACAGTCAGGTTATTAATTTCAGGCCAGGTGCTGAAAATACCTGTGAGGGCCTCTCCATCCTCCGGTATGCGGGTCAGCCGGATAAGGGTTTCTATTCCCGTGTTTCCGAAAAGCCGGGAGGAAAGGGTATCCAGATCGCCGGTTGCCAGCAACTTTCCCTCAACGAATATCCCTACCCGGTCGCACACCTGCTGAACGTGGTGGAGGTGATGTGAGGAAAGCAGCACAGTCAGCCCCTGTTCCTCCCGGAGCGAGCTGATCAGTTCCAGAAACTCCTTTACCCCGGCCGGGTCGATTCCCAGCGTGGGCTCATCCAGAATGATCAGTTCAGGCGCTTTGATGAGCACTTCTGCCAGTCCCAGCCTTTGTTTCATGCCACGTGAATAGCTTGAAGCCGGTTTATCCGCAGCTGCCCTTAACCCCACGGTTTCCATTACATCCCTTGCATGTTCAGCTATACCTTTTTCGGCCATTCCGTTCAGCCTTGCGATATAAACCAGGTTTTCCAGGCCCGTTAACTGGGGATAAAAGCCCAGATTATCGGGCATATAGCCTACCTTTCTTTTTACTTCGATAGCTTCGCGGCCCGCATCGTGCCCGCAAACGGTGGCCGAGCCGCTATCGGGTTCAGTGAGCCCGAGCATCATGAGTATGCTTGTGGTCTTACCTGCACCGTTCGGGCCGAGCAGTCCGAATATTTCGCCACGCTGGATCTGCAGGTTGAGCTTATCAACGGCGATATGTGAACCATAGCTTTTGCACAGGTTCTGTAGATCGATAATAAATTCCATCTTTCCGGATTAAGATTTTTAAGTTTCCCAAAAAGTGATGGCCTATCTCCTACCGTATTTACGGATCAGCAGATAGACGGCCAGAACGGCCAGGGCGATGGTCAGGATACCGATCCAGCCTGAAAGCACGGAAGTTTTGACAAAGATCCTAAAGGCGGCCTGGGCGTTGGCGTTATTTCCTCCAAGGCTAAAGGTGGCGCTGTAATCTCCGGCAATAGTTTTATCCGGTACTTTTAGTGTTGCTTTGACAGTCATCTTCTTCCCCGCATCCAGTCTTTCAATCTGGCTGGGCGAAAAACTCGCTTCCCATCCGCTGGGCAGTTGGGGGGAAATACTCAGTGAGGACAATGGTAAGGTACCGGTATTGTGCACCTCAAGCTCGATATCCTTATGGGCTCCGGAGGTTAGTTCTTCACTCAGCCTTCCGCTGGGGGTACCAAGGCTGACACCATAGGAGCCTTTGACAACAGCCTCCAGTTGGAGCTGTAGGGTTTGAACGGATGATACCGCTTTGAAGGGAATAATGTATTTCCCCGCCGCAGCATTACCCGATGCGGTGATTTCGATGGCAATTTCCCGGGTCTGACCGGCAGCGAGATTCACTGAGGTCACCTGGCTTCCATCTACCCGATAGCTGATCTGCCATCCTATGGGCAGATCAGCCCTGAGTTCATAAAGCTGCTGGCCAGCCGTACGGTTATACAGCGAGGCTGAAAAGCGGAAAGGTTCGTTGGTCGCCGATTCGATATTGATCAGCTTGGCAGATAGTCCTGGCGTGCCTTCAGTGGCCTTTTGTTGCTGCCCATGGAGCGGTTTGGCCGCAATGAAAAAAGTTGATAATAAAAGTGTGCGGAATAGTCCCTTCCGCAAAGGTTCGGGTAGTAATTGTGCTGACATGATCTAAACCAAAAATGTTAATGATTGCTCTAAAAAATGTTTTCTGATCAACTTATCTGATTAGGCCCCAAAACAAAAAAAAGTTGGATTTTTTTCAAAATAATTTAACATTTTTTAACAAGTCAACTTGGTAAAGATGGTATCGGGATACGTCCCGGAGGTATGAACATTACTGTCCTTTCGCCTTTTGGCCCCTTAAGGTCATCATTGTGCCGGTGGCAATCGCAGCCATTTTCCCGTCATTCCGGGTAATCTCACATATATAATGGCTGATATTCTTCCCGTTTTGCAGGGCCCGGGCTTTTGCGGTCAGTACATCACCGAATACAGGCCGGTAAAAATTGATTTTAAGCTCTATGCTTGTGAAAGATTCACCCTGGGATAAAAGCGTAGCCTCATATTCAGCCTGATTGTAAATGTCGGACTGAATGAAAGCTTTAAGCTATTTGGACTGGCGGCTGCCCTGGGGTGCTGCGTTGTCTGTTGCGGTTTTCAAAGATGAAAAATGAGCGGTATGGTACTGTACTGATCGGCCCTGGAGATCAGCCAATAAGTGGCCGTCTGTTTTTCATTAACGGGTGTGCTTTTTCCGGCTTAAAGCGATCACTTTTTGCGCCCTAAAACAGCACCCGGCTGGTTTCAGGCTGCTTTTAATGTTGATTGAATTTTCCCAGCGCGCACAACATCCATTTTTTTGCCCACCCGGCCTGCAGGGTGGACCACAATGGCCTCCAATGATTTTGTACATAAAACATTGAAATATCCGATTATAATCTTATTTTCAATTGGAAATCGAGGCACAAAAACCTATTAAACTTAATATACAGCGGAACAAACGTTATGAAATTCATCTTTATCCTACTCCTTTTTATTTCTTTCAACGCATCTGCCCAAAAACTGGAAATACTGCTGATCGGTGTTTCCCATGATTACGGCAATTACCAAAAGCAGGATTTCTCTGATATTTACCGCAAAATACAAAGGTTTAAGCCAACAGCATTTTTCGGGGAATTTCTAAGTAAGGAAGATGAAAAGAATCTGATGGATTACTGGTGCAAGAAGGACAACCTGAAAAGACTGAAGACCCTTAGAAAAAACAGGAATATTCCAACAGACCGGCTGGCGAAAACCATTGACAGTTTAAAGGCGCGCTGTCTGCAGGCCCCTGAAAACTTCAGGTTGAAGACAGACCTTGCCCATGCCTACTACCTGGATCAGGATGTTGCCAATGGCCACTACCAGTATTGGCAGGTTTTCAGCCGGCTGAAACAATCTCCGGACAATGGGTTGCTGGCCTATGTCGATGGATTGCTCAGTCCGGAATCGGATACCACGGGGCGGAGCATGAGAAGATTAAAAAATTCAGAATACGCACTAATTGCTTTCCCGATGATGCAGAAAATGGGAATCATGGAACTATTGCCCATGGATTGCCAGGACTACGACCTCAACTTGAATGCTGCTTGGTCTGTGAGCGATGAAAAATTCAATACCTTCAAAGAGGATACCTCCGCAATCTTCAGGCGGGAGCTAAATGAAAAGCTGTCCAGAATAAATGCAGGTTTTGAGCTGTATGATAAAATTGAGAAATCTTCTTCGCGGGTAACCGAGTGGCTGAACACAGCTGAGGCTGCCGCAATTTCTTCATCCGGGGACTTCTATCTGCCGGAGCTGTATGATATGAAGAACTTTCCAAAGGAGGAAATGCTATCCAAGATACATTGGTGGATGATGAGAAATCAGGAGATGTGCAACAATGTGGTAAAGCTTTCAAAAAAGAAAGGGCTAACCAGGGTGGTAGTAACGGCCGGTGCAAACCACCGCAGATATATGCAGGACATTTTCGAAAAGATGACCGGGGTAAAGGTCAGAAATATTAACCAGGCAGAATAGCTAAAGCAAATCAAGGGAGGGCATGGTGCTGTAGCTTGGCTACAGGCAATTACGCAAAAGCATGTGCCGGCTAAACTGAACCTTAAGGAACTTGTCCACATCCGCGTTTCCGGAAAACAGCCGAACCGGTGGCGATGGCAATCGTGTCTTATCAACCACTCTTCCACCCGGTTTACTTACCGGGTTGTCAGGACGCAGCGTTAATCCCGAGCGTGCCTTTCCATAGCGTTTATCCGCCCGGTTCCATGATTGCAGGCTGGAAAATTACCCCTCAGCTCTCAGACAACCAAACACGGCCTATCAGCTGGCAAAAAACCTAACATATACAAAAATCCCGATGTAAAACAGCATTGCAAGGATGAGCAGAATGCCCATCACAATCCCCATCATCTTCCAGAAGCCCATTTTTGCAGAAACGCGCTGAGTGGTTGCCAGCTTTCTGCCCGGCCATAAAAATCCAATGAGTATGATCGAGAGTATCACAGCTGCAAAAACCCGTAGGCGGTAAACCTGGTCTTTGAAATGCATCCACCTGGCCCTGGACTTTTCCCTGGTTGGGATTGCATCGGTAGAGATAAAGATATTGCCCAGAAAAGACCGCGCGTAACCGGTGGAAATCTGCTTCTTACCTGCAAGATAAAAGTAAACGTAGGGCCTGCCCTGCAGGACAATTGATCTGTCCGCTATTTTCAGCGTTACCGCAGTATGGTCAAAGCCGCTTTTATAAAATACTTTACGCACATCGGTCACCACCGCATCGGTATGTATGCTGCGCTTGATGCCACAGCTGATCAAAAGATCACCATTGACAATAATATAATTGCTGGACAGCAGCCACATTGCGGTATAGACAACAAAATAACCGATTATACCGTACCATTTTTCCTTTTTGACCGCCACCGTCCTTGCCGCCGCATAGGAGCTTAAGGGTATTACCAGGAAAAGTGAAATTATCCATACCGACCCTGGGGCATTATCGGTATAAATCTCCAGAAAAAATCTTGACAGCACATATACGGCCGCCCATATGGAAATATATGCGATGAGAAACGGTTTTTCAAGTGGACGGAGAACTTTTTTCAAATGTATAAGGGATCTTGGAGCAAAACTATACCGTAAAGATAACCGATCTGCTCAATAATAGCGCATATGCTGAAAAGGCAAGGTAACCTGCCATCTGCAAGCTGGCGGAGCAGCGGTCATTAACGCAGCTCCCCCCGCTCAGAGCGGGGTCAAAGATAATCCAGATCAGGCCGGGTTGTTTTTTACACCGGATTTCATTAAACTTGAAAGTATCCAATAACTGATGATGTATATACCCCCAAGCGAAAGAATGAAAAAAGTCCATGTGTGGATCGGGACCACCATGGCTGACGAAGAAAATTTCTATGCCTATTTCAACCAGGACGAAGATATCAGCCAATTTTCGAAGGACCTGGGAACCGGTGAAGAGTATGATGAGGACTTTATCGGAATATTACCGCTTTTTAAAAGCCAGGTACCTGTTGTCGAAGTGCTGGTAAACCAGATCCCGATTGCCGTTAGAAGTATAATCTATGCCGCCGCATCCTGCGAACGTTATGGTATCGAATCCGTGAACGCAGCTTTTTATCTCACCGATTCTACCGTAAATGTTCCTGATGCCGGTCCAAAAAGTTATAACGGCTTGCGGTACGTAGGCGTCTTCGACAGTGCCCTATAGCTGATGTGGATGGCTGTAAAAATAGATTGCACAGTTGTCCAGCTCCGGGCACAGCCAGCCAAACCGGTGCCCTATAAACGGGGCCTTAACTTCCAGGCACTGTTTCTGTTCGAGCAACAAAGTCCCTAGCTCACTATAGCTGACCTGGTGTTCAGCTATATTCTGATCAATCGCCAGGGACGCGGCAGTAGCCACAGATCCGGCCAGAATCATAAATACCGGTTCGATACGGATTGAACCATATGCAATATGCGAGGAAGACAGGCACGCCGGGACCAGGAGGTTTTTACACTCGTTTGCCCCGGGCATGATCGCAATCATAGGATATGCTGTAGGACCTGGGGGCACACCGATATCCCCTTGATTCTGCAGTATGGTTATTGATGTGAATGGAAAAATCACGCGTTAACTTACGCCCCCCGGCGCGGAATATTTTATGCTTTTGCGCGTACCCATCCAGGAATATGCCGCATCGGATAAATTACTTTATACGCGATCAGCTATTTAACGCTTTTTTTTTGTCCTTTTAAAATCCGTGGCCTATCCTGCTTTCGTAAATGCAGGAAACAGAAACTCAGGACATGAAAAAAATTCTTTTATCAGCAGTGGCTATAGTAGCAATTGCTTTTGCAACAAATACTTCCCTTCAGGCACAATCCATGGAAAAAACCAAAATGGTTGGCGGAGCAAAGATGTACCCATCAAAGGATATTATCGATAATGCGGTGAACTCCAAGGACCATACCACATTGGTTGCCGCGGTGAAAGCTGCCGGCCTTGTGGAAACCTTGAAGGGCAAGGGACCTTTCACCGTTTTCGCGCCGACCAACAGTGCTTTTGACAAACTGCCAAAAGGTACGGTAGAAACTTTGCTTAAACCAGAAAACAAGCCTACACTGACCAAGGTGCTGACCTATCATGTTGTTGCGGGCAATATGGACAGTAAAGCTATTGCAGCTGCAATCAAAAAAGGGAAAGGGAAAGCAGAATTCACAACCGTTGAGGGCGGTAAACTCTGGGCATGGATGGAAGGCAAAAAGCTGATGCTGAAAGATGAAAAAGGCGGTATGGCCACCGTGACCATCGCTGATGTCCACCAGAAAAATGGCGTGATCCACGTGGTGGATACCGTGCTGATGCCAAAATAACCATTAGATATTTGATGGCCGCCGGAATACCCGGCGGCATTTTTTCTTTTTTCCAGCGCAATTGCCAGAGCTTACCGGAATATCCGAAACTTATTGGCTTTGAGCGTGTTGAGACTAAGGATTTACCGCTTATGATTGCATTTATACTCACCCAGCCCCAATCCGGAATACAGGAACCTGTTAGCGTCCATCCGGAAAAACAGCTGATAGAAGGCCTAAAAAACCATGATGTTGCGGCTTTCAACCAGCTTTACAGGATGTATGCGGCCACCCTGTTCGGAGTGATCATGAAGATTGTCAACCAGCAGGAAACCGCCGAGGACCTTTTGCAGGAAGCTTTTTTAAAGATCAGGCGCCATATCGGCAGTTATGATGGCGAAAAGTCGCGTCTGTTTACCTGGATGATGAATATCTCGCGGAATACCGCGATTGACCACCTCAGGCTGAAATCCTCCAGGCAGCTGCGCTCCACCATGGTCTTTGAAGATGTGGAAAGGGAGCTTGAACACTACAGCCATTCTTTCAATACCGATACGGTGGGGGTAAAAAAACTTTTGGAGGGGCTTTTGCCCAAACACAGGCAGATGATCGATCTGTTTTATTATAAAGGCTATACCCATAGTGAAATTGCAGAACTGCTGTCCATGCCGATCGGTAGCGTAAAGACCGCCATCCGCCTGGCCATACTGAACCTGAGGGCGGTTTTTGATGTCAGCTAACCTTTCAATTGACCTGGTAATTTCCAATAGGCCAGTTACGGGCTGCTTTATTCAGCGAGTACCTTCAGCGAATCGGTCTTTATCCGGGAACGTATCCACTTTTCCATCCGGCCCCTTTCTGCAATATCCATTTTAGACGATAGTGATGCCGAAAAAAGCGTGATGGTATCCTTTTTGGATGAATCTACCCTTAAGTAGACCACATTGGACAGGCTATAGGATTTTACTTTTGGGAATAATACCTTGAGCTCGGCAGATACATCGGGAAAGGTCTGCCCGGCTGTTTTTACAGTTACGGCCTTTTCTTTCCTCTGTCCCTTGAACACGTCTTCCAATATACTGGCACGGATCTGCGAAAAATCCACCTGCTGCCTTGCGCTGAGGCCCTGTCGGATGCGCAGCCGGCTGCCCTGCAGGCGGTAATCCTTTAAATGGTTTTCTATTTTTTTGATGTCCTCCCCGGAGAGTTCCTGCCCGATCAGCAGCAGATCGATTTCTTTACTTTTTGTGCTGTAGCGGAATGACTTGCTGACCACCTGTGTATTTTTGAAATTGAATTCCCCGTTGATAAAGGCCTGCGCATTGTTCTCAAAGATGCTTTTCTGTACGATACCGTAGGCCAGATAGATGCTGGGCAGTATCGTGATGAGCACGGAGACCAGGATATACCTGGATACTTTTTTTTCGGTATTCCTGTCCTCGAAATGTTTTTTATCAAAGCGCAGGAAGCGGATGATCAGGTAGGTGGATATGCAGATGAAAAGGCAATTGATGAAAAACAGGTAAATCGCGCCAAGAAAATACAGCCAGTTGCCGTTGGCAATACCATAACCTGCGGTGCAGAGGGGCGGCATGAGCGCGGTGGCGATGGCCACGCCCGGGATGACGTTACTTTTTTCGGTCCTGGTCACCGCAATAATTCCAGCCAGCCCTCCCGCGAAAGCGATAAAAACATCCCAGATCGAAGGGGTGGTACGGGCAAGCAGTTCACTCTGCGCATCGTGCAGCGGAGTAACGTAAAAATAGAGCGTAGAGGTTACAATACTGAATATGGTGGCAATGAGCAGGTTCCTCCCTCCTGTTTTGACCAGGCCGAAGTCGTTGGTTCCAATGCCCAGCCCGATACCCATAATTGGCCCCATGAGCGGCGAGATCAGCATGGCCCCGATGATCACGGCTGTGGAATTGACGTTGAGTCCGATGGAGGCGATAATGATGGCAAATATCAGTGTCCAGAGGTTGCTGCCCACGAATATGGAGTTTTTGGAAATGGAGCTTACGATCTCAGCCTCATCGGCTTTGTCCATCTGCAGGTTGAACCTTTTGGAAAAAAAGGAACGGAATGCCCTTGGAAGTTCTTCTTTGTTTTCTGGTGTACTCAAAACGGTTTAGGGTTTATCTTTATGCAGGATAAACATATCTATGCGCTTTCTGTTTTATCCAATGTAAATTAGCGGCAGCCCGTAACACCTCCGGCTGTTTTGTAACCAGATCCCATGAAAGAAAAAACACAGACCCCGATAGAGAAAATCATTGCACCGGTAAACCGTTTCATCCATCTGGAGTATACCAGTGGGATTGTGCTGCTGCTGGCGGTGGTGATCGCGATTATCTGGGCCAATTCATCTTTTAGCGAAAGCTACCACCATTTGTGGGAAAAACACCTTTCCATCGCCTTTGACACCCATACCTTGAACAAACCCCTGCACATCTGGATCAACGACGGACTTATGGCATTGTTTTTCTTTGTGATCGGACTGGAGCTGAAAAGGGAGTTTATCGATGGGGAGCTCTCGACGGTCAAAAAAGCGGCGATGCCCATGGCGGCGGCTTTGGGCGGGATGCTGGTCCCTGCCTGTATCTATTATCTGATCAACATCAACAGCGGTGGTGCCCATGGCTGGGGAATCCCCATGGCTACCGATATTGCCTTTGCACTGGCGCTGTTATCCATGTCCGGGAAACAAATCCCTCCGGCGGTAAAAGTCTTTCTTTCCGCACTTGCCGTAGCGGATGACCTTGGCGCGGTACTGGTGATTGCTTTTTTTTATACGGCGCAGGTCAACTTTATGGCGCTCGGTATTGCCGGACTTTTTCTATTAGTGCTGCTTATCGGGAATAGGCTGGGCGTGCGCAGCAGTGCTTTTTACCTGGTTTTTGGGATCTGTGTCTGGATCGGCTTTTTGCTTTCGGGCGTACATGCCACCATTGCAGGGGTTCTGGTTGCCTTTACCATTCCCGCGGTAACCCGGGTGGAAGAAAAGGTCTATGCCGAGAAGCTAAGAAAACTTTCCTTTGATTTCGAAGAGGAAATTCCCAACAACAGTACGCTGACCACTCCTGCCCAGCACCATATCATCCGAAAGGTGAAGCAGCTGAGCCTGGCGGCCGAAACCCCGCTGCAAAAGATCGAGCATAGCCTCCATCCTTATGTGGCTTTCCTGATTATGCCGCTTTTCGCACTGGCCAATTCAGGGATCGTCATCGGTGCCGATATCTTCACGGCTATCCTGAACCCTGTATCGATCGGGGTGACGCTTGGCCTGGTGGTGGGGAAGTTTACCGGGGTGCTGCTTTTCTCTTTTCTGATGGTCAGAACAGCCTTGGGCGCACTGCCCCAGGGCGCGGGCTGGAAGCACATGGCGGGGATTGCATTGCTTGCCGGTGTGGGTTTTACCATTTCGCTGTTTATCAGCGGACTAGCATTTGAAGATGCCTTACTGGTAATCCAGGCCAAATACGGCATCCTACTGGCATCGCTCGTTTCGGGCAGTTTGGGTTTTCTTTCCCTGAGGCTATTGAAAAAAGATCGATCAGCCATGGAAGGATAAAGAGCGGGGTACTGTTTGCAATATACCGGTGAATGATTTTTATACCGTCAGGGTATTGGCTGATCAAAAATCTGAGCAGCCAACTGATTTAGTGTCCCTAATCTGGACATCAAGCCGAAAATAAACGGGTATATGGATCCTTTACCACGCAGAGAACTTATTGCTTTTTACCAAATGCCAAAAACTTAACCACTTTTCTTGCCGCTTCCCAGGGCTGTCTATACGCATACATCAGAAAAATAATCATTTTTCCGTAAAACAAATGTTACATTCCCAAAAGCTTTAGAAGCTGAATTCCAGACCATTCCTGTTGCTTTTGCTAAACTACAGTCCTGGTTACCTCATATGTAAGCACTTAGCCGGACTGGATCGTCGTATGGGCCGTTGAAAGAAAATTTCAGCAAGTCCAGTATGCCAAAACATTCAATTCGACCTTTGATAGAGCCGTTTCGTATTTGTAAATTACCACAAAACAAAATCAATGTCTGAATCATTATATATCCAAAGCTTTATCAGGTATCTCACGGAAATGGATCCGGGCCTGAAGCAGATCGGGAAGACGGTAAGCCGCTATGTCAAAACCTTCCATTGTCCCGCGGGGTCGCCATTGGAGATAAACCAGACTAAAGAGATACTTTACATCTTTAAAGGTCTGATGGCAGGCCATCTTATCTCCGAATCACCCAAAATTACCTGCTGGCTCGCCACAGCGCGTGAACTGAGCCTACCGGGCATTGCTAAAAGCCATGGTGATAAAATGGATGTGCAGGCCTTTGCAATTGAGGATACCGAGGGCCTTTTGGTGAAACTGTCCCTCTTTACGCATTTATCGGCCGGGCGGACGGGGAAATGCATCGGTGATATCATTTTCCGCAAATTCCTGCTGGCTGCAAGTGCTGATGCAGTGATGGTCAGAAAATCCATGCCATCTCAAAAGCTTAAATATTTCCACCAAAGGTTTCCGGGCCTTGCCGACCGTGTTCCGGATAACGAGATTGCCAGTTACCTGGGAATCAGCATCGATGATCTTGATGCAGCCAGAATGGAAAGCGGAAAACATTGATCCTGATCATCTGCACCAACATTTTGGGAGGCATATCCTCCGGCGATACAAACGTCCGCCCGCACCACCCTGCGAGCAGATTTTAAGACTGTTAATCAGCGTGCCCAGGCCGCCGTTTGCACAGGATATTTTCGCCGGGAGATAAACAGTTGGTCCTGACGGGTATTGTGAACACCATAATCCTGCATCCGCAGCCATATCCCGGAAAAAAAAAATGGGGATATTATAGTCCCCTGTTTTCCTAGCTCCCTTCTGCCACATGCGATATATCTTAAAAAAAGGACTATTTTCCTGTAAAAGCCGATATTTAAGCCATGATCAAACGCGTACTGCAAAACCATTTTTCGCTTCTCCATGTTGATTATGTCAAGCTCACAAGGAAATGGAACTACAGAAATGTTATCAGTCCCTATTACCGCATCTATTATATCGATGGCGGCACAGGCGAGCTGTCCGATCAGGCACAATGCTTGAAGCTCGAAGCAGGTTATCTGTACATTATTCAGCTTTACCCTTTGTACCCTTCGCTGTGATGATTACCTGAGCCAATATTTTGTGCAGTTTTTTGAGGAATCGGTCGATGGCGCCTCCCTTTTTGCAAGAAAGAGGGCTGTGTGCAAACTCAAAGCGGCACCCCTGGACATTGCACTAATCTCGCGCCTGCTGGAAATCAATCCCGGCCGCGGGATCAACCGCTCTGATGACCCAAAAATATATGAAAAAAACATCTTTTACAGGGAATACCAGGAGCTGAACAACCGGCAGCACCAGGCAGCTTATCTTGAAACACAGGGTATAATACTTCAGCTCATGGGCAGGTTATTGGGGCCCGAGTTACCGCGGGAAGATGTCCTGTATCATACTTCCAACAGGATTGCCGAAAGCATAAATTATATTTTGTTGAACCTGCACAACAGACTATCGGTGAATACGCTGGCATCACGTATCAACCATCACCCTGATTATTTTTCCAGGCTGTTCAAAAGTTTCACAGGCGAACGCCCGGCAAGCTATATACTCGGGAAAAGGATTGAACGCGCCCAGTACCTGCTTGCCTCCGGTCAGCTGAGCTGTTCGGAAATTGCGGCACAGACAGGTTTTGACCATATCTCCTATTTTTCCAGATCCTTTAAAAAATACACCGGAATGTCGCCGGGAACCTATAAAAAGCAAATTTATAGGTTAGGCTTCCCACTGTAGACATTGGCTGGACCGGTAACCCGGCAGATGGCCATGGAAAATAAAGGCGGCTTTTTCCCGCGTTCAATTCCGGATTATATTCAATCGGATACATTTGCCCTGCCTGAACATAGCCAGATCAGGTTATCCCCTCCTGTGCCGCAACTGTCCGGTGCCGCACCAGAACCGGAAGGACCATGTACACCATAGCGCCCTTGGGATTAAAGCGGCATGTACCGATCCATTCGCATAGGCACCAACCTGACCGGAAAAGCCCCCGTTACTTCAAGCTTAGTTAATCCGGAGCGCATTGGCATAGAAAGCCTGTGGCAGACTGGCAGGAAAGAAGACTTTTAGGCCCCGCGGGGTCCTTTCAAACCGCAGATTTTCCCCGCTGGCAAGTAACCGGATATTATTTATTTTCCCCGGATATTCCGGAGCACCCTCGGCCAGGCTGGAGATCACCACCCAACCCTCTTCAGGCCAGCCCATAACTGTAGCAAAAAGTTCCTTTTCTTTAATGGCAAAGCGGATATCCTGACTATTAAAGGCTTTACCCTTACCTTCATTGAATCCCTGGGCATTTAATACAGGGGATACCTGCTGAGCGGGACCTTCGCCAAAAATCTTCCACGGTCGGGTGCCATAAATGCTTTCGCCGTTCGCTTTCATCCATACCCCGATCTCTTCAACGGTCCCTCTCTCAAGCTCATCAATCGTACCATCACCGCGGACCGGGATATTAAGCATGAGATTGCCATTTTTGCTTACTACATCGATCAGGGTATGAATGATTGTTTTTGCAGTTTTATAACCTTTTCTATCATAAATTCCACGGTCATAATGCCAATCGCCGATACAGGTATCGGTCTGCCATGGCGGTGGCTCAATGTTGTTGCTCTGGCCCCGCTCTATGTCCCACACCATAGCTTTGCGCTGCATCTGGTTTAGTATTTTTCCAGTAATCACCGCATCAAGCCTGCCTTTATCCCTGATGCTCTTGTTATAAAGATGCGCAGCAATTTTTAGCCCGGCATCACTGACCGGCCACAGGGGCAGTTGCGAATCATCAAAATAAACCATATCCGGATGGTATCTATCGATCAGATCGATTGTGCGGTTATAAAACCTGTTAATGTATGTGCTGCTTGGCGGGGTAACACCATTGCCCCAATCCCACTGCCGATGGACCGCATTGTTATCAAGGCTGTTCCGGCTCAACGGATGGTTTTGCGCGTAAAGCTCCTGCGGATCAAGACCCTCCCACCAATTACCCCCACCATCAGCTTTGGTCAGTCTGCCATCATACGGAACGCCGGCCATTGAACCGTTTTTATCCGCACGCTGGCTGGTTTCAAACCAGCTCCAGGCGTGTGCAGCATGCACACTGACCCCGAATGGCAGTCCATGTTTTTTAGCGGCAGCAGCCCATCCACCAATGATGTCTTTTTTCGGCCCTACTTTGGTCGAATTCCAGTTCTTCTGGTATTTACTATTATATAGATCAAGATTATCATGGTGGTTGGCGAGTGCCATAAAATATCTCGCCCCGGCACTTTTATATAGCGAAACAAGCGACCCGGGATCCCAGTTTTCCGCCTTCCAGGTATTGATCACATCCTTAAATCCGAATCTGGAAGGATGTCCGTATTTTTCAACATGGTACTTATATTTCCAGCTCCCTTCCATATACATTTCCCTGGCATACCAGTCCCCGGCTTCCGGCTGACATTGGGGCCCCCAATGGGCCCAGATGCCAAATTTGGCATCCCTGAACCAATCTGGTGCCTGATAATCGGTAAGTGAATCCCAGGTGGGAGAAAATGGTCCGGCAATAATTTTCTCTATAAACTCTTGCCTCTCTCCCCTAGCTGGCTGGAATCCGGAAAGTTTATCGGCAAGTAAAACTGCTGGGATGCCGATGGCAAGTTTTTGGATCAGTTGTCTGCGGTTCATAAATCTGCTCAGTATGATTTGCTGAACAAAGCTATGACAGCAGGAGCAGGAATCTTTGTAGTTTCCGGACTTTTTTTTGAACAAATCCGACATTTCCCTAAACCCCGAACCGGTAGGGGATTTGGCAATCATTCCCTTCCAATTTCTGCAGATAAGGTTTATCCCTGTTTTTTCTGTGATTTGCAAAGGATTCAGTAACCATACCATCTGCAGCGGGAGAAAATTGCGGAAAAACCTTTATGCCAAAAATGGGACTAAGCTTTCTCTTCTTATCGACCTCCCTGTCCTATATTGCTGTATCTTGATATTTCCCCACATGATAAGCTTGTCCCCAATCTTTGAAAATACCCTGATACCCCCCATCCTGTGAGATGACCAGTCCCAAAGAGCTGATTTTACTAAAACTGTAAAATCCGTTCCGCTCCAAACTGTACGCGAATCTGGCTGCCGTTTTTTTTTGCTAAATCATTCCTTTCCCCCGGAACGCCCAGCCTTCTGGCTACATATTTTCTTCTTCCCCGGGGCGCTCCGTTTTCACAGGAGCAGAATCCGAATCTTATTTTTTTGCGCAGACCGATCATCGGTCAGCTTCTTTCCATAAAACCTCAAATCCATTAAAAAACGTCTGGAAGCATTTAAATCCCATCAGATGGATGCATCAGAGATTGCTGGGATAGAAAATCTTCGATATCCCAGCCTGATAAAAAGCGACTCAAACATATTTTTATAATATATGTTGTTAGCAGGGCGGGTTATGCCGAATATCGTTCAGTATAAATGAAGATATTTCGGTACTTTTACCCTATTCCACCAGGTCTGAAAACCGGAATAACTAACATTTATTTATATTAATTTGAACGAGAAATTCCCCTACCCCCCAAACGAATCCAGAAGGCTGGAAATCCTCAATGATTACCAGATTATGGATACCCCCAAAGAGGATGATTTTGATGGGATTACAAGGCTGGCTTCCGAGATCTGCGGGACACCCATCGCACTGATTACCCTACTGGATGAAACACGTCAATGGTTCAAAAGTTCGGTTGGTTTAAACGTCGAAGGTACCCCCAGGGAACATGCTTTCTGTGCACATACCATCGTTGAGCAGTCGGGCGTAATGGAAATTGAAGATGCAAGGACAGACAATAAGTTTTCGGGAAATCCCCTGGTACAGGGCGATCCCGGGATTGTATTTTATGCAGGTGTATCATTGATTGGCGAGGAGGGAATGCCGCTCGGCACATTATGTGTCATTGATAGGGTGGTGAGAAAACTCTCACCGGAACAGCTCTCCGCCATGCATACCCTGGCCAAACAGGTCATTGCGCAGATAGAACTGAGAAAAAAAATCCGCAGGCTAAACGAGGCTAACCTGCAACTCCGGGAAACAAATGAATTTATGCAGCGTTTTGCAACAACTGTGGCACATGACCTTAAAAACCCGTTGAGCAGCATTTCCATGAGCGCCGAGATGCTTATCCGCCACCTGCAGGAAAAAAATGATGAAAAGGGTACCAGACTTGCATCCACAAATCTGAATTCTTCAAACAAGCTTACCCAGTTGGTCAACGATATGCTGGATTATTCCTTACGGCCCGAGATACTCATACAGAACCATTCAGATATATTCCTGGAAGATTTTCTGTCCAAAACCGTATCCATGATCAGCATGCCTGAAAATGTCCGGATTCAAATGCCGCATGAAAATCTGGTGTTCAGGACTTCTGAAATAGCGCTCCAACAGATTTTCATCAATCTGCTGACAAATGCCGTCCGTTATAATGATAAGGGCACCTGCGAAATCGCTATTAGCTGCTCGGTTAGCAAAGAGCAGATCAGCTTTACGGTATCCGATAACGGGATAGGGATACCCCAGGATGCTCTGGAGAGGATTTTCACCAAAAACGTGACTGTCAATGCGGCCGATTGCTTTAACCAGACCAGTACCGGGAACGGGCTCCATACGGTCAGATTCCTGATCGAAAAACTTGGTGGCAGCATATCGGTAACCTCCCAAATTGCTAAAGGCAGCTGCTTTTCATTCAACATTATCAACACTCCGGGATAACCTCAACGCAACAACAGCAAACACAAATTTATTGGATGCCCCGCCGGCAGGCTTGTCCGGTCCTGATGTAGCTGGAGGTTAAAACTGCATTAGCTACAAAAAGCAAAGACAGGACAAGGATTAGACATTTGGAAAGCTTTGGGTTGCCATCCGGAATTTAGTTCGCTTTCGCCCAATCAATCGATAGACAAACAATAAATGCATTTAAATCATCATGCACATACTTTTGGCTATATACATTCTGTCAGTTAAACAGTTAACCACAAAACCGGGCAGTAACCGCAATTCCCATCCATGCCACCGGCCATATAACAGATTAGATTCGATCAGCAATTTAAAGGCTTTCAAACGGTACAGCAGAGGTACATTCGTTTTGCTGGTCGGGTCGACCCGCAGTGAGGTAAACTGGACATCAGGAAACTTATCTACATCTGCGATTTCGGTTCCGGGAAACAGCAGTACCGGTGGTCTGGGCAATTCGACGTTTTTAAACCACTCTTCCAGCTCATTTATTTCCTGCATTGTCATGCCGCAAAGTTAATTGATAGCGTGGTTTTGCTAAAGGGATTTTCCAAGGACTTATCCGGCTGATCTCCCGGTGGGGCATAGAATATGTACAGGGCCAGGATCTGTTTCAATCATTAAATAAAGTATATGCCGGACAGGTCATGGTCATCGGCCATCTGCGTGCCGACCGGAAACTTTGATTATCACAGATTCCATCGCCGGGGCGGGCTTTATCGCAATATTATCGCTTTTTAAAAGTCAGGTACCTGTTGTGGAAATTTTTGGAATCCAGATCCCGATTGATGTTAGAAGTATAATCTATGCCTCCGCATCCTGTGAGCGTTATGGTATGGAATCCGTAAACGCAGCTTTTTATCTCACCGATTCTACCGTAAAGGTTTCTGATGCCGGTTCAAAAAATTATAACTGACAGCGGGATATAGGCGTATTCGACAGTTCCTTATAACTGATGTGGACTACTTTGAAAACAGATTGCACAGCTGTTCGGCTTCGGGCACAGCCAACCAAACAGGTTCACTATAGACTAGTCCTTAACTTCCAAGCGCTGTTTCTGTCCGAGCAATAAAGCCCTCAGCTCACTATAGCTGACCTGCTGTATGCCTATATTCTGATCAATCGCCAGGGACGCGGCAGTAGCCGCTGATTCGGCCAGAATCATAAATACCGGTTCCATACGGATTGAACCGTATGCAATGTGTGAGGAAGACAGGCACACGGGCACCAGGAGGTTTTTACACTCATTTGACCTGGGCACGATCGCATCATATGAAATGCTGTAGGGTCTGGGTGCCTTCACACCGATATCCCCTTCATTCTGTACATATCCCTCTGCTGTAACGTAACGCTGCACATTATGGGAGTCCAATGCATAGGAACCCATACCGATCGGCCTGGGAACATCTTTTTTCCCCAAAACCTCGTGTTCGGTCAGCACATAACCGCCCACCATCCGCCGGGCCTCCCGTACATAAATCTGGTATGGCCAATTTCCGTTATCGGCAAACTCATCTTTTGCAAGCCCCCACTTCTGCATTGTCGTCCTGTAAGCTTCCGGAACCCTGCTATCATTGGCCATAAAATACATCAGTCCTTTCTGGTAATCTTCATGCGCCTTTATGATCTTTTTTCTTTCTTCATATGAAGCTTCGGGATATCCATAATTCATACCAAGAAAATCTGTGCTGAAAGGGCCATGGTTATTGGTATCCGTTTTTCTGTTCGGTATTGGATCATATTTATCAAAAAGCTCATTCCAGCCGCTCTGAAAAAGACGCACCAGTATTTCATAGTCGGCCGGATCATAGTGATCAGGCCTGGCAAAGGCTTTCCGGTTTTCAGCTTTATCGGTAAGGCACATCCTGTAACAGTAAGCCTGCAGTTTACCGTCACCGCTACCTTTCACGCCAACGGGCTCACCGGACACACCGGCCAGCAGCCCGCTGCTTTTATCACCCGGGATACGGTACGGGCTGATTTTTGCTGCAAAATGATGGTTGTGCTGAAAAACCAACGGCTGGACACCATTCCAGGTTTCCTGATATACTGAATTTGCTTCCCTTCCGATGTGATAGCTTACCCCGGCAGCGGCCATCAGGTCGCCCTCATAGGTTGCATCAATGAACATTTTACCTTTGAAATGTTTGCCGGACAATGTCCGGATGGCTGAAATAATGTTCTGCTCCTTCCCAACCCCATTTTTTCTATCCAACCATTCCCCCCGGAATACCTGGAGATTATTTTCTTTCACGAAATCCTCCATGATGGATTCGGCAACATGTGGTTCAAAGATCCACATGGTCCTGTCAGCTCCATCGATGGCAGGTGTACCCTGTCCCTTGTTACCGTATTCTTCTTTCTGCTGCCATTTCCATGCCTGGCTGTTCTGGTAATGCAGGTAAACCCTATGATAAAATTCCCTGGCTATGCCACCGATCACCGATTTGTTCCCGGTATCGGTAAAACCCAGTCCGGAGGAGGATAGTCCGCCCAGGTGTTTGTCCGGGGAGACCACAATCACCGATTTTCCCGAGCGCGAAGCCTGCACCGCGGCGATGATCCCCGCAGAGGTTCCCCCATAAACAATGATATCCGCCTGATAGGTCTGTCCGGTTTCCCCATGTGCAGAATGATATACTTTTGCCAGTAATAAAACGGCCAGCAGTAAGGTTTTCAAATATCGGTATTTCATTTCAGGATAATTTTTTTTTAAAATATTCAGGATACTTCTCTCAGCGTTTCCAACAGTTATTCTATTATTAAATCTAGCTGAAAAAGATCAGATTATCAGGAAAGATTACATTTTCAATCGGGATCTGACTGCCCGGTTGTTAAAAACAAATTCCATTTAAGTAGCAGACCAAACGGATTTCATCTAACTTAATGACCTCACAGATTAAAAAGGAAAAAAAGCGTCCCATGCCATCATGGGACGCCCACATCAAAGGACTAATCCTTGGGTTTGTGTTTGTGCGGTTTTAAAGGCGGATATTGTTCTTTTTTTTCAGGGGTGACCCTTCTCCTCCTGTCCAGATCACCGTCCTCTTTTTTAGGCTTGGGACCCGGCTTGATCGCTTCAACTGTTTTCATGCTCACATCTTTATTTTTTAGTCTGTTGCACCACGCAACAAATCTAAAATACGATACAGTAAAAGGTATTTAGCAGGGTTTCCCGTAAAAGCACGGTGCAACGCTTGCAGCGTTAAAATAGTCAGGCTATAAACGATCTGCGGGCTATTGGGCAGTCGTTGTACCAGCCCCCATCCTGGACTGGAGGGCACCGATCTTCAAAAGGTAATTGCCAAAACCATCAAATGCACCGATCCTGGATGTACAGATCGTTTCATAAACGCCTGTTGCAGACCTTAATGTATACTGCGAATATAGGCAGATCGGAATCTCCCTGTTATTGTTGAACCTCCTGTCCGGCCCACCGTTACGGTTGACACATTTCCAGGTATGATCCACCACCCTGGCATCGCTCGGCACTATCTCATCTTCAATGAAACGTGTCGTTCCCTGATCGATATGGAGATTCCGGTAAAATACGGCAGCAAATCTGTCGCCCCTCCTGATCAGCAACCGCTCAGGCAGAAAGAAAAGCTGGGTATTCCTTAACTTGATATGCGGTATCGCCACATTCGTTTTAAAATATCTGATCGGCAGGGCATTGGACGAGATTCCGTAGATGGGAACCCTGTTGATCAGCCTCCCAGCCCCTGCATTCCTTTTCCAGTCATGGTTCTGCTGGGTGTTAAGGTACTGCCATTTCCGTATGCACGAATTAAAGCTGTTGAAATGGGCGGCGAAGGAGCTGTAAACCACCCCCATCTGCTCATCCATTTCATAGGTCAGTTCCATTTCAAACCTTTTTCTGTCAACTTTGGACAAAAACCTGATGAAAAGGCTGAAAAGCACAATACCAACGCCAAGGATCCAAAAATAATATGGATTGATCAGATAAAATTCGGAAGTCGTTTTTCCAGGATCATCAATGATGGAGGTCCTGGCAAGCTTCTTTGAAACATAACCTATAGAATCCTGAAAACTTATTTTTAGCCATCCCCTTATGGTCGAGTCGAGTAAAGGAAATTCTTCGGCATCCTTTGCAGTCCCTAATATTTTTGCATCCGCAGCCGATAGTACTCGGATGTTGCAGCCCACATAGGAATCAATCCGTACAACATTTCTTTTTCCGGCTGGCTCCAGTACCACTTCCCTGATTCCAACTGAATAGTAGGAGAGCAGAACAAGGAAAATGATCATTGGCCACACGCCCAGCCATTTCACAAAGGAGATCTTACCTGCTTTCTCACTCAATTCCTCAATAAAAGCCCTGGAATCGACATCAGTCAGCTGACCGATATCTGCCGAGGTGATCGTATGCAATCCCTGATCTTGCACAGTAACGGGGCCAGGCCGATGAGCGTTAACTCCTCCTATTTTTTGTCTATAATAAATCCCATTGGCTCCAATGGTTACATAGGTCCCTCTTGGACCAGTACTGATCCTTGCGCCCCTAACCCCTGTCGAATAACTTATCCCACTATTCGAAAAATTCATACGCAGCGGTCCCAGTTTTATGGACCTACGGAACTATAATCCCATAATCAATTCTTTATTATGCTAAAATCAACATTTACCTCTTCGAAAAAATACGGTTTCCCCTAGTCTGTCATAAAAACACCTCATTAGAAACAGAGCTTACAGGCCCTATATTTATATTTTTTGATGGCATCTTCTTTACTGACCTTTATTACCTGATGTGTACAGGCCTGTATCCCTTTACAGCCATCCTTGGATTTGTGATAGGCTTGTGCAGTTGGGCTAAGGCATATATATACCTCTTTGCTATCAGGTCCCTTGTAAGAACATAGGCCCAGTAACAGAATCAAATTGAGCATTAATTTCATGATGATTTGGGATATTTTATTTTATAAACTGTTATATTCAAAATAACAGGTCGTTTTATTTTTTTCTACTGTTTTGACCGTACCTATAGCTGATAAACTGCAAATACAGGAATGTGATCCGAAATCTTCCTGGCAACCTTTATATCTCGAAACAACCGATAAAAATGGATCACCCCGGCTGCCTTAAGCCTAACCTTCAAGGCATCATAATAAAAGTTATCCAGTTCCGAAGCCAGGCATCCGGTACCCAGACAGGCCTGTCGCAGTGTTGTTTTTTGTTTTACAAGCGCGGAACGATATCCCATCGATTTCAGTGGATTGAATACGGTATGGGATTCTGGCAGGTTAAAATCACCGCAGAAAATCAGTTTGTCGGTGGGATACAACTCCGGCAGATACCTGAAATATTTAACCTCTGTCTCAGGATGGGCGAATTTGGTAATCGCATGAAAATTAACCAGCGTCAAAGTTTTCCCATTAACAGTAAAACGGGCAAAGAACGGTTCGCGCTCTATTTGCGATTCAAAATGTGGCTCAAGCCACCCCTTGCCTGATTTTAGCACCCTGGCGTCCTGCCAAAGAAAAGCATAACGTTCGGCCTTGTGTGCAGAGGTTCCCGAGGTAACCTCACTGATTTCATATTTCCACTTCCTGCTGTCCTTATTTAATTCGTTCACCAGTCTGCTTAAAGCCTTTGGTCCACCGCTGCCGGCCACGACCTCCTGTATCGCAACCACATCGTATCGGGCAATTACCCTCGCGATCATTTCAATATCCGCTGCGCTCTTTGAAACCCCAAGATCTTTTAGGTTCCAGGATAATACGCTAATAGCGGTCTGGGCATCGCAAATGGATATCCCAAAAAGGATATATAAGGTTAAGATCAAATATTTAAGTTTCATTCAAGATTTATTTTAGATCCAATACCCTGATATCTATCGCAAAATTGAGATTTTCTTTACCTATGCCCGGTATTGTAATCCCGACAACCTTCCCTTCAATATTTAAAAGGGGTCCGCCACTATTCCTTCGTGTGATCACGGCAGTAGTCTGAATAAGGTGCTCCTCTTTTTTGAGCGAAGTAACGATTCCGGTTGATACCACTCCATCACCTTCGTCCTTCCCATCAATTGCAGCTATAGTTTGGCCAATCCTGGGAGCTTCCGAAGCGATTGATAGTACCGGAAATAGTTCCTCCCTACCCGCCTCTAATCTAAAAACCATATAATCAAGTTTCTTATCAAAGAACAGTACTTTGGCAACATCATATTCCCGGCCACTTTTTAGCTTAATTTTTGCGCCAATCTCTCCCTTACTGGAAAAGGGATGATAATTACTCACAGCAATACCGCTATCTGAAACAATGAAACCCGAACCAATGGGATAAGAACTGTTATCGGAAGCATAGATCGAAAAAACAACATCTTTACACTTCTCATTTAATTCCTGAATGGCGATCTTTTCTGCATCGTCACCGGGGTCATAACTGTGATTATTCCGTTCTTTTTCCCCAGAACTGCGGTGGGCTTGTCCAGGTTTTCCAGATTGCGAACAGGAAAGCACAAAAATCAGTGGTAAAATAAATACTAAAGTCGTTTTTCTCATCATCTCAATCGAAATGTGCGATCTTCGGAAAAATCTGGATGAGAAAACGCTGGTTATCGTCCTCATTGTCCAACCGTCCCACACCGCCCCATCCATTGCCGGAAATCTGAAGATCTATGAGATTTTTGTACCCCGGCGACTCAAAATCGATTCCCATTGCATATTTCCAATAAGCCCATAGACTCAATGCCCGTTTATAGCTCAGCTCATAATTGTGTGCGAGGCGCTTTGGATTGTAATCTTTTGAAGCATAACCGGCTATCACTAAAATATAGGAAAGGTTCTTCATCTTGGGATCCAATTCCTTCTTTCTTTTAAGATCATCTATTACAGACCTGAGCTTCAATCCGGCCTCCTGTATCTTTTTCCTTGTGTATTCTGGATTGATTAGATCATTATCAGAAAGAATTACCGCACGGTCAGCGTTAAACTTCACATCGAAAGCCAACTTGAAACGGTTGTATCGTTCTTCAAATTCAAAAAGTGCCGTATCCTGCTTTAAGGGCACCAGATTTGCTTCAACGGTCTCGATGATCTTCACTTTTTCTTCGAGCACAATATTTTTATGCTTGAGCTGAATATAGGTAAAAACATAAAGGACGAGCATAATAAAGAACAGGCTGGTCACCAGATCGGCGAAACTTGGCCAGAAAAAATCATTTTTGCTTTTCATCACGAATTCCCGCTGGTAAAAATTTTGGAAAACAATGACTTTTTGGTCTCCCGCTCAATACGTTCCAGGGTTCCATTGGTTGTCAAGATACCGGCGCTCAACTGTTCTATCCTACCGCTCAACTGCTCCGATATCTGTGTACCACCTTTCAGTGCCTTAACCTCTGCAAGCAATGACTGGAGATGTCTGAGTTCGTCCAGACTTGATTTCTTTTGGTCAATAACCTCGGCAACACGCTCGGACTGCTGGGCAAAAAAACTTCTCAGATCTTCAGAAAAATCGCCCAACAACTTCCTGGCATCCAGATTACGCTGAACGGCCTCTTCACCGAGAAGCTCACTTGAGCGCTGAAGGGATTGCTTTAATTGGCCAAAGCTATCATTGATATGGAATCCGGCGCTGACAATAGCCTCATCAACTTTTGCCTTATGCGCCTCAAGGTCACTAAAATGGGTGGCCAAAAATTCTGTAAGCCGGTTTCCATCCTGCAGGTATTGTTTTACAGAGGTGGCGATGGTTTCAAAATTTGAAGTCCTTGAAAGTAGGTCCCTGCTGGTCTGCGTGAGCTCAAAAGAATTGGCCAAATATGTATTAATGTTTGAGAAAAGCGTATCGAATTTATCAAATTGCGCAAGAGCATTGCCCATTGCACCCAGAACCTTGATATTGAATCCGCTTATCTCTGCCACCTTCGACTTATCCATCTGTTCCACAAGCTGTTTCTGCATCAATACCGAATCATAGTTTTTATCGAACACATTGCCAAGCCTATCAAGATTGGCATCAAATTTCTCATTGAAACGGAAAAGATTGCGCTGGAGCGATTCAAAGGTGGCATTCATACCCTGATTAAGTGTAGGTAAAAGTTCAACCTGTATTTTGGTATAGAAATCATTCTTTTTGTTCTCCAACCTGAATTTTGACCCCTTGAAGGTTATTGCTGAATTAAATATCGTTAGCATCAACCCCACAAAACTTGCGATCATCGCGATCTTTACGCTGCCCAGTAATGTTGCGATCCCCACTGAAACCGAACTCTCCCTTATATCTGCCCCTATCAGTGAGGACATACTGAAGATACCGATCACAATTCCCAGCATGGTTCCCATCAGCCCAAGATATAAGGGGGTGGAAAGCGTGAGGTTTACTTCTTCTTCAATAGTATCTGTATTGCGCTCTACAATGTCTTTGATGAGGCTGAAATCTGCAACAGAATGTCTGTTCCTCAGCAGGTATTTGTTCAGTGAATTGAGGATATTTCCAAATACTTCACTGTTGTTGGCTGTACTTTCGACCAGTCTTATCCTTATGGGACCGGATAAAGCTTTCGTTTCATCTTTAGCGCCCTTAGTCAGATTTATCCCTTCAACCGCCCCCCCGGTATCATTATCCACATTGCCAGATTCCCCACCATCTCCTGCGGTCTCTTTTCCCAGTTCAGCGAAGATATCTGCAGTAGAGGAAAAACCATCGATCTGTTCCTCGCTGAGTTCCTGCTCACTGATACTGATTGTTGATATATCGGCTATGGAAAGATCAAATTCTCTGATCTTATTCCGGGTCCGTAAAAAAAAGATAATCTGTATCAGGACAATGATCCCAAAAAGCAGATATTCAATGGTTTCTAAACTCGCTTCCATATCTATAAGTATTTGATTTTGATTTTTCTCACCACATTCCACTTATTATCTTCCAAAACAGCCTTACCTGATTCACCTTTATAAGTCAGGATTTTTTTTGCCGTGGTATAATTCCCTTCTACTTCTTCTGCCACGCTTAAAATCAGTTCATTTCTGTTATTGAGTGCCATCGATACCGACGAAAAATCTTCACAAAAATCGAATGTGGCTTCTGCTTCTCCTACAATATTGAAGCGATAAATACTTGCCCCTTCCAGAAAAGATTCTCTTCCGTCCACCCGACGAAAAGAACCGTCAGAAAGTGGACTTGGAAAATATTGTTGTTTTCCGCCTTTCTGTTCAGATTTTTCTACCGGAACCTCAATTGTATCCACTGCCACATCCTTTTCATCCGCCCCACCATTTTCCAACCTGGCAATAGTTAGCTCCGCCGTTTTAAGGGCTTTGTTTTTTTCATTAATTTCCTCCTTCAATTGCTCAATCTCCTTACGGAGCTTTTTATTTTCCTCTTTAAGTCCTATTACTTCCCTAAAATCGTCCTGGCTTAAGTTAAATCTGCTATCGTCTTGCATTTCACTTTTTATAATGGTATTTGATCTTTTGTTTTTTCTGTCCGGCTTTTTTCTGATCTGAAATAATAATGCGACAAGCAATGCCCCACCAGCAATACATAATAGATATTCCCAGACCGCACCTGAAAATGGATTTGCATTCTGCGAACCAGACGGCGTGGCTGTATCCTTGTATCTGGCCGTATCGATCGTGATCTGTGACCCTGCCTGGACCTGCGGCCTAAAATATTTATGGTTTACCGAATCTTTGAAATTCTGGAAACCAATCTCATCCTTCCTTAAATTTTCGGCAAAGCGCTCCTGTTGTCCATAAAAACTATAGATTGAATCCAGCGTCAGATTGGTATTGCCGCTGAGTTCATCGATCTTGAGGATCAGCTTACGGTATTCCCCAATCCCGGTCACCTCACCATCCGATCGGGATTTAAAAAACGCTCTCATTCCAGCAGTATCCCTTGCGTTCCTGACCAGACCGTTAAATGCTTTCAACGCATTTTTCTGATGATTGGCCAATAGCGCGTAACGGATAAAATCAAGCCGTATGGAGTCCACTCTGTCGGTGGAGTATAGCTGTTGAGCGTTCATTCCAAAACCGGAAAAAAGTAACAAGGTGGATAAAAAGATGCTTTTATTTAAAATCATTGTTCAACCTCCTCTACCGATAATGCATTGATGAGCTGTTGGATCGTTTCGCTCAGTGGCAGAAAAAATGGTGTTTCCGCCATAAGCGCATTGGTATTCACAACCGCTCCCTCCATTTTCTCATTGAATTCAATTGCCGCTTTGAGGTACTCTTTAAGATGCTTGTTGCCCACCTCCCTGAAAACCTCGATCGACCGATAAGAAATCCCGAATTTATCCTCACAATCAAACTTCACCAACAGTTCTGCAAAATATCGGTTGAATTCCCTTACCTGAGAGATTATCCGGTCCTGTACCGTCTCGTCCAAAAGTTCACCGTAAGTGATTGCCTCTAAGCCCTCGACACAGCTCAGGGTGTATTTGATATCCTTAAGGGGAATTTCATTTTCCAACCGGTTATGCTGGATAATGCTGCCTTTGGAGGTAATCGCTTTTGGGATGTCTTTCTCCACCGATACTTTTAACCCTTTTGGTGCTGTTACCTGATAAACTGCACCAAAGATTTCACTGGCCAGTTCTGCCAGACGGACCGGGTTGCTGGAAATAATATTAAGTACTTTAGAGCCATTACCACTGAAAATAACATTACTTGGCAGCGCAATGTCTTTTTTCCTCATCACCTGCGCCACATGATATATTTTGGCTGCATAAAAATATAGGAACACAATTTTGATATCGGCATCATCCGCAAGTTTACTGTTGTAATCCAGTAAGGCTTTGTTTTTTATTGCCGCATTATTTGAAAGCGAAAAAAGGAAAGCGTTAAAATCAGCCGCTTTATTATTTGCAAACAATTCGTCCGCTATACTTTTGAGAATGGAATGCTCGTTAAGCAGCTCATCAAATTCCCGGTAATATTTCCTGACCAGCATATTGGTAGGGATATTACCAAACTCATTGAATCCGTCCCCGAAGATGGTGTTGCCGGCAAATCGATAAGATGACACCAGCACTGGTATGTTGTCACGGTACACCACAACATCGGAAGTTCCACCACCTATATCCATCAATACACTTGTCCCAAAACCCGAAGCCTGCAAATTTTGATTGGTTTTGAAATAATAATATGGCGCCAACGATTCAGAGAGGCTAAAGGTATCCCCACGGCCATTGATATATTGCCGGTAAAGTGAATTCCATAACGCACCCAGCCTATCTTTTCTCACCGCGCTCATACTGACTGGATAAGTCCAGATCACTTTGGTTGCCTCCAGGTTTCCACCGTTAAGGATTACCTTTGCCCTGATCATAACCATCAATTGTTCAATAAAAGCCCTGATCCTCATCTCATTATTACTTTCTCTGCTATCCCATTTCAAATTGGTAAAATACCTGCTGTTCTTGTCGATATCCTTTTCGAAAACAAATGGGATATTAAATTCCAGTAGCGCCGTTCCGCCAGCCCTGGGTGCAAGCGACCTGCTCTGTGATAGCGCAGTCCTGATCGGAAATGAAAAGGTGCTGTCTTTTCTGATAATCCGTGGTATAAACTCCTTACTCACCGTAGTCCTTAGATCTACCGCCCCAAGTCCTGAAAAATTATGCTCGGTTTCTTCTGATATCAATGAAACTGCCTGAATATCGTTTTCGGTTATATCAAAAGCCCTTGGCTGTCCACCGTTCACAGAATATTCGATATGGGAATTGGTAGTTCCAAAATCCACGGCAAAAGTGTAACTGTCGCCAGCATTGTTTGCATTTCTCCACTTAGGAACGATAATCCCCCGGCCCTGGCCACTGTCTACCTGTATGAAATCAAATGCTTTTTTTATAAGAAAATACTTGGTGGTTGTTTTGGTAAAGTCCCCCCTTACCTTTTGACTCCTCATACCACCCTCAATATCAGTTAGTTCCCCTTTTTCGTTATCCGAAAAAAAGTGGAGTGCGTAATCAATATCGAAAGACCTAGTGCCCATGTTCCTGTCGATCAGCTGGAGGCTGTATCTCACATCAACCAATGGAGGATGTTTTACAAAGGGGAAAAGGGTGATACTGAACTGCTGTTCTACGATTGTTCCTTTGTTGGAATGGATATCAGCAGTACTGTCATTATAAAAGACCCTTTCAAAAATGATAAAATCTCCACCACCTTTAACCGGGATTTTTAACAGCACGCGTACGCTGTCCTTTATCCCCTCCTCTATGGTAATCTGCGGACCACCTGACTTACCTTCCGTTAGATCTGAGACCCTGAAAAATTCAAAGAACAGCGGTTTTAGAGGAAGCAAATAACTTTTGGTATTATCGGCATCTGAAAGCCTTAAGTTTCCATCAAAATAATGGGTAGCATCAATGGGATATACCATCCTGATGAGCGTATCCTCTAGAAAGTCACTGACCGTTAGGTATGGATACTTGATGTTCAAACCAGGCAGGATGCGCTGGCTTAAGGAATCGGCATCCATATATTTCACCACGGTACGCTGGTCCCAATTTCCATTGACATACTTAAAAGCTTTGTTAAAGCTGTTTTGCAGAACAAGTGGCTTGACACCGTTATATTTTGTACTATGTATAACAAAATCGCTCTGATCCACTGGTATCTTGCCCGGATCTAGAATTTTGAAGGCAACACCGAATACTTCTACAACCTCCCCGGCATCCTTGGTATAAAGGCTTTGGTAATTGCTTGCCAGATCAGACATTTTCAGGGTATTAAGGGTATTATACAGTGATGGCTCCAATGATGAGAGAATAGTTAGGTTTTTACTGAGATATTCCCGGAAAGCCTTCATCTTTTCTCCCAATTCCGGACTGCTCTTGAACAACAGATAGATATATTTCTGGAATTCGGCATCACGTTCGTAAAGTGGCACCACATCCGAAAAAAAGGCCTTACCCTTGGTACTAATCAAGTTGAGTGAATCTGAGCGGTTTGCAGCGTTAAAAAAAAGCGTAAGCGGCGAAGTTCCCCCAATTACCCGATGGTTATGTTTGATGATGTAAATGTTATTAAGCTCATTGAAGTTAAACGAACCGGCATCCTGCCTGAGATACATGTCCAGCACATCACCTAACTTCCGATGACCGGCATTGGAACTTTCTTTCAGTGCATCCACCTGTTGTTGTTTATTCCAACGGATAATCTCTACCCTGTCTTTAAAATTTTCATAAAAAAACAGCAACTCTGCCAGGTCCAAACACTGCGAAACCGCGCGCTCGTCTTCCCTGCTAGCCACTACGGTCTCTCCCATTTGATAGAAGCCTAGCTTAGGGCTCTGAGCGATATTCTCGAATGATTTCCTGACCAGGTCCATCCTTGCAAATGGGCTGGGTATAGATGTAGGTGCATTAAGGGCATGACCTCCTTCCGGATCGGGAATTGCCTGTATCTCTTTTGTACCATATTGGGCGGAAACGAACCAATCTTCGCCCCCATTACCTGTAAATCCTATAATTGCTGACATATTTTAAATTTCCTGATATCCGTACTTTTCACCTGTTATTTCTCCTGTTGTCCTGTAAAATAGGCTGATCAGCTTTTCTTCCGCTGAGCCGTAGGTCTGTTTGTTTCCAAGCTGGTTTAGTTTAGCATCAAACGAGTCATATCTGAACTTCCCCAAACCCAGCCAATTTGCTTGCAACGGTCTATCCTTAACCAGGTTCATTAAATCTGTCTGGCGGTTAAAAGGCCGGAAAGACCGTGTATTTGCGCCGAGTTCATCGAGCCACTCATCATATTGCCTTAAAAAGCCCTGCAGGTTCGAACCAAAAAACTGTGCATTCTTCTGCTTTCTGTCGAAAGCAGGTTGGGATGTTGACCAGGCCTGCCTTTCTATAGATTCCTCAAGATTTTCGGCGAGATACTTTCTGAACAGGGTAAACTGGGTAAGGCTGCGTCCGAGTAATTTTTTACTGCCATCACATAATTCAGCGAAAGAAAGATCCTGGCTATCGTTCCTGATGGCATATTCCTTAAAGACACTATTTGTGGGACGTCCATTTACGGTACAGAGTTCGCTACTACCAACATTCATGAAATCGATTATTGCAAGTGCCCCGGCAACTTCGACAAAATGCGCCTTGTTTTTCTGTCCATTGTTTCCCGGATCGTTTTCATAAGCTTTACCTACATATCCATCCCCCAGATAATACATCATATTAAGTGAATCATTCACGTTTCCCCGGTAGTAATCCAGTGCAGCCTTCGTTTTTTCTATAAAATCAGACTTATTGATCGGGCTCTTTTCATCAACTTCTATATTAAAGTAAGGCAGCACCGTTAATGCCCCTATTGCCGAATCCCTTAAAAAGCCCGCATTGCTGATATCGGACTGACCGGCAGCATCACGGATACTTTTTAATATGGTAGGAAAACCCGCTGCACCGGTACCACCGAAAATGGAGCTGATGATAAAGATCCGATCATCTTTCCCAAAGTTATTGGCAAAAACCTTGAATTCTTCTGAGTGTTTGAACTGATTGAGCACAACACTGCCCACGTTCGGATTTCCGACAAACCCGATATCCATGGGAATCTCCAAAAGGTCAATTTCTTCTTTAGCGCTATTGATGGTCTTTCCGGAGAATATCAGGTCAGCAAGTGCCCTGTTCTCCTCACCGAGTGAATTGTAGGAAAAATAGTCTTTGAATTTGGTAGACTCCACATCCTTCAGGGTGAAAGTATAGGTTCCTCCTAGAGAGCCCTTGGTATCCAAAGACTGTAATGTCGAGAGCCTGGTGGCGAAAAAACCATTACCTGTACCTACCTTTTCTGTAATGCGCTGGTAATTGTTCAGCGCCGAAACGGTCCGTTTCAGGTCCTCATTGTCCTTGTGCGGATCGATGATCACCGGTACGATCTCAAAGTCGTTAACCGGTTTTAATCCTGATGCAAGTAACATGGTGAGTGATTTGATCACCCGTGACCCTGTACCGCCTATGCCGAAAATAAAAAGTTTAGCCATATCTTGATTGAATTAAGGTTTCCAGAAAGTGGTAAGCCGTGCATTGGTGGAAAAACTCCTGGGAAAGGAAAATGAGGTTAATAATGCGAAACATACCAGGCCCCAAAAGGCATTGGCAGTTCCAAAAAGCATAAGATCCGTCCGGCCAAAATTGAGCTGGTCGCACCGGTCAATTGTTGTTGGAAGCGAAAAGGCAATACCGAAATTCATAATCGCACCAACCAACGCTGTTATCCACCATGAAAGTTTGGAGCTGAACCTTGCGGTAAAACGGTCAATAATAAGATACATCAGTGCGAAGAGCCCAAAACTGATTGCGATCATTACCAAAAAGATCTCGAGGTATAAGTTACTTCCGCTAAACGAGTCACAGGTAATATCCCATCCTCTTAAGTGGGTTCCAAGATCGGTCTGATAACCGAACCATTCATAAATCATTGCTATAAAGTCTGTCATATTGTTTATCTATTTAAATTTATTTGTCTATTTGAATTTTGATTTCGTTGAGCTTGCGTTCATTGCCTGACTGTCCAAAAGCCTGGTATACGCCATTGAGCAGATGGGAAAGACCGAAAGTACGCGACTTCTCTGCGGCATCAGTGCGGATGGCCGAGTCATCAAGCGAACTGCAATCCTTTACCCATTGCGGAACTTTGTCTATCACCGATATTAAAAGCTGGTCAGACTGGGGTCTTTTGGTACGGAGCGTAATCAGATGGCTATATCCTGCCAAAGCAGCAGAATTGAGTTCAGGAGGGCTTAGTTTCCTCACTGAAAGTGAGTAACTGCTATTGTTTAACCTGTATATATCCGGATCAGAGAAATAATCCTGGCCTTTAAGGCTTGCGCCGAAATCAACGGCGATATTGAAGGCAAAGTCCCCGTTTAAGGCTTTAACATCGGAAATATGGTCTGATTTTTCGAATTTAAAGCTTCCTACCCGGCCTATATTTACAATTTTATACCTGGGCATAACTGGTACATCCGATTTAAAAAACACGGCCTTACGGATAAGTCCATTGTCCGTTTTGCTCACAATATGTTTTTCCAGCGCTTTGGAAACCTGTGCCACAGTTCCTATAAACCAGATATAATACGGCCTTGGAACCTGATGAAGTATAATCTCTTTAGATTTATAATCATAATAAATACCGCTAAAGTCAGCTTCAAGCTGGAATATCGCGATAGCGAGGTTCTGCTTGTGCAGCTGTTCCATTATGGCATCTTTTATGGCAACCTCCTGCATTTCCAGATAACTGACAGCATTTGTTTTTGCAGCTGGCGAAAAAACAAAATCCGAAATCAGGATCGATGCATTGCTGGCATCCGTACGATTGAGTACTTCTCTTATCACTGCCGCTATATCTGAGGTCCCCCTTTTTCCTCCCATTGCCTTAAAGCTTTTCTGCGTTAGGGTCTGGCTGAAAGCACCGATATCCGCAGAAGCTATGGCCATCACTTTGCTGTTGATGTAGTTTAATTTCAGGGTCCTACTAAACTGTTTTGTGTTCACCAACAGGTCATACACGGAACTTTTCAGATCTGCCTGACCAATGTATCCATCCATACTTGCCGAGTTTTCAAAGTATACACTCACATCAAAAGGTGCAATCCGCTGGGCAGGGCCAGATGGAAGTGCAACATTAAGGTTCTTTAATGCATAATATTTCCTCATGTAAGCGGTCAGGGCAGAATCCTTTCTAAAGGCGGCGAATTTATCTTCCATAGCAAGAGAGGCTTTAAGCTTTTCGTATTCCTCCTTGGTAACAACCCCGTCCTCGGCAATTAACTTTAACTCATCCTGAAGTGAAAAAGATCCACATGCAGATATGGTCAATAGTACCAAGATCCATATCAGCTGTCTGATCGACGATTGTTTGTTATACATTTTATTTGTCTTCATAATTACATTGTTTGGGCTAACCCGGAGGGTCTTTACTTGTGATAGCATGTGCGGCCCCGCCTAAACGGAGCCTGAACATACCAACATTACTACCGAGCGCTTATTTACTGTTTTCTTATATGTGATATTAGGTCTGCTCCCGCCTTATGGTAAAATGTCCGTACGGTGTTTTTAATAAGCTGGTATCAACTTCGGAAGTCGCCGTTAGGTAATTATAGATCATGTCTTTATTTTTAGGAATGAAATAATTTGTTGTCTGGTGTTTGTTTACCAAAATTAACCAGACATGCAGGGCTTTCCTTACGGGATCCCGTAATGCGGAAAATATTTTGTTCATCCCCAGCGATAATAAACGGTTCAGAGTATAAGACAAAAAAAAGCCCCGGACCATTGAAGATCCGGGGCATTCTATATGAATATCAGCTATTAAAACCGCCAGAGGTTAGCCATCTTAAAGGCAAGGGATTCTAAACACAAAAAGATCAGATAATGCCATAATCCCTGCAGTACACGATCAGCTGTTCGTTATTGGAAAAGCCAAGGCCCTCGCGCATGTCTTTGAGTCTTTTCTCCACTGTACTCAGGCTGGCACGGGTAAATCCCTGTTCCTGTAAAAGCACAGGGAGGTTTTTCTGCTTAGCACCTTTGGAAAGCTGGGAAACAATGGCAATGTCAAGCTTATCGAATTCAAAAGTATTATGGTAACTTGCCGTGCGCTTGATTTCAAGTGGCATGTAGGTCCGTCCCTTTCCAATGGTCTCGACCGCTGATGAAAGTTCTTCGGCATCTCTTCGTCCCTTTTGGACAAATGCATTTATACCCAGATCCTGGTATAGCGACCGGATTACCGACGGCCGGCCTTCTGCGGAAAACACCACGATCCTGATATCATCCTGTAAACTTTTAGCTGCCGTAATAAGATCTTCCCCCCCTTTTAATTGCTGTTCCCTGTGATCCTCGGCAAATGAAAGGTCTGTGATCAGCAAATCGAAAGGCTCACCTGATTGCAATGCCTTACGGATATGCATCAGTGCATCGTCACAGTAATAGGTATACTGTCTCTGTACAATCCCCAATAATTCCATTGTCTTGACGATTGAAATACTGGCCATCTGTTGGTCTTCGGCTATTAATACTTTTTTGAACATAGTAGATGATTTTAAACAGGAAAACTAATCTGGATTTTCAGGCCCTGTTCTCCCGGAACGGTTCCAAAGATAATCGAACCCGAAATTGATTTTATACGGTTTCCCGTACTCCTTAATCCATTGCCATGGGCAGTTCCTTCCTCAATTCCTTTCCCGTTGTCACGGTAGGTAATATTGACCATCCTATCCGAGCGTTCAAAGCGAAATACCACATGATCTGCTCCACTATGCCTGGTCATATTGATCATCAGTTCCTGTAGAACCTGTTCGATCTCATAAAGGACATCGGCAGTGGCCCCAGACCAGATATCCGGTCCATTTCCTACGATGATTAGCCTGGTCTGCTCCCCGGGAAAGGAGCCCAATAGCTCCCGGATATGCACATCAAAAGCTTGCTCAGGAATGACCGGCCGGTTGTAGGATATATCCCTTGACTTTTCGTAAAGCTGCTCAATTTTATCCAAGAGACTCTCCGCACTGGTATGTATCCGGTTCTGTATTTCTTTCATCATACGGTAGAGCCCGTTTGCTACGACATCATGCACATGCTTGGATGTTTTCAGTTCACTGTCCCTTATTCTCTTTTCGGTTGCCTGTGCGAGCTTGCGCCTGCGCCTTTTGTATTCTGCCAGGCCGAGCGACAATATTACCAATGCAACAAATGCGATTGCACCCATCTGGTAGTTTTTCGCCGTATTTTCTTTCTGCAAAAGCAGCTTGTCGGCCTTGTTCTTCTCACTCTCGTAACGGATCAGGGCAAACTGGTTCTTTGCCTGGCTCCGCGCAGACTGCAGACTGTCATCCAAACGCTCATATGCGTGAAAGTATGGCTGGGAGCTACCCGGGGAAGAAAGCCTGATCAGTTTCCTAAGTGCCTGTAATTTATCATCCCCACTGCCCAGCTGCCTGGCCACGCGGTACATGCTATCGGCATAGGACAGGGCAATTCTTGGTGAGTTTTCCGCATAATAATCCGATAGATGCGAATAACTAGCGTTCAGTCCCCAAAGATCCTTTTCCCTGCGCCGTATTTCCAGTGCACGAAGGAAGTTTCCTAGAACCGGTGCAGCAGGATCCCTCTGCCAGGTTGCCCTTGCAATATTGGAAAGTGTCCTGGCATACTCGCGCTGGTTCCTGCTCGTTCCTGATAACACCTCCCGGTAAACTTCAAGCGCCCGTCCATAATCCTTCATATCCTGATAGGTCTTCGCCTTGTTGTTCAAATACACCCGGGTATCCAGGGAGTCGTTTGAAAACTTTATCGCATCATCGTAAAAACGGAGCGCATTGGGATAATCCTTTAACTTATAGGTGGCAATACCCAGGTTATTATAATTTGACCGTATGAAAACGTGCTGGGTACTGTCCCATGGACTGAAGTAAGCTATCGCTGCAAGGGAAAGCTCCTGTCCTCCAAAGTAATCACCTTTATCGGTGGAAATAATTGCCATGTTAAGCAGGCATTTCCCCGTACCCAGACTGTCCCCCTCCTGGAGAAATACCTCTTTAGCCTTATTGAAATATAAAAAGGCGCTGTCGGCAGATCCCTTCTCCCTGTACTCAAAGGCACGGTCATAGGCAGGATTGGCTGTGGTCTTTTTCAATTCCGTCTTTTGCCTGCAGCATAGGGTAAGCGCAACAAAGGGTATAAGGAATATGGTGGAGCGTTTCAAGTTATCTGGGATTTTCCCGAAAATAAAGAATATATATCATTTGTTCCAAATGCCCGGTGTTAATGCAGGATCCACAACACAAAAAAGGCCATCCTAAAGAACCTGATAGGCTCTCTGAGATGGCCAAGGGAAGAAAAAGGCAGGACGTCACAAAACGCCCCGCCAAACTTCTAGTCACCGATCTTCGGCGGTGGGGTCTGACCGGTTTCACCACCGGTGTCACCGCCATTGTTGCCATCACCATTATTGGTGCTGCTCTGTGCCGTATTGACCTGGCTTTTGCCGTGGCATTTAGAGGTCGAAGAATCTGCTGGGTTCACTAGGCCCAGGATAAGTGCGATGAAATAAGGGAATAACATAGTTTCCTGATTTTAAAGTTTCGAAAAATCCAGTCCCCGCGACCGCCGCGGAGACTGTTACTGTTTTTTCAGAAGGCCTTCTGAATCTGGAAAGCTTGAGATCCGGTGCACGGTAGCGAGAAGCAGCTTTCCGTTTTACCCCAGGTTACCATACCCCGGTCCCATGTTTTTATCAATCAGTCCCTGGTGTTGCTTCCGGCAGCTGACCGGTTCCTGAACTGGATGATGATGCAAATGTATATCGCCCTAATCCCTCCCAGGCACAGAATTCCGATCGTGTCGATAATACCGATCGAATGTTTAAAATGCTTTTGCAATTCCTAAAATTCTGCTACATTGCGTGTCTTAACGCATCAAAAAAATGTTCGAGGAATACAAAGAACTTGTTGTAAACCATTATCGTGAATTGGTGGGATTACCAGATACCTCGGTTTATCTGAAAGATCCAACACCGGCAAACCTTAAACGAGAATGCCTGAAGGTTTATGGATCCGGGTATCGCGCCGAGACAGACAAAAGAATTTTAATTGATTTTTTTGGAGATCCTGATGAAGATGGTCATTTCGATGATGCGATAAACGCTTTTAAAACGCCAAACTTCAGGCCCGTGCAACAGTTTATTGAAAATCCCAATAAAGACTCGCATCGCCGCAATATTGAACTATTAGCGTGGCTTACCGGCTACCAGCCGCGACCTTTTAAATTCGATACTTTTAAAACAAAAGGGGAAACCCCACCTCCTCCCAAGCCACCCAGACCTGTCCAACCTCCTGATATCAAAAGGGTCCTCGAAAAAAGTAGTTGGAAACAATGGCTCAAAAAGTACCAGAAGGAAAGCGCACTGGGCCTGGCTGTGCTTGGCCTGACTACCGTACTGCTTATGAAGATAATTCCGCGTAAACAATGTATGTACTGGGCCGGGGACCATTATGAAGCAGTCGACTGTAATAAACAGATATTCGGCTCAGTGAGTATTGCACTTGATACAATGAAACTTTACCATTTTAAAAAGATCACCAGACCCGATACCCTGACACTTTATTCCATAGGAAAGGTCTGGTATAGCAGGATCGACGGACCAATTCCAGAATGTTTCACTGCAGACGGCACCCATCCCCTGCACCCCGGAAAAGATTTAAGGCCATTGACTGTGACCATACTGAGAAAATACTTTGGTAAGGCCCAACAGGACAGTATCCCACAGAGATAAACTTCGTCCCAGATAGAACAGTTTTTTATCTGGATGAACTTTCCATCTGAAAAGGATCAGTACCCCAAAAATGGGTTGCATAGCCGTAACGCCATCCATTGTGATGACCCGGCAAACCATCAAACACAAAATTAAATTCTATCCCCGCCATCTATCCCGGCCCGAATTACCGAATTAAGAATATTGCTTTCTTCGATCACATTAGCCCCCGACATTTGTCCTCACAATACCGGCATTGCCGGCAGAAACACTTTTCCACTGTAAAAGGGACTGGATTTAAAAATCCGGATTACATTCGGGTCCAAAACCCGATGATTTTCCAAATCCCCTTTTTTACAGGTATCCAGGACGGTTTAATACGGTTTACAGGCTAAAGACCTACTACGGAAAATAAAATCCTGGCTACGCGGAAAAGGCTTTCGTAATAATGGCATAATATGAGAAAAACGACGCGGAAACGTTTCCGCTTTTTTGTGGGCATAGATGTTTCGAGGGATTTTTTCGACTATACCCTGAAAAAAGGGAGGCTTACAATCGATCAGGGCCGTGAAGAAAATAATGCCAATGGAATCGATAGGTTTATCCAGGCCCTGGCTGCGGTGGAAACCTATAACCACCCTGTATGTGTTTTCGGCATGGAACATACAGGTGTCTATTGCAACCACCTTTTAAGGCTCCTAAAAAAGAGCAAAGCAAACATCGTCCATGAAAATGCCCTGGCGATCCGTAATTCACTTGGTCTAGTAAGGGGAAAGACCGACCAGCTGGACTCAGAAAGAATCGCAAGCTACCTGTATAAAAACAGGGAGGATCTGGTGCTGTGGAAACCCAAACGTGATGTCATCATCCAT
Organism: Pedobacter sp. 22226; assembly: GCF_052045455.1. Lineage (NCBI taxonomy): Bacteria > Pseudomonadati > Bacteroidota > Sphingobacteriia > Sphingobacteriales > Sphingobacteriaceae > Pedobacter > Pedobacter sp. 22226. Next base: position 539,614 of record NZ_JBQEPB010000001.1, on the reverse strand, counting down.
CTGGGCGTACTTTCCTCGCTGCGGGAAAAACTGAATGTGAACCATATGTCCGTCAGGCACACCCTGAACGAATACGCTGAGTTCGCCGATCAGGCCGTTGCAGACCTGTGGTCAGCATCTACCGCCCTCACTTTATCATCCATAAAACAGGATATAAATGATATAGAGACAAGGATAAAATTGTTATGGACTTCGGATAAAAGTTTAAAGGAACTGATGGAAATCATGATGTCTGTACCGAATATAGGTGAGAAAACAGCCCTGCAGATATTGATCAGGACAAACGAATTTAAAGATATCACCGATCCCAGAAAATTTGCCTGCCTGGCCGGCATTGCCCCCTTTCCCTATCAGTCCGGAAAAAGCCTCAACGGACGCAGCCGCGTTTCCTATATGGCAGATAACCGGCTAAAATCATTATTACACCTATGCTCGATATCCGCGATCAGGAACAATCCCGAATTCAGTACCTATTTTAAACGCAAAACCAGGGAAGAAGGCAAAAACGGCATGCTGGTGGTCAATGCCATCAGATTCAAACTGGTGCTCAGGGTATTTGCCTGCGTGAAAGGGAACAGAATGTACCAAAGCAACTACTTAACCAAAAGGCGGGATAAGGTTTTGATCAGTTAAGGGTTAACCGTAATTGGCTATAATATTTATTGGATAATTTGCCACCTAATTTTTAACCATTAAAATAAAAGACTATGGCCAGTTATCAAGTTATCTGTATTACCAAACCGGATGTAAACAGCACCCATGAACACATCACCGAAATCGGGTACAGGGAATCGGCATTAAGACCGAAAGTTACCATCAGCGTCGAAGAAGCGATTAAACGCGTTGATGCAAATGCATTTGAATTTTATGTAAGTACTTCGCAGGGAACCGCTTATGTTAAAGTGGAACGCCCCTCTGGTAGAAGGGCATATATCCGGACCGAGCCGGATGAGACAAAAAAGGACAACCTTTTAAACCTACCGCAATGCAAATAAGCTTTTAAAACAAGAAAGGGCTACCTGAAAGGTCAGGAGCCCTTTTATTATTATATCCTTTATATCACTTGAAGGCAGTCTGCCAGTAGATCGAAAAAGGAAAATCTTATTACCCAATTCCATTAACAGTATTGCTTACCCAAATCAGGTCCTTAAACCTTTTCGTCCCCTCAAAATCGAAATACCGTTGTTTTAACAGTAACAACCGGTACTTCACCGGAAGATAGGCCGCCCATTTGGAAGCGGACAATGCGCCAGGGTATGCATAAATAAAATTCTCAAGGTGGAAATCAAGATCATCCGAAAATTCACCAAGCAGCTTATCAAATTCCACCGTATCCAATACATTATTATCAACCTTAAACCGGCTATGGTCATCCTTCAAACTTAGCTCAACACCACTTAAATCCCAAAGGAATAAAAGTGTTCTATTGATCCGCGATCCTGTAAATGAATAGAGGCTCAGCTCTTTTGCTTCAGTGAGTATAGGCCGCTGCAGATCAATATCAGTAATTGGAAAAACAGCAAATTCCTTCCTTAGTTTTTCGATCTCCATCGCACTGTTTTCATCCAGCACTGCATAAGACTCTTTACTAAAAAGGATCTCCATCATCTTTTCACGGATCCTGGGATGCACATCGCCTCCTTCTCCTAAAAACAGCGGTTTCCTGCCGTCGTTTGCCGGTACTACCTCTATTTTTTTTCCATCATGGTCCACAAACTTAATCTTCCAGATCTTTGCTGCCAGTAAAATATTCTCATTCTCCCTCACCTGGGGTGTTACGGGGATCTGCCCTATACCAGTACCCGAATGAACAACCTTATAATAACTTTGCGCATTGAATACGGTATAAAAGTCACGTCCGTTAACAATCTTTTCTCCCTCCACCCCGATAATCAGCTCCCTTCCAAGCTCCTCCAGAAAGTCTATCGCGATCAGGTGATCTATGATCTCCCCGATCTCTTCTACAGCGATCAGTTTAAAGGCATAATTGTCCGCCAGCTTGCTGGTCAGCTCTTTTTTCCCCAGCCCCGAATGCTCCTTTGTAACCGATAGTGCCTGGTGCAAAAGGATATCATAAGGGTAATCAATAATCTCGGGCGGTTCGATAAAACCTTCCAGGTATAAAAGCCAACCAGCGAGCGATTGCAGCAGGCTCCAGGGGTTAGTTGCATATAACAAAAGCCTGCTTTTAGCACCTTCCCTGCGCCCGCTTCTCCCAACACGCTGGATAAGCGATGCAATACTGTGCGCTGCATCCAACTGTACCACCTGATCAACCGATCCGATATCTATCCCCAGCTCAAGGGTTGAAGTGCAGGCAATCGTAAAATTCCTCCTCACCTTGCTTTTGGCAAACTCCTCCACATATTCCCTTACCTGTTTATCTACCGATGAATGGTGCGAAAAATAATTCGCATGACCACCGACCCGCTCTGATATTTTCATCAGGCTGACCGCAACCTCTTCAGCCCTTCCCCTGCTATTTGGAAAAACCAGCACCTTTGAATCCCTGCTTTCCCTATAAAGATCTTTTAACAGCTCCAGCGGCAAATTGGCTCCACTCTGTTCAAAATATTTAAAAACGGTATCCAGATCCTTTGCGGTAGGATCTTTCAACACAACAGTTTTTTCCGGCTCGCCGGTGAACTTTTTAGCCTCGTTGAAATCGCCTAGCGTAGCGGACAAACCAACTACCGAAAATTTATCTGTATTAATATCCTGTAGCCTTGATAAGAGCGATTTCAAATGGACGCCCCTATCCGAACCAATGAATGAATGGATTTCATCAATTACCACATATTTCAACTGCGAAAAAAGGTTTTTGACATCGTAGGGTTTATTTATAAACATCGCCTCCAGCGATTCGGGCGTAATCAGTACCACGCCCTGCGGATCTTTCAGTAGTTTGTTCTTCAGCGATTTATTTGCCTCCCCATGCCATTTAGTTACCAGAATTTCCATATCACTGCACAGGTCTTCCACCCTCATAAACTGGTCGTTGATGAGCGCAATGAGCGGCGATATATATAACACGGCAACACCCTGTTGATTAAAATCCACTTTTGAGAGTATCGGCAAGAAAGCCGCTTCAGTCTTGCCTGAGGCAGTCCTTGAAGCTAAAATAAAATGCCCATCACTGCCCATGATCCTTTTGATCGCTGCCGACTGGATATCACGGAAACCTTCCCAGCGTTTATCCCTGACGAATTTCCTTACCGCAGGGGACAATAGTTCGAATGCTGTCACAGCTCTTCAATCCCGTCCAAAATCAGATCATCAGGCCGTTCATCGGAAATCTGCACCTGGGAGAACAAACGGCTTTTATCCAGTCCCGGGTTCTGGCGCAGGATGTTCAAAATATTCAGGAAATCACGGATCACCTCCCTTGGGGTCAAAAACTCGTCTGCTCCAGGTTTATTGAACATTTCCTCCATAAAACTCAGGATATCTTCATCAGTTATGGGAATTTCCGATTTATAGTTGAAATAAAAGATCAGCTTAAGTTTCTTCAGCAGCACAAATATCTCGTTATTATCAAGCGGCAATAACCTGATCACCGGCTGGGCAAAATCCCTGATCCCGGCCGTCTCGAACTTATTGGTTTCCAGCCTTGTTTTCAGCGCATTATAACTGAACAGTCCCCGGCGCTCGTTCTGCAGGAACTCAAAAGTACCGGCAAAGTTGAAAAACAGGTTGGAAACCTTTCCCTGGAAACAGTCGTTGTAAATGCTTAAGATCTTTTCATAGTTTTTCTCCCGCATAGCGGCAGTGGAAATCTTGTAAAGGTTGATCGCCTCATCCAGATTGATCATAAAACCACTATAACCCATACTTACAAAAAGCCTGGTAAAGTTTTTGAGCATATCGTAATAGTTCAGGTCATTGATGATCTCACGCACCCCCAGGTCCTGTCTGGCCTCGGTCCTGGTGCTATATTCCCCCTTTAACCATTTCAGTGCATTTCTCCTGAGCATATCATCACCCGAAATATAGGCCTGATAATATTTCAGCACCACTGTTCCGAAATCAAAGCCGCCGCTATCCGAAAGCTCATTGATCGTTTTCATGATCGCATGTTGCACCAGTGGCAGATTGGCCTCCTCCCGCATCGAATGGATCGGGAGCTGGTTTTCTTCAGCAGTTTTGCCCACCACCTGCTCGATCCATTTCTCGAGCAAAGTTGGCAATGCCCCACCCTCGGGTTTGGTCTGGATCGCGATATTGTCCATAATGGCAGCATAAAGCGCAAGACCTTTTCCGTCATTGGCGTAAAGCCTGTTATCCGGCGTAAAATCTGCTTTTGCCACCACAAATTTCTGCTTTAAGGCCACCGTATTGAGCAGGTGCAGGATAAAGGATTTCCCCGAGCCGAAATCCCCGATCCAGAACTTGACCATGCTGTGCCCGTTTTTCACGTCTTCAAGGGCAGTAACAACCGCATCGATCTCCTCAGACCTTCCCACGGTGATATGCTGTATCCCGATCTTTGGAACTACCCCACCGATTAATGAATTAATGATCGCTGTAGCCTCTTTCGGCTTTAAATTTTCTATCATTTTGCTAAAATATTTTGATAATAATTTTCGTAAATCACGTAATTTTCCTCTTCCTCCTCGATCAGCACATCATCAATAAAATCATAACAGCTTTCATTGATACTGTCTATAAGCTGGTTTTTGAAAACACCCTTTTCCCTGGCCAGCTCCCCGATCTCATCCTGTGGTACCGCAAAATTATTCCTCTCAAAATGGATCAAGACTTCAGTCTGGATCTCGGAAAGCTTAAGCTCATCTGCAAAAACCTTGGTTTTTACCTCAACCGCAGAAACTAGCTGCTGCACCTGGATCGGTATATCCTCCACAATTAAAACCGGTACTATCACCGTTTCTTCTTCATCCTGCAGGTATTTCTCCAAAAGTTTTACCGTCCCCGAATGCTTTTCCTTGATTGCCTCAATCGCATCAGCATTGAGCGAGATTTTTTTGCGTTTGGGAGCCAGTACTGTTGATACCGCCGAAAGGGCCTGTACCAGATCCCTGCTTGCAATCAGGTTTTCGATTATAGCCTGAAAATCATGCAACTGTTCATCGGTTTTGAACAGCTTTTTGATATTGGTCTTGTTTAACGGCCTGTTATCGAAAGTTTCCGATAACAGATCGCAATGGATATAATGCACATATAAGGTTAAAGCCGCCTGCGGATCCACCGGGGCGATGTCCTTGGACGCCTCATAATAGATCATCTCTTTGGAAGGATTGGAACTGTTCAGTTCTGCCAGGTCGAGTACCAAATCAATATAACGCGGTGAATCTTTCTTAAAATCCTTGCTGATCTGCTCAAAAGCCTGTTTCCATCTTCCGGGGTTCTGGGCATACAACAAACGCTCAGTTTTTCGATCAGGCATATCTACCCGCGGAATCCATATCTGCAGGACCTGAGAAAGCTTATCACTTATCCGGGAACTGTATTCAGTAAGCACCTCTTCATCCCTGATATCCAGATCTGTATTGATCTTTCGGGTATGTCCGTAATGGACACGCAGTGCATTCTCGGCATGTTTGAAAATGTTATAATGGATATCGTTCAGCGAGGATAACATGGTGAGCTTATAGCTGTAATCATTAAGCCCGGTTTTATAACGGCTTCTCGTCATCAGGTCCGCTACGGTATTGAACTCTACTTCAATCGCCGTCCCCTGCTTCCTGTACTTATAGGACAGGTCTTCCAAAATGAGCACGAACAGTTTAACGATTTCTTTCCTGCAGAAAGGAATGCTGCTGAAATTATTACTGGGATACCATAACTGGTTGAGGATATGGACCTGCTGGTCATTAAGTTTTAACTGTTTTTGGTATTCATCACCCAGCCTGTCTACCGCAAAGGTACCGTTGTACCCAGGTTCGGAAAACGGGATGCGTTCACCGGCACCGGTAACATCGATTATGGATTGTTCCATGTATTTATTGATAAAGAGTCCTTAATTTAGCGTCTGGCAGCTATTGGCGTATAAAAACATCCCGCATTACCATAACTGCTAATATACCCAACTTCGATCTGTTTTTCCAAATCAGATAATCAATTATCCATGCCTAATATGCAGTTTTAAAACAGCAGCCCAAGCAGCTAACAGACCAGCTATTGATACCTGTTAATATAATCCTGCAGGCCGCCTTTCATTCCAACACCGACTGCTTCAAACTTCCACTCCCCGTTACGGCGGTAGATCCTGCCGAACTCAACCGCGGTTTCGATCGAAAAATCTTCCTCCAGTTCATACTTTAAAAGTTCCACACCGTCCTCATCCACGATACGCACAAAGGAATTCCTCACCTGTCCAAAGTTCTGCCTTCTCGCCTCAGCCTCGTGTATGGTCACCACGATGCACAACTCGCTTACCGCCTGACTTATCGTGGACAGGTCCACATTGATCGCCTCATCATCACCATCCCCTTCGCCTGTTAGGTTATCCCCGGTATGCACCACTGCACCATCGGGCGAGGTTAGGTTGTTGTAAAAGATAAAATATTCATCGCTGGGCAGCTTTTTGTTTTCGCCCAGCATAAATACCGAAGCATCCAGGTCAAAATCATTTCCGCTTGCCGAGGTATTCGTATCCCATCCCAATCCGATGGTAAACTTAGGTGCAGTTAAAACTTCCCGCTGTCCTTTCTGTAGATTAATTGCCATATTATTTAAATATCCGTATTTTAATTTATTAATCGAAAATAGTAACTGAATTGAAGCTGTTTTTATTCATTATGGTATCGATATGAAACCATCATTTATCAATCTGCAGGATCTGAAATCCGACTTCCAGATTTCGCATATTCTTGCTTAGCTCATTCAGGGAAAATTTAGCTATATTCGAGTCAAATTTGTCAATATCGTCTGCGAGCGATCTTCTAGCCTTCACATTGTCCAGTACTGCCAGCACAAAGACAGGTTTACGCACCTTAAAAAGTGATATAAAGGCAGTCCTTGTTAGCCCAGTCAATTGTGACTTTGCATTTTTAAAATAGAGGGTTTCACCTTTATTAGCCAGCAGTTTGTCATATAATTCACCTACGAATCGATGACCGTCCTTAGTGTCTTCCAATATCCTACGTGCCGAAATGAGAATCTGGCTACAGAGATCCCTCATTGAATTATTAAACCCGCTCTTAACATGGTAAAGATATATTGTTTCTTTATCCCATCTCAGGATATCACAAACTTCAATGTTCGAGGGTGTGACCTTATCAAAAACCAATGAATCGGCCTTACCAATAAATGATGAATTAAAATCATTTTCTTTTGGATAGGCAGCACTCCAGGCATGCATCTTCGGGCCAAGATATTTTCTTGACCTGATAAATTCCCTACAGGTTGTATTAATCTTATCGATCATCGTCTTACCGATCTCATACCAGTCCTTCTCGATCAGGAAATAGCTTTTGCCCTGATGGGTAACTTCTGTGCAATAATGATTTCTGAATGTATCATTAGTCAGGAATTCTCCACCTTCGTCATAAGTTGTGAGTTGGGCCGAGACCGCGATTTTATCGAAATCCTGTTGGGACAATGCAGGATCGACAGATCTGATCAGCTCTACTAAGGTCTGAACTTCGCGCACCGGTTCATCAAGTTTAAAATCATAATCTGTTTTGTAATGAAATGTGAATCTTGAATAGGTCGAGAGATAGTAGTGTTCAAAATCTCTGTGGCTGATCTCCACGCTAAAAAACTTCTTATCATCTAGAAAGTTCGCATAGATCTTTCCGTCAACGACCTTATAAAGATCCCTGACGAGCGCTGCACGGTTGCGTCCCAATTTCTCCACAGTGTTGATTTCTACAAGCGGCTTTTTTGAGAGCAACTTTTCACAACACCCGATTATCCTTAGAAGTTCTTTAAAACTAATAGATTTCTTTATCGAAAATGAATTCTTGGCAATGCACAGGCTATCAGATCTAATCTCTGCTGGTGGAAAACCAAATAAGTTGATTAGTTTATCTCTATTCACTGCGGCGTTCAGCTCATTATAAATGCTCCCAAAACTTTCATTTTCATACAGATTATAATCGTTCCTGAAGATTTTAACAGAACCAAGCACTCCTCCTGTAAGTGTACGTTCCTTTGTTGCCCTCAATGCTTTGTCCTCGGGTTTTAGTATCCTGGACAAAATTTCAATTCCCAGATCTCCTGTGGCAATATCCTGGATGACCATATGACCATACCCTCCCGTACTTGCATAATAGCAATTTCCTTTTTTGCTATACAAGAGTATTACATAGCTTTCCGTCATCACAGTATCCCGCTTAAGTATCGACTCGCCGGGGAGTGCCACAGACCTGATAAAACCCTTCCATTTAATTTCAGACGATTTCTCCCTAAAATAAAGACTGATATCATAATCAGCACTGAGATTGGCTGTTACCCTTTGCTCTTTATATTTTTTATTCTTCAGCTCTTTTGAAATAAAAGTCTTATCCACAACCTGGGAGGTATTCTTTAGAAGCTTTTTATTATAAACACTGATGGAATCCTTTAGGAGATAAAAGCTGTTCTGTATTTTGTCTGACATAGCCGTAAAATATAAATGAATGCTAGGTGCAAATCTATCCCGTGGGTTTCAAAATTTATTACGGTTTCCCCTAGCCACTCCAGGATGGTTCCTTACCGCCCTTCATCCTCATCCATTTTCCGCTCCAGCACCTCCTTCAGCTCATCCAGGAACTTCGTCCGGCTCAGCCGTTTCCTCGAGCGGATCGAGGCCATCCGTCTCGCGGGCACCCCTATACTTACCGCAAACTTCTCCTCCATCCACCTGAACACCTGCGCTATAGCGGCCTGCCCGTTATTCAGCTGCCCGCTCAGCGCCAGCGCATAACCCAGCTCGGCCAGGTTCACACTATCCCCTGTCCACTTCAGCTCCACCGACTCCGCCCCCGGAAGATATGCCACCGCCGGGTTCCGCTCCAGGTAATCCAGTCTTTCCATCAACCAGTCCTTCACCATCCCATAAGCCTTGAACTTGGAAAACAGGTAATCGGCAGGTGTCGAAAAAGACCGGTCCCTTTCCAGCCCCTCAGGGAAAAGCAATCCCGCCCCTTCACTTTCCCTCAAAAAATAACGTTCATCAAGCTCGGTCGCCCCGATCCTGAAATACTCAAATACAAAGGGATGCGATAAAAAGAAGCGCTCCACATACGCGATCTCACCCAGCAGAAACAACCGCTGCGCTTCCGCATCCCGCACCGGCATATTCCTTTCCAGCGTATACCGCTCCACCGCAAAGATCTGCTGGCTGAAAAAGTCCGTTTTGATGTGTTTAAAAAAATTGATCTCCTCTTCAACTGATGGAAAGCCCTGCTCCAGCACGATCTGCCGGAGCCTGTTAATGGCTGTCTTCACCGCCTTTAACGAACTGCCCATCTTCTGAAGCGGGTTATTGGTTGAATGGTCCAGTCCCTGCAGCTCATCCAGCAGAGTGGCCAAACTGCGTTTTGAAAATTCTCTTATCATGGCTGATAGTATTTAGGTGATCGTTTTTTTACTTCCGCAAACCTATACCCGAAACATCACCCGAAAAAAATTTGGCCCATATTGGACCATACCGGACCAGATTGGGCTTAAAAGAACCCTTATCAGCGCAGGAAGATTCTGATATTGCCGCTTCCGGGCAGGCTAAAACCCTTTTTCAGCTTTGGATAATAACAGTGCTTCAAAGCCTTCCCCTTCTTCTGCTCTCCCGGTATTCCCCCAACAGCTGGCTTTTAAAGAACCTGTCGCCTCCGGGCAGTTTCCTCGGCCTGAGCACCCCTTCCCTGACCTTCCTTTTGTAAGTGCTTTCACTGATCCCAAGATAGTCCTTGACCTGCTGCCGGCTCATCGGCGGATCTTCATCATAAAGCGGACTCCCATGGGGACTGTTATGGTGTACCAGCACCAATAGCTGATATATTTTGGACAGAACGTCCAAAAGTGCATCGATCTTGTTCATGTATCATAGGTTTTGAATGTGAACACTCCGGTCCTGGAAGTCACCGTCTGCAGAACATCCATCAGCATAGAACCCCTGCAATACCTTACAAACCGGACCATTATCAGGCCAAAGAAAACATTATTCCTTCCCGCTGTCAAGTGGCTGTCCGGTGGCGCAGGGCGGCAACCATGGCCCTTTTTGCCGCCCCGAGATCATAACAGGCAGACAGGCAACCAGTTTTCACATCAGTGGAAAGCAGTTTCACCATATCTATCCATTGTCTTACCACGGTAACCGTCCAAAATATCGCATAATTACCTATTTTACACTGATCCACAAGGAAACATCATGTCCCACAAACTACCTTTGCTCAGGCAGACGATCGAAAGCTTCTTATCCGGTACCCACTCCGCAAACGGTAGAGCGGATATGGAAGCAGAAGTGCAGCAGCAATGCGGGGAGATCCTTGCAGCCCTGCTTGAGCAGGTCCCTTTAATACCGGTCAAGCAGGGCCGGATGTGTATCCGGCAGCACCAGCACTTCCTCGGCCTGATGTCAGATCAGCTGGACAAAGCTGAAAAGGGGGCAATAGCAGACGGCATCCAGCATACATTGAACAGGCTGATCGATGACCTAAAGCTTTATTTCCCTTCCCTGTTCGACTACAGCGCCAGCATTACCCGCCCGGCATTTGAATTTTACCGCCCGGTCTTAAGCCAATTGATCGCGGCAGCAACAGACCTGCTTACCGCCAACGGTACAGAACCGGAAATAACGGAAATGCTCAGCTCACTTTCCACCCAGCTTTTGGATGGGCGCCCCAGGGTGAGCTATGGGCAGGCAAAATATCTCACGGATTTTTTCACCGCACTCGAAGGCATCATCAACGGTGATACGCAGCACACGGGAACTTCGGACATACTCTTTACCATGGTATCCCTTGGATTCAACCACCCTTATTTTTACCATTTCTGCTGTGGTTATTTTAACGGTGAACTCGAAAAATGCGAAAATATAGCGGACCGTTACAGCATGCTGAATTTCATGGACAAAACACTCCTGCAGCTGCCGGAACGGTCAGAAAAAAGCTTTAACCAAAAACTTCCCCCGATCAGGGAATCACTTTCCAGGTATATACAGGCTGAACTCGGTTACCTTAAAACACTGGAATCAACCGCCACCGACCTCCAGGGCGAAGGCTTTCAGCAAGGAAGTTTCAGGGTCGGCTTTACCGTGAGGCAGCTCGCGCTGTTTGTCCGCCTGCAGGTGGAATCGGAGATTATCATCGCCCAGAGCCCCAAGGCATTGCACCGCTATGTCACCAGACATTACAGTACGGTGGAAAAAGAGAACATATCCGAGAAAAGCTTCAAAAATGCCTATTATTCCGCAATGGGCAATGACGTGGAAAAGGTCATCGACAGGATCGCTGCCATGCTGGCCATCGCGCAGGAGAAATATTAACCCAGCAGGTGCAGCAAGCCCTTGCGCCCGAGAAACCCCACAAATTCATAATACCAGTGTTCAGAATAATCTTCGAGTTCATGAAGGCCCCTTTGGTCTGCAGCCAGTATGTCCTGCAGGGTAAAAAACCCCATCAGCTTGCTCCTGAGCTTAAATTGCTCCGAGAGGGGAAGTTCTGCTATGGGCAGGTTGAGCAGGAAGAGGTTTGATTGCGGTGAACGGTCCATAAAAAAGCGCGGGCTGACCCGATATCCGCTTTAGGGGCACCGCGAAGAGCCCAGACACAAGATAAACAGGCACCCACGCATAGCGTAGGCAACCATCTATTTTTTCCTGTGTCTTTCGAAAGTTCGCGGTTTTCTAAAACAGTAAAATAGCTATTGCTACAATATCATATATTAAATTACTTTTATTTCATGCCCCAAAGATAACAGATTCCATGCTTTTATCCCTCCGCCATCAAAAAAATAATAAGGTTGCCACGGGTTGCCGCTTGCGCAACTTGACAGGGGCCCAAAACACGGTTTCTTTGTGGAAAAACCAAAACCATGGACACTAAATCTTATCTGGCCGCACTGGAAGGTATCCAAAAACTGCCGGCCGGCCTTGGAGCCTACCTCTCGCGGAGCCTAAGGGAATACCATTTTAAAAGAAGGCAGGCCATCAGCGCTTCCTCCCCGGAAGCACTTTTCCTGGCCAATATGCAAAGCGGATGCGCCAGGCTTTATGCACTCGACAGGGAGACCCAAAACCAGCATACCCTGGAATTTTTCCTGCCGGGCGACTTTCTTCCCCTGCCGACCGGAACCCCGCTCCATGCTGAAGAGCAGCTCTTCATCGAATTCCTCGAGGACAGCCTCATCCTGGGTATTACCGAAAAACATTTCACCTACCTTCCCAGGCTTTTCAGTTCCTGTACCCTGCTCTACCAAAAGATCACAATTACCCACCTGCTCGCCCAGATCAGGCGCGGCATCTCCATACAGGAGACAACCTCGCGCCAGAGGTTTGAGCGGCTTGCCCGCGACCGCCCCGGACTGTTCAACTTAGCTCCGGTAAAAGACCTGGCCTCCTATCTGGGCATGCACCCCAATACCCTGAGTTCTTTCAGGGGAAAAACATAAACATGCACTCTGCCCGTACCCATCCGATTCCCCTTTTCGCTTAGATTCCAAAAAAACAACCAGCAGGATTTTCTAAGCTCCATATTACCCGCACGCCGGGCCAGCTACCGAGATTTACCCAAAAAACGGATACCGATGAACTTACCCGCCGCTAAACAGTTATTGCTGAAGACCATATGCGCCCTGCTCATACTGTTATGGGTATATACCTCGCTTTCCAAGTTATCCGAGCTGCATGAATTCCGTGCACAGCTCAATAACCAGATCAGCGGAAAAAAACTGGCGCCATACCTGATCTGGTTTTTACCGGGCATTGAACTGCTTGCCGCGGGTATGCTCCTTCTGAAGGAACTACAGAAACCGGGACTTATCCTCTCGGCCGCACTGATGGCCGCTTTCACCACCTATGTGGCACTGGTTGTCCTGGATGTTTTTGACCGCATCCCCTGCTCATGCGGCGGTGTTCTTAAAAACCTGGGATGGAATGCCCATCTGGTATTCAACCTATTTTTCCTTCTGCTATCCCTGTGGGGTATATACATCACCAGAAACAAGGGAATGGGGGAACAGGCACAGTAAACAACAGACCGGGGAAAATGGCCGCCCCACCGCAATATGAACCATGCTCCTTATGCAGGCCAAAGGAAAGCACCGGAGCACACAGCCAAAAAAGGCTTTAATTACTTAAACTTTAAAAAACATGAAAAAAATCTTCAACCGTATCCATTTCGGCGCTGTAGCAGTGCTGATCGGAGCAACTTTGGTCATGACGCAGAGCGCGTTCAAACCTGCACAATCCGGCCGCCTGCATGAGCAGTTCGGCAGACTGGGAAATTCCTGGGTGAAATTATCGGATTACGATCCCGAACAGTATGAAATCGAATGCAACCAGGTGGTGGATCCTCCTTACTGTACGGCCTATTTCGATACCGCAACTAACCCGAACCCATCGCCCAGCGACACCCCGTTGAGCACAGAGCCGATCGTGTATGGTGAACTGACCATCACACCTATCCAGTAAAATGATAAGGGGCGCAGCAAAAGCTGTGTCCCTTATTTTATCCCTGCAAAACATCCTAATTCTGCGTCATCCCCGAACGCAGGATCTCTTCCTGGGGAATCGGGTAAACGTACCTTTCATCACCCGGTGGCAACTCATAAACCGTACCGCCCGAGCTCCTGCTCAAGGTAACCCTGAACCGCCCGTCCTGGTTCAGCCTGCGTAGGTCGGCCATCCGCTGCCCGCGGAAAGGCAGTTCCTTTCTGCGCTCCTCCAGTACCAGTTTTAACGGATCGCCTGTCCCTGCCATTGTGTACGGCACAAAGCTCCCGGTCCGGTAACGGTTTACCAGCAGTGTATTCAGATCGGCAAGCCCTTCATCCATCCTTCCCAACCTGATCTGCGCCTCTGAGCGGATGAGATAGACTTCATCATTGGCAATACAGCCAGAAAGCCTGCTCACATTATTATAGTTTCCCTTGAAGTTTTTACCCGTGGCATTAAAGAACACCACCTTGCGCAGGTCATTGCCCGAATAAAGCGCATACAGCAAAGGCTCCACATTCACCGAGGATGCCATAAAGCCCATGAAGGAATAGGATATCTGCGCAGTATGGAAGAGTACCTCTTCATTCCCCCTTGGCAGCACCGCCGGAAAGGGCCTTGCCGCCGCACTGTTCAGGCTGTTGTAATTGATCAGGTTACCATAAAGTTTTAGCGAGCGGTCTGCATATTCAAATGCCGCACCGTAATCCTGCATGACCAGACTGATCCTGGCCATAAGGGCCAGCGCAGCAGCTTTGTTTGGCCTGCTTTTATAATCCGCTTTTTCGGGCAGCAGCGTGACCGCCTGCCCCAGGTCAGAGAGCATAAAACGGTAGGTCTCCGCAAGGCTGCCCCTCACCGGATTCTGGTTGACATCGGCCTGTTCCCTCACCGGCAATCCCATGTCACTGTCCGCAGTAGCGGGAACATAAGGACGGGTAAACATCTGGCAGAGGTAGTAATAGGCAATTGCCCTAAAAAAAAGAGCAGCCCCCTTGATATTCCCCAATCCCTGCACCTGGTCATCCGGTTTTGAACGGATCGCATCAAGCACGATATTGGCATAAAATACCTGCTGCCATCCACCCCTCCATTCTGCATTGGCAGGTGAACTAAAGACCTCTTTTTTCCACAGGTAGGCATTTCTTTCATCGGTCGTACCCAGTGAGGCCAGCGCAGCATCACTGAGCAGGAAATCATCACTGGCCAGCTGGGGCAGACCGGGAGAACTGTTCATGATATCCGAATTATCCAGCAGGGCCTGCATATCGGCAGCCGTAGTGGGGACTGTAAGCGATTTACTGGGCTTTTCATCAAGGTACCCCTTTTTGCAGGCAGAAACCATGCAGCCCAGTAATGCGGTACAACAAAGGATATTTAAAATATATTTTTTCATAACTAACATGCTTATAAATTGATTTTTAAACCTGCAGCGAGCGAAACCGGCTGGGGAATCCCCTGGTAATCCGGATCGATCCCCATTTTATTTGCCCTCCAGATAATGCCAAGGTTGGAAGCATAAAGGTAAACCTGCGCCGAACGCATAAACTTTAGCCGCTTTCCGTTAAGGTCATAGGAGAGCCTGATGTCCTGCAAACGGATATGATCACCCCTTTCCACCAGCGCATCACTTAGCAGGTACATATTATCACGGTTGGTATTTGCCGCCTCCGGCATCTTTGGCACCTGCGTAAACGCTTCGTCCCCGGGCCGTTGCCACCTCAGCGCAAAATCACTGTCCCCTCCCAGCCCCGAAAGCACACTGGTATAACTGATGGAACTGCGTTTGAAATAATAACCCAAACGATAGGAAATATTGGCCGAAAGGCCAAAGTCCCCGAACCTGAAGGTATTCATCAGTGACCCGAAGACAACCGGTTTTGCAGAACCGCTGTATATGATATTCCCCAGGTTCGACGCCGCAAATATGGCCGGGTAATCCCTGCTGGGCACCCCGTTCAGGTAACCCTGCGGTTCCCCATTTGCATCCAGCCCCGCGTAAGGGTAGGAATATACACCGTACAATGGGAAACCTTCCCTTGGAAGCGTACCGGCATCACCCAGCTGCGCATAATTGCCCGCCGTCGACTGGCTGCCCGGAAAGAATCTGGTCACCTTTTCTTGCGTATAGCTGATCCAGAATGCGCTGTTCCATTTCAGCCTGCCTTCCAGGTTCACACTGTTCAGGTTAAAATCAATTCCCCTCACCCTGGTATTGGCCATATTGCCCCTGAAAGTGATGATGCCTGTCGAGGGGGCAAAGGGCATATCGGTGATCAGGTCAAGACCCGTTTTCTGGTAAAGCTCGAATGTTCCCGAAATCCTGTTCCCCTTTGATCCAAAGTCCAGTCCCAGGTTAATGATCTTTACCCGCTCCCAGCGGAGCTCAGGGTTCGGAGGGTTCAGCACGGTGGCATAGGGCAGCCTGGTCAGCGTACCCTGCCCGCTGAAATAACGGGCGGTGGTGAGTGCAGAAAGGTTTTTGTCAATGTTCCCGTTATAACCGAAACTCAGGCGCAGGCGCATTACCGGCAGGACATCAAGCCCGTAAAATTCCTCCTTTGCCAGGTTCCACATCAGCCCCGCGGACCATAGCGGCACCCCTTTAAGATTGGTACTTACCCCGAACAGGTTGCTCCTGTCCAGCCTTACACTTCCCGAAACGGTATACCTGCCCTTATAGGATAACGATCCGTTGCCATAATAGGAAAGAAAACGGTCGGCAGAACCGCTCAGCGCATCGGATGAAGGGATTACCGCCGTCACCGCCGGATAATAGGCCTGCGGGTAGGATCCGGCATAATCCACCACGGCGCTTGTCGCATTGAGCGGATTGTATCCATAAAAACGGTTGGCCGACGAGCTTCCCTCCAGGTCACGCCATTCATATCCTGCAAGCGCATTAAGCTCAAAATCAGCATATGAAGCCGTATAATTGAGCTGACCCCTAAAATTAAAGGTACGCACACTGCTTAATGATTTATCCATCACCCCGCCCAATGGAACAGGATAAACGGTAGCATTGCCCGCGCTGACCTGCGAAAAGCGGTTGACCAGGTTCCTTGCAAAATAACTGTCCTGGTCATAAAGATCAGTGCCCTGGCTGCCGAGTTTGCCGTACTGAAAACCTGCTTCCGCCTCCAATCCCTTTACCAGCCTGTAACGCAGCGTAGAATTCAACCTGTAATCCAAAGATTCAAGCGAATTGTCCCGATGCCCGATATCTTCCACCGGCTTATAGGTCCAGTCCAGGTAACCGCTCCCCGCCAGACCATCGATATAACCCTGCCTGTAATCCTTGACCACGGCAAGGGGATTCCCGTTATCATCCACCAGACGCGCGTAAGGGTACAAAAGCTGTCCTGCGGACATCCGTAGCGCATTGAAACCCGCATTTGGCCTTTTGGAAAGCGATCGGCTCAGCATCAGGTTAACGGCCAGGCTTAGCCTGTCGGAAAGAAAGCTGAAACGGTCCGAAAAATTTAGGGTCATCCGCTGATAGCTGTTAAGCTTATCGGAAAGCCTATTATCATCCAGACCTGCCGAGAAATAATAACTGCTCCGGTCAGAAGAGCCGGACAGGTTCGCTGCATACTGCCTCGACAAAGCCCCGTTACCCATATGCTCCATATACTCCTTTCTCACATCATAATTCCCAAGGGCCGTAATGCGTGCATCAGCATCACCGGAACTGATCTTTCCATCACGCGCCGAGATCAGTAGTTCCACCACCGGGCTTAGCGGCGCCTTCACGACCGAAGCTTCCGTACCCGAATAAAACCCTCGGGCAAAAAGTGTCCTCTCCACCGAAATAAAGTCCTGCGGCGACATCGAACGGTTTTTCATCAGGTCGGGCTGGCCGGAAAAAATAAAATTCACGGTCCCTGCCACCTGCAGGGGCTGCCCCTTTTTCGCCCGCTTCGAGGTCAGTACGATTACCCCGTTTGCCGAACTCGCGCCCCAGATCGAGGCGGCGGCGGCATCCTTCAGCACCGTCACACTCTCGATATCACTGGGGTTGATATTGGCAATATCCCCGTCATAGGGAAAATTATCCAGTACGATCAGCGGCTGGGTATTGGCATACAGAGTACTCTGTCCCCGGATACCGATGGATACCTGGTCTGCTGCCACTCCCCTTGTCCGGTTGAACACAAGACCCGGAACCACATCCCGCAGCCTGTCTGTGATATTGGTGCTCACCGAACGCTCCAGTAACCTGTTATCTACCTGCACGAAAGAGCCTGTAGCCCTCTCCCTTGGCAGTTTTCCATATCCGGTATTCACCGTCACCTCCTCCAGCCTGTTCGACATTGGCACCAGTCTTACGATGAACATCCCCTTCCCAAAAGGAAGGCGGACCCTTTCCCTAAAAACGGCATAACCCAAAAATCTGACCTCAATCAAAACCTCCCTTACGCCAGAGCCAATGGCCCCTGCAGTAAACATAAATGTACCATCCTCCCCGCTCCTGACCTTAACATTCCCGATGGAAACCGTAGCATCCTTGATGGGAAGACCTGTCTCGGAAGAGACCACCTTACCACTGAACTGTGCAAAAAGTTTTCCTGTGCCCAGCACAAAAAAAACAACCATAAAAAAAACATAACGCCTCATCACTTCACCTATCTAGCCCCAACCGAAGACCTACCCGCTATTTTTTTTGCATCCCTGAACACCAGCATCAGCGTTTTAAAAGGTTTGTCCACCAGTTTCAGGTTATATTTTTCCAATGCGGCATTAACCTCCTTTACACTTGCCATATT
This sequence comes from Pedobacter sp. 22226, assembly GCF_052045455.1. NCBI lineage: Bacteria > Pseudomonadati > Bacteroidota > Sphingobacteriia > Sphingobacteriales > Sphingobacteriaceae > Pedobacter > Pedobacter sp. 22226. The sequence goes on along the minus strand of NZ_JBQEPB010000001.1, from coordinate 521,251 downwards.
ACATTCCAGCTCCAGGTCAATGGGAAAACCAATCCCCGAACCATCCACCACCGGATAAGGGTTCCCCTGCATATAAAGCACATCAAGCCTTCCCGTAAATGAACTGATCCACATATTCTTAAAGGAAGCCCCCAGTCCATTGATATCAACCCCCGATATTCCTCCCTTTGAACGCAGCACCGAATTATCCCCCGTACTCACCAGTACCGTGCACATCGTTTCCATCCGCACCGTATCGGCCTCCACATCAGGGAACAGCTCTTCCAGGTCTCTTCTCATATAACTGCGCAGTTCCCTCTCCCTTCCCTCGGGCAGGATGAGTTCATAACAGTACATGTTCTCCCGCATCCAGTCTTTTGCAGCATCCTTTCCCTTATTGAACCTCACCTTCCCCGGATCCTTCATATCAAAAACCATCCGGTGTTTGGCAATCAGCATTTTCTCACTGAACACCGCAGCATACATTTCCTGCACCCCTAAATTGATCACCGAGGCTTTCCGCAGCAAGGGATCAATCTGGTAGCTCATCGGTAAACCATCACCCCAGCCACTCAGTATGCTGTGGAATATAAGGCGCTGCGCATTACCGCCGTTCCCATCAAAAAACAGTGGTTTCTTCCGGTCATAACGCACGGCAAGATCATTCTTCTGTACTGTCCCACTCCCAATCACCCCGCTGACCATCTGCTCGATCCTTTCTGCATTCACCTCTTCGTGCGAGGTGATCGCGGCCACCTTCCCGTCAGCCCCTATCCACACATAATGCGGCAGCAGCCGGTGCGGAAAAGCTTTTGCAAGCACCACATCCGAAGTGGCATAAGGGATCAGCCCCTTGCCCCTGCGTTTCAACCGCTCAAAAAACGGCCCTACCACGTTATCCCCCTCCCTGGTCACCGAGATAAACTGCACCTTTCCGGCAAAGCGCCGCTGCAAACTGTCCATTACCGGCATCATGCCCACGCAGGGCGCACACCATGTTGCCCAGAAATCCAGGATCACCAGTTTGCCTTTGAGTGAAGAAAGATGCAGCGAGGAAACTTTCCTCCCATCCCCATCCTTATAATTATGCAGGTTAAACACTTCTAGGTCGGGCACCTGCTGACCCACCCTGATCCCCGATGCCGTAAGGTCTACAGCCTCCCCTTTTTTCGACTGCGGAAAAACAGGCATTACGGCAAAAGGACTGTAAAGAAACGCCCAACAGAGAAAAAAGAGCGATAAATATCTATCATTGACTTTCATAATATGGTTATATTGGTTTGGTTAAATTGATTGATAAGGCAGTGACCGCCCCGAAAATAACGTTCCGCAGCGGTCCCGCCATTTGCTGCCCTGCCCTTCGCGGAAGGCACGGGCAGCAGGAAGCCCTGACCGGAAAATCCGGACATCACACTCCCCTTACGGCAAAGCCGTTTATTTTTTAAAGATGAAATCAGGAAAAAAATCTAATAGCCTAAGGCAAAAACCCAAACGCAAAAGCACAAAAGCCAAAAGAAAAACTAAGAAAAAAAGAAGAAATAAACAGGGCAGGCTACATTATCAAAGAACCTGTAAGAATCATTAACCATTAGGTCCTACCTGCCCTGCCTCCATCAAACAGGGTTCTTTGGCTTTAAAGCATAAAGCCTGTCAAAACGATACTTTTCATTTGGGCCCATACGCTCCGGATTTATATTTGTGTTAGAAAAAAACAGTTAAAAACCAGCCCCTTCCACATAAAAATATGCGGATACAGTAAACCGTATTGCTTATTAGAAAAAAGATACCTACCTTGGGAATGCGAATAACCATAGTAATGCACCCTTGCCTAACAGCAATAAAGGGCTGGCACCAAGCTAAATTAACCCACGGGAATCAGTGCGCGCTCTCACACCAACCCCTGTTTTCTTTGGGCTATTTTATACTCGGAAAATTCCAGCGCGCATTACGATGGAGAACAGATAACGTTCTTTAACAAGAGTTTAAGGGAAAACCGAAGTACCCCTTCCCTGAAGTGGTACAAATTGATGGCGCATAATTTTTTCGTTTTCATAAACGGTGATTTTATGTAAAACGATGCAAACTCAACAAAAGCAAAAAGAAACCAGATTGGAAAAACCAATAGGGCGAAACTCAACGCTTTTGAATGAGGCACCGCTAAGAGCCACACAAACAAAGGTTTGTGTTCCACAAAAGACTTACATGAGCTTCGCCCTATTGAATAAGATATCACAAAGATAGCAAAACTCAATAGATAGGCGAACTCACGATCGACTCATGTGGAAAATTTAGCGGTTTTCATTCATGAGTGACATCGTAACAGTCAGGTATCCCTAACCCTATTTGTCGCTATAATAATTATTAACAAATATATAAAAGTTCGCACCATTAACAAACTTTTATTTGATTTTTTTTCATTGATGCCCAGAAAAACAGTAAAAGAAAGCACTAGTATTAACCAAATAAAGTTGATAACAAAAAAAGTTGGGGTATCTTCACGGTTAGTGTCACTTTGGGTCGATGTAGATTACACCACCGTAAGCAGCTGGAATTCGAATACTTCACAACCTAACCATGAAAAATTAAATCAAATAGGTGAATTACTGCAAAAAGATAATCGTGACCTACTAGAACCACAAGGCCGAATTGATACAGGGTTAGCAAAGGCTTTAGAACAAGAGTTGAAGAGGTTGCACAAAAAAGAAGGAATACCTTATGAGATTGAAAAACTTGATAAGAAAAAAGGCGTTAGTATCAAGGTTAATAATCCGGAGTTGGTAAAAAGGTTAAGGGAATTTGCGGAAGGGTATAAAAAGAAATAGGGAGTTGTCCGAGCGGCTGACAAGCAGATAGGAAAAAAAATCACCCCTATTCAAAATGATGTCAGGGAATTAAAGCAAAGGTGATATTAAGAGAATATAAACTATTTTATAGCTAGTCCAGAATTGAGATATGGACTTACATGGAACAGATAACCTTAGAAGAAGATTGATAATTGACATGAACAATTAAACTCAGCCAAGTGGCATTTGACGGTATATTTTACCATCAAGTTCACAGCCGCCCTTGGCGTGTTTGGCGTGTTTTGTATCAATAGTTGGATCATTTGGATTTTCATTAAATTTCGCTTTTCCCCACTGTTTAAAGAAGAAAGGTACTGTAGCCTGTTCACAGGCAATCCTGATGTTATCAATCCATTCTCTTTTGATAGGCCTGGCTTTATGGCCTGATTCACCGCCAACGATTACCCAATTGATTCCATTGAAATTAAGGGAAGTAAGTTCATCGATAAGTGGTTCTATTGAAAGAAATTTCACTTTTGCCGGTGTTTTCGACAACTCACCTATCCTATAGGAATAAGCCTCATTTTCAACAGAAACCCCCATCCAGATATTTTCAGTCCAGTTTAATTCCGACGCAATTTCAAGTAACCTTTCCGAACGTTTGGTGAGAACTTGATAGATATGTTGGGGTGTACGGTTCATCACCGAAAAAACAGCTTTAATATAATCTAGCGGTACCTCCGGGTGAAAAAGATCACTCATTGAATTTACAAAAACAATCTTTGATTTTTTCCAGGTGAAAGGTGTTGTAAGCGTATCGGGATGTGTTCTGATTTTAAAACCGTCACTATATTTTTCAACTCCCATAGATTTTAATCTACGGGTCATGACTTCAGCATAACAGTTTTTGCATCCGGGGCTAATTTTATTGCATCCAGTGACAGGATTCCAGGTTAATTCAGTCCATTCTATGTTTGATTGTGCCATTCGATCAATTAAGCGTATGCAATGTTACTAAAAATATTAGTATAAAATAACCTTTTAAGGTTTTTTACCTAAAACGACATAATTTAAAATCTTTGATTTTTTGTATGCGTTGTCATAATTCACCAATGGTGAGGTCGATTCATACTGCACCTCTTTTCCTGATTTCATGTTCTTAAGTACCGCTGAAGCGTGCGCGCCAATATGTCCCTGCTCCAAAGTAAAATCGAAAAGCTGCTTGTTATTGGTCAGTTCACCCGCCAGAACTTTTTTGTAGACCTCGGACTGAAATGCCTCGATTTTTGTTAGTTTCTTCTCGGTGAACAGCGACATCTGTGCTTCTGGGATGTCATCATCTATGTCAAAATTGGCCTGGCCATTTACCGAATTTTTCTCCCATGCTACCGTAAGGAATTTATCTACAGCTCTGGGATGCTTTGCTCCGAAAATTATCCCATGTATATTGGGCTCCCTTTTTATCGAAAAAGGATACAGTTTAAGCTTACTGGTAATAGGCATCTTGGTTTTCAGCTGGCGGAGAACATTTCGATGAATATGTTTATAGGGATCTTTTTTGGCTTCCTCCATATCGATATCCAGATATTTTTTAAACTCTTCGGTCTTTCCGAACCGCCAGAAATAGGATGAAGATACAAAATATAGAAAATCAGTTGTCGTTGTTTTTTCCAACGCGAGGAAATATTTTTCATCAGCAAACTTAACCCCATTCTGATCCAAATATACCAAGCTCGGATATTTATTGATTTCGGGCATTAATTTAGGGAACAGTGTTTCGCAATCTTCGTTAGAATAAATTATATTGACTAAATGTTCAAGTCCAGGATGGTCCGCCAAAAACTGTTTACATGATTTTTTAAGTAGTTCAAATTTTTCCTGTTTTTTCTTGGCAGGTTCAAATTCGTTTAGATAGAGGTCAACCTTTATCTTATTTTTAAACATGTCGCCCCGATATTCCTGAATTTTAGTTAAAAAGCGGATGGGACTACCGGGCACACCGTTCATATCATATCCGGTTCCGGCAAAAAAATCAAAAATGCAAAGCTTCGGACCAGATTTCGGCCACATGATAAAAGTTGGTAGCCAGGCCTGAGCATAATTTTCAAAAATTTCAAGTTTTGTTATAGTTTCCTCATCGAAAGGTTTACTATGTAAATCGATTGCGCCCATTGAGTTATATTTAGATAACCCAAAGTTAATATTTATTGCATTAAAAAGAGAGTCCATCCAATTAGTAAAGAAATGCACAGTACAGCCCGCGATCATCATGGTTTTTAAAGGAAAACTACTGCTTTAATCCACAGTAGAAAAGGCATAATAAACTACACACAAGCTTTTCATAGCCTCCTTCACCCGAAGCCTGCTTGCCCGGGTCAACGATTTTTCGATTCTCACTCGGTACAGCCGCTCCTTCTGTTTATCAGACGCAATCTTTTTATCATTCCAGTTCAGAATTGAAATCCCTATCCTACCCAAAAAATTAGTCTTTGAAATAATCGCCCGTTTCTTAATCTCATCAGACCACCGGCGCACCTTTTAGTTTTTTTTGAAAACGACCGCAATTAATGTGAAATGGATGCAATGATAGGATTTTAATTTGCCCATTAATTGCAGATTTGGCTCTTTTAATCATTTCAATCTCAAGAAAAGTTTTGTGATTAGCCAATGAGCGTTAAGCTTTCTTATGCAATTTAAATATATACGCTATATGCAGGGAATGTCTATTAATTTCACGATGTTATTAAATTATTGTTCGAACAAGTTAATTACAGCGCTAACCAGAGATACGAGAGCGCTCGATCATGTAAAATGACCAATACTTAAAATTGAGTAATTACCATTTTTGAGGGGCATGTTACGGTTAACCTTTATTTGGATGAAGTAAATTTATTTATCTTGCTAAATCTAAGATTAAAATCTCATGAATATTTTTAAAAAGAAATTAGAAAGCAAACACAAACCCGCACAACCAATTGATCCTATCGATCTTTACCAATCTCTTTACAGAAAAGATGGCTATGCTTATTTGAGAGGAATCCAGGAAGAGGTTTTGAAAGAATGGCATGCACGCAGAGAAGAAAAAGAGGTATTGTGTAAGATGAACACAGGATCTGGTAAAACATTGGTAAGCCTGCTTATGCTTTATTCTAAGTTAGTTGAAGGAGTTGGTACCGCGGTATATGTTTGCCCCGATAAATACTTACTTGACCAAGCAAAAAAGCAGGCTAACCTTTACGGTATACCAATTTGCGAAATCTCAGAAGAAAACCAGTTCCCAGCTGATTTCCTGAACTGCAAAGCCATACTTCTTTGCAACTTCCATAAGCTTTTCAATGCGAAATCGATATTTAACCGTGATCATATCGAAATTGGTGCGATCGTAATTGACGATGCTCATACTTGCCTTGATATTTCTCGGCAAAATACAACGTTAAATATTAGCAATAAGCACGAAATTTTTGATCGGCTCATTGCACTATTTGACGCTGAACTTAAAAAGCAGGCACCGGGAAGCTATAGACGACTGCTAGATGGAGATCCTTACGCGAAAATCTTGAAAGTTCCATACTGGGCGTGGCTTGATAGAAAAGAGGAAATTCTAGATATTTTAAATGAGTTCTCTGACGATGATGAACTCAAATTTAAATGGCAAATGGTATGCGATTCCCTTGACACATTTGACTGCTACATTGGTCCAAATGGATTGCAAATATCACCTATGATCGTTCCATTTGATTCAGTAAAATCTTTTTCAGAAGCCAAATTCAAATACATCTTATCTGCGACCTTTGAAGATCAGGTTGACCTGATAAAGGACTTTGGAATTGAAGAACAAAATGTCATTAATGCCATTATACCAAGAAATAGAAAGGATGTTGGCCAACGCCTTATATTAGCACCAAAAAGATTCGATCCTGATATCGACGATGCTCAACTCCGACAGCTAACAAGCGAAATTGCCAAAGAAGGAAATAATGTTGTGGTCCTTGTCCCATCATCTGAAAAGGCAAAAGTTTGGTACAAATATGGAGCTATTAACCTTAATCAAGATGATAATATCTCAAATAATATAGAGAAATTACAGACCTCGAAAGGCGGCCTTTATGTGCTTATTAACCGATACGATGGCATCGATTTACATGGTGATATGTGCAGACTGCTAGTCATGGATGGATATCCTAGGTTTTCGTCTTACAATGATCTATATAAGGAAGTGCGAGTGGAGTCTATACAGGCTTCTCTAAAATCTCAGATTATTGACCAGGGATTAGGCAGGGCTGTTCGGTCGGGAAGTGATTTCTGTGCAGTAATTCTTATGGGCAATGATCTTATTCAATTTTTAGGTAACAAGTTTAATTACGGATACTTCTCTCCTGTCACCCGGAAACAAATTGAATCCGGCCTTACGATTTTGGATGACGAGGAGGATAAATCGAACTCTATCCAAACCGTTAAGGATACAATTTATTATTGTCTGAATCAAGACGAAAATTGGAGAGAATTCCATAATTCAATTTTAGACGAAGTCAAAGATGATACACTTAGTGATGTTAAAAAACAAGAGCTGAAAATCGCTCAAAAAGAAAAAGAGGCATTAAACGAGTTTAAATTAAGAAGATATAGTACCGCAATGGATAAGATTGGCTCGACAATCATAAATAATAAAGAACTCGACCTGAATTTGAAACACCAAGCATGGTATTATGAATATGCAGCCAAATTTATTTATCAAGCCGACCCGGTAATCGCCAATGACCTTCAGATTAAAGCCACCATGGCACCACACATGCTAACGCCACGAAATGGAGAAAATTATAGCCGACTAAACAAAAATGAAGGGCAAGCATCAATGGTTTTATCCTATATTAAACAATTTAACAAATCACAGGATTTAAAAATACACGTAAAGTCAATATTAAACGACCTCACATTCAGTAAGGATATTAAAGCAGCCAAATTTGAAAAAGCATTAAAAGAAAGCGGCAAGCTTCTGGGATTTGATGCGCATCAACCAGAAAATGAATTTGGCAACGGGCCAGATGTACTTTGGATAATGAGCGATAATCACTATCTGATCCTCGAAGCAAAATCAATGGCTATCCACAGCGAGATTACACGTGAAAACATAGGTCAATTATTACAATCAGGCGAATGGTTCAAAAAACATTATGGAAAAAATACAGCTCATACTTTAGTAACACTACAATCGCCCGATATTAAAGGCTGGAATGTGAATCCAAGCGAAAACAGCAAGGTTATCGACGAAGGGGCACTTGCAGCTTTAAAGGACAAACTGGAACAGTTCTATGATGCTATAGTAAATAAAGGCATAAATGCTGTTTCCAAGGAGGAAATAGGAAAACTGCTAAGTGCTCACGGTTTGATTCCAGAAAGTTTTAGAAGTAGTTTTCTAAAAGTTATTAAAGTAAGTAGTAAAAAATAAAAATGCATATAGTACAATTTTAATCTATATAATAACTGATCTTTTTTTAAGCCAGAAAATAGATTATGAGATTTTGCCTAAGACTAGTTTATGAGTGGATTTTGGAGACTTGACCAAACACTCTGGCGGTCGACTATTGTTATTCTGATTATAACCAAAAGCCGGAAGTATCTGCTTCCGGCTTGTTATATTTTACAGCATCGAACTGGAAATTGAAAAGTCCATAGGAGTAAAATTACCGCCCCGATCAATATATCCAATAATCATTTTGATTTTTGGACTGATATTGTGAAAGTAAGAGGATAATTCACTGACATATGTCATGTCCACTTCGTTCATGATTTGTTTTAGAACAAATACAAAGTGGAATTCTAGGAATCCAGAAAGTAAGATTGGCACCCTTTTTATCATGTTCTTATCTTCAAAATAATCTTTTTTTACTTTTCTTAAGCTTTCCGTTGAAATGCTTTTCACTTCTACAGCTATTAGATCATTTTCATTTAAGTGTACCAAAAAATCACCAAAGCTATTCGGATAGTCAGCAAACGTAATTTTACTTTTGCTAAACTTTTGTTTGTAAAATTCAGCGATTAGTTGTTCCGAAAAATGTCCGCTGAGAATTCGTTCTGCGTTTAATATCCTCGAATTATGATTATGCACCTGAATATTAATCTCTTCGTCTGTAAGCTTAATATTTTCTAATCCAGCCAATTCCAGATTTAGTACTTTGATTATCTTTTTGGAAAGCCCTTTAATTTTACCAAGTGTCTCTCTGGAAATGTGCCTATTGTGAGCGATATCATTCCTAAGTTTGTTCAATGATTCAAGGTCTCCTTCTAAGTGACTTTTCTTGTAGTCTGTATCTTTCGAGAAGTGCTTTTCCCACAGTGATTTTGAAATCACCCCCTGAATGTCCTCTATTTTTATCTCTGTTTTACCATCAGAAATATGTCTTTCCACGAACCGTTGGATTTCACCGATGTTACGAAAATCAACTTCTCTCTGCCCCTCAAATAAAATGGTACTTAAGTCACTAAAATAGGTTTGATGAAGGTAGTCTGCATAGTTTACCTTTAATTCTGAATCCCGTGTCTCTACTTTAATAGGTATATGGGACTTGGGGTAATCAAGACCAACTTTTGTAAGCATAAAACTAGCAATTAACCTTCTTAGCAAATTCTCTACTTCATTAATTAAAATGTAGCCCTCAACTGCATTAAGCCTAGAGATGTCATTCCACAAAACATTGATGCTTACCTCTGGATGCAGTTTACAGATTATCTTTTCTAGTAAAACAGTAAGCTCATTAAACTCACTGGCTTTGTCCGCCTCCTTAGAAATAAGTATAAGTTTAAAATATCTTTCTTTTCCGGACGGAACAAGATCTGATTCAATTTTAAAAAGGACTTTAAACTTCACTCCTTTTTTTAATTCAACAGATAGAGATTCTTCCTTTCGAACGATACTAATACTGCTGTCAACACAAAGAAAATTCAAAAAGGCATCATCACTTTCACAAAAAGAACCTTCTTGTTTTATAATAATAAGATATTCAACTGTTAATGATTTTAATTCCATGAATAAAAAGAGATTAATTGATGTCTCTAAATTAGTTGTTTTAACTAAGAACGCAAGAGGAAAAAACTGAACTAATTGAGGCTTCTTTTTAAAAAAGAATTTATTTTCCCTACTACAAGGAGACAGCATATCTTTATTGTTTCTCTTTTTTTAATCATAAATTATTACCCAATCACAAGTTGCACCCCTGCCAATTCCGGCTCGACATTTTCCAACCAGCTAACCTATACTAAATTTTATCCACTATCCAACAGTTTTTGAACAGCTTGGGTAAAAAAATTGATTTACAGCGCTGTATACTGAAGTTCACCACATATGCAAGTGTTCTTGATCTAATACCAGATCATATTACATCTCCTGCCCCTAATTTGAGGATGTTCCAGTTCCGTTCCGGCCAGTGCACAGGGTTCCGTTCACGTTCCCTTCTAATCAATTCCTACTCCTAACCACCAGTTTCCAGCACCTACCCTCCCGACTATTCCTAGCGAACATTCCAACATCCCCATCATGAAAGGAATCTTAAACTACAGGCTTTTTCCCAGTCAATGCTCAGCAAAAAACAAAACCAGCACTTAAACCCCACATTCTCAGTCAACCCCTTCTCCCCTCCCTGTCAGGGACAGCAGCGGCATCCTTTTGGAACAAAAGATACAGCGCATGGCCCGGCCCTTCAGGGGACAGCCAAAAAACAATAAATGAAAACGGATTTTATATCCAATCGCATAAAGAAAAAAGCCTAAACCATTGCCTAATCACATAACCTCAAAGGATCAGCGCTCCCAAACAATCCCCAGCATAAAGCCTTAACCCTGCAAAAAAATTACCCAGCCTCTCTTTTCCGTCCCCCCACCTATCCTTTCTTCTTCCCCCTACCCCTCCACCGCGGAAAAGCCGCTATTCTTCGAGAACACCATCCTGTGCACAAAATTCAGCATCGCATCCCAGCAGTCAATACGCCCGAAATCCAGCCTGCTTAAATTATCCACCATAAACTTTACCGAAAGTACCGGCATAGGCCTGATCCTCCCGGTAGCAGAATCCAGCAGGTCTGCAATGGCATTGACCTGTACCCGTTCCATGGGCAGAAGTGCAAACACCTCCCTCGCCACCCTGATGGCAGCACTGCATACATAATCCTGGTAAAGCTCATTGAACCTGGATAACAACTCACCGAACATGATTTACGGCAAAGGTTTCTGGAAAATATCCAGCCGTTATTGACCATTGCAAGCAATAATGTTTTTGAATATTTAAGAACGATAGACTAAGCTATATCCTGCGGGCTTGATCCTGTAGGCTATTGCCCCTTAACCCAATGCATATTGCAAGTCCTGTTCTTAATTTGAAGTTGTTCCAGTTCTGTTCCGGCCAGTGCAGGGGCACCGTTCCCGTTCCGTTCTAACTGACCTCCGGCACCTCATCCACATTACATTTTACCTAATAATTAAACTATATGCAATTATCAGTTTCCCAATCATCCCCAGGCAAAAACCAGTAATTATAGTAAACATTTCCAGCCAAAGACTTACCCACTTTTCCTACCAGGACAGCAGCGGCATCGTTCCAGAAAAACAGATACAGCGAAAAGGTATTGTCTTGAAAAACAAGAGATATTTGAGAGAAAGTTGGAATTCGCGTGAGCGATTGAAGTGGAAAGCCCGCAGGTACGAGGACTTGAAACGGAAAGCGCAGTGCCGGAAGGCACACGCCTAATAAAAAAATCCCTGATAAGTATTACACCAGGGAGCATATAATGGATTACATTAATCCTCTTTTATCTTATTTCGATGGTTCTTTCCCCAATCAATCATTTCAGCAATCATGTTGTGCAAGGTATCGCAATAGCTAGTAGTCGTGTACTCCACACGGAGTGGAGAGGTGTCGTATACTTTGCGTATTACCAGCTTATTTTGTTCCAGTTCTTTAAGCTCTTTAGATAATACTTTGGTGGTAATACCGCCAGTACTCCGTTGTATATCTCGAAAGCGGGTATTCCCCTGGTGGACAGCAACCAGTATAGGCAGTTTCCACTTCCCATTTATTACATACAGCGTATCCTGCAAATGTCGTATCTGCTGGTCAATGGCTGCTTTATCCTCTTGTATATCTGGCATCCTTTAGGTAACTGGTATGTTTTATAAACCAACGGCTCCGTAAATTTACAAAAAAAAATGAACGAACAGATATGAACAATAAACCATTGATACTAATAGCCGGTGCCACCGGAACACAGGGCGGTGCAGTTATAGAGGCACTATTAGCTAAACACATTGCTGTCAGGGCAATCGTAAGGGATAAAAATAGTGAAGCGGCAAAGGCATTGGCAGCAAAGAATTTAGAAATAGCCGAAGCTACTTTCGACGACCTGAAAAGTCTAACTCAGGCGGCCAAAGGCGCCACAGGAGTATTTTCTGTACAAATGGGAACACACCCAGGCAATAAAGGTCAAGAAACCCTGCATGCCAATAATCTAATTGCAGCAGCAAAGGCGGCAGGGATAGAGCAGATCGTACATACTTCGGTTGCGCGTGCCGGAGAACACGAAAACTTTGCCGGCTGGGAAGAAGGCAGATGGGAGCCGCTATACTGGGAAGAGAAAGCCGCAGCAATTGATGCTGTTAAAACCGCAGGATTTACGTACTGGACAGTCATCAAACCGCCATTTATTATGGTGAACGTACTTCCACCTATGGATGAAGTGATGTTTCCTACTCTTAGAGAGGGTAAAATAGTTACTCCAATCGCACCGGACACAAAAATAGATTGGGTATCTCCTAATGATATTGGGCGTTTCGCAGCTGAAGCTTTTGCGCAGCCCGAGAAATTTAATAAAAAAGAGTTTGCCATAACAGGTGATAACCTTACTATGACACAAGTTGCTGATGTACTGTCCTCGATTGTTGGCAAACGATTTGAAGCCATCAGCCAAACTGAGGAAGAAGCTGCTAACAGTGGGTTGTTTAAATATGGCATCGATTCCTATCTCTGGCAAAATGTAGAAGGTTATAAAGTAGACCCGCAGGAAATTGCAGCATTTGGCATTCAGCCTGAATCACTCAAAACCTTCCTGGAGCATCATAAAACGCAACTTCAAAAAATCTATAGTGAGTTAAAATAAACTATGATCAAAGGCATTAGCAAATTACAGATTGTCGCACCAATGGCGCGATAATATGTACTGTTTTGTTTCATTCACTTTTTACTGGTGAAGTCATTATGCAGCAATTATCACATTGTTGTTAGGCCTGACTCTGCTGCCTAAAACCAGCTCTTTGCCTTATTGGGCAGCAGAATACATTTTCGCAAAGCGCCTGAGCGGTTGCAGCGGCATCCTCCCGCAGGGAGATACAGCGGAAGACACTGGCCCCTTCAGGGGCACGCCAAAAGAAAAAGCATTAACCTATATTTTCAGAACACCAAAAAAACAGCTTAAGCGGCAGACCGAAAAAAAACAAACTATGTCGCCTTAAAAAATAGGTACACGATCAAAACGAACAACAATAAAACCGTTAACTAACCAACCATACTCTCATCAGTACCCCATCCTGCCCCCCAGCTTTTAATTTCCCAGCTAATCGAACAGTGTTGTGGTGTTCAACTCCGGTGAATTTTTAAGATTGGGGGGCAAAAATACTTTCAATCTGGATTTCCAAGGTTTTAACAGGAATCAATATATTTGGTCCTTTTCTTAGCTTGCCCTTCAAGATTGGGTAAATCCCCTGGTGCACAGTTTGGAACGGAATCTGGTGTCTACTACTATTACCGAAATCCCCACATGGAGTACCAAAGCCGTAAAATAATCGGCTTTTGCTAATCAATTAGGTGTTCTCAAATATGTGCCTATTTCTACCTTGTCCAGCAATATGAGAAAAGCGTGGCCAGTGAATTTAAAATTACCTTTTATCCTACTGGGCGGTAATTCCATTTTCATCTGGCCTTTTTATTTTGGACTTATTTAACTGCTAACAATGTTACCTTTTCGATTATCGGCGGCGCAGCGAGCAGCTCATCAGCATGGGCCATCAAAGCCTTGGGGATTTCCCCGCCCAGATGTGCGTCGCGTCCAGCTTCATCGGCGAAGGTATCAAAGATGCCGAAGGTGGATGGCGAGAGTTGCAATGCATACCAACGGATGGTTCCGGGTTCGGCTTCGGCCAATGGCAGGGCACTTTTGATAAAGTCGGCAACCTGTTGCTCTTTACCAGCTTTGGCCTCAAGACGGGCCAGTAATGCTAATTTTTCCATTATATTTATAATTAAGGATTATCGGTGGCAAAAATTACCACCGCCAACTATGCCCCACGAATGGTGCCACGTTACAAGTTTAACTGCCAAATAACCAAGCTTTTAAACATTAAAATAATAAAGCGCCTTATTGGGGCTCAAAGGGCATAAATTTCTACGGGAAAGAACACTAAAATTGCAGAATACCGGCACTATTCCCGATGGATTGATCTCAAAAGTGGTCATCTTTCTCGCTTTAAATCAAACATTCTTCCTGACTCGTCCAGAAATAGCTTGTCATTTACTATCAGGGTCTGGAACCAACAAATCATACCTAATGACACTCTGTCGGAACGATTAAAGATATTTTGGTCCGCATTTATGAGGTTATCTTACCATTTGATTTTAAAAATTTAATAGTTATACTAAATCTTTTAAAATTTCGACGCTTTTTGTTAAATCATTTAAAGAAGAAGAAGCAAAACCCAATCTAATTTCATTTTTGTTGTATGTAGGATATTGATGAATGATACCATCGGATATGTAAAGCCTTTTATTATAGGCTTGTTGTGACAATCTTTGAAGATTAATTGATCTATCAAATTCAGTCCATACAGTCATACCACCATCAGGTATTATATTCGCCGATTTGCTGTCTTAAATAAGAAACAAGATCAGCAAACTGACTATTACTAAGTTGTGAGATATTTGTCTTCATTTGTAGCGTAAAATTAGAATGGCAGGGTTTATATCAAATTCTTCAACTTTCTTTTAAAACTACATCATGCACCGACCATAATCAATCCGGTTAACGATTTTATTCAATACTTAAAGATAGGGATATCGATAAAAAAAACGTTAAGTCCGGAATGCATACAATTAAACATCCCTATCTATAGAAATTATAAAGAATTCCCAGAGAAAGCTTGCCCGCGAAAAACCGGGGCGTCACAGGAGCACTATTTCCCATGAACTTTCCATTACGCATATAAAGCACTGTTGCAGCCGGCAGAACACTTAACCGCGGGTACAACAAAAAGGCTATTCCGACCGAGGCTCCTACCCCGGCAGTAAACCTTTTGTCCAGTCCTGGCTTAAAAGCATATCCTGAATCAAACCGTTCCAAGTTTATAGAAGATGCCTGCTGGTCCTTTTGGATGACCGGGCTAAAAACATTCGGATTCAACCCCGAAATTTGCCCTGAGATCCAATAGTCAGCGATCAATCCTACTGAAACAGGCAGATACATTTTCTTTGAAACGCTAAAATCATAGCCTATCATAAATGGTAGCTGAAGGTGAGCATCGCTATAAGTCTGAAAAATACCATTTCGTGTATTTTTGACCGTGTAGATAATTTTCATTCCTCCAATCCCCCCTTCGACAAATAACTTTCCCTTGAGGGGATGAATATAGTTCACCGACACTGCAGCACCTAACCTATTCCTTATCTCCAGATCGGTACTGGCTGTCCTAAAATTAATATTATTGGCCGCTAAGCCTCCACTGATCCCTATGCTCCCCTGTTGACCTTTGCACATAGACACAAAGCAGAATACGAGCATAAAAAGAAATGTGGAGTCCAAAACTCTCCTATTTGTTATTCGAAGCATTTATGGTAACAGCATATCCGCCATAAAAAAAAGTGAGGACACTGACCCCAAGTTTAAGGTTATCATTGAATATTGTATTTGCCGTGGGATCCCACGAAGAGCTGAGTAGGATTTCGTTCCCGTTCTGCAGACCATAAAGGCAATAACCGTAGTTGACAAAAGTACCGGGGGCATATTTTTCCCTGATTTCCTTTGATGGCTGTAATACAGGCGGATTGTCAAGCCCGATTTCCGCCCCGTTCTGGCTGTCATAGACCACGCTTGATACTTTGCTCTGATAATATACCTTGCTGTTATAAGTATTTCCGTTCAGCGGAGGTACCAGATTACCAGCAGAAGGTTCATATATCCTCAAAAAAAGCTGTAAAGAGGTGCCATTGGACAGGTTCGGGTTCTTTACCGTCGCGGTGTATGGCTTTCTGTCTACAATTGTGATCTTCTTTGTTAAAGTTGATGTTCCGCTTCCATTGTCATTTACTGCCTTGAGGGTAAGATTATAATCCCCTTTAACTGCATAGCCATAATCAGGAGCTGAGACAGAGCTACCGGATCCGTTGCCGAAATCCCAGGTATAACCTGATGCATCGCTGGAACTGTTCTTCAGCGTGATCTGGATAAAGGTCGGCAAATGATAAGTACCGTCAGCGGCAGCGGTGACACCTGCAATCTCAAAGTCTGCCTTAGGATTTACCTGCTCTTTTTTCTTGCATGAGCCAAGAAGCAGGACGGTGGTGATAAGTAGAAATGTAGTTGTGATGTATGTTTTCATGTTAGTGTATTTTATTTATCGCCAGCTCAAGTGCCGGGTCTTTTCCATTTATTAAACTCTTTAGATCAAAGGATAACCGGTTATCCGGACCGATGCCAATTCCCTCGAGGCTTTTTCTTTCAAGACTTTCAAATTCCACCGAAGATGCTCTTATCTGGGCAAAACCTGCGATATCAAAGCCCCCGGCATTAAAAATACCACTGTCGGATATGGGTCCGGTCGCACCGTAGGTACTTTCCCCGATAGAAATACTGTTACTACCGGCCTTGAGGGCAAGAATAAGGGTTTCTGATAATGAAGCAGTATTGGCATCCTGCAGGATTATTATCGGCCGATGAAAATCAAAACCGCTTTCATGGCTAACCCCGGAGCTCACCCAGGGTAAATATCCGACTTTGCCGAGCCCGTTTTTCCCCCTGGAAAACCCGAATGCCGCATCTTTATAAATCATTTTCCCGGCAAGGAAATTAAGATCCGCTATATCCCCGCCGGCATTGGAACGGACATCAAAAATCAGGCCCTTTACTGAACCTGGATTCTTCAATAATGAGAAAAATTTGTACAGAGCCGATTTTATTGCTGTGTTGCCATCCGAATAATATGCACGCCTCAAAGCGAAAAAGTTACAGTTAAAATAAACGATATCTTTGTTAATAGTTCCGATTGTCAATCTCAAGCGGGATCCGTTCTCTATTATATCCCCATATGCGCCGGCCTGCTGCCCATCAAGGTAAGCAGTAACCGCGTTCTGATAGTTATAGGGTTCATAGAAGGATGACGATTTTCTTTTTAATTGGCCGACCGGATTGATTACCGAATCACTTATAAGGGGATCAAAAAAAGAAATGCTATAATGACTATCTATCAAAGTTGAGGTCATCTCCCTAAAATAACGAACCGCAAGCTTTGTATCGGAACTGCTGTTAGTAAGATTGGCAAACTTTGGACTATAAATAGAATAGACTTTTTCCCAGTCCGTATCATCCCTGTCCCAATAGACATATTGCAAGTTCATCTTCGTCCAGAATTCTTCGAACTTTCTTTCAAAACTACCTTCGGCACCTTTATAGCTTTGAGCGTTCTCCTTTCGACATCCCGATGGGATTATGGCAGTCAGGCAAAGAACAAGCATGCCCATTAAAAATAAGGGAAAACCGCTACATATTTTCAATGGGCTTACCTTGTAATTCAAAATATTTTATCCGTTAATGTTATATTGTATGCCCCTTAATATAATGGCAAAAGTTTTAACAACAGTTGATTTTGGTGCTCCGTTATTTGGCACGACATCAAAAGAAACCCTTAAAAAGGTACTTGGCATAGCTTTACCAACCAGAAAGGTATCAGCGGTAACAGCAGCACTGCCAATAGGAAATACGTTATAGAAATATTTGAACGGAATACGGTTGTTTGCAGGGATATCGTCTATAATGGCAGTCTTCCCACCGATCTGCTCTGTCTTTGCTGAACTTGGGATAGGGGTCTCAGGCTCGTCATGTACAGGAAATGTGGTATAATGTCCTTCGTGGGAATAATAGTTTTTGGTGCTAACGATTTCCTGTTTCAGGTTTTGTATAGTAGCCCCATTTGCGGAGGAATTGATCACCGAAGGATTAAAAATAATCTGATATGATCCCGGCACCAATGTACAGGTAGCGAAATCCCAGTAATAATCATCTGTCTCGCCCCTGTTGACAGGGACTACAAAATCTGATTTAGGCGGCGCGGATAAGGTAACAATTCCCAAAGGACTTTTGTACAACGGCGTATAACCATCCACATTATCCTGTCCCATGGTCCCAGGGGTAACCAGAGATGGATTCTGTAGCTGATAAAAGTCTGTAGCTGTGCCCGTGAAAGTCATCTGTGCACTAGTGGTCAGATTAGCATACTGGGTCGACTGGCTCGCCCCGCCAAAGAGTCCGTTAAGAAGGTTTTTGACAACTCCGTTAAGGCCACTGTTCACTGCAGTCTTCAGCGCCAGCTTTATAGGATCTTTCAGATCGGAGCCCTTATCGTCGATAGCCTGTTCAGAACCAAAGGTAATCAGTCCGGGAATCAGGGTTCCAAGTAAACTGCCCCCACCGGAAGTAGTAGTGATATTTCCCTTGATCGTCCCGGTTGAGGTACCATTAAGTATAAGGTTTGTAGTATTGATCGAGTTGACCTGCCATACCATTTTGGTATTGGCGGCAGCTTTTCCACTCACCGTTGGATCATAAGCCATTTCAAATTCCGCTGCGAACCATGTTCCCGTAGCCGAAGTTCTGAATTCCTGAACATTTGTGGTAACAGGGGTATTTATGCTCAGGTCCGCCACCTCGCTCGCCGAATAGCTTAAAAGAGGCGATGGGCTTCCACCTGCATCCTGTACGAGGGAATGGGCGATATTACTGCTTGGTATTGCCGAACTTGGCGTAAGATAAAAATACCCCCTGAACAGACCACGGTATCTGTTGTAAAGAATAAAGTAAAGGGGCTGCCTAAGCACACCTGTTTCGAATGTATTATAAACAAGTTCCCAACCATCGGATTTTTTGATATCTGTGGTAAAGATCAGCGGAAATGAGCGGTTAGCACCGCTGGCCCATGGAACAAGAATGTCATTGCCTGCCGGGGTTGGCATATAATCCCTGTTCTCCCAGTCAAAGCTGTATGGAATGAGGGTATTTTTACTGATTATTGATGAGTCTACGCTGTTCAGTAGGATTTCCTTTTTACAGGACTGAGCCATAACGGCAAGGAAGCACAAAGGAATGACCTTCCTCAGGATTGTTTTCATAGAATAAGATGTTAAATAGATAAATTGTAATTTTGAATATTACAAATGTATAGTCGTTATCATACACAAAGCAAATACCCGGTATTAACATATTATTAAATTATTATAAACGGAACATGAATGAAACTGCAAAAGACCATCATTGGTAATCACAACTAGAATCAGCATTGACCTTCGATTCAAACTACCCTTCCGATAAAATGAAAAACGAGGTAACCCTACAGAAACACAATCCCAATGTACCTGACATCCCGAACAAACTGATCAAGCCTGCAAAGCGCAAAAGCCTGGTAATCCAGCGCAGGTTCTGGAACAGGGTAATAGACCATACCGGGCCACTGGAGTGCATTTACACCCGTAAAAAACTTGAACCTGCCAGCTTCGCTGTTGAACATTTTATCCCCTCTGCCTTTGTCTCCCACGACCTGATCTGGAACCTGATCCCGGCCGATCCATCCTTCAACAGCCGTAAGAACGATAGATTGCCCCATATTGAAGACTATTTTGAAGGATACTATGGATTACAGAAAACAGCAATCGGGATAATGGCTGAAAACCATCCCGCTGACCCTTTGATGGAGGAATACCTAAGTATTTTCCTTAAAAGCGATGCATTGCAACTCACCGAACAGGATCTACGGCAAAGGTTTCTGGAAAATATCCAGCCGCTACTGACCATTGCAAGCAATAACGGTATTGAATATTTAAGAAAAATTGACTAGCTATATCCTGTCGTCTGACTTCTGTAAGCTATTGCCCCCTAACCCAATGCATATTACAAGTCCCGCTCCTATTTTGAAGTTGTTCCAGTTCTGTTCCGGCCAGTGCACGTGCACCGTTCCCGTTCCGTTCTAACTGACCTCATGCAAAAGCTTGATATAATACACGAAGAATTAAGTGAATATGTTGCATGGTCCAGTGTTAAATTGCTGGCATAACAATTCATAGCAGTTACATTATCAAATCCTAATCCACATCGCGTGAGCGGTTGCAGGGGCATCCTCCCGCAGGGAGATACAGCGGAAAACGCGACCCTTCAGGGGCACGCCAAAAGAAAAAACGTTAAGCGATAATCTTAGAAAACTGATTTAGCGGCAGACTATTAGGTGAACGACTGCTTGGGCAGCCACTCATCACGAATAAAAGACACTATAGCTATATCAGCCGGTGTACAATGCCGAAACTATAACATTATGGAAATGGAATGCACTATCATGATGATGAAAACCACTCCCGAAAGCAGATTGAAGAAGGTATCGCAATAACACCGGGAGTAGTCCACGAAAAGAGTTTTGATGATGCCTTATCCGTCATCCCCTCTGGCCTACATCCATTTTTGCCCCTAGCTCTTGCGGACTTCAATCCTGCATTAGTTCTTTCTATTAGTACTTTAAATTTGAAGCAGGGAATTTGAAAGAAGATTCGGAAAAAGTTTTGCCAGATTCGCTAAAAATTTATTTTTGTTTGCACAATAAGAATAAATATTGTAAAAATCTTATGTTTGAATAATAGCTTTCTAACAAAAAGGGAATGATGCACTTTTTGCGGACTCGCTACTTGTTTCTTTAAATTAAAGCGTACTTTAAAATTATAAAAATGAAAAAACTATCATATTTATGTGCAGTAATGGCTATTTCATATTCTACCAATGCGCAATATGTAGAACCTGAAAAAGCAGACAAAGAAGCTGCGAAAAGAAAGGCAACAGAAATAGTTACCATGCCTACACTAAAATTTGATTCTTTACAGGCGAAAAGGGCTTTAGCCTTAGGTACAGGAAAAATTGTTGGAGAAGCTTTTACCAGAAAGAAAAATGGTTATGGAATGAAGGTTTTAGGAAAAGTTCCAGCAAATAAGATTCAGATTCAGCTATTTCCCGTTACGCCATATTTCGAGGAATATTATAAACTTTGGAGTGATAAAAGCAAAAATAATCCTAAAAAAAACAAATATGTTTATATGGATAAAGCTGCGATTAGGTACCGTATTGATGCGATAACCAATAGCTCGGGTGAATTTACATTTCCAAATATGAAGCCGGGAAAGTATTATATGTGGGCGAGTATGAATTATAGCCTTAGTTACAATTACAACAAGTACACCGGAAGCGGATACGATGGTTATGGAAGGATAGATTACTATTCTCCAAGTTCTTACAATAGAGATTTCAGTGAGTTTTTAGAGGCCTTTGTTGAGGTTAAAACCGAAGGAGAAACGGTTGAAGTGAAGTTGAAATAAAAATCATAAAATACGATAAATACTGGAGATTATCCAGAAAGTGGCCACTTGTTTTCTTAAAGTGGCCACTTTTTTCGGCTTAGACTGTTCACTTTTTTCGCTCCAAAATGGCCACTCGGCTCATTTTAAGCGGTTTTAAGCTTTTTTTAATGATGACTGGATTCAATGGGTGTACCGTCCTGAATTTACTTGTCGTTTTTGATTTATAATACTAGAATAAGTTTACATTTTCTATATGGTAATACTGGAATAAGTTTACATCTCATTTCTGGTAATTCTGATATTACTTTACAAGTGTACAATTCGTAATTTATTATTAAAAGAAAAGCCTTTTCATTTTTTCTTTATTTGAATCAAACAGTCTCCATTTGATCCATCTCTATATCCTTTTTCTTGTAGGGATAATGCTTCCAACGTTTTTTTATTTCACCGCTCATGTCATGTGCTTTGCTTGGCGTAAGATAGTCCAGGCTGCCATGAGGTCTTTTTTCATTGTAGTTTTTGATAATGATCCCAATACTTCTTTTCGCTTCCTTATGATCACGGTATATCTTTTTTGGTAAAAACTCATTCTTTACTATTCCGTTAACACGTTCGGCTAAAGCATTATCATACGGACTACTGCTTTCAGTCATACTTATTGCGATCCTATCTCTGGTTTAGAAGCTCAGTATAGCTTTTAGAACAGTATTGTATGCCCCGATCCGAGTGATGAACCAGTATAAAGGGTGAGTCTTTTTTTCTTGCACCAATGGCCATCTCCAAAGCGATGATCCAACCAGTAGCCTCGAGATTCGAATGGAGAGCAAATCCTACAATTTTTCTGGAATAAGCATCAGTAATCAGACTTAAATAACTAAAGCCCAACTGAGTCCGGATGTAGGTAATATCGCTCACCCATAGTTGTTCAGGAGCAGAAAGCACCATGTGTTTTATCAGGTTAGGATATCTTTTTAAAGCATGATTGGAGTCTGTAGTTCTGATAGAACGTTTCCTCCTGCGTATTAATAGCCCATGAAATCTTAAAAGATCATAAAGCTGATCCCGCCCCATTTTTATATTGTGCTTTTCCATCTCTGGAGAAAGCATATGCAGGAGTTTTCGTGTTCCTAAAAATGGGATCTCCGAACGGAATTCAGACACCAGTGACAATACTACCATATGGGAGATATCAGTCTTTAGCGCTGTTTTCTGTGCCAAGTAATACGCCTGGCGGCTTACACCAAACAGTGCACAAAGTTCAACCAGAGGCTTGTCAGGTCGTTTTTGCCGCATTCTTAAGACCGTTTGGTACCACGCTTTTTTCTGATGTTGATCTTAAGTTCGCTTTCGGCAACCTCAATCATGGTTTCTAATCCAACATTTTTCAGTTGAGCATCGGCGAGCGCCTTGGTTAATTCATCAATCTTTTTCTTAAGAAGTCTTGTTTCCTGGTTTTCGTCCATTGCTGAAAGTACGTTTGAAGGGTTGGCTTGTGCCAAGATAGCTAAATTACGCTTCTCAAACCAAAGTCCTATGGTACTTCGGGGTAAACCGTATTTTCGACTTGCTGCACTCTTGCTGAGCATTCCCGAATTTATTTCGCAGAGGATTTTTTCTTTAACATCCTCACTTAGGCGACCCCAAGGTTTCCTGCTTGAAATTTTTGTCTTGTATTTGATTTTTATTGCCATTTTTCAGTTTTTAATGACAAGCTATAGCAGGACGAGACAGTCAAGGAATTGGCTATTTGAGGTAGAAAAAGTGATCAGTTTAAGCCGAAAAGACCTATTTGTTGAAAAACAGGTGGTCGCTTTTTGTATAATCTCCAGCCAAATGATCAGATCTGTTCATTCCATTATGAGAGTAAAAAATCTATTCGGCCCCGAGAAAGCCAGCATATCGCATCAAGTACAAAAAACTAGCTTGTAAAGGTCTTCGCTACAAAGCAATGCTGTAAGTCATAATTTCCGTACCATGGGAATTTCTCACAATTTCTTTAGTATTTCTGAGTATTAATGTGTTGCTCCCCAGTTTACTATAGGAAACAAATTCCCCATCTGGAGTTTGTTCACTGATAATAAACATGTGCCAGCCCGTGTTTGAGGGAATTGAGATAATTACTTTTCTCTTAGCCTTCAATTCGTTTTCTATTGTCCTGAAGAGACTATCGATCGGGAATTTCTCATCCCGCGGCAGAACAAATTTTTGAAAGAACGTAATGCCGTACAATTTTTTTTTGTCAAAATCATGGAAAGACCCATCGGTTTTGTTTTTCCATTTATTTTGTAGCTCGTAAAAATCAAAATCGACCACTTGATAATACTTAAGTATCATTTCAACAGCTGATGGAATGCAGGAAAATTCAGAGATTTGATCATGGTTATTTACGACAGTATTAAACAATAAACAACTATCGGTTTTTTGGGATTGAGCCTTCGAATGAAAAATGACAGATGTGCATAATAACACGACTAAACTAAAGAAGATCTTTTTCATCATTTAAATTATTACAGTAAAATATACTTATCTCCAATTACTGACCAGTGCTATAAGTCATGATTTCCGTACCGTTAGACTTTTTCACGATTTCTTTTGTATTTCTGACGATCAATGTATTATTTCCAAATTTACTGTAGGAAACAAATTCTCCATTCGGCATTCGTTTATGTACAACAAAAATCGGCCAGCCATTTTCCAACTGCAATGCGATAATGACTTTTCTACCCAATTTCAATTCCTTATCTATGGTTTGAAAAAGACTATCCAAGGGAAAATTTACATCCCGGGGCAATTTGAATTTTTGGTAAAACGTAACTCCGTATAATTTCTTTTTGTCAAAGTCACTGAATGAGCCATCAGTTTTGTTCTGCCAGTCATTTTGTAACTTATAGAAATTAAGATCCACTGCTTTACATTGCTTTAGCGCCATTTCAATAGCTGATGGAATACCAGAAAATGGAAAGATTTGGCTATGGCTGTTTACGACGGTATCAAAAAAAACACAATTATCTTTTTTTTGTGCATGGGCCTGAAAAACAAACAATGTAGATACTAATACGATTAAAGCTAAACGGATGTATTTCCTCATTTAATAATATGTTGTTTTATCAAATATAATAAAAATTATAGTGCGTCCTGAATTTACTTGCCATTGAATTATAATACCAGAATAAGTTTACATTTTACGGGTAATAATACAGGAATAAGTTTACCGCTGGAAGTGGTGATGACCAAAAATAGCCCGAAAAAATGGCCACGATGGTGAAAAAACCAGTGGTGACTTTTAGCAAAGCCTGGTAATGAGTATTATTCTTCGAATTACTAACTCGCAATGATATGATAGAATAGTTTGCCCCAATGAAGCCTGGCACAATCGTTTATTTAAAAAACAATAGATCAACACAAATTCCTCTAATAAAGAAATCCGTTAACACTTTGTAAATATCTTCACCTGAAAATTCGTGATGGGGAGAATTAACAATTATCATCTTACCAAAAAACGGCGTTATAACAGAAAGAAATGTATTGACATCAATATCGGCAACATTAAATAAATGATGGGGGACAAATTCGATATACAAATATTTACAATATGTCAAACATTGTCCTCCCATTTTTAACGCAGCATATTCAGCCCCTTCGATATCCACCACCATGACATCTGGATAAGGCAACCTGTTTGCTTCCACAAAACTATCCAAACATATAGTTTGAATCACTGTCTCAGCCGGGCGATCGTAATTATATAGGAACTGATCCTTGAGTGGCTTAATCTTACTACCTCCTGTATTCGCCTTGCTTTTATAAAATGATGAGGTTCCCTGCTTATCATACACACCATAATTATATACTGTTGTATGTAAAACTTTATTCAAATTCAAATTACTTTTAAGATATTCAAACGTATCTGGATTTGCTTCGAAACCTATTGTCTTACTAGCATTTCTCGATAATGGAATCAGTAAGGTACCGATATGGACGCCTAGAAAATATAAAGTATGCTCTTTTTTAATAAAATTACTTAAAAAGTGAATCTTGTCCAGATCATATTGAGCATAGTTTCCAAGGCTCCTGTTAATTTCAGTATCCATCGGACTTGAAACCAAAGTCCCATTATGGGTTGCAAACATTACACCCTTTGCGTGCGGGCCGAAAATCCTTCGAAAGCATTGTTCCTGATAGGTACTGATGAGGCTTGTAAGCATAAAATGTTTCTTAAATAGATTTGCTTCCTTTTTCTTTTTAAAAAAAGGCATTTTCTTTAAAACATTAATCTTTAGCCTTAAAAAATAAATTTTCGCACTTAGAATATTAAGTTTAATTCCGAGCATATTAATTTAAATATAGTTTAAAATATAGCGCATTAATTACTTAGCCAGATAATTTGTAACCAAAGACAAAACAAATAATGCTACTGAAGAATTGGATAAACGATAGATCAAGGACAAAGACCTGGTGACATCAACGATCGCGAGATAATGCATTTACCGGTTTAAATGACCAGAAAAAACCACCTTGTGTCATACTTCATTTCCAGATTTCCGATAGCAGCATATTGGTGCGCTCAGCGTTTATCCAACCAAGTTATATCAAGCTGATCATATAACGATCTGTATGTATGATTTTACAGCCTTGATCAGCCGTTTAACCTGCTGAACAGATCCAAAGCTGCTTCCACCGTCTTATCCATATCATAATACTTGTATTCGCCTAGCCTGCCCCCAAAGTAAATATTGCTTTCCTTCTTTGCCAAAGTTTCATATTTAGCAAACCTAGCCTGGTTTTCACCTGTATTGATAGGGTAATATGGCTCTAAACCTATTTCCCATTGTTGGGAATATTCCTTGGTGACAACGGTTTTTGACTGGGTCCCAAATTCAAAATGTTTATGTTCTAAAATACGGGTATATGGAACCTCCCTTTCCGTATAATTTACAACCGCATTACCCTGAAAATTGTCCGTATCCATCACCTCATGTTCAAAATGCAATGAACGATAATCAAGTTTTCCATAACAGTAATTATAGTACTGATCGATCATCCCAGAAAAAATTATCCTACTTGCCGAGCTCATTAGATCTTTGTTTGCAAAAAAGTCCATATTGATATGAACTTCACTACCCTCAAAGCATTTATCGAAAATCGAATTATACCCACCAATAGGTATACCTTGATAGATATCGTTAAAATAATTGTTATCGTAAGTGAAACGGATTGGTAAGCGCTTAATGATGAATGCCGGCAATAATTTAGCATCGATTCCCCACTGTTTTTCAGTATAGCCTTTAATCAACTTTTCATATACATCCACCCCTACTAAAGACAAGGCCTGCTCTTCAAAATTCATGGGGTTATCAACTTTCAGCCGCTGTTCTTCAATTTTCCGTTTCACCTGATCTGGTGTGGTCAATCCCCAAAGGCGATTGAACGTATTCATATTGAAAGGCAGGTTATAAAGTTCGTCCTTGTATTTGGCTAAAGGGGAGTTCCGGTAGTGATTAAATTCGCACAGTTCATTCACGTAATCCCAGGTCTGCTTATTGCTGGTATGAAAGATATGGGCTCCATATTTATGTACATTTATCCCCTCTACATTCTCACAATACAGATTGCCTCCGATATGATCCCTTTTTTCAACTACGATACATTTTTTGCCTTGCTTAACGGCTTCACGGGCAAAGACGGCATTGAATAAACCTGCACCTACCAGTAAGTAATCATATTCGTGTTTTTTATTTTTCATGTAGATTATTAATATTCTTTTCCAGTAAAACCGATAAGTCCTGATGTTTATAAAAATCGTAAAGCGTAAGCTTTTTGATTTTGTAATAGCTTGCCCAATAATTTTTAAGCGAGTTTACATAGTTCCTCTGCGCCTCTTTGTAACGGTTTAAAGAAAAGCTCAGTGCACTCATATCTGCTTTTCCGATCACAAAGCGTTTTTGATTAATCCGATAGGCGTTTTTTGCAAGCGATAAAAGTTCTTGTGCAGAACCGATCAACTCTTTCTGATTGTTGAAATCATCAACCACTGATGTCAACTGCTGCTCAAGATTTTGCTTTTTCTGCTGCACTGAAAATTTTGTTACGACCAGATTGCTTTTGGCCATGTTTTTGCGCCCTTTTCTTACGCCCCAATCCAGAATTGGGATCGTTAAGCTAACTGCTACTAAATCCTGTTGAAGAGGCCTACTATATGCTCCGGCAAAGTTATCTGCAACCTGGTTAAATCCTAAACTGGCAGATATACTTGCATCGAAGACCGAAGCGCGGGTCCTGTCTACTTCCCGTTCTGCTTCCAGCAATTCTTGCTGATAACCCAGATAGTCAGGATTGTTGGCCCGGGAATACATTAAAGCATTACCAACTGGAATAAGGATATCATCCAATTTTTCCGGTAAAAGTATAGAATACTCCATGCTTTTGTCAAGATTTAGGAAGTGCAGATAAGCAAATCTTGCATCTTTCAATACTAATTCAACACTTTTTAACGTATTCTTTGTGTTGATTTTGTCTAATTTCAAGCTTAGCACATCAGCTTCGGATATAGCAGATATTTTTTGACGTTCCAATCCTATTGTATACAAAGTATCTGCTGTCAGTAAATCCTCCAATGCCAGATCATATTCTTTTTGGGCTTGTGCATAATTAAAAAAATATTGCACAGTAGTTTCCGCTATTTCCTGCTGACGATAAAGGAATATTTTTTTTACTTTCTCAAACTTCAGCGGTTCTATTTTCCGCTCCCATTTAAAGGTATTGAACCCAAAGAGCGCTTGTGAATAGCCAATCCGTATTGGGATGGCGTTAAACTGCCTATTTTTATTATCTCCGGAGCTCTTTATATAGCCTAATTCGGAATCTGCAAAGAATGTTCCTCCTGTTAAATCCAAGTTTTGACTTAAAGTCATCCCACCCGATGAATACAAAAATTGCTGGCTCCGGTAGACATCAATGTTTTCTTGGAAATCATAACGTTTTACGATATTACGGTTGTATTGTAACGGTGTCGACCTCAGCGATAGCGAAGGCAGACGGGCAGCTCTGTAGTCACGGTAATCCCAGTACCCGGATTGATAATAATTCTGAGTGAGGAACGCCTGCAAAGAACTATCAGAGGCAATCTCGATGCCTTTGAATAAGTCCAGCTTTTTTTTATTCTGGGAATATACAGCTGGACCGAACAGGATTAGAGCTATTAATACTAACAAAAAAAATCTCATATAACTGTTTGCTTATTTCGTATTAAACTTTATGTTATCAAACAGCCTTT
Source organism: Pedobacter sp. 22226 (assembly GCF_052045455.1). Lineage (NCBI taxonomy): Bacteria > Pseudomonadati > Bacteroidota > Sphingobacteriia > Sphingobacteriales > Sphingobacteriaceae > Pedobacter > Pedobacter sp. 22226. Next base: position 492,585 of record NZ_JBQEPB010000001.1, on the reverse strand, counting down.
GGATCAATCTTCGGTCTTTTACGATGATATCAGCTTGTCCTCCAATCTCGTATTTAAAGTTTAATTTGTCCCCATAGTTTGTAACCAATCCATCTGGCATATCTACAGTTACCAAGTAGGTGTTGACATTATTTTGCATTGCCCTGGATTCATTGGTTATAAGGGATATAGAATTTACGACCCCTTTTACCGAACCAAATTCGGCATAAGGGTAATCATCCAACTTTATGGAAACAATACTGCCTTTCTTAACTTTGCCAGCTCCCACTGCAGGCAGGAGCACCTGTCCAAGCACTCTGTTTTCCTTTGGTACAATTCCAAATACATCATCTCCGGCCTGGACAAATTGGTTGCTGGACCAAAACTTCAAAAATTCCACTCGACCGTCAAACGGTGATTTAAGTACGTAAATTTGTTCCCATTGCTTTATCTGATCGCTTAACTCGTGATAAGAGGCCAATAAATCCAGGTGGAGTTGTCTCTCTTTTTCCCTACGTTGTACTGCCAGTTGAGACAAGTTGTTCTCACTCTCTTTTATCTGCATCTCAACCGAAGTGATTTCTTTTATTAAATTTTGCTTGTTTTGCTTAGCTGAAAGAAGGTCTATCCGGCTTTTATCGATTTCAAGATCATAGGTGGGAACCAGGTCTTTGTTTTGCGAGGAATATTTATTCAACCATTTTTCAGAGATTTCCATATTTTCTGTCGATATACTCAAGGCGTTCTTTCCTTCATCCAATATTTTCCTACGCCATACAATGCCTTCGGTTAAGCCAGCCTTCTGTTGCTCAAAAATGTTATCTTCAGAATAATCTATCAGGCTTTTTAATGAGTGGAAAAACCAGAAGGCATTGACCCCATCTCACCAAAAATAAGAAAGCAATAACCTACTGGCTTACAGCCGACTTATCCACACCTCAAAATTGGCGGAACGGGGTCAATTAAGTTGGTTTATCCAATTAAAGGAAAAAATGCCTCCGTCAAGTTCCCCCTTGATTCCGGTGGGCTCTCGATCCGCTTAGGGATGGAAAATGTTTAAATGGTCAACCGGGTATTTCCGGCCTGGAGACCAATAGCATGAAAATCCGGGCCCAATCCGATCAGCTGTGGCATGCCCTCTATGATCAATACCCGTTAACAGCCAATGGCAGGACAATACCCAGGGCAGTTTTCCTGGAAGATATAAAAAACCAGCTACAGCTGGTCAGTTCGCATCCAAAAGAATTCTTTAGTCTGCTGCTACTTTACCAGACCAGTGCAAGTGAGGTTTCATTAAGCCACGCCAACGCAGTACTGGAAGCCTGGGCAAAGCTGGGCACCAACCTTTCAGAATCACCGCTCGGCCTTTCCATATATAAACGACAAAAGAATTATATCAAAGGCTACCTTGCAGCACAGGTCGGCAAAGATATCGTCGATTTTACGGTCAGTGATATCGATGGCAATACATTTGACAGCCGGTCATTAAGCGGACAAAAATACTTGATCGTTTTATCCGCCACCTGGTGCCTACCCTGCCAAAAGCAGTTACCCTTATTAAAAACGCTTTACGATAAATACAAAGCATCCGGATTAAAAGTGGTGTATTTTAATAATGATGATGATGTAGTGAGGTGGAAAGAGCACCTCAAGAAAAACGGACTTAGCTGGATCAATGTCTCGGAGCGGCTGAAATTCTCGGACAGCAAGATCCCAAAGTCTTTCGGCATTTATGCAGTACCTACCTGTATTCTGATTGATTCCAAGGGAAAAATCACATACAATTCAGATCAGGAGGATACAGGGCTGGAAAGACTGGAGGCAGCGATTAAACTCACGATGTAACATCATGCCAGCTTTTTACAATAGTTTATTAAATAATTGCTTGAAAAGGCTATTAGAATAGAGAAGCAAACTTAACCTGATAAAAAATAGCAAACCTAGACAAAAAAACACATTATCGCAATTTGTCTTAAAGCCGCACCAAAAGTAATGCGGGAGATGACTGGAATACATTGCAAAAAACACAACTTGCTTTCAATTGGATAAATCACAGACGATTGATCCCATACTGCCCGCAATCAGACTGACATTAATCGATTAACTATCTGATAGTTATATGTTTTGCCACGTAGGATCAAATAAATTGGTTTTTTCATTTAAGCGTCTCATGGCGCCTTTTTGAAGATGTTTAACTGTATTTTCCTGCTGTGATGCTTTACTGATCTCCTTGAAAGGGTCCGGTACTTTGTTGGAACATGTTAAAATGAGAGCTTACCGTAGAAGTGGAATTCGAGGTTGGTGATCCTATGCGTTCAGAGGGAAAGGGACAATTTAGGGAATTGACCGGCAATCAAATCCGCGTACAGTTTGGTCCGAAACGGACTGACACTTTCAGGTTCTTCCCCACTTTTAGCGAATCCCCATCAAAAGGCGTGATGAGGTTAAATTAATACAATAAAAAAAAGGAGATGATATCACGAAGTACTTTATTGAAGAAAACAAATTCATTGCAGATATACACAATTACAACCAAAGCACGCCATCAACCGAATGTGTGCAGGCGGTTACAGATTGCCGGTATATAGCTTTTCCGAAAAAATCAATGGAGGAGCTGTCATTAACAATTGTCAGCTGGGACAGCATAATTGCGAAGATCACAGCAAAGAGATTAGCTGAAAAACTAAATAAATTTAGCGCAATGACGGACAAAGATGCAACAGAGCGCTATCTACAATTCCTGAGCAGGTATCCCAATCTGGTAAATAAAATTCCCTTATCCTATCTGGCGTCATACCTTGGCATTACACAATCTTCGTTAATCAGGATAAGGAAAAACCTTTATTAAGAGGAAATTAATGCAATCCCGGTAATGGATTAAAGCTTCGATGAACTTTTTTGTTGACTAGCTGCATAAAAGATTGAGTCATATTAACTTCGGCGATGCCTTGCCCCCCTTGATTGTAAGCCATAAGGTAGGTATAAAGGAAGAAGTTCGCCTGATGTAACCTGAAATCATTTTTTATGAGAACGAAAGATTTTTAATAAAAAAAGCTGTATATCTTTTTACAGATGATACAGCTTTCAACGAAATAATCCTATCCAGGAATTATCCCATCATCAATCATACTAACTTATTCTAAAATTTCATAGGTAGGTTATCTTATTATCTGGCCAGTCCGCTACGTTCTGCATTAAATTTGCTATCAATCATAAAGATCATTTCCTTTAAGTGGAGCTTGTTTATATTGTTTAAGCCCGGTTTAGTAAGCGCTGTTTTAAATAAGGCCTGCTGTTTTCTTAACTCTGCCCTGATAATGGCATTTAAATCGGTTACGGTAAAACGGAAAGTGCTTGGCGGGTTGATGGTAGACATATCCATATTATAAAACCCCTGTACCATTAGTCGCCATACGTACAGTTTTTGCATATTACGACGGTAGATGTCAACATTTTGTCCATTATAAAGCTCTTTAAAAATACCCTGATCCAGATCACTGAAAAGTTCGTTTATCGTATATGCTTTTCCTTTGGCTTTCATTTCGCTGGTAAGCATCCTGCTTAACCTGTTCCTGGTAATTAGCGCATCGATACTGGTTTGCTGCATGGCATTAAGTTCGACACCAAAATTAATGCTTAACTTATTGGTGATGCTGGTATTGTTTAACCACATTGGTGTTGCAAATACGTTATCATTCAGGAATTTTACTGCATCTTTCTGTTTCCAGGCTGGTGCAGATTCGATTACCATACCGCTTTCGCCATTTACTTTTGGCGTGTGATATTCGCCTGCAACGTTTTTGGTTACGTGGCCGATATATAGTTCGAACTGATCCCAGATGCCCGAATAAGCCGCAAATAGTTTAGACTGATCCTCGCCCGGAACACTTACCCATTTATCGATCTGCGGCATAATACGTTTAAGGTTTTTGATACCGTAAGCGCTGGCCAGCACAGCATTATCACCTAAATCTTCATTCTGCGATCTCGGGTCGAAAGCTTCACCTTCGTATCCGAACCATAGGCGATGATTGGACTTTAGCGAATCGCTTACTACTTTAACTAAGGCTCTGTGCTCCTCTTCGGCAGAGCTGTACTCCGGGTGCCAGGTATAGGCCCATTTTATTGCCCATTTATCATAATCTCCAATTCTGGGAAAAATTCCTTTTTCGCTGATATTATCTTCTGGCTGGGCCACATAGTTAAACCTGGCATAGTCCATAATAGATGGGGTATGTCCGTTGGCTTCAACCCAGGCCTTATCCCTCAGTTTTTCTACAGGAACAGTAGAACTTGATCCAAAATTATGTAGTAAACCCAAAGTATGGCCAACTTCGTGCGATGAAACGAAACGGATCAGGTTACCCATCAGTTCGTCATCAAACTCGGCTTTTCTGGCTCTTGGATCAACAGCACTTGCCTGCGTGCGGTACCATTTTTGCAATAATGCCATTACATTATGGTACCAGAAAATATGGCTTTCGATGATTTCGCCGCTGCGTGGATCGGAAATGCTCGGACCCATGGCATTTGCAATTGCAGATGGACGGTAAATAATTGCCGAGTGGCTGGCATCATCAATGCTCCAGGTGCTATCCTGCGCTTTTGTAGGCGCTTCTTTGGCAATAATGGCGTTTTTGAAACCCGCTGCCTCAAAAGCTTTCTGCCAATCGTTTACCCCTGCCATTAAATAAGGTACCCATTTTTTTGGCGTTACCGGATCGATGTAGTAAACAATCTGTTTGGCAGGTTCAACCAGCTCTCCCCTTTTATATTTTTCTACATCTTCGGGTTTAGGTTCCAGTTTCCATCTTTTGATGTATGTTGTTGTCTTTACGCCCTGCGGATCAACATCAAAATCCCTAAAAGAAGTTGAAAAATACCCAACACGTGGATCCTCCAGACGTGCACGCATGGGTTTAAGATCTAAAAGTACCAGTGATGAGTTGATGTTTACGGTATAGCTCGATCCGGTTGGGTTTAAACCTGCCGAATAGGTTTTAACCGCGCCAATTTCTATGTTCCTGGCATAAGTATGGATGTAATCTACATAGCTTTTATCATTTTGCTGTCCGGCCATCCCTGCTTTATCCTTAAAGACCTTTTTCTGGAAATAAAGTACATCATTGTCGGCATTCAGGAAATCGGTTACATCTACCACCACAGCCGATGAATCTTTCGGCATGGCCAATACCGGAAATGAAGCTACTATTGCGCTCACATTATTTTTTTGCAGACTGGCAAACATGGTTGTTGTACTGTCTTTTGCAAACTCGGAAAAGGATATGCGCCTTAGGAAAAGTTTTTTGTTAGGGCCTTTTTCGAAACGGAAAACGGTTTCGCCGAGCTGGTCGCCGGCATAACCTGATGAACCGTTTCTCATATCTGCCGAGGCCTTTGAAATACGGCTAACGATCAGGATATCCCTGTTCAATATTTTGTTGGGCACCTCGAAATAGTATTTTTCATCTTTTTGATGAACGGTAAAAAAACCAACTTTGGTTTGCGTGCCTTTGGTTATTACTTCGCTGTATGGTTTTAAACCTGTAGCTTTTTTTAAGCTATCGGCAGTTTTCTTTGCGGGATCAACCGCTACAACTTTGGCCGGAACCGGCTTTTTATGAAACAGCGCACAGCCTGATACAATAGCGGTTAAGCTTATCGCTGTAGAAAATAGTATTGACTTTTGATTAAACATTTTAAATATTATCTGGGATTTTGTGTGATTTCTGGGTTTAATAGAATGTATTTATCGCCGATGGCAAAGGTGTACCGGTTACTGTTTGGTGCCAGCGTGTAGGTTACTCCTTTAAAAATGCGGGTGACCGTACCAATAAAGCCGGCATCCTGCCTTAACCTTCTCTGATCGAACCACCTGAAACCGCGGGCAACAAATTCGCGTTTGCGCTCGTCGATAACCAAGTGTAAGGCTTCGTTTGCGCTTGCCGCGCTGAGGTTTATATAAGCCGATGCATTGTTGTAGCGTTTTTTACGCAGATCGTTCAATAAGCTTAACGTGGCTGCAATGTTGCCGGCACGTGCTTCGCATTCTGCTTTGATCAAAATCATTTCCGGTACACTCGGCCCGATGTAACCTCCATCATTGGTTAACCTCGATTTATTATAACCACGGCTTACCGTAAAAGTAGTTGCAGGCAATGTTGCACCCGGCGTAGTTAAAAGTGTATACCTGATATCGTTGGTTTTATCATACATATTTTCGGCATCGGTACTTAATGGAAAGGCAACCGGAAACTGACTGGTTCTTTTGATCAGCAGCTCTTCGGGGTTATTAACTTTTGTTGGAAAAGCAGGCGTGCCTGTTTTATATACATTCAGATCAAGCAGGTTACTTTGAAGGGCCAATGACATATCGGCGAATTTTTCGGCGTTTACGAAATCGCGCTTATGAAGGTAAACACGGGATAAAATCGCATATGCTGAAACTTTTGACGGATTTGAAGGGAAATCAGGAAGGTTTTTAAGTCCGGGGATTGCCGTATTCAGGTCTGATATAACCTGATCGTAAACCGCTTGTACACTTGCGCGGGTTAAATCGCCCAAAAATTTTGGTTTCAATAACAAAGGTACCCCCGGATCGCTTGCTGCTGTTGCAGCGGCGTACTGATTGCCATAAAGGTTTACTAGCGAAAAGTATTCGAAAGCACGGTGTACAAGCGCGTAGGACATGCCGATCTGCTTTTCTTCGTCTGTACCCACACTTCCCATAATGCCATCTACAATTGTATTATAAATGAAGATTTTTCTATAGGCATTCTGCCAATCAAGATCTTCTTCCTGCGACCCAAAATTACGTTCGGCCCAGGTATAGGCATTTCCCGCCGCAGTTTGCAAACTGGTTTGCCACCTGGTTTCATCGCTTCCTGCATCATCACCCGAAAAAATCGGGTAATAATAGCCCTGCTCGTTTGCAGAGGAGTTATACATCAACTGTGTATAATCGGCAGCCGTACTTAAAATTTTGGTTTGTTCAGGTGGAATTTCAACATATTTTCTGCATGAAGGAAAGCTCAACAAGCTTAACGCCAATACGGTGTATATTAATTTTTTCATGATCGGTTTAAAGGGATAGGTTAAAATTAAAAACATAGCTACGGGTTGGAGGCAGGTTTACAAACGAATCGGTCATCTGGTAATCAGGATCTATACCTTCTTTATTGGCTACCCATAATAAACCCAGATTACTTACTGTAAAGCCCATATTGATTCCCTTGATGTAAGGCATCTTTTTTAACATGGCCTGAGGAAACCTGTAACTGAGCGATACCTGCTGAAAACGGATATTGCCTGCGTCGCGCACATTTATATCGCTGTACATATACCGGCTGATGCTGTTAAAGTTATTGCCCGTTAATCCCGGTACATCTGTTGTAGCTTCATCACCGGGGTTTTTCCAACGGTTAACCAATGCCTGGCTGGTGGCCAGAAAACCTGAAGATGAAGTACCTGTTGGATAATTGGATCCATTGATATTTTTGATCAGGAATTTATGTCCCATATTATAGGTAATACGCGTAAAAAGCTCGAAGTTTTTATACCTCAGATTATTGAGGAAACCACCAAAATACGGTGCAGTGGTTCTGCCGGCATATACCCTGTCTTCGGCTTTAATGGCGGTAGAAGCGGTTGATTTTACCACAGTCCCATCTGATGTGAAAATCTGCGACTGACCTGTATTATCCAACCCTGCCCAACGGTAAACGAAAAGATTATCGATCGGGTAGCCTGTGGTTAGTATCGGTGTACCAACGTTTGCTGTTGTAGGCAAAAATCTTGCATCGGTAACCTTATTGGTATTGTACGAAAAGTTTAGGGTAGATGTCCAGTTCCAGTTGATGTTTCTGATTACATCGCCCGATAAGCCTAAATCAACCCCATTGCCTGCCAGTGTTCCACCGTTATATTGCAGAAAAGCAAAACCATAAGTTGAATTGATGGGCTGGTTGATCAGGATATCGTAAGTCCTTTTGCTATAAAGATCCAGACCAAAGCCAACCCTGTTATTCAGGAACCTGGCATCTATGCCCCCGTTAACCATTTTAGTGGTTTCCCAGCCAATGCCCTGGTTGGCAGGCGTAACAATGGTGGCATAAGGCAACTGTGTGTAAGGATCTACTACGCCTGTGCTAATGGTGGTAAAATTGTTCGATGTTAACGGCGGGTTACCACCGGTGCCCAAAGTACCCCTTATGCTCAAACTGCTGATCCAATCTATATTTTCAAGGAAACTTTCTTTCTTGGTATCCCAACGTAAACCGGCCGACCATAAGGGTTTAGACCGCTCTCTCCTATCCACCCCGATAATATTGATATCATCAAAACGCAAACTTCCGCTGGCGAAATATTTGTTTTTGTAACTGTAGCCTGCGTTACCGTAATAAGATAAGTACCTGGTCCGGTTCTTAAAAACCGTTCCAGGACTTGATAAACGGTTACTAGAACCTACCAGTGTGGTATAATTTACAGTGGTGCTTACCGCAACCGATGTAGAACGGTCTTCATCATAACCATATAAGGTTTGCTCGCTTCCCTGGTATTTGGCCTGCCTGATTTCGGTACCGCCCAGTAAATCCAGGTGATGATCTCCGGCAAAATCTTTGTTTGCGTTAAATTGTGCTCTTAAACTATAATCATCAACGGTATTTCTGCTGGTTTTATATACGCCACCCTTCGGTACAGCATTTGCCCTTAAGAAACTTACATTACTGGTGTTTGCCGGGTTGGTGGAATTATTGATCAGATCGCGGGTTACATAACTGTTCATATTTTGGTTATTGATCTGATCGGAAATTGTTTTTTGGATCTGACCAGAAAACGTAACATTTAACCACGAGGTAATTATACCTTTCAATGAACCGTTTACCCTGATGTTGTTTTTATTGGTAATGGTGGAGTTATAATCCAACTCATCAATGGCGTTGTATGTCCAGGGCAAAAGGTTTTTTGTTCTGCTCAAACTGTCTGATACTCTTTTGGTAAAAGTGATGCCCCTGTAAATCCTGTTTCCCTGGTCATCAACCAGATTATCATAAGGTGTTAAACCAAAACTACCCACACTCAATGCATTTAAGGCTGCACTGTTTACCTCAGCCAAGGAATAATTATAGGCCAAGCCAGTGTTTAAGGTAACGCGCTTACGGAGAAAATCGTTGGTAAAGTTGGCATTTACATTATAACTTTCGCCGGCATTGCTTTTAAAGATAGGCTGGTCTTTGGTGTAATTTCCAGAAATATAATACGAGCTGTTGTCGGTACCACCCGAAAATGAGAGGTTATATTGTTGTGTTATGGCATTTTGCAATAAGTAATCCCTGATCTGCCCCTGATTGGAACGGTTTTTCAGCACATTCAGTGCCGAATCGCGTTGGGCTGCATAAGCAGGGTTACGTTTTGCCTTAAACATCCACTCTTCGGCTTCCGAAACAGGCTGCGAGCGGTAACCATTGGCTGGCGAAGCAATAACAGCTGCTACCGGATCGGAGATGAAACCTTTATCAACCAGTTCCTGTTCCAGATCGATGTACTGGGCGCTGTTCATTGAGGTGAGTTTACTAAAATCGGCAGGCGAAGCGGTACTTAATGTAGCACCGAAATTAATGGTGTTTGCACCACGTTTTCCTTTTTTGGTGGTTACCACAATAACCCCGTTTGCCGCCCTTGCACCCCAAATTGCCGATGCAGCGGCATCTTTTAAAAAAGTGATGCTTTCTATGTCCTCGGGATTGAACTGGCTTAAAATAGCGTTTCCTGATGTTTGGGTTACACTCGGATTACCAGGATTGCCATTAATGATTCCATTGGTTACCGTAGTCAGGTTTTGGTTAATGGCCGGAAAACCATCAATTACCACCAGCGGTGCATAACTATTGGTATATGAATTTGTACCCCTGATCTGGATTTTGTTGTTTCTGGTGTCAACGGCAACACCTGGTACCACCCCATCAATTGCATCCAGAATATTGATGCGTGGCCTGCGGGCAATATCTTTTGCCGAAAGCACACCGAATGACCCTGTTGAACTCACTTTTTTAAGCGTCTGATATCCGTTCGAAACAACCACCTCTTCGAGGTCCTGACTGGCCATTTTCATGCGTACAGTCATATTTGGCACCGCTTTTACCTCCTGGGTAACATAGCCAATGCTCGAAAAAACCAGTACGGCGTCATCAGGCAAACTGTTAAAACGGAAAGTTCCGTGGTCATCGGCCAATACTGTCCGCGATGATCCCTTTAACATTACCGATACTTTAGGGATTTCCATCCCTGTTTCGGCATCAAGTATTTTCCCGTCTATATTAATGGAGGAAAAGAAATCGACAACTTTATCGATAAATTGCTTTTCGGCCTTTTTGATTACGATGGTTTGATTTACAATGCTGTAAGTAAGCGCCTTTTGCTCAAGCACTTTATCAAGCACTTTTTCCAACGGCTGATTATTAAAAACCGCATCTACTTTTAATGCGTCGTTTACCTTTCCCTCCTGCCAAAGTACATTGTAACCGGTTTGTTTCCTTATTTCGGCAAACAATTGTTTCAATGTGGTGTTCTTCTGGTTCAAAGTTATATTTTGGGCAAATCCATTGGCATGTACCTGCAACAAAAATGTGGTCATTAGTAGTATCGTTATCTTCATGGCACGAACTATCGGTTTATTTACCCAGGCAGAATACCCGGATCGGATTAGATCCTTAAATTTCATTACATTTGTAGTTTAGTGGTTTATTGTACTGTTTGATACGTTTCATTAATGCACTAAGATTATAGCCGGGGATGTTCGCAGCACTCCCGGTTTTTTGTTTCAGTACATTTTAAATCGGTAAATATTAATCCATTACCTTAACCCTCCTTCCTTCTATCTTAAAATGAACTGATCCTGTTGATTCCAGCACTTCTAATAGCTGTGATATATTTTTAAATCTCGATGTGGTTCCGTTAAACGATTCTTTTTTAAGCACCTCATCTTCAAAAACAACCTCTACATTGTACCAGCGTTCCACATCTTTCATTATGCGATCCAGGTTTTGCCCGTTAAACACAAAAAATCCATTTTTCCATGCCAATGTTTCTTCGATATCAGCTTTGCTAACCACAATATCCAAGGGGTTTACAATGGCCTGCTCTCCTGGTAATAAATAGGAAATGCGCTGGCGGGAATTTTTGGCATTTGGAGCTGCCACAATCCTTACCGATCCTTCTAAAAGGGTGGTTTTACTGGTTGCCTCGTATGCGTTTATATTAAAATGCGTACCGAGTACCTCAACCCTGGCTTTAGGCGTTGATACATAAAACGGGAGCCTTGCTCGATGATCATTTTTATATTTTTTTGCTACCTCGAAATAAGCTTCGCCGGTTAAGGAAACCGAGCGCTCATTTTTATTAAACTGTAAAGGGAACTTTAATGTTGAGGCTGCATTTAGCCAAACTTTTGTACCATCAGGCAGATTAACCTGGTACTGTCCGCCCTTTGGGGTAACAATGGTATTTTCCAATCCGGGCTCCTGTGCATTTGCATCACTTTTAATGCTGTATAATAATTTACCGTCGGCTGTTTTTGAAATTTCGATTCCCGATTTACTTAACAGTTCGCCACTGGCTACATTTGTTAAATCTATTTTCTGTCCATCGGATAAAAGTAACATCGCTTTGTTGCTACCAGGAGCGATATCGTTAGCTGCAAATCTGGATCCACGGGTATGATTAAGATAAAAATAAAGGCCTGCCGATAAAAACAAGAGTATTACCGCCGCCGCAGCATAGCGGTAAAAAGGTTTTGACCTTAAAATGAAAGGCTTGCGCTTAAATCTATCCGAATGGATAAGTTTGTCGTAAAATGCATCTTCCTGTGCCTGGTTATGGAACGATACCGGTCTGGTATCTTCCCAAATGGCATCAATGGCATTAAAAAAAGCCCTTTCATTGCCACCGGCTTTAAGTTCATCAACCAGTTCTATATATTCTGACCGGGAGATGGAACCATCATCATATTTTTTTATTAGCAATTCAATTCGAGCAGATTTAATCATAGCATTACATCCCCTTTACATTGGGTTTATAATAGCATTACACGTGAAAATAATTTTAGGACTAGTTGACCGGAAAAAAAATTTACTTTTTTATCAAAAAAGAAGAAAGAATAAAAAAGCAGCTCATATCCGACACATTAAAGTGTGTACGAAGTGTTTTTAATGCTGCGATTAAATGATTTTTAACAGTATGCCGTGAAATATTGAGCTGTTCGGCTATTTCATCATAATTTAAACCCTCGTACCTGCTCATTTTAAATACCAATTGCTGCTGTGACGGTAAAATATGCAAAGATGAATCTGTAAATCGCTGCAAATCCGTTAAAAGAATAGATTCTTCTGTATTATTACTTACTTTTTCAATATCAAGCCAAAGCTGATCGATCATTTTCTGCGAAGTGGAGATATGCCTGAGCACATTAAGGGTTAACCGGCGGGTAATGGTATATAAATAAGGAGTGATGGACAGGGCATCATTTAATCTTTCCCTATTTACCCAAACATTCATTAATGCATCATGTACAACCTCTTCGGCCTGTTCCCTATTTTTTAGGAGACGGAAACTAAATGCAAAAAGCCTCTTGAAATTTTGATCAAAAATTAGTCTAAAGGCAGATTCCTCCCCCCGTTTTAAGGCTAGTATAATATCTCTTTCAATAAGCACAGTTAGTTGATTTATGCTGTTTGGCGTGGCTAGTGGAAAGCTGTTTAATAAAAAACATTCCAATTTTCTTACCAACAAAACTAAGATAAATCACTGAATATAAAACTATAAATAACCGTAATAGTATATTTTGGTGACAGTGGTCCTTTCCAATTTAGATAGCAAAACAGATTCAAATGTAAACCTGTAAAAAACATTCTGTATAATACACAATGCTCATCCACATTTGATAACCAACCATTATAATTTATTGCCCAGACAGAGACCGTCCACTCTGGGGTACTTCAGGCAAACGACAAGTAAATTCAGGACGGTACATTATGTGTCTCAATTTTTGCAAAATCGTTTTATAGTGTTTTTGAACACAACAAAAGTGGATTTGGGCACGCCTGATGAGATCCTGTGACTTAACTTTGAAATATAATTAATTCGAATATTAACATGAAAATAATAGTGACAGGTTCTTTGGGAAATATCAGCAAGCCGCTCGTTGTGCAGCTGATTGAACAAGGACATCAGGTGACGGTAATCAGCAGTTCGGTCGCTAGGAAAGCGGAAATCGAGCAGCTGGGTGCAAAGGCTGAGATTGGAGCATTAGAGGATGGCATTTTTCTAAATAGAACTTTCCAAGGGCATGACGCTGCCTACTGCATGATGCCGCCCTTTAACTTTTTTGGGGCTGATACGCCTGATTATCAAAAACAGGCATTTAGCATCAGTACGAATTATGCTGAGGCGATTCAAAATGCGGGCATTAAAAAGGTGGTACAGCTGAGCAGTGTAGGTGGTGAGAAGCCTGCCGGGACAGGGGTTTTGGTTTTTCACTACATTGCAGAGAACGTTTTTAAACAACTTCCTCAAGATGTATCTGTTACCCATCTACGACCGGGATCTTTCGATTATAACTTGTACGCGTTTATGGACATGGTTAAGGGTGAAGGGTTTTTAAAAGGCATCATTGGAAAATTACTTTACCTTAAACACTATGGTTTTAAAAGCCTTTTTAAAGGATATTCAGGAATAATATTATCAAATTATGGGGAAACCGACAAAATCGCCTGGGTATCGCCAGTAGATATTGCCTCTGCAATTGCAGAGGAACTTAACACTCAGCAAGAAGGAAAGAAAGTAAGGTATGTTGCAAGTGAGGAACTCACCTGCCAGGAAATAGCTTCCATGCTGGGAAATGCAATCGGGAAACCGTACTTAAAGTGGGTGCTTATCAGTGACAAACAAATGAAAGATGCATTTATGAAAATTGGAGCGTCTGAAAAAATAGCCGAAGAATTTACCGAAATGAATTTGGCGATGCACAATGGTGACCTCTTCGAAGATTATTTTAAAAACAGACCAGCGGTTTTAGGCAGGATCAAAATGAATGATTTTGCGAAAGCGTTCGCAACAAAATATAAGGAGCAATGAAACATCTATTTATAACAATTCTATTTCTGAATTTTTCTACAATGTTATTTTCACAGTCAAAGGCTGATGATATTGTTGGTGTATGGTATAGTCCGGTCAAAGAAGGCAAGGTGGAGATATTTAAGACCAATGAGCATTATTACGGCAAACTAATCTATTTAAAAAAACCCGTCGATAATTATGGAAAGCCTGTTTTGGACGTCAATAATCCTGACAAAGAAAAACGGAAAATGCCCCTTGTGGGAATTCTTTTATTGACAGATATTAAATTTGATGTTAAGAAGAACAGCTGGAAGGGAAAGCTCTATGATTATGATGGGGCTGAGGGAAATACCTATGATTCTTATTTGACCACTACCGAAAAAGGGAACCTCAACATCAGGGGCTTCTGGGGACTTTCTTTCTTTGGATTGAATCCAGGACTGACTTTGGAAAAAGTTGATAACAAATAATCCTACATTTATAATCTTTTCTATCATAACCGGAATGATTTTGCAGCAGCCCTACAGAATAAAAACAATCAAGGAATACCACAAAATACTGGGTATAGGCAATCCGGAACATCCGATGATTAGCGTTATAGACCTAGCTGAGATAACGCCCTACAAGAGTGAGGATAGTATCAAGGTGGTCTTTGATTTTTATATGATTTCACTTAAAAAGGTGGAGGCCGGAGATGTGCAGTATGGCTATGGACAGCAAAAGTATGATTTCGATGACGGCATATTGTTCTTCATATCTCCTAATCAAATATTTTCGTTTAAAGCCGATGATGACTTCAGGAGTGCAGGAAGCATGTTGCTTATCCATCCGGACTTTCTGTGGGGAAATCCGTTAGCCAAAACGATCAAAAAATATGAGTTTTTCAACTATGCGATAAATGAAGCACTTTTTGTTTCTGAAAAAGAAGAGATTGTTTTGAAAAGTTTTATTAAGAACATCGAGCAGGAATACCATGCACATATCGATCAATTCAGTGAACAGATTATCATTTCGCAGATTGAATCATTCCTGAATTATTCAAATCGGTTTTATATGCGTCAGTTTCTCACGCGCAAAATAGCTGGAAGCCAAATACTGGATAAACTGGAGAAAATCCTCGACGATTATTTTAATGATGAAGACCTCATCAATAGGGGCCTGCCTACCGTGCAGCATATTGCCGAACTGCTCAATTGTTCTCCCAACTATCTCAGTGGAGTTCTCAAAACCCTTACCGGACAGAATACCCAGCAGCACATTCACGAAAAAGTGATTGAAAAAGCGAAAGAAAAACTCTCCACCACAACGCTTACTGTCGGGGAGGTTGCTTTTAAGCTGGGCTTCGAATATCCCCAGTCGTTTAGTAAACTATTTAAAAGTAAAACAGATCTAACTCCCCTTGAGTTCCGCAACTCCTTTAATTAACTTTATGATTAACCGCTTTATGCTCGATTTTTTAGTATTATTGAAATCAAGAAATGCTTGCTTATTTTATTTTGGGCTGGTATGTCTATTTGGTGCAGTTATCATGCTCTTGGCATCAAAATTTAACCATATGCAGATTAACAGTGTGAATGCCTGGTACAAACCTGTTAAATTTGCGTTGTCAATCGGCATATTTAGCTTAACGATGGCATGGTACACTGGATATCTTGATTCCTATAAATATATCGGCCTATACAATTGGTTATTGGTTGTGTGTCTGGGATTCGAACTTACCTACATTACTTTTCAGGCATCGCGTGGTGAGTTATCCCATTATAATAGGAGTTCCACATTATACACTTGGCTTACTGTGGCAATGGCCATCGCAGCAATAGTCGCCACTCTATATACTGGTTACATCGGTATTATGTTCTGTTCGCATAATTTCCCCACTCTTCCTGATTATTACCTTTGGGCCATTCGTTTAGGCATTTTTCTATTTGTCATATTTGCCCTGGAAGGTGCTGTTATGGGTGCAAATGGTTCGTCCAGGGTGGGGGCTTCTGATGGTCTAACGATACCTTTTCTAAACTGGAGCCTTAAATACGGAGATTTGCGAATCGCCCATTTTGTAGGGATGCACGCTTTGCAAGTTTTGCCATTGTTTGCATTTTACGTATTTAAGGACGTGAAGCTAGTGATATACATGGGCTTAATGTACGGTGCATTAGCCTTGTTTTGTCTGGTACAGGCACTTAATGCCAAAGTATTTGGCATTTCAGCTTAATAGTCCCCCGTTAATAGTGTCTGAACGCTTTTTCCAGAATTTGCTTTAGGAAAAAGAAAAGTGATTAATTTTTATTGCCTAAATAGCTATAGGAAAGAGATGTAGGATTCAAAAGATTTCTATGTTTTGAGATGCTGTTTTTTTTAATTAAATGATTTACGAAACTCCAGTGGCGAGCGGTTTGTTTTTATTTTAAAAAATTTACTAAACGACTGGGGATGTTCAAAACCCAGCTCGTAAGCGACCTCACTCACTGAAAGACTGGTGAGCGATAACTTTGCCTTGGCTTTTTCAATAAGTTTGTGGTGTATATGTTCCTGAACATTTTTACCAGTGAGCTGTTTTAAAAGACTGCTTAAGTAGTCGGATGAAACATTCATGGCATCTGCGACCGTTTTGACCGACAATAGGCCAGCCTGCCGATGTTGTTCTGAAGAGAAATATTCATTAAGGAAATGCTCGACTTTGGTCAGCATCTGGTGGCTGCTGATTTTTCTGGTAATAAACTGCCGGTTGTAAAATCGTTCACAGTATTTGAGCAAGAGTTCAATTTGAACTATAATGAGCCCTTGCGAAAAGCCGTCAATGTTATCATGATATTCCTGTTTTATATTTTCGAAAATATTAAGTATGCTCATTTCTTCCTTACTGGAAAGAAAGAGCGCTTCATGAATGGAATAATCAAAAAAGGAATAGCTATTTATAGTCTGGGCTAAAGAAGAACCCCATAAAAAATCAGGGTGAATTTGCAACAAATATCCGGATCCGCCTGCTAGCGAACCCGGATTTCGTTCTATCCGTAAAACCTGGCCTGGAGAGATGAAAGACATCAACCCTTCATCAAAGTCATAAACTTGTTGTCCGTAATGCAGTTTTGCCCCGATATCGCGCTTCAAGGCAATCGAATAAAAATCCATAACGATATTGACCGCTTTTTCCTCATCCGGAAATTGCACCAGGGAATAATCAACCAAACTGATCAATGGGTGTTCAGGTTTTGGAAGCCCCCTGAAACGGTGATATGATGTAATAGACTTTATCGTAACGATTTCCATATATGCAAATTTAAAGTTTTATTTACCTATTGTGAGCCAGGCAGATTGAAAATTTAGTATGATGCCTTCAGTTATTGGCTAATGTGCTGAGATTTGCCGCTCATTAAAAGTCCGAACCAATCCTCCAGATGCCAGGTATGGGTAAGCTTGCCATCTTTTAGATGATGGAATTCGTGCAAGGCCACGGATACTTTCTGATGAGTCGGCGGAATTCCCATGATTTCATTGACGTGGGTAAACTTCATCGAAGCCCTTACCGCTGCCCGTTCGTGCGTTCCAAAAATTTCATGAATTACGACCTCGATATC
Organism: Pedobacter sp. 22226; assembly: GCF_052045455.1. NCBI lineage: Bacteria > Pseudomonadati > Bacteroidota > Sphingobacteriia > Sphingobacteriales > Sphingobacteriaceae > Pedobacter > Pedobacter sp. 22226. The sequence goes on along the minus strand of NZ_JBQEPB010000001.1, from coordinate 474,919 downwards.
TGGGCAGGCTTCAAAAAGATAGGTCATGATATCCTGAAGTCCCTTCGGTCCATCAGCTTGCCCGGGAGCCAGCGGAATGTCTTTCCAGTCCGGGTTACAGATCTCATCCAGGATTGCCGCATTCTTCGTCTTGAAGGCACCATAAAATGTTCTGATGGTATCTATTTCAGATTTCGTTAAAGCCTTTACGAAATCACTTTCCTTATTTTCCATTTTCATATAGGCTATTAAAGATTGGATCCTCCTGAAATTTCAATTCTTTGGGCATTGACCCAGCCTGCGGCATCGCTGCATAAAAAAGCTACTACCCCACCGATATCTTCAGGCAGGCCGACTCTACCCAGGGCGGTCTGTGATGCCAGATATTTATTCATTTCTACATTGTCGCGGACAGCACCACCCATGATATCGGTTTCAATCGCTCCTGGCGCGATTACATTCACTCTGATGTTTCTTTTCCCAAGTTCCTGGGCCTGATACTTTGTCAATGTTTCCATAGCCCCCTTAAAAGCGGCATAAGCTGCAAAACCGGGTGTGGCGAAGCGTGTCAGACCCGAAGAAACATTTACAATACCACCAAATCTATTGATTTGTGGTAATAGCTTTTGTGTCAGGAAAAATGGTCCTTTGAGGTGTACATTTTCCATTTCTGTGAACTGCTCTTCGGTTAATGTTTCAAATTCCGCGTAATGTATAAAACCTGCGTTATTGATTAGAAAATCAAATCGGTGAGCATTCAATTGAGACTGTAATGCTGCTGCTAACGTTTTGATAAAACCATCGAAACTTGCAGCATCTGAAACATCGAGCTTCAGGGCTATTCCCCTTTGTCCAAGTTGTTCAATTTGATTTACAACTTCATCTGCAGCCTCTTTCTGACTGTTATAGGTAAAAACGATATCCAAGCCATTTTTAGCGAGATTAAGGACGATATCTTTTCCGATACCTCTGCTTCCTCCGGTAACGATTGCAATTTTGTTTTGAGATGACATACTTTTGTTTCTGTAATAATTAGTATATGGCAAAGGTATGTTGACAATTCTTGGGGAATGTAGCCATAACCTCTCTGTTCGTAGCCTAAACCCATATATTCAACTATTTCATTTTTGAGGCCATTACAAAGCATGACTGGCTACTTACCTGGAGGTGATTGTTGTTCTAAACAATAGCCTGCAAAATGAGCTGGCATAAACACAGATTATGAGAGATCAATTTGATGCCGTTATGTTTTCGTTTAAGATGTTTGTCTTTGTGTTGTTGTTTGTGTTTCTGCTGCTTACTTTCCCTAAGCTGGTTATGTTCCTGTAGTTCTTCGTTATGGTATTCTTCCTCTAAGTTCGGATATTACTCCTTAGATATTAACAAAATCGGTCTGGTTATTTGCTGAAGCTACTTTAAACGGATCAATTCGTGAGAAAATCAGTTTGGCAAGATTCATTATTTCTTAACGAATCACCATCAGATTTATCATAAAAAAACATCAAAAGTGGGGAAGAACAACTTTTGCCGAAATACCAACCGAGCGGAGCCACTGAAAATGTAATTTTGCCCTAGTGAGCTGGTGCTTTTCCGATACAGTATTCTGCTTAGCCATTTCCATAATAACCTTTTCGTCGGGCAGATCATCTCTCCCATCGCCCCATACATAACATCCGTCGATAGCTCCATATCACCGGATCTGGGTATAACTAATTTGCAAATCATTACAGTAGATTCCAGAGAAACTTAACCAAACAAACTAACCAAATTACAAAAAATATGCTATCAGATAACATCATTGATTCCAGGACGGCCTCCGACGGGCTGATCACATTTGCCCAATTCAATAACAGGGGACAATCCATGTCTGAAATCCCTGCAAAAGCCGCCTTATGAAGTCGGTGTAACTTCAGGATACAAATGTGCCAAACAATATAAATGTAATATAGTACTGAAACTGTTGTTTTGGTATGACAAAGATTGTTGGGTCCAATAAAAATAGTACCTGTTCTGGATAGGGCAATTGGATTAATGCTATTGAAATCTTCATTTTTAACAGCAAGCAGCTTACACATCAGGTAAAGATTAGGGCATAATTTAAGCAGCCTGTCATTCTATGCATCAACGATGCGCCTGACTGCTTCCAACCCCGGTGTTCCCTATACCATCCGGATTCTTTTCACGGTTACAATCTCCCCTGTTATAGAGCATTATAGTTTTATCAATTGTAAATCAGACAACGGACATTTAATATCCGCCCTGCTTACACTTGCAGCGGCCTGCCTTTTAAAGAAACGCAATCGTTACCGGCTGCAGGCCAAATAAATTGCCCAGGTTCCGCTCGGGAGAAATAAAACACTATGGTTTGGCGTTATAGACCTGCATCTTTATAACTTATCCTGGCGATTGCCGTGATTTACCTGGAGTCAATATGTAGTTCGTTGGTCAAGCACGGAATTTATCAAAAATGATCTGGACCAGGGAAAAAATCGAGTACTAACCCAAATGCTGATGTAACCTGTGCTGGTGTTTTTTTTCCCTCCGATGGTGGGGATCTTTAAGCATTTTTTTGGATCTGGGGCAGATATTTATAGATATGGAATCCTCTATACAAACCACGGATGGTTAGCTATCGCAGGCCGGTGCTATAGTTAAAAATAAATAGGTCATTATTACCGGTCCAACAGCTACTTTCACCATTTCAACAGTCGATGTCCCCTTACCCACTGTCCAAATGGCAGCTAATACCAAAACGCCATCCGCACGTATACATCATGGAAAACGTTTTCGTCCAATGTTAATTTTTAAAAACTGCTGTGCAATATCTTTTTATTGCCGGACAATTTCCCTACAGATTAGATTCAATCAGTAGTTTGAAGGCTTTCAAACGGTAAAGCACGGGTACATTCGTTTTACTGTCCGGGTTGGCCCGCAGTGAGATAAACTGGACCTCAAGAAACTTATTTACATCCGCGATTTCCGTACCGGGGAACAGCAGCACGGGTGGCGTTGGCAGTTCCACATTTTTAAACCACTCTTCCAGCTCATTTACTTCCTGCATTGTCATGCTGCAAAGTTAATTTAGAGTCAGCTTTCTTCAAGCGATTTTTCACGGAATTTATCCACCTAACTCCCTTAGCGGGATGTAGAACAACGACAGGCGGTTGGTATTGCAATGCCACTGAATTTTTTTCAGCTTCAAAACTGAAAATTTTGCAGGGAAAATGAAAATATTTCAGAAATCCACCACTCAGGTTATCAAAGAATTGAATTGGCACAGCGCTTGATATTCCAGGGTATAACCTTGGATACAAGATTAGCAGAAAATTAATTGATTTATAGTCCATTTATTATTAAAACACTAAAAGGAGAAAAAAACTATGACATTAGTTAAATTCAATCCGGAAAAAAAGAACAGTTCATTATTGCCAGGCTTTAATGATATCTTCGAATCGGTACTGGGCGACACTTTTTTCAATGACCGCCGCATCAGCAGTGTCCCTGCGGCCAATATATCGGAATCGAACACCGCCTACCACATCGAGCTCGCCGCACCCGGGCTGAAAAAAGAGGATTTCAGGATCTCTGTAGAACGGGATGTGCTAAAGATTTCCTCGCAGCAGAAAGATGAGAACAATATGGAGAAAAAAAACTATAACCGCAGGGAATATGGTTATTCTTCATTTACCCGCGTATTTACTCTCCCTGAGACAGCAAATGTGGACAGCATCCGGGCCAGCTACACAGACGGTGTACTTATTCTGGATATTCCTAAAAAGGAAGAAGCCAGGGTGGTGTCCAGACAGATTGAAATACAGTAATTCCCGAGGGTGTCCAAAAAGGGTCCCTCTTTTTTTTACATCAATGGTTGAAGTTTTGAGGTTTCTATGAATAGCTGTTCAATTTATACTTTACCGAGTTTGTTGTTTAATTAGGTTCTGTTGATATTGTCTTATAGCGATGATTTGGTTGATTTAAGAGGGTTCTTATGCTGCTTTTGCAACCATTTTTCTTAAGTTATGTGCTATTGCAGCCAATCCGAACTCGACATTTACCTTAGGGAGTGTTCGTAGCCTGAACCGATTGAACCGGTTATTGCTTTTTAGTTGACCAAATACTGCTTCTGGCTCTATTGCCCTGTTTTTTCTAAGCCTGCTGCCTTCTTCACTCAGCAGCTTTTGCCTTACTTTTTCCTTAAAGGCCCTTAAGGTATGATTGACCTCAATTTTACGGTCTCCATCTCCTTTATAACACATTTCCCTAAGTGGGCAGCCTTCGCAGCTGTGGGTTTTATAATAGCTTACCTTAGATTTATAGCCCAACTCTGAAACACGCTCGGATTCTCCTATGTTGATCATATGTTTGCCTGCCGGACAAATAAAGAAATCCCCTGGCACATCGTAGGGCAGGTTTGATGCATGATATATATTCTTTTTAAAGACCCGTTTTTGTTCTTTATGGAAGTAATTGTATTTGACAAAAGCCTCAATTCCATTATCCTCCATCCACTTATAGTTCTGCTCGCTTCCATAGCCTGAGTCTGCAACCACTTTTTTGGATTGTTTATCGTAATACGCTTTGAACTGCTCGAGATGAAGGGCTAGGGTAGCGGTATCCCCCGCACGCTGGTGAATGGAAAAGTTGGTAATAAACTGGTTTTCGGTACTGATCTGGGTATTATAGGCTGGTTTGAGCTGACCGTTTTTCATGTGGTCTTCCTTCATCCGCATGAAAGTGGCATCTGCATCGGTCTTGCTGTAGCTGTTGCGTGTGCCTAAAGTTTCCAGTTGCTGTTCGTATTTCTTCAACCGGGGGAGTGCCTCTCTTTCAAGCTCCCTGACCGCTTTTTTCTGTGGTTTATTCAGTTCGGCCAAACGATTGTTCAGCTCCTCTATTCTGCTTTTGAGTTCCGCTGAATTTACAGGGGCCTTCTGTTTTACAGGTGAGGAAAGTTCAGCTTTATCCTGCTTTATAGAACTGTCTATATCAGCAAGTACCCTGGTTATCTTCTCATCAAGTTTTGTCTTATTCTTCTCTGTGGAGCCCTTCCATACAAAGGTGTAACGGTTGGAGGCCGATTCCAGTTTGGTTCCGTCAACATATTGGATATCAAGGCTGACATAGCCAAGATCAGCCATCAAACGGACCAGCTCTGCAAAAAGATGCTGGATCTTATCCTTAAGCCGTTTACCACGAAAATCATTAATAGTGCGGAAATCAGGGGTACTATTACCTGAAAGCCACATGAAATGAATATTCTCCTGTAGCGCCCGGGCCATTTTACGACAAGATTAGATATTGCAGAAATAACTATAAAAAAGAACCTTGATGAGCATCCTTGGATGAAAACTGCTGGTGCCACCACCTTTATATCCCGAAAGAATATCATCGATATTGAGTGAATCAACAACCTGGTTAACAATGCGAACAGGGTGATCTAAGGAAATCCGATCCCCAATATTTGAAGGAAAAAGCACAACCTGCTGGGAGGTTAAGGCCTTAAAATGTAAATTTGATCTTGTTTTCATTAGCAACATCAATTTACGAATTAATGGGAAAACAAAAAAGGGTGTCCTACCTTTTTGGACACCCTCTTTTGTTTAATCTTCAAATGGCTATTACACAGCACACACATCTGTCGGAGTGATCACCGGTAACAAAAAAAATGGTTAGATCGCAATGATTATATACTTTCACTTTGCAGTTCAACAGCTTAAATCCATCGATACAATAGAGCCTCCCAAGCAGGAGATGAAAGCGTCAATAACTTCTGAATTCTGATGCTTTATCTATTATCGCGTTTCTGAAACCACTTAGCTGCGCCTGAGCTGCAACAACTTCAGTTAATTCAAAGGTATAATCTTCTTTTTGGTTAGCACTGATCCATCTTCCGGTGATTTTATTTTTTTTCAATGTGCCCAAAAATGTCCCGGTGAAATTCACGGACGACATTTCAACCAGACTTAGATCACCCACGTTATTTTTATGCCCGTTAAGCAGAATGTAACCCTTTCCCTTATCATACCGATAACTACCGGTAACGGGATCAGCATTTGTTCCTTCGCTTAATCCTTCCAGATAGAAAGTGATTTTTATTTTATGGTTGATCGTTCCCTTATACAGTTTGCCGCTCTGGGCAAACGTTAGAACAGGTAGGATCAGGAATAGAAAACCAATAATAATTTTCATAAGGTTAAAGCACTTCATTCGGTTAATTATTTGACAATGTAAGGTACAACTTTTATTTAGATCACTTTAAATGATCCTAATCCAATAAAATCTTTACATTTATTATTCCTGCTATAAATCAAACTGCCGCACGCATTGCCCCCCTCCGCGACATTATTTTTCTGATCAGGACCTGCAAACGGCTCCGGTAGTCCCCGCCCAGCCACTTGATATAGTTTTTGGTAACCGAACCCCGGCATTTGCTGTACTGTTTTATCCTCCAGTCGATTTCGTTATCGAGTTCCCCTGCCAGTTCAAGGGCCTTTCCCATAGTGTCAGCATTGTCAGTGCACATCATGGCATGTTGCCTGATGGAATCGCGGAGCACAGTCTTTGTTTTTTCCCCTTTCTCCATTGCTGTCTGATATGCCGCAAGCACATCGAATGATATCCCCGTGCTGTTGGGAAACCTGTTGCGCATTTCGGCAGGCATCTGATGGATATCATCGCCGGCTTTCGCCAGTGCCTGGTGATAGATTTCGGGGTTTTCGAATACATGCTGCCAATCCACCGGTGCATCCCATTCTCCAAACCTTTCTGCGTTATTGCCCAGGTCTATAATATTAAAAGTCTTTTTTGCGGGCAAACGCCTGGATCCCCTGCCAATCATTTGGTGGTAAAGCGTGATTGAGGTAGTAGCACGGTTGAGGATAACCGACTGCACAGAAGGTTCGTCAAAACCGGTAGTCAATATAGATACCGATGTCAATACTGCTCCCCTTGTTTTTTTAAACCATTTTAGTGTCTCAACCCTTTCCAGATTTTCTGTCTGGTTATCCAGGTGGCGTATGGGATAACCAGCCTGCTGAAAAACTTCCAGAACCTTTCGGGAAGTAAATATGCCATTATTGAAAATCAATGTCTTTTTTCCAAGGGAATGTTCCCTGTAGGCATGTAGCAGAAGATCAAGCATTACCTTGGATGAATATAGCTCATCAGAACTGCTCACCGTATAATCACCATGTATGCCCCGGTTCAGCGTATTAAGCTCTACCTCGTAGGCAAAACTCTTAGGCTTTGCCAAAAAACCCTGCCCGATCAGAGAACTAACCTGCTCCCCAAGCACCAGCTCGTTGTAAAAGCTTTTCATCGGCAACGCTGCATCTGCCGAGAAAGGTGTGGCGGTGACCCCGATTATCCTGGCAAGGGGAAATTTTCCAAGCAACTTATGGAAGGAATTATGATGGGCCTCATCGACAATTACCAGGCCTACCCCTTCAGTATCGATCAGACCATCATCGATCCTGTGGTTAAGGGTTTCCACCATAGCCACATAACAGTGGTAATAATCCTTTTTGGCTATCCGTTTAACTTTGCTGTCTAAAACTTTATTAAAAACGCCGGCATTCTTCATGGCCAATGAAGTCTGCTTGCATAACTCCTGCCGGTGGGTAAGCACAATAACCTTTTTTTTATATTTTTTGATAAAGCGATCGGCAATTTCAGAAAAGATAACCGTCTTACCGCCGCCTGTAGGCAACTGGAAGAGCAAACGCAGCTGATCAGTGCCGGTCTGCATTTTTTCAAACAGGGTTTCTATCGCGTACTGCTGATAGGGATATAATTTTTTTGCTGACCCATGCGCAGCTGTGGGGGATAAAATCTGCATAGTGTGAAAACCAGGGAAACTGTCTGAAAGTTTTATAACAAACCTCCTATTATGCAAATCTTTTGCCTAAGCGATAGTTCTAGACGTTCAGACGATAAATTCTTCTAATATGGGAGGAAACAGGTCTGAAGCGGTCCTGCGCAACTCTCCTCACACTTTTGATTCCATGTTTTTTCAGTAATTTAAGGGGTAGGAAAACATTTTTTTTAACGGTAAATGTTAATATTTTCGTACTCAGCAGGTAATATTAAACTCTAAATTTTCTTCATGGTTGTTCCCCAATTTTGGTGAATCGCCCTTATTTACTTGTTGTTTTTGAGTTATAATACTAGAATTGGTTTACATCTCTTGTTAATATTAACTTAACATTACAGCTATTTTTTATTGATACCTTCGCCCCTCATTTTAAAATGATCTGATTAGCGCCACTCGTTAGACATTTAAAAAACAATGAAAGTAAAAAACATCCTTATCTATCCGGCAATTATCGGAGTCCTGTCCCTGTTTTCCTGTTCGAAAAAAACAGCAGTTGAAGGGGAAACCCCTGAAACCCCGCCAAAAGCGCCAACCGCTTACGCCATTACCGAAACCTTTGAATCCGGAACCAAAGCGGCTTATGCATTGGACAGTGTACAGCTATTGACCGGCAAATGGACCTTAAGCGACGCCCTTTTGGGCAACCTTGCCGCGGATGCGAAGAATGGTGCAAAGTCCGTAAGGCTGAGAACAGGGTACCTTTCCATGAATTTTGATATTGCGGGAACCAGAGTGGTTTACGTATCACATGCCAAATACGGCACGGATGCCAATTCAACCTGGCAGCTATTGGCTTCAACAGATGGTGGAAAGACCTATGCCCAGCTTGGTACGGATATCAACGAGACCAGTACCGTCCTGGTAACAGATTCATTCAAGGTAAGCACTACCGGAAAAATCCGCTTCCAGATTAAAAAAGCAGGCACCACCAGGATCAATATCGATGATATCATTTTTAAAGGTACGGGTGATCCGGGTATAACCGTAGGTCCCCCGGATACCGATCCGGGAGAAAACGGCAATACCGGAACCGCTGCACCCGGAAGAGGTACCCCTGAAGCCGGTGCGGACGCACCACCGGCGGGCGGCGACAATTCCAACCTGCTATTTGGCAATCCTTCAGGCGCACAGGCCAGCATTGTGTCAGCAGAAAACTACCTCATTGACCAGAAATACTATGTAGAGAGCTATAGCATGACGCGCGGGATACCGAACTGGGTAAGCTGGCATTTAGATCCTAACAACTTTAATGGGTCAGTAACCAGAAAAGATGATTTCGCTTCTTTTACGGGGCTTCCGGCCAATTGGTACCAAGTACAAAGCAACAGCTATTCAGGTTCCGGTTTTGACAGGGGCCATAATTGCCCGAGTGGCGACCGTACCAGTTCAGCCAACGCCAACTCGGCCACATTCCTGATGACCAACATGATTCCCCAGGCACCGAACAATAACCAGAAAACCTGGGAATCGTTCGAAAGTTACCTCCGTGCGCAGGCATTAAACGGTTATGAGGTTTACGTGATTATGGGTAGCTACGGCACCGGTGGAATCGGTTCGGCAAGCGCATCGGTAACCAATACCATCAACAACGGGAAAGTAACCGTTCCGTCCAATGTATGGAAAGTGGCCGTACTGTTGAAAACAGGCGATAATGATTTAAGCCGCGTAACAGCTTCAACAAGGGTAATTGCAGTCAATACCCCGAATGTGAATACCATAGGTGCCAACTGGAAAGATTATATCGTAACGGTGAGGGATGTTGAAAGCGCAACTGGCTATAACCTGCTTTCCAATCTGCCACAGAGTATCCAGGATGTGGTGGAGAAAGTTAAAGATCCCGGTAACTAACTTAACCAGAATAGACATCCGGCATAAGCGCATTCAATAAAATAACAGCCGTATCCCTAAAATGGTACGGCTGTCGTTATTTCGGCGAGGTCATAGAGCCACTTTGCTCCTATTTTGTAGCGCCCATGAACAAACTATTGCATGATGGGCCTGAACACCGGCCGATCCGTCATCCAACAGCCGGAAGAATGGCAGATTACCGGAAATGAAAGATTGATTTAACGGATATGATGTGCCGCAAAAAACACCTATTAAAGTATCAAGTCCATTCAGGGGGGATGATATCCAGCGTGCTGGCAGGAACATTTTTATACCAAAAGTGCGGGCTTACTACATATTTCTGTTTGAAATCGCCAAGCCATGCGGCCCACCACGAAAATGTGCTGTTGGAAATGATAAAATACTTACATTGCCCCATCAAATAAAACGAGGTCCTGCCATCATCAATATCTCCATCGGTAAAGATAATTTCATCCTCACATCGAATGTTCATCCTGCACCATTCGATGTCATCGCTGAAAATATAAAAAACAGGTTTTTTTAAATTATTTTTATAAAATTCCATCCCTCTGTAAATATAGTCCAGGTCAACGGTTCCGTGTTTATCTAAGTTGCCGGGGAATAAGTAATCACCCCTTCGCACATGAACCATTACGGATTGTGAGTTTTGTATCCTTTTCTTTAATTCCCATTCATCTTCTCTCAGTGGCATTTCTATAGTAAAATCTTTCCGTATCAGGGTAGCTATCTGCTCGAAGTACTTATACGACTGCCAATAACCTGAAACGATAAAAATAGTGCCGGTTTGCTCGTGGGAGTTTATACTTTCCATTGCCGTGCCGTCATAAGCAGACTGGCTTTCCTGCAGTTGGAAAATGCGTTTTTTTTCAGCATCACCGTATCGGATTTCTTCCGCAAATTTTATCTCTATAGGAAAAATATCTAGGCCATAATTTCTTTCCGAACCGTTAAAAAGGCTTTTATCCATGTACAAAGGCAAATTATATTTCAGGGATAATGCCCTTCCAAAAGCGTATTGAAACATCTGGTTCCCCAGCCCCCCGTTCAATCTCGAAACTATCATCGTTTACGTATTTTAAATTTGGCAATATCCGTGGCGCGCCGGTCTTCCGCTATTTTCATTACCCAAAGTTTAAAGTTTTTAACCAGGATTTCAATTTGCTATTTTTAGTTTTTCCTGTCTATCGGCCAGCAGTTCCATCCGGCCGAGTGTATCATAAAAAGAGGAAGGCTGGCGGATTTCTTCGCTGTCCCTGGCGGTAATATCAGAATAGCCAAAATCTCTCTGGATGGAGACGAATGGAAACAGAACAAATTTATTGATGGCAATAGCCGATAATTTTCCGTCCGCGGTAACGGATTCGTCGTAACTGGCATCCAAAATCTGCTGGAAAAACCGCTTATAGACAACGGTAAACTGGGTGCAATAAAATTCATCGACCCAAAACAGGTCCTTATCCACTCTCACCGCAGTTTCTATTTTTGCAATACCGCCCAGCAGGACTTCGGCTCCAAGGGAATGGGCTTTAATGATATTCTCGATGAGAAATCCTTTATTGTAATGGCTGAGGAACTCATGGTCATCTTCACATATTATGATCAGGTCTTCATTTTTCTCCATGGCCAGGGCTACTGTTTTCCTGATACTCTCCCAAAGACCAACATGCCCGATGTGGTGGACAACCCCTTCAACATAGGTGATCTGGAATTCATTTTTTCCGCTAAATTGATCTTCAATATGCTTTTTTCTATCCTCCCTTGTTTTCAGGTTAATGACATAAGTAGGGATCATGGTTTGATGGATATCAACATTGTAAGCTTCCAGGGGTACCCGCCTGAGTTTTCTATAAAAATCTGATACCGTTGTTAGCTTTTTAAGCCTTTTGGCCGAGTGGTCAAACAATTGTTTTACCCTTCCTTTTTGATTATTTAGCGGGGTAACATCAGAATAAGGATAAGAACGTTGTGTGGAAAAAAAGGGGAATGATAGCAGGATATTCCTGCTCAGGTCGCACATTTTATAATCAGCGGCATCATACCCTTCCAGATCAGCTTCCAGTATTTGTTTAAAGAATTTTTTGAATATAATGGTAAACTGAAGCCCGGAAAAGCTTTTTATCCAAAATAAAGAGTCGGTAAGCTTAACTGAGTCGCCTGCCCAGCTCACTCCACCAAGTAAAACGTCCGCTCCTAGTGCCTGGGCGGCATCAATGCTTTTCCTGAGTTTTCTCTCGGAATAGTTATTTGTAAATTTATGGTCGTCCTCGCAGACCAGGATATAATCGGGATTCTCGCCAGCCACCTCATTGATGATCATGCAAAGTGTTTTCCATAGCCCCAAGGCACCAAACGGATCTTCCACAGCATCCACTACTGTGACTTTAAATTCAGACCTCCCAAAAAACTGATTAAGGACATTTTTGCGCCGGTCGGGCCTGCGGACCAGGTTTATAACATATGCGGGTATAGGTTTAAGCTGAGGGACTGGGTTGAAGAACATATATGAGGCGTTTAAGATATGGTAATAAAATTAAAAAAAATTGCGGGAAAAAGCCGGTTAAAAATGAAAATGTGGTATCTTGAGTAAAACTAAATTTGCTCATGAATGATAATATACAGAGTTTCTGGTATGGAACTTCACTTTCAACGATGGAGTTACTCTCGATTTCATCCTTTTTGAAAAATGGCCATAATGTTGATATATATGCCTACGAGGAAATCTCCAATATTCCAAAAGGCGTAAATCTGCTCGATGCAAACCTTATACTGGATAAAAAAAATATTTTTTTTGATAGTTCAGGTGGAATTGCTGCATTCTCCGATTGGTTCAGGTATAAGTTGCTTTACGAAAAAGGAGGATGGTGGGTCGATATGGACATGGTGTGCCTGAAACCATTTATTATCGGGGACGAATACTGTTTCGCCACGGAAAATTTTAGCAGCAACCATCAGACCGACATCACTTGTTGTGTAATCAAATCACCAAAAAAAGCTGAATTTTTAAAAATGATTTTGGACTATATAGAATCTTTCCCGGACCATAAAGATATTGAATGGGGAACTTTCGGACCAAAGTTGATTGCCTCGGTGCTCAGGCAGTTTGAAAGTAAACCGTTCATACAACCCGTCGAAACCTTCTGCCCAGTCGACTGGACCGAAATGCAAAGCCTTACTACCGAACGAAGGATAATTCCCGAGAATGCCATAGGCATCCATATGTGGAACAACCTATGGAGGATAAATAATATTAATAAGGATATCACATACCATCCTGACACCATATTTGAACAGTTGAAAGCAAAATACCTTCAACCTGAAAATTTATCGCATCCAATGAACGTTCAGATCTGATTTTAATTTCCGCTAATGCATATTGATCCGCGATGATATTCACAAAACTTCTGCAGTTGAAAAAGTAAAAAAAGTATGTTATGAAGAACTTGTTATTTGTACTCTTTTTTTTTGTTGATGTTCTTTTTTGCTCCGGCCTCAGTGCTCAGGAGCTCTATAATATATCGGGATCGGTCACCGATGAGAATGGTAGGCCCGTTCAGGGTGCAACTGTTTTTATCAGCGGAGCGCAAAGAATTACAGCAACAGATACCCAGGGTCACTTTATGTTTGCAGAAATGCAAGCCGGGAACTATCTGGTATCTACAAAAATGCTCGGGTACAACAGTCCTTCCCTGGCCCTTTCCCTACACGACAAATCGGTAAAGGTACTGATCAAGCTACAGGTAAAATCAATTAACTTAGGCGAAGTTAACATCACCTCGGACCAAAACCGCGAGCGCTATCTGAATATATTCCAGGAGCAGTTTTTGGGAAAATCGGCGGATAGGAACAAATGTTTTATTGTAAATCCGGAAGTCATCTCTTTTGCAGGCAAGCAGATAGATGCATATAATCTGGCATTGAAAGGCGAAGCTGATGAGCTGATTATCATCGAAAACAACACCCTGGGTTACCGGATAAAATATCTCTTGCGCTCATTTGAATATGACATGAAAAAAAGTATCACTTCTTATGACGGGGAGAGCAGTTTTGAGGAAATGGCCGGTACTGCCGAACAAAGAAAATATTGGGAAGAGAACAGGCTGAAGGCTTATCAAGGTTCATTAATGCATTTTTTAAGATCGGTTTACAGTAATAACCTTTTGGAAGAGGGTTTCCTTGCAAACCAGATGGTCAAGAGCAGCAATATATTTGACCAAAGGGCGTACATGATCCCCACCCCTGTAAAACTGGAAAAATTTGTTACCAGGGTAGATAGCTCTTTTGTATCATACAAGTTTAACGCACTAAACATTAGCTACAATCCCAAAAAGGCGATCAGGATAATGAAGCAGCTACCCAGCCAAACTGAAATAGATTTGAAAGTACTAGAGAATAAGATGCCCGGCGAGGTCGGGTTCCCAGCCGTTGATCCTAACGGAAAAAGCTCACAGCTATTACTATATTTAAAAGAGGCGCTTATTGATGAAAGCGGAAGTGTTTTTACCGGTTACAAAACTTTTCTGATCAGGGGATTTTGGTCCGAAAAACGCCTGGGCGACCAGTTACCATTCGAATATAAAACCCCGATTGGAAATAGGTGACCTTGTGATTATTATCCGTTTATAAGAAATCTCCAGAGCATAAAAGATCATATGCAGAAAAATACAGGTGAATAGAAAGAGCTTAACCCTAAATTATGGATTAATAAAGGGTCAAGCTCAATTTCTTTATTTATGTGATGTCAATCTGTATGTTTTCTGTAACATTTCGGGTAAAGGACCCGCATATTTGCTGCACTCCATTTATTTGGTAACTGACTTGTGAACCCACTACTGCACACGGGAAATGAAAGCTATGATAGCCAGGAGCGAGACTAACCGGAAAAAATGCATTTATGCCCACTGGACTACTATAAACGACATTATCTACCGAAATATCTACATTTCCTACATGTCCATTGTTGCGGCTCTGTACAGAATAACGGGTACCACTTCCTGAGCCACCACCAGAACCCGACCCAGAGCCCGATCCAGTGCCACTTCCGCCCGAACCACTGCCTGAACCTTTCCCAGATCCACTACCGGACCCGCTTCCACTACCAGAACCAGCTGAACAGGTAAAGGTTGCTCCCGTTCCGTTAGCACAATTGCAGCTAACTGAGTTGGCTGTACTGGAGCAGGATCCTGCCATAGCTGTACAGCTGCAGTTAACACTTTCTCCGCTTTTACAGGTAACACTCGCTGAACAACCCTCAGGTATTTCGGGTCCGTCGGCCAACAGCGTTTTTTTTAGCTGATCTTTTGAAAGAATTTCTTCTGCACCAAGATCTTCGGCTTGCAATGATAAAGTTTTCATAATTTAGAATTTAATTATTGTGGATTAATAGTTTAAGTGTTTCCATTCGATGGATTGTTAAAAGCTACGCAATAAGTAACAATGTTACCCGAAAAGGTGATTGTTCCGGTTGAAAATCAAGGATAGCAGGAACATAGTTTTCAAGTCTCTTATCTACCTTTTTACAACTGACGGACAGCTAATTTTAGGAATTTAAGAACCACTGCCCTTTCCCGACCCGCTACCAGAGCCACTTCCACTACCAGAGCCACTTCCACTACCAGAGCCACTTCCACTACCAGAACCACTTCCACTTCCGGACCCGCTTCCACTACCAGAACCACTTCCAGAACTTGCGCAGGTATCTGTTTTCGCTTCCTTTTTACCGCATTTACAAGTAACAGAATTGCCTGTGGCGTCACAGGTACTCGCTGCCTCGGTACAACTGCAGCTTACAGGTTCCCCGCTCGGGCATGGGGCTGTTGCGCTACATGAGAATGGATTTGAGGGGGTGTCCCCAAAGATGGATTTTAAATCATTTTTACCTAGGATTTCTTCGCTTCCAAATTCTTGGGCTGTTAATTCGATCTTTTTCATATGTTTACATTTAGTTCAGGGAATAATCCTAACCGGACGACACAGCAGGCCTGGTATTTACCAGACAATCTTAGTCCAAAAAGCAATACTTTAGATCCTCGATCCCGTATGTTGCAGGAAGTTGGAAACCATTTATAAAAAAGGTTGGTGTGAATGCGATGTCCATCTTTGCACACCAGGCCTGCATTGCAGCTATTTTTGCATTCTGGCTAAGGAGGATATCTTCACCTAAAGGGTAGCGGGCTGCAAAAGCTTCATAGTTTTTATCCGCGGAGTGATGCCAATCACCTAAAACATCATCGATGCTGAATTTTCCACTTTCGTAAAGGGCAAGAAAGTGCCTTACCGGATAATATCTTTTATCGTCTGAGTTAATACCCGAGGTAAAAATAATCCTGATGGATAGATTGGAACTGGTATTTAACAGGTCTTTAAGTGCATCATGAACTAACGAACAGGGTTTACAATAGGGATTACATACCTTAATGATTTTATTCGCTGCATTGGGATCTCCCAGCACAATGCCCAGACCCTCCGGGTCTGTTAGCACCCGAGGCTGATGAAAAAGTTCTTTTTTTACGTGTTCCGGATTCCGTTTAAGCCTTTGAAATGCCAGCTTTCCTTCTCTAAACTCTTTAGCCTTAAGTAAAACGGCCGATAAGCCCGTGGCTGAAATAAAAGGGATTATCCATAAGGTTACCAGTTTTAATATTTCAGTGGGCGCAAACACAAAAGCATTTCCCAGCCCCCCAAAAAAACCGGTTAGACTGACCCCAACAAGGATAACTTGCACCGACAGACACAACATACACCAGTTTTTTGCTATTTTCCACTGATAATAAAGAGAATAGAAAACATATAATGTTCCCAGCAGATTCATTTGCCAAAGGGTACTCAAGGCGGCAGCATGATCATATCCTTTTACCATGATATATAAAAGTCCCCCAACAAAATAGGAAAAACCAATTGTGCTCCACTTAATCCCGAACAAGCCGGCCCCTTTTGAATCAAGAACGGCATTACAGTTTAGTTTTTTACTGATTCCGCAGACAGCCTGGACTGCGGGACTATATCTGTCTACATCATGCCAGATCAGCAGTGTGGCTATTGCTGATCCTGCCAGTAACAATGTTCCTGTAATAAACGGTATAATGGCTGCAAGGCCGTGGTTTATAAAGCCTAAGACACTTTGGGCCAGGAATATCAGCGGTAGGATAAATATCGAAAAAACCTGAAGATATCGTGTCCTTCTTTCCAGCTGCACCTGTAGATCATATTTTTTTTCTCCCGCTGCCTCTCCCGCTTCCGCCATAAGCACCACACCAGTAAACTGTTTTATAAACGAAGTTTTATCATCATACCCCCATCTTCCTACCCTGCTATCGTAATGGTAGACCTGTTTATCTGTTATTTTTTTTATCACGGAAAAAAACTGATTGTCATCATTTTTCCCCTTTAACTGGACCAGGAAAGGCGGAGGGATGTTGAGGATTTTACTGGGGGAAAATCTCCCGGTGACGTTTTTTATTCCAAAACTGCTTAAAACCTCACTTATGCTTAACAGACTCGGATAAAATGGATGTTCTTCAATTTCTTGCTGTATGGTGGTGTGCGAAATCTTTACCTTTAGCGCGCTTACAAACTGAAGTGCGGTTTCGGCAATCCTGGATGGTGGTGAGAGTAGATTGAGCATTTGTTTTTAAATTCAGATTGTAAATTATAGGTATTCAGTCATTAAATTATGTTACAGGTAAAAACTGTTAAAAAACAGACATTGAATTTATTATTTGTTACCACCCCGAGTAGTAACAACAAAAGAATATCGCAGAATTCCAAAACGACGACTGCGCAGAAAAATTTTTCAAAAAACGGATGTTTCACGTTTCGTTTTGAATTCCTCAAAACTATTATTCAATACCTTGGATCTAAGCATCTCTTTCCCGACGCATATGATCGAACAGATAAATATGTTTCAGGCCAGATCCCAGCGAAATAACTAAGGCTTTAGTAAATTTAAATAAAAACTATATCAATTACCAAATTATTTTTCTTTTTCTATTTTTCATTCAATATTAATCTATCAGGCTTGATCCAACGGAGAAACGATCCCTAAAACTAACCAGCCATCAGGTTATATAACCAGATCATCCAATTTTGTGAATACTATCATTTTATTCTATTTCTTCAAACCGGTAAACCGGTGTGTTAAGTTTAACAATGGTAAGTTTTATACCGTAATACCTGAGCGATTTGGCTAGGGCCTGCAGGTTGTCAAATTTGACGGTAAGGGAAAACTTTTTGGTAAAAACAGGATCGGGCTGTACAATTACCACCTTTTTAACCTTTTCCTGGATCAGCCTGGTCAGTTCAGAAAAGTCATGGTGTTCGATCGCTGCATAACTATCTGAGGAGGAGGATCGTGACATGTGGGCCAGCGAATCGGAAGCAAATTTCACTAATAAATTACGATTTTCGATCTCCAGCGATATTACATCCAAAAGACTGTCCCTGATCGCATATTTTAAATTGAGCTGGTAAAGGATTGTATCAAGGATATTTTTTTTGTTATTTTTAAGTTCGCTCTTGTAACAATATGAAATGCATGCTTCCTGCAGTGCTTTAGGGATCACTATCTGCTCGGTACCAATATCTAAAAGTGTAGAAATTCTTGGAACAAGCCTATACCCTATGACCATCTCCTTGTAGGGAAATTTCCCTACCCCTCCCCTCGACCTGACAGAACCAAGGGGTTTTGATGTTACCGGGCCCATGCTAAAATATTCTTTTACGTGCTCATCATCAAAATACCCCGCATACCTATCATAGAGGTTATCGTATAATTTATCGGTATCGGTAGAAATAGATGTTTCTGCCTTCTCTTCACTATCAACCGGTTTTCCACCCAAAATACTGCTGATGATTTTGCTGTTTATCGATCCTGAATGACCGAACCACCGGATTTTGTTTCTGTTATCGATAACGACACAAAAAGGGATCGCATTTGCCATGAAGTTATCATAGGTCTGCCGGCTTGTATCGGTAACAACAATTGAGCTAAAAGGGATCCGTT
Source organism: Pedobacter sp. 22226 (assembly GCF_052045455.1). NCBI lineage: Bacteria > Pseudomonadati > Bacteroidota > Sphingobacteriia > Sphingobacteriales > Sphingobacteriaceae > Pedobacter > Pedobacter sp. 22226. Next base: position 456,200 of record NZ_JBQEPB010000001.1, on the reverse strand, counting down.
TTAACATAGGGATCACTTTTGATACTTTTTCTTCGGTTAGTGACAAGAATATTAGATCAGAGTTTGATCTGTTCTCCTTTACTATTTGATTAAAATGGGGAACGGTTTCAAGACATGGGGCACACCATGTTGCCCAAAAGTCGATAATGATAAATTTCCCCGAAAATCCTTTGGATTTTGGCACGTTCTTGAGCCAGTCTGTGATGACTATCTCGGGAGCATCCTGTCCAATTTTAAGCTGTGCGAAGGCATTAAAATGCCCAAGTAGAATGCTTATGGCTACTAAAAAATATCTCTTGAACATAATTAACAGCTATGATTTTGATTTAATTTAGATTTAGGAATTATACCCAATGCCAAATACAATTAATAGATGGCTAGGTTTAGTTTTTTTCCTTAAAATGGTACACAGGCATTTTCTTTTTGACCACCATTGCTTTTATCCCGTAAGACGCTAATGATTCAACGAGGTTTTCCTCATTGTCGACTTTTACAGTCAATGATATTTTGCTTTCAAAGAGCTTAGCCGGATTTAGGAAAACAGGTCTTTGAAATTTATCTTCAATCAGTTGTACCAGCTTACTAAAACTTTCCTTGTCAATCCCGGCATAACTTTTCGACCACGAGGTATGTCCTACCTGAGCAGGTGAAACATCAGATGGTATAAACCTGCGAAACAGTTCTTTATCTGCAATTTCCAGCTGAAAAACCTCCACTAAACTATCCGCGACCACGGGCTTCAGGTTCAATTCATCAAAAATGATGTTGGAGACCTGCTTTACCGATGTCTTTTTTTCGCTTTTATAGCAATATGAGATATAGGATTTGGATAGATTTGCCGGTAAAACGACTTGGCTTTCTGAAATCCCCAAAAGAGTGGCCATACGATACGGAAGACTCTCGCTGATAATCATTTCGTTATATGCATTATTCCGGCTTAAAAAAGATGAACGGTTGTGACTGAACATGGATAGGGTCATACTGAAGTACTCTTTGAGATCCTTATCATTGATATATGTTGAATATTTTGCGACAAGTGCAGCATACATTTCATCCACTTCCTTTGTTATCAATAACGCTTTTTTCTCAGGGGATAATGGAAGTGATTTTTCCTGCATGACTGCCTGGATCATTTCGTTACTTAGCTCACCCGGGTTACCCACCCATCGAATAATACCGTTATTATCTATCATTACGCACAAGGGTATAAACTTCACCTTAAAGTTATCAAGTGTTAGTCTCGTAATATCACTGACCACTGCGGATGAAAATTGAACTCTTTTTAACAACCAGTTTACCTTTTCCTCATTCTCGTCAGTCATTGCTAAAAACAGGAGGTTTTTATTCGAGATGTTTTTGGCGACTAAATTATTGAAATGGGGAACAGTTTCCAGGCAGGGAGCACACCAGGTAGCCCAAAAATCGATCACAATAAACTTGTTCTTTAAATCTTTTATCTCCGGGACATTTTTAATCCATGAGGTAATTTCAATGTGGGGTGCCTGATCACCAACCCTTGGTTGACTCCAAACATCAATTGAATGAAAAGCAATTAAAGCAAAAAGAAATATTGTCCTGAACATAAGTATCTGAAATTACAATAATAAAGAATCGGTAGCTACCCCCTAAACAGCCAGCCCTGGACCCCGGAAATTCCGCAATATCCCGCAATCAAATGAATCACAAACCCACAATTCCCAAAAAGAACACCTAAGGGCCGTATTTTTTCTTAAATAAACCATAGGGACATCATATGTATTGATCAAGACATACAAGTTCAGTAAATTCTTTTGAACCTGATGAATTAAATCACAATATACTTAATTTTAAGTAAAAATATCTAGTGTACTACAGTCTTGCCCTGTCAGGGCCAGCGGCGACTTCGTTCCGGAACAAAAGATATAGCGTATCGCCCCACTCGCACGCAGGCACCAAAGAAAAAAAAAGATATCCTCAAATTGTATGAATGCCGGACATCTGCCACATCCATTACCGATTCCATTATTCCCATTTGGAATATTATTACTAAATTGCTGTTATCTAACCAAAACATACCCTCATGAAAAACCCTATTTCGTGCATCTTTATAGATGATGAACTTACCGCGATCAATATCCTGGAAGACTTCGCCTCTGAAATGCCCAGGCTGAAAGTACACAGGACATTTACCAACCCTGTCGAGGCACTGAGCGAGATCAGCGGAGAATCAGACAGGCAGCTGATCTTTATGGATATCGATATGCCATCCATGACTGGCCTCAGGCTGGCCGACAACCTGAAGCACAGCCCCCATAAGATCATTTTCACTACCTCACATGCCGAACATGCGATCGCTGCATTCAAAGTGCGCGCGAAACATTATTTGTTAAAGCCATTCAACATTGGCGATTTCGCTGAAGTGGTAAACCAGGTCATCAGTGAATATTATGACAGCCAGATACTGGTAAGGGGAAACCGGAAGGCATTCTTCCTGCGCACCAACGGAGAACGCGGTAAACTGATCAAGGTATTGAAAAAGGATATCATCTATCTACAGGGTTCCAATAACCATGTACACATCTACACTCCGGAAAATGACTATTCGGTTTACATGACCATAAAAGAAATGGAGGAGCTTTTGAGCAGTGACCGTTATTTCTACAGGGTGCACAAATCCTATATCATCAACACCCGGTTTGTACAGGAGATCAACGGGCATACAATCGATCTTGGCAAATACGAAGTGCTCATGACCCCGCAATACAAACAGGCCTTTATGGATGAGGTATCAAAGGATATCTTGATCTCAAAAAGGCTTTAGGCTACCCGTTGCCACGTCCGATTGGGTGGTGACGGTTGTAATAATGGTTATCGTCGTTGTGGTCGGATCACTGGTGCCGGGAACGGCATCTGGGCTTTGCTGCCTGCGGAAAACGAACACCGTTTTCCTGCTGGATTTTATGTCGTTAATTCTTTTCATGGGGGAAAACTAGCCCGATGAAAAAGGCAAAAAGACCAACTTACGCCAAGCGGCTCCGGCCCGTGGTAAAATGGATTTTTAACTTAAGGAACAAAATGAAAAACTGGATTAAAACCAACCGCTGGCATATCCTTGGCTGGCTGATATTTATAGTTTACGAAAATCTTGTGGTCGCCCTGACGGTAAAATCGTCGCTGCCCCTTTCCGCTTATGTAACCCATTATGCGATCAACATCGGGCTTTTCTATTTCCATTGGTCAATGCTGCGCAGACTGCTATTTATAGCCGGACATTATCGCTTTCTGCTTTTTCCACTGGTATTGGCTGAGATCATTGTTTATGTACTGCTGAATAACCTGGCCAGCCACCTGAGCCCTACACCGGCAAAGGCGATATCACTGGCAGGCCTTATGAGTAATTGGAAATTTGTTTTTGCAACTGTATGGAGGGCAATATATTTCATGCTATTCTCCACCGCCTACTATTTCTTCAGCGAATACATCAGGCAGTCCGGGCGGACAGCAGAACTCGAAAAGGATGCAGCGGCGAAAACAATCAGTGAAAAACAGACGCTGCTTGAACTTGCCGAGGCCAGGAATGCGAACCTGAAATCACAGATCAACCCGCACTTTCTCTTCAATACCCTTACCTATATCTATAATAGCACCCATAGGACAGAGCCGCGTTCGGCAGAAGCGGTCAGGTACCTGACCAAACTGATGCGTTATGCACTCGAATGTGAAAAGGGACCCGAGCTAATGCCCCTGGAGGCCGAGATCAGGCAGGTTGAGCACCTCTTACAGCTCAGCCGGATCAAGCAGCCCAGTCTGTTTGTAGATTTCAGTTACGACGGGCAGGTGGAGGAAACGGCAATCATTCCACTGGTCGTGCTCAGCCTCACCGAAAACATGGTCAAGCACGGCAACCTAAGCGTAGAAGAAGATCCCGGTAAGATAAGACTGGCTTTGCAGGGTAATAAACTGGAAATAGAAACAGTAAACCTGATCAATACCGGACTGAATGACACTGGATTCCACACGGGACTTGTAAACATAGAAAAACGGCTGTCCCATACTTATGGTGAAAGCTCTGACATTAATTATGGCAAACAGGGCGACTATTTCAGAGTGTTGGTGATAATTAGATTGTAAATGCCGGAACAAAAATGACTGACCGCTAAAATAACTACTTAATATATTGGATTTTAAGATGAGTTTTTACCTCTAACAACTTTATCAAATAAGCTTGGTTGTAGACCGGCAAGGCAACAGCCTGATATGCTATCGAACAATCCATAACTTCAAATACCCTGCTAGCTTCAGCCTTTAGTTATTTGATTCCAACCTACTTTAGAATTTACGCTTCATCTTGTGAACTGTTTAAACAGCTTTTGAGCGGATTCAAGTGGGAAGTGGTCACTACCAGCTTGTTATCGATATTTTTTCGACCTGAAACACACTTCTGGGGCATTCTCCAATGGGTAAAAGCAAAAAAATCATTTTTTGAGAGGTGCCGATAGGTCGCAAATGTATGGTGGAAAAAAAGCACAAATGGCACTACCCTTCCACTTGTAGCACAATCCTTCGTCGACCCACAACATCCAATCACGGGTAGAAGCAAATCACCTTTCGGGCGTAGCCGTTAAGGCGTAAATTGTGGTGGGAAATCACTTAATAACACCCAGCAAAAAAATGAGATTTTGCCATGGCGTTTATCAATAGCGCGTGAGCGGTTGCAGCGGCATCCTTTTGGAACAAAAGATACAGCGGAAGACGCGACCCTTTAGGGGCACGCCCAAAAAGAAAAAAAAGTCTTTTTAAAAAGAATATCTAAATGAAAATCTGCAAATGATCGACCCGTTTTCTTCCCCTAACATTAAGAGTATGTTTTTCATTGGTTCAAGATTTGGTTAGATGGATCAAATTGATCTACAACACAAATCTGCAAGGAAGAAATGAGGGATTTTCCGACAAATGTCGGTAAATGAAAAAAGTTGATACTGAAATTTAAGTATTCGGGGATAGTTCCAAAAGGTTTAGTGGCAGTGGCAAATTGCACTATCCATACCATTTGCAGCACAGTCCTGCGGCATCCCAAAACATTCTCTGACGGTTAGAAGCAAAAAAAACACCTTTCGGGCGGAGCCGTTAAGGCGCAAAAGTGTGGTGGGAAAACAGCAGCAAATTGCACTATCCATACCACTTGCAGTACAGTGCTGCGGTATCCCGCAACATTCCCTCACGGTTAGAAGCAAAAAAAGCACCTTTCGGGCTGAGCCGTTAAGGCGCAAAAGTGTGGTGGGAACACAGCAACAACTTGCACTATCCTTACCACTTGCAGTATAATCCCACAGTAACCCACAACATTCTCTCACGGGTAGAAGCAAAAAATCATTTTTCGGGCGGAGCTGATAGGCCGCAAATGTGTGGAGGGAAATCAGCCTGATAAACATCCAGCATATAGAAAAGATTAAAAATTTGGTTGCTTTACGGCCATGTGATATATTAGTAAAAATTACGCACTCCAATGAAACCAAAAATAACCGCCTTTGCAGACGAGTTTGGCAATAATTCCTTTGACTTTGATTCGCAGGGCTCTCATTTTATTGTCGCAACTGTCATCACAAAAAATGAAAATCTGGATAAACTGCAATCGGAGATACATAAAATCCGAAAAGTCCATCATTTTCAGACTGGTGAAATTAAGTCTAGTAAGGTGGCGGGAAATCACGGGAGACGGCTTAGCATACTCAAAGATATTTCCAAGCTCGATATCTCCGTTTTTGCCTTGGTTGTTGATAAGCGGAAGTTAAGTGGTGAAGGGTTCAAATATAAAAAATCATTCTACAAATACCTCAACGGATTACTTTACAAAGAGTTATTTAAAACATTTCCGGATTTGGACCTATATGTTGATGAGCATGGAGGGAATGACTTTCTTTTGGAATTTAAAAAATATGTACACAAGATAAAAGTTCCGGATTTATTTTCAAGCCTGGAACTGAATATCCACAACAGTAAAAACAATGTCTATATCCAGTTGGCAGATTTTATGGCTGGTACGCTAGGTTATATATACGATGAAAATAAGAAGTCTGACCACAGCCCAGTTTTCGAAGAAGTGATTCATCCTATTTTAACGGGTATAAAGTTTTTTCCACCTGAGTATTCGTTTGCAGATATTTCCGAATATAATATAGACAAGAATTTCGATGAAATGATCGCTAAAATATGTTTCCTAAGGATTCAAGATTTTTTAGATAAGGTGACCGGCGATGATCAACAAAAGATCGACCAAATAAATTTCCTTAAATTACTGCTACTTTACCAAAGATCGAATATCAGCAGCCGCTATATATCAACAAACGAAGTCCTTAACCATCTGAACCAAAGTAGAAATGAAAAATTATCAGTTGTAAGTTTCCGATCAAAGGTAGTAGGTAGCCTTCGGGACAAAGGAATTGTTATCGCCTCCAGCAAATCTGGATACAAAATCCCTTCAAATGCAGAAGACCTCACGAATTTTATTGAACACGGTAATCAGATATTACTTCCTATGCTCAATAGAATCAAAATGGCTAGGGAAGCTATTAAATTAGGCACCGTCAACGGGCTCGACATTTTGGATAATTTCACTGAATTAAAAGCCATTTTTGATCCTCAAAAAGATGTTTCCTCTAAATAGTCAATGGTATTTAATCCTATTTTGATAATCAGATCTTAAGTTTATGGTCCTTGGAACTGTCGCAATTATTTTAAGTTTAATGATTGGCTTGATCCCCTCATTATTTGAGATTAGGGCACCTATCCTAATGGGTTAAAAATGTTTACTGTTGAAAAGGATTTGAAATCTGAATGATGTGAAAAGACAATAACTAATCACCTTTTCCCTGAGAACTTATTTTAAGATTGGCAAAGATGCGTTACAGCCGGAATATTTATTAACTTATTCCGAACTTATTTTAAATTTAAAATAAGTTCACAGAATCGATTCTGATATCGAAAGAAATACCATAGCCAGACACAAAAACATGAAAATTACCGCACTCTTTATCCTGGAACATGAATACCTAAATTATAAAGCTCAAATGATCAATTTAGGTGGAAAGTTTTTTTATGAAATTGAGCCTATTTCGAAACGAGGGCATCACATAAGTAGAACACCTAATCCAAAGCATATTGATGGGTTTTATAATGTTGGCACTTCCCATATCCGGATTGAGAATGTTTCAGCTATTGTAGGACAAAACGGAATTGGAAAATCCAGCATGTTAGATATCATAAGGAAAAGTTTTGTCGACAAATCAAATGGCTTGCCTTATTCAAAATATTTCCTGATCCTTGAGGACGATCAGGATATACCATTTTTTGCTTCCGAAGATATCGATAATGTCTTTTTTGAGGAAGAAGACGGCTTTAGGCCTTTGGCGAAACTGGAAGACAGAATTGTACAAACCATTTACTATTCTCCGCATCTTGACTTCAAATATAATCCCAATTTTGATGAGATTGATTATTTTGATATATCTGCTGACAATTATCTTGAACTTGATCTACAGAGAGTGAACGAAAAGGGCAAGAAAAGCAACGGGTTGGCTTACAGCGTCAAGGAAGAACTTCTTTTTAAGAATGCCGTCAGGCAAATCCAATTCCTTTCCAGTCCTCTGGTAACCAGGCAAAAGGTATTTCAGGAGCTTTTCGATTTTCCAGACCACGGAGAGGCATACCTTGATTTCCGTGGAACTGAAATTGATAAAAGTCCCCGTAATGTTCCAAGGACTTTTCTCTATCCCATTGACCAGGTTCTTGATAAGATCAATAAAGAGGCCAACGCATATCATACGTTTCGAAAAATTGACAAAAATGGCAACGTAACAAATCAGGCAGAGGTTAACGGATACGTACTTAAAAGGGACATTCTTAGTCTTATCCTATCAATTGTACATCGCCAAATGGATGTCAGTAACAGTTACCTCAGCGAAAACGAATTCGATGAGCAGGAATTTAACCGGAATTTAAAAACGGAAACAGCACTCGATTCATTCTACTCGTTTTTTAGGAATGCCTATGTCTTTACCGCCAGGGGAAAAGAAAACCCGTTTGACATTGGAGTTATCGAAGCTTTGGTAAATAAGCTTTATTCCATAATAGATCAGCTTAAAGACAAAGGATCAATAGGGGACAAGCGTATAAAAGTTGCCGCCAATGACGCAATTGATCTCCTGAATCTCCAGAGAGATATGGTTTTTGAAATTTCAGATTATTATAACAAACAATTGAAACAACATGATAAGGACTATTCAAACATCAACTTTCTGGTACAGGGATTAATCTATTATTCTCCTGCAAAAAAGAAATTAAGCTCTGGTGAAAATGCCCTATTGAACTTTTTTTCTAAACTCTATGATTTTTTGGAATTCAAACTCAATGTAAAAACTAACCCAAAACCTAATCTGCAGACCTTTGTGTTACTATTGGACGAAGCTGACCTTGGATTCCATCCGGTCTGGAAAAAAAAATTCGTCAAGGCCATCGTTCAGACTATACCCCATTTTTTTGATCGATATCCCCAAAAGCCTACTTTACAGATCATATTAACTACCCATGACCCACTAAGCCTCTCCGATCTTCCCAGTAGCAATGTAGTATACCTAATGGCCGACGAAACACATATATATACAGATGATAAGGATATCAAAAACACTTTTGGCGCAAATATCACAGACCTGCTGGCGGACTCATTTTTTCTTAGTGATGGATTGATCGGGGATTTTGCAAAAGATAAAATCAAGGAGATTGTGAACTGGTTGAATCAGGCTGACAACAACGACGGGGCGGGCCATTACAAGAAGCTGATTGAGATCATTGATGAACCAATTGCCAAACGAAAACTTGCGGAAATGTATGATGAAAAAATGAACAGCAACCTGCAACTAAGTGTAATTGACCAGCAAATCAAAGAATTGAACCAGAAAAGAAATCAGCTTACCAAATGATCAATATACCTACAGACTCACTGAAAATTGCACAAGCCAGGCACGATTTTCTAAAAAAAATGAGACCACTGGTTACCAAAAGAATAACAACCTACAACGGGCGCCACTCGAAGAGATTCCTGAGATCACTAATTCCTGATATTGACAAAATTCTAATAGGAGAACCATCTGATTTGGAGATATTTAACAATAGAATCTCCGGAATCGCGACAGCAAACAACATAAAAGCAATAAGAAAGGTTTTCGATTATGAATGGTTTATCGCTAAAACAAAAACCCGGTATAGCGCATATCATCTAGCAAAAGCGCTGGAAGTCAATGTCTGTGTCTATTGCAATCGAAATTACACCCACACTGTTATAAGCAAAGACAAAGAAAAAATCACAAGGCCGCAATTTGACCACTTTTTTAACAAAAAAAACAATCCACTACTTGCCCTCTCGTTCTATAACCTCATTCCCTCGTGTAGCATCTGCAACTCTGGAATAAAACATGAGGCAGATTTCGATCTGACTTTTCACAACCACCCATATGTTGATGATTACATCGATGATTTTTCATTTACCTATAAGTTTACCAATGATGAACCAAGCGGAGTAGTCATCAAGACAGAAACTTCTAATATTAAAGCGCATAGAACCCTCAAAGATCTTAAAACCGATCTGATATATAACACACATTCTAGTGAACTAAAGGAGTTACTTAGGTTAAAGTATGCATTTTCCGAAAAATATCTGACTATACTTAAAGCCAACATTCTCCAGGGAACCAACATTCATCGCAAAGAACTTTACAATATGGCATTCGGGACCGAGGAAGATGTTAAAAATTTTGGCAACCGGCCATTCAGTAAATTCAAAAATGACATCCTCAAAGAATTAGGTATAATATAATTCAACTATTACTAATTTCGCCAAAGACGGTTTTTTTATCTCATTTGGATAAAGACCTAATCTTAATCGTATGAAGCCGATAAAAAAATATTAAAGAACTGATGAGATAGTCAGGACTTCCCTGTTTCCAAATGAACCAAACAGTAATCCTCAATTCGCATCTCCCTTCAACCGTTTCTTTGAAACAAAAGATACAGGGAAAATACCAGTCATCAGAGACAACGCCAAGACATCGCTAGGAACGGTAGTTGGCATTTTTCTCAACTTTAGGTTACTGTCAGTTAAGCTGAAGAGAAAAGATCTGCCCATAAAGTTTTTTCAGGTGTTCAATCGAAAGATCCATCAAAGGTTCGTACATAAACGAATTGACATGGATATTTTCCGCCGTCATTAAAAGAACGCTATCCATCATCCCCAAAACCGCCTTATCTTCAGGGAACTCATTCCTATATTGCTTTACGATCTTTCCCGTCTGTTTTTTAAGTATGTTATCATGGAACTGCACATTCTGTATTTTACCGATCATAAATCTTTCGGCCCGCAGCCTGATCGCAAGGGAAAGGCAGAGCTTGACCTTAAGGTCGGTAAAATCAGGTTCGTCGTGGGCAAACAATATGGCCGCCTGCTCCATTATCAGATCGAAGACCTTTTTTCCGGGGTCGTTACAAACAGGGTTGAGATTAAAGACAGAATTGAATATACTCTGTATCTCACCTTTGCCGAGGTCTGCTGAAGCGGCAATCCCCTCCTCTGGACGATGGGGTTTCATGTGCAGGAGAGACGTCAGTGTCAGATACCTTATATCCCGTTCACCCACGGTAAATTCGATCAGGTTCCTCACAAAAGGGATACACGCAATAAAACTCAGGTTACACTCCGCGTATTTTCTTCGTAACTGCGGAAAGACATCCCTCTTTTCGCCAATGCGCAAGGTCGCCGCGGTTGTGCCCTTTATCCCCATCCAGTTTCCCTGGTAATTTATTTCATCTCCCAGCCGGCTTTTGAAAGTCCTGTAAAAATCGAAATTGTGGGTAAGCACAAGCATAAAAAAGTTCTCTTCCTCAGAAATATCTTTCAGGTACTGGATGATCGCATACTTATTGCGATAGTCGAAGGAATCAGCTATGTCATCGACAATTACCAGCTGCTTCCTGTCTGACCTGCGCTTCACTTCGAACTGGAAAATAATATTGAGCAGGTAAAATACACGGAGCTCCCCGGTACTCAGGCTAGTCTGCAGTTCGCCCCCACCAAGATCCATATAGCCGTGGGAGTCCCTGTACCGAAAAACCAGCACCGGAGCTTTTTCATTGAGGATTACATCATCCTGGTTCCCGACAATGAGTTCAAATGGCACCGAGAACCTTTCGTTGAAAACCTGGAGTACATTTTTCCAGTCTTCCTGCTCGGCCTTAGCCTCCTGGATGACAGCGCTTCTCTCGGCCTCTGTTTCATCATGGATATCCAACACATGGTTTGCTGTGTCCCTATTGGCTGCAATGTAATGCAGTATGAGCTTTTTCCTGAATCCATCAACATCGGCCAGCTCATTTAGTACCTGTTGGTTCTGATCGATAAACGCCCTGAATTTCCTGAGTTCGGTATTGGAATTCAGTGCCTTGTCGATCTCATCGAATTTATTTTTGAGGTCCGGATTATTCAGAACCTTATCGCGTTCTTCAGCAATCAGCCGCTCCAGTGTTTCGATATTGTCTATTTCCTGGTCTTTGATTTTCACCTTGTGGTTTGCCGCAAAAAACTTGTTCTCTTTCAGAGATTTACTTACGGTATCCGCATTATAATGGTTAAATGTCCCTTTCATGAAAAGGCTTTCATTCTTATTCACCAGGTCATCATAAATACCGATGTATTCGGCTATCTTCCGGTTAAAATTTTTACCCTGAAGGAACTTCAGTACCTTATCATTAAAAACCTCATTATAAATCACCCCCTGATAAACCGGATCAGCTATTTCTTCAATCTGATCTTTAAACTGCCTCAACAGCTCAAAAACACCCATTCCAAAAACAGTACTGAGTTCCAGCTCGACGAGATTCGCCTTTATACCAAAAAATGGCTGCAGTATATTTATGAACTCCGTCTTGGAAGATAGCACCTTTTCGTTAAGCGCCAAATACCTTTCCCGCAACGCGGCATTGGCCAAGATGGTACTGGCATCCCTGAAGGTGGGTTCGCGCATTCTCTGGATAACGAATATGTCTTCGGGGAGAATCGGCGAGCCGTCCACGGTAACAGCACGACTGTTTGGCCGGTCCCTGAATATCCTGTCCATAGAGACCTTCCCCTCCGCAATGTCTTCAAAGGTCTGGGCTAGCGAGGATTTCATCATCCCATTGGGCGCGTAGATAAGCTGCACCTTTGATTCTGAAAACCTAAACTCGTGTACGAGTTTATTGATCCCGTAACAGTTTTCGAGGTTAATTTTGAGTGAGTCCATTAAATTAGATTATTTGTATTAAATATAAAGCTATGGAAAAATTGGACCAAAACCGCATTTATAACCGTGGACTGCCTACCCATAAATAAGTAATGTATCCAAAAACCTCCCGAAAAAAACCGTAAACCCTTTGATTTGAAATACCATCCCCTATTTTTGCGGGGGAAAGCAACTAACCAAACCCAATTGCTCATTAACGCTCATGAACAACCAAGATTACCTCGAAAAAACCTTTCTGGAGGAACTGAACTACAAAATATGGTCAACAAAAGGTGCCCGTTTCCATGCACACAGCAGACTGAAACGGTTGTCAAAGATTTCAGGGCTATGCAACAGCCTGATTTCGGTTTACCTTACGGCAGCCGGACTATTGTCGGTTTACAACATCTACAACTCCCAATGGATAAGTGAGAGTGTGACAGCTTATTCTGTCACCTGCCTTTCGATCCTTGCTCTGGTTTTCGGGCAGATTGAAAGCGCCAAAGACTTCAATGTAAAAGCCAAAGAATTTCACGCATGTGGACTGGAACTATCTGAACTGTATAATGAACTACGGATATTCAAAACACTTAGGCCCAATGCAAACGATCCGGAAAAGGAGGAGTTTGCAAAGTACTCATCAGGAAAGTACCAGCGGATACTCGAGAAATACGATAACCATTTGCCAATCGACAATTCGCGTTTTAAAGCTACTAAACCCGATTACCATAATATGTCTAGTTTTGACGTATTTCGTGCATGGTTCAATTACCATGTATCGACGTTTTTCATTTACTATTTCCTTATCGTTATACCACCGCTGGTTATCATTATTTTCTTTGTGCGTACTTAGGCTGTTTTCCGGCTTAGGTTGACATAACGTTTTTTTAGAGACTTAAACCAAGTTGCACCAATAGTATTAATTGATTGTATTTACAAACAATGAAAGTTAATAAAGAGGTGGACATTAGGATAGTTTAGGGATAATTAACTCGAACTAACTATATTCACGTATAACCACCAAATAGCGAACGACCATGCCAACTCTATATATTATCGGAAACGGATTTGACCTTCATAATGGCCTCAAGACTAGTTATGCAGATTTCCATCGATATATTATCAAAAACAATAAAGAACTCGAAAGTCAAATTGACCAATATTTCTATATGTCAACCAACGCAGAGTACCTTTGGAAAGACTTCGAAAATGACCTTTCTACTTTCGACACAGAAGGTTTCTATGAGGCTTACGACTTTACCGATGTGATGAGCGATAGCTTTAAAATTAGCGAGACTTACGGACTACAAGATGAAATTGAGCAAGAAACCGAGCGCCTTACCGACTCAATCAAAGAAGGTTTCACAGACTGGGTAGAAGAAATAGAATTCCCTGAAAAAGAAGTATGTAATGTTTTCCATGCGGAGGATGCATTTATCACATTTAATTACACCAATACCTTAGAGCTTATGTATGGCATACAGACTGAAAGAATCCTGTACATCCATGGAAGTGTGGAAGGTCATGACGAGTTAATCTTTGGCCATGGGGAAGAAATCGAAACTGAAGATGATGGACTTGATGAGGATGGTAATTCTACCCGTACCATGTTTACCGATGCGAGGAATGCTTCACAGTACCCCCTCCATGCACTCTTCAAGGATACCGATAGGATATTGAAAACCCATGCTCCATTTATCAATGGTCTTTCAGGCATCAATACGATATGCGTTCTTGGGCATTCCCTGGGCAAAGCCGATTGGCCTTATTTCGAAAAACTTTCACAAGTTTTCCCAGATGCATTTTGGAAGATAAGCTACTACAGTGAATGGGAATATGAAAGTTTGGCAGAAGTTGCGCTAAAAATAACAGGTATCCCAGAAAACCGGCTTAAAATGATCAGGATTGATGAACTCTAGCAAGCCATGTCCCGAGAAGCCTACCTCAAAACCTTCAATTTACCCTACCTTCACCGGTATTATACGAAAGCCCATTCCATCTCCTGATGCATCAACTTGCACAGAAATATTGGTAAACAACCTCACTACTTTTATTTGAATGAAAAATAATGCGCCTTTGTTAACAATACCTTAAACGAATCATCATCAACAGCTGCGTGAGCGGGTGCAGCGGCATCCTCCCGCAGGGAGATACAGCGGAAGACGCGCCCCTTTAGGGGCACGCCCAAAAAATAAAAACAAAAACTCCTTCCGGTAGAATCTTCGCAAAGAAAAAACAACAATACTATTTCAAACAAAAACATATGCAATTCACCCCCATCGCGAACTGAAAAAAGAGAAAGCTAAAGTAGCACTGTATACCCCACTCAGCCCCCACACTCATTATAAGCCCGCACAATCTCCTCCCTGTCCCGCACCGTATACCTTTCCCCCGCCCTCCCATTCTTTCAGCAGCCCCGGACAGTCCGCGATCAGTCCCGCTATGCGTTTCCTTGCCCCGATCACATTCAGATATACCACCTTATCCCCCTTTACCATAACCGGCAGCGTATTCCCCGGCACATACAGTTTATAGAACGAAAGCTTTCCCTTAACCACCTCATGAAAAAAACGGGACCCATCGCCCGGCAGGGTGACAAATTTGTAGGCGGTATCCACATCCACAAAAACAAATGCCCTGATATCTCTAGGCTTCAGCTTCTTGGTTTCCCCACCACCTTCCACCGTGATTGACTTGGAAAAGGCCGACAGTTCCGTTCTCCCGCGGAGATTGGTGTAGGCCCTGATATCGCAGTCAATAGTATCACCGGCATGGGTAAGATAATAACTGCCGTTTTTTTGGCACAAAGCCGAAAGGGATAAAAAGGACAGTAAAAAAAGCAGGGTGTATTTCATGGGAAGCGTTTGTGCCACTAATATAGGAAATTGGCGGATTTAAATGGCGGCGATTGTTAGGCTGGACAGCAACTGTCTAAACAACTCCTTTCAAGATTCGCCACCGGGCCACAAAAAAAAACAGCAAAAAATTGCACAGCCCCTTCTACTTGCAGCACAGCCCTGCGCCAACCTACAACATACCCTCACGGGTAGAAGCAAAAAAAGCACCTTTCGGGCGGAGCCGATAGGCCGCAAGTGTGTAGTGGGAAAATAATAAACTTTCTCACTTCCTCCTGATAGCATAATCCTAGGGCAGTTAAGTTTGCCTGTTGCAATTTGCGCACAAGTGAAAAGATAGGATCTATTTGCAGGGCTGGTGTTGCCGGAGCTATCTCACTCATTAGTATTTGATAAATTTATTCTTTGCGCTATTTTCCTTCTCGTATTGCCAATAAGAAAGATTAAATTTTAAACTTTTTCTGATCCGCTCAAAGAAATCCAGTAATTCACCTGTAAGTTTACCCGGGGAAACAATGACCAGATCCCTGATATTCACAGTTGAGTCCCAGTTTGAATAGTCAAGCAGCTGGCCCAATGCCTCACGGATATTGTAACGTACATTGCTAGAGGTCTTGATTTCCAGCAGTACCAGTTTTTTATCCGGACGCTGCAGTACAAAGTCTGCAATATTGTTCCCAAAAGTCATTGTCTCGATCGAAATATTCTTATTCTTTAGGCTGTATTCATCGGCAAGAAACCTCTCTAAAGCGTCAGAAATCTCATTGTGCAGTCCGGCAATGACTTTAGTCCTTGGTTCGTTTGTTCTGGTATGCCCACCAAGAGTGATCTTTCTCTTGCCTGGAACAAATACTGTGCGTTTTTTAATTGTGAGGGCCGCAAGAAATGTTTCCAGGTCTCCTTCCACCTTATAGGGTTTAAAGCGATTATATTTTTTTCCGGTTTTGAGTTCATTTGCTACAATGGGTCCATCAAAGATTGTAGCGTCTTCCATTTTGAACCGGATGATCGGACGAATATCAGAAATTTTAGCACGCTGGTAGTCTGCTCCGGCTTCTTTCAGCTCTGAAATCATATCCGGGGAATATCGCTCAAAGTTTTCTTCTACTTTTTTTGAAAGGGCGTCTGGATCCAAAAGCGCTACATTACGCAAAATAGCGATCAGGAGCCGGTCCTTACTTTCAGGATGGATACTAAAAAGATAACAAGTGTCGATAAAATCGATATTCATCACCTCCCAAAGACCCCGGATATATCCATATTGATAGCCATCAATGTTATAGCGGTTATTAAACAACCATTCTTCACCTCCAAAACCAAACATGTTTTCAAAGGCGTAGTCAGGCTTGCCCTGGTTTTTCCTGCTCCAGGGGTGTCCGCTTGGTAGCTCCCAAAGATTTTTATTGTAGGTGATCCGCAGAAGCCTGTTTTCCGTGATTCCTGCTACCAGGCTTACCAGACCATTTGCTCTGGAGAAAATGTGGGGGTAATTGTTTACCCGTGCGCTGACCTGCTCTTGCTTAGGCGATTCTCCATTGCTTGGTTTAAACCATAGCTGCTGATCCTGAATGATCTTTGCGATCTGCGAAACTTTTAGTGGTGTTCCTGCTTTTTTAATTACTGCTGAAATAACTTCGTGGAGCTTTTCTGCCATATACTTTGATCTTGAGATAGTTAACTGATTTGCTTTAAGGAAATATTTCCCTAACAACTTTGCTAAACTAAACAGTATATTTTATACCTCAAAGTCCTCATTTAAAATTAACCCAGTTTTAAGTTAAGAGTCAGTAAATATCACGCTTTTATTAATATAAAAACGGAGCACAAAGCCACAAGAATGGTTAGTAGCATAGCTGGCCATTAAGCATTTGTCCTAAGAATTTAAGGTTATTTCAAATTGGCAAATTAACTATCCATATGTTATATTAATTGGGGATAGGTAGTTTACCTGCTGATTTCGAGACTACGCTCCTTACATGAATTTCTTTGCCACTTCAATCAAAATAATTAACGTCTCGAGAACTATTTTAATTAACTTCATTATCCCATCTACTTTGGAGATTTTATCTGTTTTTACGACATGTTTTTTTACCTTTCCCATCTTACTTGATTTTGTTATTACAAATTAAAGTGGGGCGATCGGGGGCAAAAAACGGGGCACAGTCCCTATTTTAAGTTTGCTATAAAATCTTTAACGTCTTCGACGTGCAGGTAACTCGTATATCTTTTTTTGTCTTCCTTGGAATACGCATTAAGAACGTTAATATTTCCTTTTACTGCTCTTGGAACAGCGCCTAGTAGTTCCGAGATAACATGTATTAGCTGAACTTTGGAAATGAATGTTGTGTTAATTTTAGGTTCAGTGAATCCAATTGTTGCTAGGATTGCTACTTGAAAGGGCAGTTCGCTTTCTGCTAACTTAGTGATCAATTCTTTTTGTGCTTTTTGGGAAAGGTTTTTTACCACTGGCATTTGTAAAATTTCAGAGGCGTGAAGTCTAGTTTCCAGCACTGAGGGATCTGATCTATTCTTTTTGAGATCACCTGTTTTCAAGCCCTGGATTTTGAACTTAAGCATGCTCTGAAAACGGTAGATCGTGAAGAATTCATAGGGGAACATAAGCTTTTCAATGTCGAGATACTTCCTTGTCGGCAAGCTTTTTATTTGCCCCTTCCCCATACCCTTCTCCATTTTTGAAAGGTCTGGGACTTCCCGGTAAGGAATTGGACGGTTATTGTTCTTTAATCTTTCTATGGCACCTTCGATTTCTGATGTTGTAAAGCTTGATTCAAGCTCTTCCTTTTTCATGAAAATAAAAAAACTCACATCATTTTCCAGTAATCTTACCGGTTCTAGCTGAAAGCCATTAGTCATTGTTTCGGCCCACTTAAATTGCTCTATTTGAGAGACACTACCGTCATACACTCCTTCCAAGAAGTCGTTGAAGTTCTGTCCTTTGAAGTTTTCTGAGGTTGTTGGCGTTTCCATTTCCTTGCCTGAGATAACATCACTGATTGAATACTTTTTTGATCTGGTTTGATGGGATTCGGGTGTTTGAAAACGGGTAAACTCATGAGCCTGATCCCAAGCCAGGTGGCTAATGTCATTCATGTCCGAAATGAAGTCCTCATTGCCATTTGCATTCTTGTTTGGATAGTCAGTTTTATCAAAATCGTAACGAAGCTGGCAGAGCAGCGTAAAATAATTTTCGATGCGACTTACATTTCTGATGTTGTAGTTTTCTGCTCCTTCAGCCTTATGGAGCAGCATTGTAAATGCCCAGCTGAAATCATAGCTGGTATAGTGTTTCAACTTTCCCTCCATAAAATTTTCCAGCCTAAAAAAAGCATTGTCAATTTCTTCGGTCAGTTCGGCGAAGGTCATGCGCGTTTCCTCTCCGGTCAAAACAGGAGACAGGTACTGATAACCACAGTGGTCACAGATATCTTTATCGACTTCCAACAGTGCCTCACAGCTAGGGCAGTTTTTGATTTCCTTTAAAGAATAGGCAGCAGTTCGCATTAGTTTAGGGTTATTAGGTCTTAACATCAAAGATAGGTAACTGATTGGATTTGTAGTGATCGGTATTGGATCTTAGAATTTTAATAAGAAAATATCCCAACGGAAAAAGCAGTATCCAACCTAAAAACGAGTCAAAAAGTTTAATTCAAAATGAAACAATAGCATTAAGTTCAGTAACATTTAAAAAAATCTATTATAAATAGATCACAACGTGAAAAACAGTAATCAACCTAAAAAGGGTCAAAACTTAAATCCAATCTGAAACAAAAGGGTTGACTTTCGTAATATTCAAGCAACAAAGTATCATGAATATACGAGAACAGGAAAGTATCCTAAAAATCAAAGAAAATGCCATTACATAAACCCAAAATGAAACAAGAGGTTAAAATCCAGTTAAAACAATTAAAAACAAATATTATGCACACACAAAAACAACAGCACACTAGTGCACTCAAGGAAAAATTGGAGTCGTTACTTCACGTAACATTTTTGATTAGCGCGGGATCAAACGGCCTCCTACTAAACAATCTTAAAAGCTTAAGATTCCGTTTACGCAAAGACATCAACAGGATGATGAAAAAGTAAGTGCTGCACGCAGCGAAAAGAGGCCTTCAATATGTGCCTCTTTTTTCGTTTTATATTCAGTCAATCAGCAATACATTTTACCATTCTGCACGAATGGAGAAAATGCGAAGAACAATGACAAGCTATTAATCCGATCCGAAAAGCATGATAAAATTAATCAGGGTTATCGCCGATCACCGCATCCATTCCCCTATCCGCCCAATTTTTATTATATTTGTAATATCAAAAAAGATGATATGTCCAAACGAGAATCCAGGCTGATATTTGAAGTGCCGAAATCGGAAAAGGAACATCGTTTCCATACCGTACTCGAGCAGCTAAAACAACTGAAAGTAAAACTCAACCAGCCGTTCGTTTACAGGAACGAACTTTGCGTGGAGCGTAACCAGTTCATCCACCAGTATCCAAACGGGGATATTTTCCTCATCGAACAGGATCAGCAGGATTCCAGCGAAAAGGTATTGCGTGTACTGAGCTAACATGAACATCCCCAAACTTTTCATTGTCGCCGGCCCCAACGGTGCTGGAAAGAGCCTTTTCTCTGCCCAACTGACCGAATCAGACTTTATTGTATTTGACGGCGATAAACATATGACGGCTATCCGGCGCAAGTTTCCGGAGATCGGAAGCGAGGCATTGTGGTCTTATGTGGACGAACATATCTTTCAGGTCGAAAAAAAGGAAGCAATTTCAGCAAAGCTCAACTATGCCTTCGAAACCAATTTTAGCTCATCTGACCCCATGGCAAGCATGCGCGAATTTAAAAACGCAGGCTATCAGATCCATATGGTTTTTATGGGCATTAATTCCATCGAAGAGTCCATACAGCGTGTGGAGGACCGGGTAAGAATGGGTGGCCATAAGGTAACAGAGGATTCAATCCGGTATAATTTTGAACACGGTTTAAAAAACCTATACCAATATTTTTCACAGTTTGATTCAGTTACATTCTATGATAACGCAATCAGTGAAACCAATGAGCTACAGCCACCAAAAGAAATTGCCTACATCATTAATCAGGAGCTTCATCATCAGGGCGATGAGTTTCCAGACTGGTTCCTGCCATTACTGGGATTCTTTGCAGCTGGTTAATCGGAAGATTTTAAGAAGCTGTATGCAAAAAACAGCTACAGATTGCACTGGCCATTCCACTTGCAGTACCGTCCTGCATCCCCCCCCAACATTTCCTCACGGGTAAAAGCAAAAAATCACTTTTCGGGCGGAATCGATAGGGTGCAAAAGCGTGGTGGGAAAACAGCAAAAATTTGCACTACCATTTCACCTAAAATACAATCCCGCGTCCTGCCACAATATCCCCTCACGGGTAGAAACATAATGTAGAAGCAAAATAATGTGCAGTAGGAAGACGACAGAACAAATAATTCGTAGAGCGAGCCGATACCGGAACCATTTCTCTACCTATTTCCAGCCATACCCAACTACAGGCCGACAACCTACCCGTTATTTTCATTTTTCACCTCATCCCAAAAAGAATAGTATCATATAAAAACCGGTATTGATTATTATATTTGGGTAATGACGCAATCAACCTTAAAAATAGAACAATTCGGTTTACCATCGACTGAACAGTTCGCCACTAAACTAATCGAAATCTCAGATTTTGCTTTTTCATTCGGTATGGATTCCATACCTGAAACCCAAAAGAACAAACCTGGTGAAAAATGGAATACCGAAGAAATGAATTTCTTCATGGACAAATGCCGGGAGGGATTCAAATCTGCACAGAAACTGCTGATAAAGGAAGTATTGTTCTACCAGCAGGAGCTAAGGGAAAATAAAGAAAGTATCATCAGATACAGGTCTGCCCACGCCAAGGAAAAAATCAAAGAATATACCGCTGTAGGTAAGGTTATTGTAAGGAGATTGCATAATCTTTCGCATATCGCCGATGGCATGGTCATACAGCTGTTAAGCGAACAGGTCCATGTAGCCAGACGTCTGAACATCGGTGAAAAATCAAATAAACAGCTTGAACATTCCAATCTGGAGCACGCTATCAAAATATCGGATCAGCTCAATGAAGATCCCGGCACATTTGCACTGATATCAGACCTGACCAGCTATGTTCAAATTGGTGACCTTTTGGTAACCGACAGTAAAAAAGGCCTCTATATCACCGAACTCAAAGAAGGCAAAACCAACGAACGCATAAGGGAATTTATAGATTTAAGCCTTCAAAACGGTATGCCATGCCCGGGGTTCCAAAGTGATTTCAGTGAAAAGGAACGTAAACAGATGCAGCGCACGCTCCGCCAGGACCTAAGGGCACAACAGGCAACCGAGATTATCAATACCGACAGGGGAACCGATCCGGAGACCGGCGCGGAGATGAAGGTGAATACGCCAACAATTGATCCTGTTTATTTTGATGGCTTATTCCTGGAAATGCTCGAAGAGCTCAAAACCGGAAATTGGAGTTACCGGCTGATTGATGGCTGCCTGCACCTTGGCCTATACCATGGGGATACTGCGCACTTAATGGCACAGGTGGTCATTCCCTCCATCCTTAAAAAACAGACCCAAAATTCCATCGTCATTGACCTGATGCAGATTACAGAAGAACTATCAGAAACCCTGTTTGCCAAACCATTTTCAAAGGATTTTGTGGTAAAAATAATGACAGGACAGATCAAGGTCATCATCGGCATCGATCTCGACGAATTGATCAAAACATTTAACCGCAGTGGCCTCAAAACACGCTGGTTGAGCACAAAGGAAACTACAAGGATGAAGGAACTGGCCAAAGGGATCAAAATAGTCACTTCAAAAAACAGGGCGATCGGTATTGAGCTGGTTCCCGGGGAGCAAGGGGTAATGTCAGGAGGTATCATCAGTAAAATAGCTTTTGATCATATCTTGCCCTCCAACCTCGCGGAATCCATGGTGAGTTCAAAACCGTCCGCAGCAGAAACAGATACTACTACAAAACACTAACCAACCTCAATACTATTCATATGGATCAAATGTATTTAAGCGTCTTCACTGACCCCTCCCTGATCGGGCAGCTTGATGCCTTCATGGAAAAGTATGAATTTTACCGTATCATTTTTTGCCCCGAAAAAGCCAACAAGGTATGGAAACCCAGAACGGAAAGGATATGTCGCTTCTGTAAGCGCAAACATCCAGAAACCACCTTCAGGACGGACGCGCACCACATCCCCGAGTTTCTGGGAAATAAATATCTGATCTTTCAGGAGGAATGTGATCAGTGCAATTCGAAATTTTCCGGCTATGAATCTAATTTATCCGCCTATCTGGGCGTTGGATTGACCATCTTCTCCATGAAAGGAAAGAAAAATAAAATCCCAAAATTCAGGGCCAATGATGGACTCACGGCCCAGCAGGAGGAAATATATGGAATAGATGCCATTGTCATGGAGAAGGCAGGTGAAAACGTAGTAAAAATGGATGTGGAATCCGGCAAGTGTGAAATCGAATTTACCAAAGCATCCTATGTTCCCCTAAAAGCCTACAAAGCCCTTTTAAAAATCGCTGCCTCCAGCCTAAGTGATGATGATATTAAAGATTATGATATTCTGATCAGGGCCCTGGCAGGCGAAGAGTTTGATGAACCGTTATCCCAGATGGCAACCGTTAAGGAATACTGGTTGCCCATCAAATTTGAATCGCCCAGGGTTTATATTTTTAAAATCAAATCCTTTACCGAAACGCTTCCAAGGCACATCTGCATGCTATATTTTGGCAATCAGGCTTATCAGTTTGTGATCCCTGCCAACGCCAATGATGCCTATATGCATAAAGAAATGTCAATCACCCCATTGTTCTGCCCACCGTTTTACCACCAAAAAGTAGCCAACATTAACGTTCACGAAAAATTTGTTCCACTGGGATCAAGGGAAAAAACCGTGGGGGAAAAAGGTGTTTTCCATTTCGAATCTGATCCAGAAATCCTTAAAAACTTAACGGCATACGATCCGGTAACAAAGAAAATGGTTGACAGACCATTCGGTTCAGACCAGATTGTAAAACTAATCATTGGTAAAATGGATGATGAGCTTGACCTTCCGATCGAGCCGGATTAGCTATCCCCAAAAACCTGAAAAGTCGCCTACCT
Organism: Pedobacter sp. 22226; assembly: GCF_052045455.1. Taxonomy (NCBI): domain Bacteria; kingdom Pseudomonadati; phylum Bacteroidota; class Sphingobacteriia; order Sphingobacteriales; family Sphingobacteriaceae; genus Pedobacter; species Pedobacter sp. 22226. The sequence goes on along the minus strand of NZ_JBQEPB010000001.1, from coordinate 432,858 downwards.
TCAGAAAGGTCTTTCAAAACATTAATTAGCACTATACAGCCATAACCTTCAGAACTTAATACATCTAAGCGATATCATTATTCAAGCTAGTCCTCCTTACATTCCAGCCTCATATATTCGCCGTTCAGTCTTTCATAAACATCCCTGATATAAGCCGTCCAGCCCGGCGTTCCCCTATGTATATCCACATACTCCCTTTCCCCATCTTCATCCGGTTTTTCCTGGATAATATCATCTAGACAGGTCATTAAAAATTGTAAACCCTTTTTCGTTGCCACGAGAGAACGAATATCCAGCGGCCCATCACCTGTGGTAAACCGGCCCGTCTGCTGATATTCCAGGTAGATTTCACTCAAAGCTATTGCCGTGGTGTCATAGAGGTAATCAATCGCTGTATCATCCGGTGCCAGAAACCCTTTTGCTTTATAGTAGGCAATGAGCTGTCCCATTTCAACGTCCGGATACTTTTCTACAAATGAAACCAATAGGTTTATGATGTCCAGTCCTTCGTCGCTATAAAGTGCTTTAGTCCCCCAGCTGCCCATGTGTTTATATATTGGTTTTTAATAGATTTTAGTTAGCTGCAAAGCTAACCGGTTCCAAAACACAAAGCAATCTTTTCTATAAAAAACGCCAAAACGACCTATCGTCATTTTTTAGCTTCAGCAAACCATGCTAAGATTTTCCCAACCGAATCTAATTGGAAAGGTGTTGTCTACAGATAAATATATTGTGTAAAGTACTTATATTTAAGAGCCTGAAGCTATACCGGGCACATTAAACAATGGAAGGGACCGAACTTAAAATACTATTTAACCAGGACAAAGCATACCTGACCCCAGACCGCTCAATGACATTTGAACAAGTCGACCTTGAACATGTAAAAGAAAAGGTTTTCCGGTCCCCCGCATACTGGACTTTTAGGATAAAAAAATATATCGAGAACGAGCGGAGAATATTCTGTGAAATATTAACCTATGACATTGGGGAAACGGAATTTACAAATAACCAGCTGCAGCTTTCTGCTATCTTAAACAGCCTTGAAAAAGTAACCTTCAGCAGTATTGATACCGGAGGACTTCTAAACACCTTGGCAGGCGGCAGGACGGGTTCATTGTCCCATCCCCAAAGTACTCCAATAAACAGGGCAGCACACTATAATAATTATGAACCGCTTCCAAGACCTCCCCAAAATCAGACTATTAAGGAGACCTTTTCCATCCCACTCAAAAATGTTCGATTCATCTCGGGCGGGGTATCCTTTGATATTAAAATCCAAAAGCTAGGCAAGTCCATAGCATTCACCATTCCAAACGAGGATATCCTAGCAGAATTCGATGCGGTAAAAAATTATTTCGCAAACGTGCTAAAGACAAAAAATATCGAGGTTACTGCCGTTATTGATGTATCTGACAATGAAGTCATATCAAAAGTTGCCCAGTCACCTGAAATAGATAAGATCAACAGGGAGTTAATCGAAAATGTAAGATTTGAAGTCCTAAAGGATGCCAGAAAAAAACCAAACCTGGACACGGACAAAAATCTGTTTACTATGGAAGAGTATCTGGAAGCATTTACCGACAGTAAATTAAAATCAGGCATTTTTTTCACCGATGAGCAGGATTTTTTTGAGAACATACTAAAGGTTTCCAATAACAAGCACTACAAACACCTGAGATATCTATCCAGCAAGCATGCCAGCGGCGTGATGAAGCTTAGGTTTACCCACAACCCTTTTTCATTTTTCTTCCTGATCCAGGGCGAAAGGAACTACCATATCGTTTGGGAAACACTGAACACAGCAGAAGCGACCTATATCTGGAGTATCAACAAAGACCCTGATGTTTTAAAATCGACGTTAAAGCAACTGGAAGGCATTATGGACATCATCAAATCCAAAGGTAGAACAGCATACCTGATCATAGAAGACGATTCATTTAACCGGATCTTCCATGTTTATACTGAATCCGCTGAAGGTTTTATAAAATGGAAGAGCGAGTTCGAAAGCGTGATGGCAAAAATAGATAACCATATAATAAGGCCTGATTGAAATCCTTCTTTACCCCCACCGGAAGCATCGGGTTAATTCAAGCCTTTAAAAGATACCCAACATCCAAAATAACCCTTTTATGCTAAAACAGTTCATCATAGCTTTTCTCCTTTTAACCGCGGTAACCCAGCTCCAGGCGCAACAGCAGATAGGCGAAAAGCAGCTATTCGGAAAATGGAAATACGATATTGCCTATGATACCATAGCAGTATCCATAGATACCTCCCACTTTCACAGCCTAAGGAAAGAGCAATGGTTCTTTACCGATATCACAATAAAGAAAGACCGGGCAATCCTTTTCGATACGCAGGAGAAATGGTCGCCCAGATGGGAAATCAAGAATAAAGATGAGCTGTATTTCTATCTGGACAACAATAAAACTCTTTCCTACAGGATCACCAGGCTTACCGGCCGCAAACTGGAGCTAAAGGCAATGGAAGAACCAGCCTCTACTATCGGATACATACGTTGAGTAGCCAAGCCAATAGACTACAAACATTCGGAGGAATAGCCCGGATCACATTGCTAGGACCGCTTTGTTAAACCATTACCCCAAACTATGTCGCAACAGGTCTTCATCAATAGCGCGTGAGCAATTGCAGCGACATCCTCCCGTAGTCGACATTTAAGAGCAGAACAGATCGCACTATCCCTTCAACTTGTGGCACAGTCCTACGGAATCACACAGCACCATCCAACGGGTAGGAAAAGAAAAAAGCATCTTTCAGGGCGGAACGGGTAAGCTGCAAATTACGTCGGGATAACAGCAACATATCGCACTCCCCTTTCCACTTGTAGCGCAGTCCTGCGTAAACCCACAGCATCCCCTCACGGATAGATGCGAAAAAAATCATTTTTCGGGCGGAGCCGATAGGGCGTAAAAGTGTGGTGGGAATCGTTTTGAAACCGACCTTATGTAGGAAGAGCGAAAAGACCAGTAAACCACGAAAGAACATTTGGACACAAAAAAAAAGCAATTTCCGGTTTCCTTACCCATTATTTTTATGTTTTCGCTAAAATAGTGGTAAGTTTCATTCAAATATTTGAAACTAGAAAAGATAGATATGGACATAGGTAAACAGGAGATCAGAAACCCAGTAAGAATGGGGTTGCTTTTAGAGTTTAACACTGCATTTCCAGATGAGGAACCATTAAGTGTAACAGAATATCTGAAGGGTGGCAACCGGGAAATTATCCTGAATGTTTTATCCTCATTTCTCGGCTTCAAAAATCATCAGTCCAAATATGATGACAACAGAGAATTTATAGGGATGTTTTTTAGTGGTGGTAATAATAAAATTGCGAATGAAATATTCGACCGGATAAAAGTCCTTGAAAAGGAAGGAAACATAGTGGGCATTGTAAACCCCTACTCCAGCCTAACACTTTTCGAACATTTTTTCAAGCTGCCAGAAGAGCCACAGACGCAATCGAATGAAGAGTTTGAAGTAAATTTCTTTAAAGCATACTTGGTTATGAATTCGGAATTCACAGCAGCCCAGCAAAATGCCTTCTCTTCTACAAAAGATTTACCAAGAGCAATTGCTTTTCCTATGATGATGTTCAGCATGAACTACCCAATTTCGGATAAAACCCATTACGACCTAAATGAAATATGGATTACCCAATTGTGGAAAGCTACAATGCTATTCCAATTTTTGGCATCCTTTAAAAAAACGCAAGCCCTCTACAATGCCTTCCTGGCTTATTTCGGTGTTAAAGACTGGGAGGAATACCTAAAAAGTTTTCTGCCGTTGACTATGTCTATGATGAAGAATCACAGGGAAGGGCATACGGATTTCGAGGTGCCTGATGGCGAACATAGGAACAGGGCCATTGCATTTCTGGATAAGCTGATCGTAGAACCCGATGATAATCTCAACGAATATGATTTTTTAACATTAAGGTCAAGACCGTTTTATAAGGTTGCTGAAGGAAAATACCGCATAATCTTCAACCTATTTGTTGTCGAAAAGATTTTTAAAGGGCTTTATTTTCTGTTGAGAGATGTAAATAATGGTTTGGACAAACATGATCAGGTCCCTGCACTTAAAAGTATTTATGGCGACTTTTTCTCCGAACGTGTGCTCTTGTATGATGTGATTGATTCAATATTCCCTACCTTGAAAATAAAGTTTTCGGGGCAGCAGATGGTTGAAAACGGCATTATTGGTGGACCGGATTATTACTTAAGGAAAGGAACCGACGCCATGGTTATGGAATCAAAGGATTTTTTGATCCCGGCTGACGCTAAGATGTCGTTTGATTTTGAACGCTACCAAGATGAATTTGAGAAAAAACTCTATTTTGAAGAAGTGAATGGTAAGGAAAAACACGTAGGGGTAATGCAACTCATTGCCTTTATCAGAAAGCTTCTCAAGAAGGAATTTGTACTTGACACCAATTATCATTACAGAGATTTAAACATTTATCCTATTCTAATCGTTCATGATCATCAATATAACGTGCCTGGATTTAATAGGCTTATAGACTACTGGTTTCAAGCAGAGGTACAGATTTTGGCCGAGGAAGGGCTTTTTGTAAAGCGGATAAATCCATTGGTTGTAATCAACATTGATTCCCTTATCTACCATCAGGTCGGCCTTGCCAGCAATATTGCCTTAAATCAAGTAATCAAAAAATATGTTCAGCACACAAAAAAAGAGTCGCATTTGAAATTCCGTAGCCAGCAAGAAATGAAAAGCCATGTGCTATCAAAACAAATAGCATTTTCGACATTCTTAAACGAATATTTTCAGAAGGAAGGCCTGAAAAAGATTCCGCCTATTCTGGAAAAGGTTGCACCCATTCTTTTTAAAGACCGCGGATAAACTTGGTCCTCAAACAATTCTCTCAATAAATTTCGATAGTTAAACTGCCTCTATTACCTTATACCCTGACAAATTTTAACTACATTAAAGAATAAATTAACACTATCCATTTTGAAAAAGACAACAGAAGTTCCATTTGTAAGCATTGCGGAGGAAATCAAAGAAAAAACCGGTTTTATTTTAGAACATCAGGTCGCAACGGTTTTAGAAAAACACGATTGGAGCGTAATCCATAATAGATTTTACATAGACGATGTACAATCAATCCAAAGGGAAATGGATTTACTGGTATACAAAGCAAACGAGGTAGACAATGTAATGGTGTATACTGCATTGATCATCAGTTGCAAAAAAAGCGCCTTCAAAGATTGGATTTTTTTAACACGTAATGCAAAGGGTACCAAATGGAACCTCGATACCGTACCTTTCACTTTTTGGTCAAATTCCGAAATATTGAATTACCAGTTGAAGGGCAAAAATTTTTCGGACTTGAAGGGATGCAACGAAAAAATCCATAAAGAGCTTGATACGAAATTCGAGTATAACAAAACCGTTTTTGCCTTCAGGGAATATGAGGGTAAAGGCGAGGTTAAAAAGATTGGTCAGGACTCGGCCATATTTGAAAGTATCATTACGTTAATTAAATCGCAGGCTTATGAACTTGAATCACTTCCCATACGCAGGCAGGACAGAAAATATTATTACAACATAAATCTATTGACGGTGGCAGATGTTGGTAAATTCATAGAACTGGAATGCAACAATGACGATTTCACTGAAAAGGAAATTGAAAGGATTAACTACGTTAACCGGTTTCTGGTGAATAAAAAAGAACACAATAGCAGGATTGTCTTTGCGAAGCTTTCCGCTTTGGAAGAAGTCATCGAAGATTTCAATAATCTGCATAAACTCAATATCGATCTTGTCGGAAATGGAATCCCAAGGTTTTATGAGAAAGAAATCTGGGAAGACTACTATGCCAAAAAGATTGTGGTCAATGGTACCGAGGACGACCTGATAAGTGAATTAAAGTATGAGTTACAGGGAAAGTTCCATGTGCAGGAAGATGATTTCCGTTGGCCTTATTTTATGATCAACGATCAGGCAGTGCTTGAAGTCCAATTCAATGCCAGTGAGGAATTGATTGACTACATTAACAACGATGGAAAGAGCAATAAAATTACGGCTGAATGGTTAAGGGATAACTTTAGGTATTCCGGAAAGTTCATTTTTACCATCAACGAACTACCATTTTAATTAAGTCTTTAACGGGGGTAACTTTGAAATGGTTTGATCCTAAGTAATAAAATGGTCAGTTATACTGTAGATTATCACAAGTCTTTCATCTCTTATACGCAAAAAATCGCTTTTCGTGCGGTGGCAAACTGGTTGATAATATCCAGCATTTAAAAACAACTTAAGATTTTGCTAGGTTCTTTATCAACAACGCCTGAGGGGCATCCTCCCATAGAGAGATACAGCGGAAGACGCGGTCCATTGTGCACACGCCCAAAACATTAAATTAATATTGCTACTAAATAATAAAAAAGCCTTTAATCTCCCAAAACCGGCAACATGCCCCCCTCAGGAGCAATGCATTGAGAGACGCATTAAAAAACATAATTAATCAGTCCGCATTTTCCATGAAATATATCCAAGGTTGCAACAATCTCTCTACAAGCACAAATCCCGATGATTAATTTTCAGATTTGTTTTATAAGTAAAACAAACACTTCCGGAGAGAAAAATCCCTCGCTACTAATACCCCAATTGCAGGATCCTGAAACCAGAATTATGTATTCGGTATTGCTGAAGTCTCCACTACGGTCTCAAATCTTTTACCAATAGTTTTTTCTTCTTCGATTTCGCAGTTCCTGAAAACCAATTTTTCACGCAACTTTTGTAAGCCCTGATATGCTCTTTTAGTGAAAACACAATCTACAAATCGTATCATTCCCCCATTTCTTATAGCGGCAGCTGTCTCGGATAAGAAATAACATGCGTTAAAAGTCAGATCCATAGGAACGTATGCCCTGAGTTCCAAGGATGTAATCCTGCAGGATTCAACAAGAATCTTTCCTGTGGTGTCATCGATCAACAACTTCTGCAATTCCGAACCGAGAAAAGCCATCCCATCCCCATTACAGTCCATAAACTGCACAAATCCTAACGATGCATTCGAAAACTGTGCATTTTTGACACTCTCTGCAACAAAAATCAGGTTTTCTGAACGGGCATCATTGAAGGTCTGGTGGGCAATCATCATCTCGAAATGGAGATCCGGATCCAGGTTCATAGCCAAAGCGGCATAGGCAAAAAATTTCCTCGCAAACGTGCGGTCCTGAATGTAATCCCTATCGGGAAATGAGAGTCTCATAAAGGTCCAGTAGCCGCGAAATGTTAACAGCATTTTTCTGACTGGATCAACCTGCTGTCCCCCAAATTCAAGTATGAAATCTTTTTCAAAAAGATATTCAATATGGGCTGATAGCCTTTGGCTGAGTTCGTCCCTCATTGCCAGGTCTTTTTTAGCAAGCAGGTCTTTGATAAAGTCCCAGATTTCCGTAGTGATCTCCTGTGCACCAAAAACATCATTTAAAAACACAAGGAGCTGTTGCCCCTTTTTGAGAATATAGTTGCCCCTGATATCCCTGTTCAACACCTCGGAAAAGACTATTTCAACGATCCGCTCTGCGGTAAGATATTCCTGCAGAGATTTATGAAAAAACTCTATTCCCATGGACTGCAGTGATCTTGGATCTTTTACTTCCTTAAAATAAAAAGAGATCAGAATTCCTTTAAGACTGTCCGAAAGATGGCCATCACCAATCTTCGCAAGGACATCCTTGAGGCTCTCAGCGCCCAGGACTTCATCGCTACTCAGAAAGCCCGCACCTGATTTAAAAATTAAATAGGCGATTTCCTGCAGCATAAATCTCAGCTCGTCCCTGGTTAGTCCCCTGAGATTCTCTATCTGGCCTTCATTACTATACCTCCGGTCAATAATCTGGTCAAAGAGCATGTTATATATTTCCGTCCTACCAGACTGGATGTCAATCCTATTTTTGAGTGAAGCAATAATATACAGCAAAAGGGGCTGATTGATAACCTCTTTTAAGAAATGTACCGGTCCGAAGCCTTCATCGTTTACCTCACTTATGAAACCTTTATCTATCCATGCCTCTGGATGGAACAGCCTGTATTTATCCAACCAAATCAGTTGCTGAGAAAGATCCAGTGGTTTTAACAACAGCGCCAGATAGTTCTCCTTATACAGCCGGTTGAAATTGATATAGCCATATCTGGTAGTGATGATCACATTCCAAGTTTCAAGGCGCTCCGCTGTACGTATAACATCTTTCACGAATGTTTCAATGTCGTCGGCCTTGAGGTTATCTTTCATATATAACTCATCAAGTCCATCCAGAACAGTGATACTGTTTTTGAGCATGTCCCTATCAAAATCGCTACCCAATTCCATGGCAAGATCATCGCAAATGACGTTGAACGGGCTGTGGATCAAGGAACGCGTATCAATGATGTCTTTCAATCTGACATAAAATACGTTCCTGTGTCCCTCTTTCCCCAGCAGATCATGTACCAATCTTTTGCACATAGAGGTCTTTCCCTGCCCGGGGTAGCCCATGATGATGGCAACTTTGGCATTCGGCCTGAGGAAATATGAACTGTAGCTCCCTGAACCACAAAGCCAGTCTTCCAACAAACGGTGTATGGAAATTTCCTCCACAAGCTCAAAATCATGTGTCTTATCGTCCGCGAACTTCAGTCCGGCTGCTCCGACTTGGCCAGACATCGTATGTACCAAAAAGGCTGGTTCAACATAGATTCCCGATAGGGTCATTCCCGAATCTTCATCCATTACCGGCTGGTAATACAATGCTTTAAGCTTCTGAAAATAGTCCTGCAATCCAGCAATGGAATCTTCACCATCCATATAGCGGCGCAATATATTATGGATAGCAATTATTTTTTCACTCCCTGAACTCCCGATCAGCTTATTAAGTTTCCGCAGATCGATAATATCGGATTGAATATCAAATGCGAAATCAGTCCCCATTTTCTTGTTCAATTTAGCAACCGCGGCACTGATTTTATCCTGCTGATAATCTTTATTAGCCAGTACAACGATCATCAGTCTACTGAAAACGTTGTGAAATCCGCGTTTTAAAAATATTTCAATGGTTTGAGAAACCTTGCTACTCTCCTTATTTGAGGTGACCTGGACCGCAATCTTCTGATCTTGGCACTCTAGATCTATCCCAGGGTAATTGGCAATTTCACGGTTTGCAGAAATAAATGGGACTTCGAAGAGTGTAGACAAAATTTCCGAGACGAGTCCCTCAGTCATTGTGGAAAGTGAATTTTGGCCATTAGAATTGGATAAGACCAACATATTATCTAAGCGCGCCAAAAAACCGATGATTCTATTCTGGGCATCAAATGCCCCTACCTGCTTATCCATGAAAACTTAAAGAGAATTAATTTGAGGTCAAAATAGGCAAATAAATTCTCAAATTTCTATAAAAGACTTATCACGCCAGGATATGAAATCTCTAAATCCAAAAAATAAGATGAAACACACGATGTTCGATCACGAAAATAACAACCAACAAATACTTCAGACAAACTTAACAAGTTAAATACCAGATAATTGACAGGTGCAGATGTCATTTTACACGACAGAATCCCGGGCTATAATCCGATTGACGGCGGACTGGTCAGCTCAAATTTCATTTCATATTCATAAAGCGAAACATCAGGCACCATGCTTACCGCATACTTTATCTTTTCGTCCATTTTATTTGCTATAATAACGCCCTGCACTTTCTTTCCTCCTGCAAGTGTATGTTTCACCCATCCCATATACCGAAGCAACTGTCCGAGTGCCCTGTCAGGTCCCTTGGACAGTTTAAGTTCAAATACTGTAAAATCACCGGCATCATCTACGGCCAGTATATCAATAAAACCGATCTTACCGGCCTGGTACTCTTTCCCGTCACGCTTGTTCTCATCAACAAAAAGCTTCAGTTTTTTTCCTTTGACAGTATGGAGGTTTTTGATAAGAAAGTCACGAAGGTTTGCCTCAAGAGGAAACAGGAACGGGTTTCCATCCTCCTCTGTCTCTTGGGTATAATTTTCCTCCTCGATCACCTGCCTCACCCCTGGCGCGCCGAATTCATTATGGAATATCTCCCACATACCGTGTTCATCCGGATTATACCGGACCACCTCTCCTCTTCCCACAGTATATAGCAGGTCGTAATTTCCCGTTGAAAGCCGCGCTTTCTTATTCTCTGGATAATGTATCCGGGAGGGCTGATTTACGGTAAGCACAATGATCTGCGCATTGATTGTTGATTCGTTTACATCAGGCCATCTTTCCCTGATATATTTTTTAATGTCTTGGTAACTGCCATGTCCGCCTAATGCCTCAACGGCTTGGCCGATCATCTGCCACACATATGGTCTCTCCATAATTATATGTTTTTTTTAATCCGCGGTCAGCCATGGAATTTATCCACACTGGCCCACAGTAATAATCATCTATTCTTCCGGGATATCTTCACTGATGGATAGTATCTGTATTTTTTAATTAAATATTGGCCGATATCAGTGCCACGATACGCTCCTGGTGCTTCAGTATCTCATCTGTTCCCCACTCCGCCTCTTCCATCATCACCAGTTGTTTCACACTTTCCCTGGATCTGGATTCGATGTAATATTTCTTTTTGGCCTCCGGCAGATGATTACTCAGCCTGGAATTGCTGCCATGTGAAATCAGACAGAGATTCCCGATTGAATTGAGGATATCTGGGTCCTTGATCGGCTGTCCACCAATCGGATTTTGGGGAAAGTAATGTTCTACAGAACTTCTAGAAGAAAATTCAAAGTCCCTGTATTTATCCGGGGACTGCCTGATCAGCAGATAGTCGATATAATTGAAGACCAGATTATTTCTCAGATTCCCGTAACTCATATAGTGTTTGATATCCGACAGATTGTTCTCTTCGAGTTCCCCGCCATTGATTATTTCATTATAATCCTGTTCACGGTTATGCAGGTAACGGAATCTTAACAAACGCTTGGCAAGGTTAACAAGAAACCCAGTGTAGCTGTCAGGATCAACCTCTACGGGAGCCGAATCATGATACCCTGGCAGATAGCGATAGTTTTTCATCAGATAATCAAGACAGGCATACAGCCAGTTTTTGTAGACCATGGTCGGGTTGGATACATGGAACATCGAGAGGAGCAGAACAAGTTCAGTTCCGGATGTACCAAAAGTATTCACATAATTGTAGGAATCATTTTTTCTTTCAGCTGTTACCGGATAATATTTAAGCATCTTCAGGCTCCATGATGATCCCGATCCCGATGATTCTCTTCTGATTACATACTGATCAAGCAGAAATTTTGCTTTCAGTAGCTGATAACCAAAATCCAGCACAAATTCCATCGCATCCTGATTATTTTTACCCTTCAGGACATCAGCAAAAAAGGTCAGCAGTTTTTTATCATCCAGCGCAATGGCATTATCCTTTTGCTTAATCTTAAGTACATGTAGCAGGAAGTTCTGAAAATTGACTATGGATTGGAACTGGGCAGACTCGGAATCGGCGACTACATGATCATTTTTCATGCGCTGCAATTTCCCCATGAGTTCATCAGTTGTACTACTGATAATTTCTTTAAAATCGATGCCTTGGACCCTGGCAAGGGTTTCAATCTGGCCAGCATCGTTATCACTAGCCGTTTCCAACTTCATGCCCGTCAGCACCTCAAAAAGCCCACGGTAGTCTGCCTGGACAAAACTATACCAATGCGCTCCAAATAACTTACCCCTAAGATCCTTCGCGAAGCCCATATGAAGGTAGCTATCCATATCCGCAACCGCATCCCAGATATGCGCAAACGCTTCCCGGAGTTTTGCGGAACCCGCATGTCCGTTTAGCTCCTTCATCAACCTTGCTTTTAATACCTCGTGTTTTTCAAGCTGCTCTCCACGTGAGTTCATGATCTCAAAATAATGATTGAGATCGGTACCCTCCGGCACAAGCACCCTCACAAGAATGACATTGTTAAAAATATAGTCAATAAATTTACCGAACTCGAAATCTTCTTTTTTCTCAAGTATTTCAAGCTGTTCCATTGCCAACTTCAGCCCTTCGTAGATACCGGTGCTGAAATCAATATTTTTGGGATATTCCGCACCGTTCCTGAAAATATACTCCAATGTAAGGTCTGAGTTCACCCTGCTCTCAAAACTGATGATATTTGCTGCAAAATAATCCCGCATTTCAGCCCTCTTCATTGCTTTCAGGGCAAGGCAGATGATATTGAAGGTTGTTAGCCGTTGCTGGCCATCTATTGTTTCAAATACAGTCTGTCCATTATAATCCCGTTTGTCTGCAATAAGGGTTCCCACGTAATATTTTTTCTCGGGGCTTTGCTCAAAATAATCCCTGATATCGAATATCAGCTGCTCTATCTCCTTTTTGCCCCAGGCATAATTCCGTTGGTATATCGGAATAAGATAGCGGTCACCATTCAAAAACAACCGGCGGATGTCCAGTTCATTGATCTCTTCTTCGTTAATTAGCATAGTATGTCTTTGATCTGAAAAATTTTGCAATCCTATAATCCATTCTTCTATTTTCCTTGCCTGCTATCTGTTCCTCACAATATTTTTCAACTTCTTTTTTCACCGGAACGGCCAGGCCAAATGCCATTACCCCTTCAGGGCTTACCGCGTTTCTGATCCTGTAAAACAGGTTATGATCCAGCACATACCTATCTAGGGTATCAAAACCCAGCCGCTGGTACTCAAAGCGCAGTTGAAAACACCACACGAATGCTTTTTCGATAAAAAGATCGATTTCCTCATATCCGAATTTATCAATATAAAAGATCATGGCGCATTCAAACATGGAGCGGATATACTTTTCACCATCCCGGTTTTTATATTTATTGTTATATACAAGGTCAAGCAGTCTGGTCGATTTTTCACTGACTTGTCCTGTCCTGCTTTTATTGGCGACAAATTCATCGATGATCCGTTTATAATAAGCTACGAATTCAAAGAACCTTCTACCATTGATGATCAACTGGTCAAGCTGGAAGGGAAAGTCCATCTTCGCACCATCAATATCACGCTCAAACCCGACATTGTAATTATCTACAAATTTATGTGTGATCATCATTGGCCTGATGTAAGGGTAATTCCTGGTGCGGGAAAGGTTTACCCCTTTGAAAAGTCTGATATCTTTTTTCGTAAATCCCCTGCATCTGCTTTTGTTGGACCAGCCCTTTATCCGGTAGAGGTACTCGCTGAAAAGCGTGGAAATATGTTTCTGGTCCATCCCTTCCCACTGCTGCACAGTTCTGTTTTTCAACTGAACCTCATTGGGATCGAACTCCCTTAAATGAAAAGCTTTGAGCAGGTCGTGCGGATCAAGATCTTTTCCCCTCGCGTTCTGTGCATCGAAAAACTGAAATGCCTCGGTCACATCCTCCAGATAGAACACCACAACCTGACATTTGTCCAGAAAAAAGCGGATTGCCCTATCATCATACTTGTTTGCCGTACGCAGCGCATGCTGAAAATTACCTGCAAGCTGCTTGATACTCTTTTCACTGGTAAAACGGATCTCCATCAGATCAAGCTTTCCCCTTAAATCATTGATATCCCTATGTGTTGAAGCCTCGAACCCCGATCCATCACCCACTATCTGGCAAAGTGCATAGACAATAAGCCTGAGGGTGATAAACCGCTGCTGTCCGTCGACAATGTCATTACATATTTTATCTTCCATTCGGTTAAGGTGGATAACCACGGTGCCTATCCTATAGGCATTTTTATCCCGATGGAGGAATATATCGTTGATGAGCTGCCCGACATTACCCTCATCCCATTTATAGGGGCGCTGATATTCCGGGATCCTGATATCCATTTCCAGCAGATTACCTATGCTGATAATTTCAGCCCGGTCTTTCGGTTCCTCATCCTGATGGCTCCAAAAATTGCTTTCGGTGAGGGTACCTGCTTTTATTTCTTCGGGTGCGCCTATATTCATTTTTTTTGTGATGTCTGGTTGACTGCTATATGACTTGATAACAACTGATACCGGGTTTTCATGCCGTAAAATCAGATTAAAGAGATCGGAATTATCTTAAACGGTTGTTCTTCTCGATAAATCGGTAGATTAACGGCATCATTTCCCCAATTCCTGGGGACTTTTGTAAATCCTCCCAGCTGAAAGTACCGTCAGTAATGGCCCGGTGTGTAAAGTCAGCCAGTGAATCTTTCAGATCTGACCTCAAAGTGCCCCCTGGACCTTCAAACTTTCTGTATCTCTTTTTGTTCTTGAACATCATTTTCTCCGAAAAATATTTGCCTAGTTTCTGGTCGCCGATCTCTTCATTCAAGCAACTGTCAACCTCTGCCGGATCACAGCTGAATATGTCAATCAACCATTTACGTAAGATTGCTTTCGGCAGCAGATTCTCTATTTCCGGAAGTCCAGTCTGATGGTAAGTGAAGTTATCTCTTTTTATCTGCTCATATTTTTTATGCTTTTCCGGATCAAAATCAGAATCCGCGAGCAGAAAAATATTGGTGTTGATAAAATATGCCTTAATCTTTTTCATGGTATCATCTTCGCTTTCATCAACCGAATCGTAATCGAAGTTATAGTGAATCAGGTTGGTCCCGGCATATTCGATAAAACTGTAGTGCATTCCCTCAACTGGGTTAATTGTTTTTGTGGCGAGCTCTTTTACATAAGCGTATAGAAACGCTCTTAGATATAAACGGTCGGTAACCCCCTCCACCCATAAGGTACAGTTGCTGATCAGCACAGATGTGTTGAATACGCCCAGCATTTCAAGCACGCTATATTCATTTCCATCAAGGTTCATTACCGACGAGGAATCCTTATCCCTCTTGTTGAACACAAGGATTTCGCATTTTTGTTTACCCAATAATGCTTCTGAGAGAATATGGTTGGAGTGTGTACTGATGAAAATCCTCAGATTTTTCCCAATTATCTCCGGGTTTTCTGTTATGGCCCTCATAAAAATATTCTGAAAACCCGGATGAAGATGATTTTCAGGTTCGTCAATGAATACCCAAGTGCCAGGTTGAGCAGTAAACACCGGAAACAGCAGATTAATAACACCCTGTATACCGTCGCCAAGATCATATACAGCGATGTCTTCACGTTCATCTTCGATGGTTATTCTGATGTCCCTGTCGGTTGAATGCGCCTTTGACTGCTGTGCCACAATATCCAGTTCCTTGCCTGCAAAAAAACTCTCGCTGATAAAATTTTCAAATGCGGTAAATCCATTGCGCTGGGCCTTGGTCCCGTTTCTCGCGAACTGGATCTTTTCATAAAGGTCAAGTCCCGTTTCTATCGAAAGACCCGGAATTTCAGTTCTAAAGTATTGATCAATTATGGTTTTTGAAAAGACATCCCTGTCCCCGCCACTTAGCATTCTGGAAGTCCGCAACACCGGTATGTAGATCATGGGCTGGTTCGGATAAAACTTAGCCTCAATGTCCCGCAGGGCAGCTATCGGAATAATTATTCTGCCGATTAGATCCAGGGTTGCATCGACATCAGGAATAACGTTCCCAGGATTAACCTTTGGCACATTATAGTTTACCCCGGTGATCCCCACGGCAGAGCCAAACATAAACTTCCCGCCAGTCGACTGAAAATATTCGTAAATCGTGCGAACGTATGTCAACGCTGTAGAAAACCTTCGGATTATTATTTTGAGCGTATTAAAATTACCATCCTCACCGACAGCCATGAGCGATTCACTGATATTTTTTAAACTGGTCGTGATCTCATGCCAGCCCAGTTCGTAGCTATTACCCGTACTCTGTGCAAAATAAGAAGTCAGCTCTTCGTAGATTTCATCGCTTTTCCCACTCCGTTTCGGGTCAATTGACAAAAGTTTCTTACCAGCATCTTTTTTAACGCTAAGTTCATCGAGCAGGATAAGAATTTCATGATAAATATCATTCAGCGATGCTTCAAATTCGAAAATCACTTTAGACTCCTGCTTGATGATATTCCTTGAAAACCTGCTTTTGCGAGAGTTATTAGCGCCTACAATAATATTCACACGCTCAATATTCTCCAGAAAATAAAGTGGTTTACCGCCACTATAAAACTCTGTTTCTGCTTTATTCTGGTATAGTCTTAGATTATTCATTGAGGCGTTAAAATCAGTTTAAAAAAGAAACTGAAATTAAGTGATTTTTTGCAGTTTGGCAATGAACAGGCAAAAAAACACAGGCTCATCAGAATAAATCTGTAACTAGTTAACTTAGATGATTTTACAGTAATTTTAGCTGGCCGGTGTCAAAATTCCCCAGCTTATCAACTGTGATATTCTCCTCCGGCACACCCAATTCCAGCAAGGCAGCCAATTTTTCTGCATCTTCACCTTCATTGTAGTAGCTGACGCGCCATTTTACACGTACAAGATCAAGCCGCTTAATGATTTCCGCAAAGTACGGAATATCAACTTGTGACATGGAATGCCCATAAATATTTACCTCCGCAACCCCAGTCAGTAAATCGAAAAAATCCTGTTTTTCAGCTATGATTTTTTCCACAGGCTTATAACTGGCCAGAAAGTAGCCATCAATAATTTCCTGTCCTTCGGTAATCCTTATATCCTCACCTTCATCCCCTCTTTCTGGGAGGGGGCCGGGATTGATACCATGCCCCAACAACAGGTCAGAATCTTCGCTTTGCGCTTCATTGTGGATGTAGGTTGTATTGGATTTATCAACCTTGTATAACCTGGAAAGCGTCGGGGTATAGTTGAAATTCAAAAATATAGCCTCACGGTTAATTTTTAACATGTCTTCCATTTGACCCGGAATATCAAGACTCAGAATCCATTCGGTAAAGTTTTTTTTTAGTTCGGTGGTGACCAGTTTTATCCTTTCGCCAATCTCATATTGGTAATCATGATGATAGGCATCACTCCAGTCTTCGGCGCCATAATCCACATAGTAATTCCGGCCTTCCTCCAGAATATGGTCAGTATCAAGATCTGCCAACGCAGATTCAAAATCCGACCAGAGTTGTTCAGGATCAAAGTATTTCTCCAGGGCATGAAACAATTCTTTGTTGTTAGCATTAACATAATTGCGGAAATGCCAATATGACGATGGGATTCCATGATGTAAATCAAATCCATTGCCGATAATGTAAAGTATTTTTGAGTGCATAACTTATTTTGCAGGCAAAGATAATGGATTATTTATCCCGGAGAAGTTCATCCAAGCTACCCAAATCTCCTTAAACTATCATCCTTGATCCCCAGGAAACTGGCTACATCCCTCCTCTTTGCCACCCCGAACAGTTCTTTGTTTTCCGTTATAAATTTCCTGAACCGTTGTGCCGCCTTCAGGCTCAACAGGTCAGAGGCATGTGCCAGCCGTAACCCGTCATAATAGTCCCTGATCCGCTCTACTAGTATCGGTACCTCTTCAAAGCTGCCCTTGAGCTCCATAAATTTCTCATAACTGATCTCAATCAGCATGGCATCATTAATAACCTCGATATCATTTACAGCAATCCCCTGTGAGAAAAAACCTGGATATGCATACACGAAATCCCCCTCCCCCCAGAACCAGCTCGTCCTTTTGATCCCCGAGTCGTAACTGACCTCTTTGATAAAACCTTTCAGGACATACCATACTCTGGACGGCTTCTGCCCTTTGGACAGCAACAGTTTTCCCTTTTGTACTTCGATTAATTCTAAAAGGGGCTTCATCAACTGGATAAAACCAGGCGATATCGCATGGAAATATTGCATCCGCCCAAGCAGATGCTGGTAACATAAATTGGAGAGCATAAATCGGTAGAAGTTGGTCCTCCGGAACCATTTATGATCCTGACCAACCAAGCCTTAAAAAAGAGGACCTCTACAGTCCCCTTCTTTTGTATCCCGGTTTCCCCGGCAGATAAGAACGAAAGTTGGAAAGAATCGGTTTATAATTAAACAATAATTTCTCAATCGGCAAACTAGCATCCAGTGAACAATTAAGTTTCCACTGCCCTGTAAAATCCATTCACAGGATTGCCGCAGGATATCAAGAAAACCACCATAAACCAGATTTAGCGCCCCTCACAAAAAAATGAAGCTTCGATACTGGAACCAAGTAGCTATCCGGGTAAAAAAAGCATAAAACAAAACCAGTCTCGATACGGGAACCTTGCATCAAACCCGGTAAAAAGAATAAAATATAATATTGGTTTTCTAAGGGCCAAATCTCTTCAACAAAGCAGGGCACCTTTATCCAAAGCGCGCCCTGCCGATCACTAACTGTTCCTCTATGAAAAGTCCTTTTCTATCTCCCACAACAACCAGGTCCAAAAAGGTACAGGGCCTTTATACCCTGTACCAGAAACCAGATTGGCATCGCGCCACCTAAACTAAAATTGCTACTAATGAAGAAAATATAGCCTCTTATCAAAACCAGGTTTCAATACCCAGTGCAAAAAAAATGTAAAACAAAAATCAATTCCCAATGCCCCAAGCCAAATCCTAAAAAAGGTACAGGCCCTTATTTAAAGATGCCTGTACCCGTTAAAACCACTCACGGGACGTCCAGCTTCCTCAGCTCCGGATATGCATATAAAACAAATCCGATGAAAACATAATTACCGGAACCAGGTGTCTGATCCCTCGATTTCTGAAGGATCATGCTGCAATATTCAGAATTTGCCAGCACGAGGCATAATGATGTGGCAAGTTCAGTAAATCGGACTGCCAATTAGCACCAAAACAAACGAATATTCCGCTAAAGACACCAATATTCTCCCAGTGCTTACTTAAAATTTTGTCGTTAAAATTAGCCGCATGATATCCCAAGCCCTAGACCAGGAATAAAAAAAGGATAATAAAAAACACCTGTGTCAATACTTACGCAAGCATCTTGGTCTAAAAACAGGGAAAAAGCAGAAAAACAACAAAGAACATCCGCGTCCTGCCAACCATCAAAACGGCACCGCAGTGGAATGCTTAGCCTGGGCTAACACCATCGAAGAACTCACCTGACCGATATTTGGCAACCTGTCTAGCTTCTGTCTCAAAAAAGCATTATAGCTCTGCAGACTACTGGTTACCACCTTCAAGATAAAATCATCTTCCCCAGTAGTATGGCAGCACTCCAACACCTCCGGATATGAAGCCACGGCTGATTGGAATTCCTCTAGTGCGGCTCCAGAATGATCCAGCAAACGGATATGAACATAAGCCATCATGCAGTCCCTTAACAGTTCATAATCCAGTAGGGCCACATAGCCGCGGATATATCCGAGTTTCTCCAGTCTTTTGACCCGCTCGATGATGGGCGATTTACTTTTGTGCAGCCGCCTGCCGATTTCGTTATAGGTAATTCTTGCTTCGTTTTGAAGAAGCTTTAAGATGGCTAGATCCGTTTGATCGGGATAATAAGATTCCATTATAGCTGATTTGGCTAGTTAAGTTAATAAACATGTTCATCCGTTATAATGAGCAGCAAATATATCGCTTTGTTATCCTCATTGCAAATTACCATGGGGCTGATATACCAGTTAAAGCCCGGCTTAAATAGAATTAAATTTCAATCACATCTAACCAAATATCTGATGACGGAATTTTATTTCGAAATAAAACCAAATAACAGCCCGATTTACCAAACTTTAAGCCCAATATTTTCAACTACAAAAAACGCCCCACATTTGCAGCACAAAATTTAATCTGCGTTTCGGGGTCAGCCATAAAACCCGGATAGCGATTTTGGCTGGCTAAGACCAGCCGAGTTTTAGTCTAGTAAGAGTAGTTATAATTAGTTGGAGTCGGTCTTTGCCGGCTCCTTTCTTTCTTAAATACCGAGAACTCATTTCAAACCAATTGCAGTAACCTAAGACCTAATTATCGTAAACCAGGAAGACATCGGGCAAAAAATAAAAACTTGTATGAGAAAGACTGTCAATAGAATTCCTTCACAAACACTGTGGACTTAGAAAAATTTGTATCCCCCATCCTATTTTGCTTATCATTGCAATTTAATTTTCTGCTCTTCGAACAAACATCACCCCATTATGGACAAACAGCGTGGTCCCAGCATTCTGGTCAAGATTATCCTTATCATCGTAAGCCTAGGCACCTGGTACCTTTATCACCGTTGGCAGAAAACCCAGAAAAACAAACAGGAACTGATCGCACTTTTGCCCCAGATAGAAAAGGCTAGCGCTGAATTCAACCGGTATTTCTCAGGCACTAAATATTTCGCCCATTACGATTACCGCCAATTGGAATCCAGGCATTCCTATCTTTTGTCGCGGATACCTAAAGATTATCCCAGCTATAGCTTGACTGAACAGGAGTTCAGTACCGTTGACCGTTTTACCGGCCTCCACCGCAATATCAAAAAATCCAGGCTAGAGTATAACAAAGCATTTACCCGGTCTGAAACAGACCAATACAGACCATTCTTCTCAAAATTGGAAAAATATCCCCTATCCGATGAGCAGATGCGAGCAGTAGTCAGTGAGGAAGACAATAACCTGGTCATCGCAGGTGCGGGTACGGGAAAGACAACCACGATCAGCGCAAAGATTGCCTACCTTTTGGACAAAAAACTGGCCAGGCCTGAAGAGCTTCTCGTAATCTCATTCACCAATGCGGCAGTAGAGGAAATGTTTGACCGCACCTTGCGTTTCTGTGGAAAAGATTCTGGTGTAGACCAAGTCACCTTCCGTACATTCAATTCATTTGGCAACCAGGTAGTCCGTCACTGTAATCCCCATCCTAAACAGATCGCCTTTGAAGGCAAGGACTACAAGGCCAAGGCATTCCTCCAGCAGCATTTTGACCTGCTCTTCAAAAGCGATGAGGACTTCCAATCCAAAGCCATCAATTTCCTGGCTTTTTTTAACCGCCCCATCAAGGACGAATTTGAGTTCAACTCTGCAGAAGAATTCAAAAGGCACCAGCAGTCACAGCACTGCATCAGCCTGAACGGCATTGAGGTAAAAAGCGCGGAAGAACTCCAGATCGCAAATTTTCTTTACCTGCATCAGGTTGATTTCGAATATGAATCAATTTTCCCGTTGGAACGAGAGGACCGCAATGCGGATTTCAAGGCCTATGCCCCAGATTTTTACCTCCCTGGTTACGATATCTACCATGAACATTACGGCATTGACAGAAACGGTGATGTGCCAGACTGGTTTTCTACGAAACCGCCGTTTAAAACTGCAAAGGAGTATTATCATCATGGCATAACCTGGAAAGAGCAGATCCATCAAAAGTATGGCACCAGGCTCATCAAAACCTATTCCTTCCAGAACAGGGATGGATCGATGCTACGGTCACTAAAAGCACAGCTCAGTTCATTTGGCGTACTTCTACGGAAAAGAAACCCGATAGAAATCATTGCCACGCTGAAAAAAACAGAAAACTTCGAGGGGTTCATCGGCCTGATCTATACTTTCCTTAACCTGATGAAATCCGGGGGGATTATGCCCGGCCAATTGAAAACTGAGGGCATGGAACAGCGGTTTTCGGTCTTTCTTGATGTTTTCACCCCGCTTTTCTATGCTTACGAAAAAAAATTACGAGATACCGGCAGCATTGACTTTAACGACATGGTCAACCATGCGACCAGCTACATCAGGGATGGTAAATACCAAAAAACCTATAAATATATCCTGGTGGATGAATTTCAGGATATGTCCCAGGGAAGGTATGCACTGTTGGACGCGTTGAAAAAAGCCAACCCTGCAGCCAAGCTCTATGCAGTGGGCGATGACTGGCAATCGGTTTACCGTTTCAACGGCAGCGACGTATCGATCATCAGCCGCTTCAATGAATATTTTGGTACCACCTCGCATAACCAGATTTTGCAGACCTACCGTTTCAATACAGAAATTCTGCAGGTAAGCAGCACCTTTATCCAGAAAAACCCAGGACAGCTCCGAAAGAAACTACACTCCCCATTTGACGCAAGTTTTCCTGCCTTTACGTTAGTTCCTGTAGCTCTGAATAAAATGAAAAAAGCAGAAATTGATCTTTATTTGTTTGATAGGATCAATGAGCTTCTAAGGGATATTGCAAAAAATGCCCACAAGGCAAATGTGTTCCTAATTGGAAGATACAACCACAACATACCTACTGAGCTTTCTGAACTAAAAAAAATGCACCCAAGCTTGCGGATTTCTTTCCATACCGCACATGGGAGTAAAGGACTCACATGCGACTACACCATCCTTTTAGGCCTTGATTCTGGAATCTTTGGGTTTCCATCGGAAATCGCTGATGATCCTGTACTGGATTACCTGCTTGAAGATAGTGGCAGTTATGACAATGCGGAGGAGCGCAGGCTTTTTTATGTGGCCATGACAAGGGCGCGTCATAAGGTGTATCTGATGTACAACAAGCACAACCCGAGTAAGTTCATCGGGGAACTCAGAACAGAACACGAAATGGAAGAAAATATCAACCTGGAATATTAAAGTCGCTGCTTTATAGGAAGAAATTAACTAAGCAAATCAAGGTATCCCTACGCGAGGATCAGGCTGAGTTCCTTTTCCAGCTGTTTGGTATCAGGCTTACCAAACAAAGCTTCCTTCATATTGGCTAAATTGTTCAAAAGTCCAATCTCACGTACCTGATTCCTAAATTTCTCAGTAGAGCGATCAGAGGCACAAAAATAAAAGATCAATAATAGCTCCTGGTTACTCAAATTGCTGATAAGGTAATCAAGGAAAAATTCATGCTGTCCATTCTTATAAATGAAGTCGATCAGATAGGCGATATTCTTGGTATAGCCATCCAAAAAGTTCCCTAGATTTCTGTACGCGTTGGTATAAACCATTCCGTATGCCTCTTTCCTTAACTCAAAACTGCATGTGTAAAAAAATGCCGCAGCTAGCCTTGCGAGTTCAGCATCCAGCATTGAATTCGTCCGGCGTGGATCGCCAAAGTATTTCTTGATGAGTTCTGTCCGTTCCCCTACGGTAGGTAAGGCAGTAATTTTTTCACGCAGTTCGAGTGCCTGTTTTTCATCATATATATTGCCTATCAAAGAAGCCTGACAAACCGAAAGCACCCATTTAGCTGGAATGGCTTCGGGCATTTCTACAAACAGCCCCTTGCCCACTAGTTTACTTGCAGCATTCATGCGGCGGGAAAAATCCCTGGCAAGTGCATCCATGGACCTATAACTGGTGTGTGTGACCGTATTTTCATTAAGGTGTTCAGTGAAACTAAAATTAATGATCCGTTGATTGAGGTTATCGATTAACCTGAAAAACAATTGTTCTTTTAGCAAATAGTTCTGCTCGTTTTGCGCCTGTGTAAACAGCTGTACCTGAAGTTTATTTGCCCTGAATTGCATGTAGAAGGCCAAAAAAGTAATAAATACGCCCGCAAGTGCAATGAAAGGGTTCATTACGCCACCTATTGTATCACCTATAGTACCAGTCAGCAAATAGTCTTTATACTCGGTCTTACCTGTAAAATAAGTAGGTGCATAAAAGGAAAATACGACCAGCCCCAAAGAAAGAACGATCAACAGAATAACCAAAGCATCCCTTATTTTATCTGCTTTTCTTCGTGGTAATTTACGTGCTTCGTTCCTGGAATAGTTCGAGGTAGTAGGGCTGGAGTTGCGTTGCATGTTTTAAATTTTAGAGCGGTCTGTTCTTCCCAGAATAGTTCCAGGATCAATTAGGTAAATGTCTTTATAGCGAAGCATAAAAAAATGCCATAGTTGCGGTTCCACGACATTTTCACTGTTTAATAATGTTTTATTGGGAGTTCTATGCAGGCTGCAAATTGTCTTCTTCCAAACGGGCACTGAAATCCGTCGATTCCTTGTGCGCAAGGGTAAAAGCGAGTGCTTTTTTTACAAAATCGTTTAGCGTAAGATTATGCACCGCTGCAAAAAGTGCTGCCTGTTTATGAAGATCGGCGGGTACCCTTACATTGAAGGTACCTTTATAAGTCTTATCAGGAACCTTGCCTATCTCGGCACAGGTTTCAAGATAATCTTCCACCGCCTCCTCAAAGGCAATTTTTAACGCTTTCACAGAATCTCCTTCGAAAGTCACCAGATCATTGATCGCCAGTATCTTTCCAAAAAAAACGTCATCGGTACTGCTGTAATGTACCGATGCGTAATAACTTTTATAACTTAAGATGTCATTCATCATTTAAGTGGCCTTTGGCCTTTAAGTCTAGTAGCACCTGCCGGATCGCATACTCCTTTATAATATTGGAGGGATGAGGTTCATGAAGGGAAATGATATTCTTTTTCTCATCTACAAATTTCCTTCTCGAACCGCCAGTCTTTCCGGCCTTAATTTTTTTAAAACCAAAATGGGTCAATACCCTTAGCAGTTCTTCCCATGTAAAGTCCTTGGGAGCGGACAAAAATCTTTCAAGCAATTTTTCGATACCTGCCATAGCAATAATGTTTTTTTGTTATTAATCATATGTCCTCCGTTTTGAACTGTTTAAAAATCTGGTTTGCTTGCATGCCCAAAGGCTAATCCAAAGTTAACAATTTAAATTCAATTTGCAACTAAAATTTAGTTACAAAATATATTTGTTGATATTATCGCTTTAAACATCTTGCTAATCCGCTGTTAAATCAGGTTCACCCAACCAAAAAATCACACTAAATCTGAGAGGACACAATGATCAAATGCCAAATAAAATGATACTTCCTGTTACGACAGCCATTAAGAAACCTGGTCTTAACAAAAAAAGAAACTAGGCTTTAGCAAAATACCCCCTCCTGACCAGATTCTCCAACATATCTTCTACCATATCCTCCAGTCCGAATTTAGCTTCCCATCCCCAATCTTCCCTTGCTTGTTGGTCATCGATCGAATCCGGCCAACTGTCCGCAATCTGCTGGCGAAAATCTGGAAGGTAATCCAACCTGAAACCTTCTATATGCTTCCCGATTTCCTCGCCCAACCCATCCGGCGTAAAACTCATCCCCGAAAGGTTATAGGATGTTCGAACATTTATCTGTTCCGCAGGAGCATCCATCAACTCCATCGTTGCCCTGATTGCATCGGACATATACATCATCGGGAGCGCCGTACCGGGCTTTAAAAAGCAGAGGTAATTCCCTTCGCTGAGTGCCTTGTGAAAGATATCCACGGCATAGTCCGTCGTCCCACCACCAGGAGGTGATTTGTAACTGATCAGCCCGGGATAACGCACGCTCCTGACATCCAGGCCGAACTTATCAAAATAGTATTGGCACCAATATTCGCCCGCCGCCTTGCTGATCCCATAAACTGTTGATGGGGCACTGGCATTAGCCTGCGGAGTGAGTTGTTTCGGCGCATTGGGACCGAACACAGCAATGCTGCTTGGCCAGAACACTTTTTGCATTTCGCATTTCACCGCTACATCCAACACGTTCAATAGGCCATCCATATTCAGCTGCCACGCGATAGCTGGCTCTTTCTCACCATTAGCAGAAAGCATTGCGGCAAGTAGGTAAATCTCAGTAATTTTTTTTTCCCTACAGAGCATTAATAGGGCAGATTTATTGAGCACATCCAGTTTCACGTAAGGCTGAATTTCTTCAGTCACCCTGCTACGTTCCCTGATATCTGCGGCCAGAACCTGGTCACGTCCATATTTCGCCCTCAAGGCTCCAGTGAGCTCTGATCCGATTTGCCCACAGGCACCAACCAATAATATCTTTGTTTTTTTCATAACCTTTTATAGCCAATGTATATCGTCATCCTGACACTCGTCTTTACTTTTGGGCAATCCCTTTTTCCGCAGGATGAGCCCTGCCGATAGCACCAGAACGAAGAGCACTCCGCCATGTACCATGATATCATTAGTCATTATTCTATTGTTGTTTTATATTGCTTCTCCATCTGGACAAAAACCGTAACCACAAATAGTTGATTTTCAATCCCAAAATCTGGAATGTTATTTTCATGTTCCATTCGTTTTTTTGGACAGGACATGTATCTGGCGCATTCTTCCAAAAGAAAGGCCCTCTAATGGACAACAGCTTGAACCATAAAAACAGCGCAAGGATAAGCAAAGTGTCCAAAAGCATGTCCCATCTATCAGCCATTCACGATACCGCGGTTCCCCACCAGCTCCCTCAACTTTTTGATCGCCCCTTTTTCGATCTGCTTGATCCTTTCTGAGGTGAGTCCACAATTATCTGCGACAACCCCGTAACTGGATTCCATCGAGCAGTTGATCCCATAAAGTCCTTCAATAACCTTCCGTTCCTTTCTATTCAGGGCGGCAAGCAGCCTTCCAATCAAAAGCCCACGGTCATTGATCTCCGAGAGGTAATCAGTTGGCATCAGGCTTTCATCCCTGATAATATCGCAGAGCTGCCGGTCCCCCATGTCAATTCCCTGCGGTTGGTAGATGGAAAGTGGAATACGGTCCAAATGCAACTGTTCGGCTAACTGGTGCGTTGGAACTCCAACGGCCTCTGCCAGTTCCTCCACTGTCGCTGTTCGTTCCAGGTCCTGCTCCAATTCACCCATTTTTTGCTGCGCCACAGTGATATTGCGGACCTGGTTCATGGGAAGCCGTACCATCCGGGAATGCTCACCGAGCGCGAGTAGCATGGCCTGCCTGATCCAGTAAACGGCATAGCTGATGAATTTGAAACCCAATGTTTCATCAAACTTTCCCGCAGCTGCGATCAACCCGAGGTTACCTTCATTGATCAAGTCCCCTAAAGGCAGTCCCATATGTTCGTACTTTTTGGCACAGGTGACTACAAATCTCAGATTCCCCCTTACCAACCGTTCTACTGCGGAACTATCCCCTTCCCTGATACGCTTGCACAACAATACTTCTTCCTCTTCACCCAATAGGTCAATCTTTGCCAGGTCAGCAAAATACAGGTTGAGTGAATGGAATTCACGTGTAGTAAAAGATACTTCGATGCGCAGGGCTTTCATTCCCGGGTTCTTGCTCATAAATCTGTTTGTACCCGGCAGATTGGATTGCAAAGTGCTGGTTAGGTTGCCGTAAAATTGAAAAGTTCCTCACAAACGCACCAGTAAAGCAAACAGAAAAGTAAATCGGACTGAATAACAGAATTGAAATAAAATCATATTCTGAGATTGGCCCCCGGCCACTTCCCAGGCAAATAAAAATATGGTAAAGGCTTCAGGTTGATAGGCCATCGGATATACCAGTTGAACGGTTAGCCTTTCCCCTCCGTTTCTTTTTCTTCTTCTTGCCTTCCCCATCCGCATCTGCCTGTCTGCCTTCGGCAGCTATGATCTGCGCGACTTCGGCCTTGATACGTTCATAAGCGAGGCGTATATCGGTATCCTTTACGCAAGAAACATCCGGGATATCTTCAAATCCAGCATCCTCCGCAGCAATTTTGGCGTGATCATTCTGGATTTCACAATGAAACATCTTTAGCGATATCTTTTCCTGTGGATTATCGGCGACCACGCCCACAAATTCCCCAGAAGACAGGGAGGCAATTTTGGAGGCAGGTATAGCCATTTCCAGCTGCGTGGACTTGCTGATCGATACATCAGAGCTGTTGATACTTTTGCTCTGCCTGTCCTGCACGATCTTGCCAAAGGTTTCACTAAGCTTCTTTGCGGTATCTCCGGTCACTTGACCGCTGATGATATTGCCCACAATGCCGGTGATCACATCGGCCTGCTCCTGCCCATAATCCTTTCTCAACTGGCTAAAATCCTGAATGGCGAGTGTGGTTGCCACCTTATTGCTCCTTGCCGTTGCGATCAGGCTATCCATGTTATTGAAATAAATGGTCGGGAATTCATCAAAGATCAGGCTGCTTTTAAGCTTCCCCTTCTGGTTAACCAGTTTGATCATACGTGAAACATAAAGCGAAAGCACGGCACCATAAATCTGGATTTTCTGTGGATTGTTGCCCATGCAGATAATCTTGGGTTGCAAGGGGTTGTTCAGGTCCAGGATAAAGTCATTCCCACTCAGCACATAATAGAGTTGTGGACTGGAAAGCCTGGCCAGGCATATTTTGGCCGAAGCAATCTGCCCTTCTAGCTGCTGCACGGCATTGTTTTTCCAGGCAGTGATAAAGGGGTTGATCAAAACTTTAATCTCTTCCTGCTTTTCGAGCAGGGTAAAAAGCGCTTCGTAATCAGCTTGCATCAGTTCGATCACGTGGGGAAGAGTGCAGTAAATACCATCCTTATATTTCCTTAGGTACCAGATCATGGCTGTCACGAAGTTGATCGGGCTCTCTACAAAAAAATCCCCCTGCTTTTTGATCCAGTCCCTGTTCAGCCCGAGCATGATCGTCCGACTGGCTTCGGTCGCATCGGTAATGTCTTCCATCCCACCTGGATCTAATGGGTTACAGCGGTGCAGCGGCCTGTCAAAATTGATCACAAAAAACTTTGGTTTGACCGCATAATTTGTGTTATACTTCCTGAGCATATTCCAGGCTATACGGCTCAGGTCATCATACTTGAAATCATAGATAAACATACTGAAGCCTTTTCTGATATGCTGGGAAATAATGTGCCGGATCACAAAATAACTCTTCCCCGCCCCAGGTGTTCCGACTACCAATACCCCCCGGAACATGTTCACCAGGTTGATCCAGCTCTTTCTCTTTGTCCCTTTGTAGTGATATAGCGCTGGCAGGTTAATTGAAAACTCATTTTCCAAAAGACGCTCCTCCTGCGGGAAGGTCTCGTTATCACGGTTGAAAATATCCGGCACCAGACTATCTTTTACGATTCTTGATATTTTGGCACCACTAGCCATCATCATCAGGTATCCTCCTAGCGTGATAACCATATAACAGACTGTTTTCATAACCAGGCGGTCCACCAGGCACAAAAAAACAATACTCGCAAAAAACAAAATCACACCTACAATAAACTGCAGGATCAATGGCTTCAGCACAATCTTTTCATCCTTTCCACCCTTCACCCCAAGTAAAGAAATGAGCAGGAATACCATGCTGGCAAGCTTTGGAAAAACAAGACGATGAAACAATCCCGTTTTTGCGGCACCTTTCAGTATTCTATCCATCAGCTCAGCATGCAGACCTACAGTCCTGAAAAATCCATAACAGCACAAGTAAAAGTGAAGTCCCAGGATAAAAAAACTGATCCAGCGGGTTAAATCGATGACCTTACGCAGGCCATTGGTATCTTCCCCCGTATTCACCGTTGCTGCTCCCTTCCCATGAAACGTTTCTTTTTCTTCCTGCGTTTCAGCAGCCGGCTAACAGGAGGCTCGTAGCCCGCTTGATATAAAGGACTGACATCAATTCCGTTTTCCTCATACGTAGTTTTATGGTTTTGTTGACCTAGGGTGTGAACACCAGTTTTTTGACCTCGTATCCGGTTGGGCTGCAGTCTTGATGCAATTCCCAGCGCGCTATACGCTTTTCCCAATTCACTTCCTTTTATCACCACTCTGCAATCGTGGTCGATATAGGTCATCCCAAAAACCTTACCCTCGGCAGTACGGCTTAAAACCAGATCAATATTCATTTTAGAAAGTTTATGCTGAAAATCTGCCATAGAGTTCACTCCTTTGGCAAGAAGCATATCCAGTTTGTTTTTTATACTGGGTTTTAGCCTGGTTTTCAATTCGGATTTCTGGACAAAGTCCTGTTCCAGATCCCTTAAGATTGGCTTACCTGCCATTGAACTGGCCTTTATCGGTACACCTATCGCTGTACCTTTCTTATCTAATATGGCATACAACAAACCTTTATTCTCCTCCATCCTTGACCCGGCCATTCCTGGTATGGCGGTGGCATTATACGTTTTTAGGATTGCATTGAATTCACTGAAACTGGAATAGGCATATCCTTCCTTTACAGCCCTTACAATGCCTGAAAGTGCTTTTTTGACTGCTTTTTCTCCATACTTCAATTGTTTAAGCGCTGGTATTTTTTCAATTTTGTTCGATGCTTTCTGGCCTTCCGCAATGGTAAGTCCAAATTCCTGCTCAATTGACCTCCGTACGGGTTCTGATATTTTTTTGCCGATATCGTGAAGACTGATCCGCGATCCATCAGACTGGATATTGGTAGTGGCAATATGCAGATGTGGATGATGGGCATCTTTATGGGCATAAATCAGGTAAGGCTGTTGGTCAAAGCCAATCCCCTCCATATATCTATGTGCAATCTGAACCATGTCTTCGGGGTTTAATTCGTCCTTTCTATGAAAATTAAGGCTGATATGAACTGCATTGGTTTTGGTCCTTTCATTCAGCCTGGTGAGCTTCTGGAAACGATTGATCTTCATTCCAATAGTGAGTTCCTGCGGGTCTGTGGCAAAACAGTTGGCTGCCAGCAATATTGCTTTACCTTCCGCAACCTTATCCTCGTTATAATACACTACACCTGCTATCTTTTTTCCGGTTCTGATTTTGACAACCATTTTTTCGCCAATTGGTTAACAATAGATAGTAGTAGCTCGATTTTTGGCCCTATTTTTTTATATTCTTCAAGCGTACGGTTGGCATAAAACCATTTTCCGCTATTGTCTTTAGACTGCTGAAAATGATGGGTCTGCTGGTTAATATTGATCCCGATCGAGCGTATTTCCTTTCTGGTCCTGGAAAGTTCCTCCATCACTGGCCCCATGGTATCATCATGATGGAAGACATTGATTTTTGCGCCTGTAATAATTTTACGGGCTACCGCACAAGCGCTCCTGCAATCACTTTTATTTATCAACTTTTGGAGCCTTTCGTAGGTCTTTTGATCGATCCTAATCCTTAGCACATGGATCAGCAGCTTTTCCTGGTTTTGCTTTTTCTTACCGGCCATCTTTACAGAATGAATGTTTTTGGAACCGCAAGTCCCGCCGCGGTTCTCCAGCCGAAAGGA
The DNA here is from genome assembly GCF_052045455.1 of Pedobacter sp. 22226. Taxonomy (NCBI): domain Bacteria; kingdom Pseudomonadati; phylum Bacteroidota; class Sphingobacteriia; order Sphingobacteriales; family Sphingobacteriaceae; genus Pedobacter; species Pedobacter sp. 22226. The sequence goes on along the minus strand of NZ_JBQEPB010000001.1, from coordinate 402,050 downwards.
TGGCAAGATTCGTTTGTCTACAAACGTACATCTTGCTGCGTACCCGCGTGGGCAGAATCCTTCCAGTTGGGCATTGTTAACCTTCCTTTTTGTTACCTTTCTCTATGGGAGGAAATGAGTGGAGCAGTTTCCTGATCCTTAGCCTCATTCCTGTCTTAGTGCCCTGCCGTTTTCGTTTGGGCCAGAAGGATTGCTGGACATCTGTAATCTCTTTCTCCTTTGCCATGCTGTTTATTTTAACCTGGTCCGTCCCTCGGTCTAACAATCCTACCTCGCCCAACATTTTAGCTTAAGTTTACCTCCCACAACTCTAGCAAATTGTCCCGTACCCCATCAGCGATAATTCCCAACTTTTTTCATAACCCACACCTGTTTTATAATAACAAACCTAACCACCCAAAAAACCAAAAACAGGTAAACATAGGGTACCTACCCAATTTCTTCAAAGCGCCTTCGATAAACAGTAACATTGATAACCATAGTCAGCTGCACATGCAAAAAGTCCTTGAAAATCCTGAGTTCATTTAATTTCTGTTCAACGATATTGTTCTAACGCTGCTCAGCGTCCTGTTCCATTCATCATGGCCTCTATGTCTTCGTACCTGTAATACATCAGGCCACCGATCTTACTGAATTTTATCTGGCCGGTTTTTCTTAGGTGCTGTAAGGTTCCGGGTGATATCCCAAGCAACTTGATGACTTCATAGCTTTTAATAAATGGCCGTTGCTTATTCTTATCAACCGGCACCTTAAATGTCGGCCTTCTCAACTCTGCAAAAAGTTCCTGTTTAAACAGTTCGAGATCTTCTCTGGTTATAAACTCAATTGTTCCCATGTCATTTCAATTAGGGGTTAGTGATAGCTGCGCCGAACCTGTGCACAACGATGTTTATCTCTTTTAATCTGGATTAGGTCCTAACTCAAAGAAATACAAACCAGCTCAATTCTTGGCATGCCCCGATCGATAATTTTCAAAGTAACGTAAAAAAGCAATTCCCATCACCACCGCTGAACTTGATTATCAACATTCTCTCTAATGCTGGTAAATGCGCTCTAGCGGTTTTCTGCGAACGAGCAGCGCGGCCTCTTCCTGTATCTGATAACCACTTTTCCGGTGGCGACTTTCCATGTATTGCTTTAACTCCTGCCGGTTAAAAAGAACCCTTTTTCCCATTTTAAATCCCGGTAATTCGCCCCTGCATACCTTGGTGTAAATGGTCGATACCTTCAATCTCAGGAAGTTGGATGCCTCCGTGACATCCATGATCTCCTGTTCCGGCACTTCCTGAGGCCGCGCACCCAATAATTCCTCGATCCTGTCCAGTTTTTCCGATAAGCCTTGCAAAAAGGCAGGTATTTCCTCAAATGTCAATTGTCCCATAAAACTATATTTCTGTTTCCTAATATCCCTGGTTATTACTCCGCTTATGGGGAATGGTTGGGAAGTAACCTAAAAATATCCCCACGTAGCTATTTTTTAAATATTTAAAGTTCAATAACGATCCTGGTTGTCGCTTCCTTTTTCTTGGAATCGACAATTTTCGTATATATCTGTGTAGTTTTCACATTTTTGTGGCCGAGCAGTTTAGAAACCGTGAAAATATCGGTTCCACCTGCCAACTGCAAAGTCGCATAGGTATGCCTGAAACTATGGAAAGTTATTTCCTTATCGATCCTTGCTTTTGCCAGCCATTTGACCAGAAAAGTTCGCGTTGCCGAATATTCCAGACCTCGGAATACTCTGGCGTCCTTGCTTGCTTTTTCTCCCAGCAATGACCTGGTCTGATCGGAGATTGGCAGCACCTCGGCCCCTTTTGTCTTCTTTTGGCTGAACTGCAGGTAAAAATCCCCGGTATCCCCCCTTACCTCATCCCATACCAGGCCTTTAATATCTGAAAACCTCAAGCCCGTCAGCCCAGAAAAAATCGCGGCCCTTTTTGATATCTCCGGTTTCATATCTGTCTTTGCCAGCGTCTGGAATTCTTCTATGGTAAGGAATTCCCGATGGGTTTCCTGTTCCTTGATCGACTGTGTCTTAGAAAAAATATCCTCCTTTAATAGCGACGCTCTATATGCGTCCTTGATTACTGCCCTGAACCGGTTATAATAAGCAAGGGCGGTATTATTTGAAATTTTTACGTTATGGCTTCCCAGGCTCGGGGATTTCAGCAGATATGCCCTGTAGTTATCGCAGAACAATGCAGTGATATCGGAAAAACGTAACGTTTCTCCACTGAAGCTTTTAAGATAGCGGTAGGACATATACCATGCCCCACAGGTTGTTCCATTCTTCTTGGTAGCAATGGTCCTATAGAAATCCAAAAAACTCCCCAGTAGCCTGTCCGGAGTGAGGAAACCATATTCTTCGTTCTGAATTTCCAGGAGCCTTTTTGCACGTATGTTTTCGGCCAGAGTCTGGATCTCCCTGTTAAGGCTCCTTTCACTTTCGGTCTTGGGTTTTGGGTAAAGGTAAAGTTTGAGGTACTCACGCCTCACGGGTTTTCCGGTTTTTGGATCAGGAAGGCCTGGATAATAATCCAGATAGAGCGAGATCATTCCTGAGACCAGGCTCTTTTTTCTTAGTGTAATCTTGGACATATTTATTTTTGGTTAGAATTTAGCAACGATTCGATTCTTGATTTGGGTACAAAGGTGTACTTACCTACTTTTAACCTCGGGATACCATTCCTGCGGACCAGGGTATAGAGTGCCTTTTCCGAAATCCTGAATTTCTCCTGTATTTCAGCCATATGATAGCAGGCTTCTACGTTTAGCTCTTTTTGGATGTCGGGAACCATCGGCCTGATATCCGGCAGTGCAAAAAGTTTATCGATCTCATTGCGGTGTATGATACTTTTCTTGCTCAAAAGGTTTACCGAATGGATTTTACCCGTTGATATCATGTTATAGACAGTGGGCCTGGAACAGTTTAACAAAAGTGCTGCATCTCTGACAGTAAGGAACTCCTTCGATTTGATCAGGTCTAGGGCAGACGGGGACATCTCTCTAGTCTCACCATGGCTTTTGGCAATCTTAGCTTTTGTATGCAGGGCTTTCCATGCTGACCTGCTGCATTTGTGTGAACAATACTTGGTGACTGTCGTCTTAGCGGTAAATGCCTCCGTACAGAACTGACAGATCCTGGTGATTCTAATGTGTGAACTCATAAAACTTCTTCCCGTTGCCGGGATTTTTTGGTTGGGTTTGTTAATTTTTTGGGCGCTTTTATACCAGTGGTAATCTCTCTGGTACAATCATGCATTGTTGTCGTAAATCATTGTTAACATGTTTTTCATGTCCCTTCCTATCAATGGTAGTAAAAAGCAAGAAAAAGTAGGCTATTCTGTAAAGTCATCTCGCCCTATCATTTTACTCGGGGACCAAAATGACCACAGAAACCAGACGAGGACCAAAAAAGGACCAAAATCTTGTCTAGCATATTCCAGCAATTCAAATTTTCCATAAACAAAAAAACCGCTTAGGATGCTGATCCTAAGCGGTTTTCGTCTGTTTTATTTTGTCTTCTAGTTTTTCGTTTTTGTGGTTTTACTTTCCGATACAAAACTTTGTAAAAATATTTTCCAGCAAATCATCGGTAGTAACCGTTCCTGTTATCTCTCCGAGGTAATGTAAAGCCTGCTTGATATCCATAGCCAAAAAATCGGAAGTAACCGGATTATCTACATTAGCCAATACCATTTGCAAGGCATTTTCCGTTTGTTTTAAAGCTTCTACATGGCGGATGTTCGTAACCAAAGTTTCGCTGGTATTAATATGGTGAAGGTTTACCTGTTCCAGCAAGGTTGTTTTTAACTCATCAATACCCTGTTTCTCTTTGGCAGAAATGAAAACAGCATTTAACCCCTCAAAAGCTTTGCGTTGATCGGTAGAAATCAAATCAGCTTTATTCACTAGAATAAGATATGGAATAGCCAGTTGCGCGAGGCCTCTCACCTGTTCTTCAATCTCAGGGATGCTTTGAGCAGCATCGGCCATATAAATGATCAGTTTGGCCTGTTTCATTTTCTCTAAGGTACGTTCTACACCTAAAGCTTCAATAATATCAGCTGTATCACGGATCCCGGCGGTGTCGATAAAACGGAAAACAATGCCACCAATGGTCAGTTCATCTTCAATGGTATCGCGGGTGGTACCGGCAATGTCGGATACAATGGCCCGTTCCTCGTTTAATAGTGCATTTAACAGGGTCGATTTCCCCACATTGGGTTTACCGGCAATAACAATCGGCACACCATTTTTGATCACATTCCCCATTTCGAAAGAGGAAATCAATCTTTGCAGTACATAATTGATTTTGTTTACCAGGTTTTTCAACTGTTCACGATTGGCAAACTCTACATCTTCTTCCGCAAAATCGAGTTCTAGCTCAATCATTGAGGCAAAATGGATCAGCTGCTCACGCAAGCCTTTTAATTCATTAGCAAAACCACCACGCATCTGCTGCATGGCCACATCGTGCGAAGCTTTCGAATTTGAAGCGATTAAATCTGCCACGGCTTCTGCCTGACTTAAATCGAAAGCACCGTTTAAAAAGGCACGTAAGGTAAATTCGCCGGGTTTGGCCGCACGTGCTCCCTTGCTGATCAACAGGTTAATAATCTGCTGGATGATATAATTAGACCCATGACAGGAAATCTCTACCACGTTTTCTTTGGTGTACGATTTAGGCGCAACAAACAAACCTGCAACCACTTCATCAACAATATGATCGCCATCTTTAACTAAACCAAAATGTAACGTATGGGTAGCCTGCTTTTCTAAATCCTTTCCGGCAAAAACGGTATTGGTAAGCGAAATTGCATCCGGACCGGACAAACGGATTACGCCAATAGCCCCCGAACCTGAAGGAGTAGACAAAGCAATAATGGTATCTTGATCGTTGTTCATGTGTTGTATTAAAGCTGCAAAAATAAGTCTAATCTATCGGTATATCGTGTAAGGGAAGTAATTTTTTTCGGGTTGGTTCAGTTGTCATTCGTTTATTCGTCAATAGTTTGATGGTTCATGGTTTATGGCATAGCTCCCCACCAAACTCCAACCCTGGCGATCAGTCTACTTCGGACTCCGGACTGCCGACTATGACCTATTAACGCTTAACGCCCAACACTAACCGCGACACATCATCCATCATACTCCTTCCATTTTCCATCTAAACCAAACTTTTTCACAACAACTGTGTTTAAATCCTAATCAGATAAACTTTTTTATGACTAACAATTTACCCCTAACCGTTAAACGATCTATTGAGTTATTGGGCCTTATGGCTGTTGTAGCGGTAATGGTAATCGGACGCGACATTATTATGCCGATGCTGATGGCATTTTTTATTAGTATTATGCTGTTGCCTGTTTACCGCTTTTTAAAAAGGAAAAAATTTCCGGAAACGCTCGCCATTATCCTGCCTATATTATTGGTTGCATTATTTGTAGCATTAATTATCTGGTTCTTTTCCAATCAGATTGGTATTCTGGTAAAAGATTTTCCGCAAATAAAAGCCAATGTAACGCAGCACATTAATTCGTTAAGCGATTGGATCAGTCGCATTACACATTACGACGATAAACAGCAAAAAGCCTTCATCCAGGATAAAAGTGACGACCTGATGAATATGGGAACTTCCCTCGCAGGCAGTACAGCGGTAACACTGAGCGGTATTTTTGTATTTATAGGCCTGTTACCGATCTACATTTACCTGATGCTGTTTTATAAGGACATTTTATTACGTTTCATTTTTATGTGGTTTAAAACCGACGATCATCCAAAGGTGAAAGAAGCCATTTATGAAACTGAATCGATCATTAAAAGTTACCTCATTGGTTTATTGATCCAGATTACTTATATGACCATTTTATTGGGTGGAATATTGATGCTGATCGGCATTAAACATGCTTTGTTAATCGGCGTAATTTTCGCAATTTTAAACCTGATTCCTTATGTTGGCGCTTTAATAGGCAATGTAATCGGCGTTTTACTTACTCTAACCTCTTCTCAGGAATTATGGCCTGTACTTACCGTTTTAGGTGTAATTGCGTTTGTTCAGTTTCTGGACAACAACATATTGATGCCGCGTATTGTAGGCTCTAAAGTGAAAATCAATGCTTTGTTTGCCATTCTGGGAGTATTTATAGGCGGAAGTATTGCAGGCGTCTCCGGAATGTTCCTTGCCCTGCCAATTGTAGCCGTGCTTAAAATCGTGTTCGACCGTACCGAATCATTTAAGCAATGGGGTGTACTATTGGGCGATGAGCGTCCGGCAAAAAGCCCGATGATGTTTCCAAACTTTAGAAAAAAGAAACCTGTTGCAACGAAATCAGGGATTGAAGGAAAGTAGTACCTAGTCTTTAGTCTTTAGTCTTTAGTCTTTAAATAGAAAAGAAAAAGCATCGTTAGGTTTAACCCGGCGATGCTTTTTTATGCTTTTGTCATTCTGAACGCAACTTGTCCCGAATATTCGGGAGTGAAGAATCTTTAAAATGAAGAGCCGTAGATTTCTCCATTTCACCGCGTTTCAGTCGAAATGACGAACCGGTGGGGATCGCTAATCGCTCGCCATCATCCATCTCACCTCTTCCATCTTACATACGTTCCGGCGACGTAATCCCTAAAATCAGCATACCTGCGTTAATTACATCTGCAGTTTTCTTGCTCAGGTTTAAACGAAACTGTTTCACTTCACCTTCTTCGGTTTTAACGATTGGCGGCACTTCATGGTAGAATTTGTTAAACAATTTCGCCAATTCATATAAATAGTTGGCCAAACTCGCCGGACTGTATGCCTTAGCGGCAATTTCTATTTCTGCAGGATATTTAGCCAGTTGCAAAATCATTTCCAACTCTACATCACTAATCCCGCTAAACTCCAAACTCCCAACGCCAAACTTATAATCAGATTTGTTCAAAAGCGATTTAATCCTCGCGTGCGTGTATTGAATAAAAGGACCTGTATTTCCCTGAAAATCGATACTTTCGGCAGGATTGAATAATAAACGCTTTTTAGGCTCAACCTTTAAAAGGAAATATTTTAAAGCGCCTAAACCAATGTTTTTATACAATTCTTCTTTGTCTGCTTCGCTAAAATCGTTGGTTTTACCTAATTCTTCCGTTTTTTCACGGGCGGTAGTTACCATGCTTTCAATCAGTTCGTCTGCATCAACAACTGTTCCCTCACGGCTTTTCATTTTACCGTTAGGTAAATCAACCATTCCGTACGATAGGTGGTATAAACCTTTCGCCCAGCTTTTACCCAGTTTCTCCAAAATCAGGAATAATACCTTAAAGTGATAATCCTGCTCATTTCCCACCACATAAATCGACTCATCCATGTTGAAATCGTCATGTTTCATTTCGGCGGTACCCAAATCCTGTGTAATGTAAACCGAGGTTCCATCTGCACGTAAAACCAGTTTCTGGTCTAAACCATCAGCCGTTAAATCGATCCACACCGAACCATCTTCCTTTTTAAAGAAAACACCTTTGGCCAAACCTTCTTCAACCGTACCTTTTCCTAACAGATAAGTATTGCTTTCGTAGTAGAATTTATCAAAATCAACCCCAAGGTTTTTGTAAGTAATATTGAAACCCGCATAAACCCATTCGTTCATCGTTTTCCATAAAGAAACCACTTCTTCGTCGCCCTGTTCCCATTTCAAAAGCATTTGTTGTGCTTCCTTAATCAGTGGAGCATTTTTCTTCGCTTCATCTTCCGTTTGCCCTTCGGCTTTTAAAGCGTCTATTTCCTTTTTGTATTCCTTATCAAAAATTACATAGTATTTCCCAACCAGATGATCGCCTTTTAAACCGGTACTTTCAGGCGTTTCCCCATTGCCCCATTTTTGCCAGGCCAGCATCGATTTGCAAATGTGAATCCCACGATCATTAACCAGGTTTACCTTCACTACATCGTAACCATAAGCCTTTAACAGCTCAGAAACCGAATAGCCCAATAAATTATTACGCACATGGCCCAGGTGAAGCGGTTTATTGGTATTTGGCGACGAATATTCTACCATTACCTTTTTACCGTTCGGCGCATAAACACCAAAATCTGGCTTTAAAATTTCTTCGTTAAACTGTTTAAGGAAATAACTTTCTGCAATACTCAGGTTCAAAAAGCCTTTAACCACATTAAAATTGGTTACCTCAGCTACATTGGCGACTAAATATTCACCAATTTCATTTGCAGTTTGCTCAGGCGATTTTTTCGAGATTTTGGTGATCGGAAAAACAACAATAGTTGCCTGTCCTTCAAATTCTTTACGGGTTTCTTGTATGTTGATCACACTTTCGGCAACTTCTTCCTGATAAAGTTCGGAGATGGCTTTCTGTGTTGCGGCAATAATAAAATTCATGTGCCAAAAATAGAGAAAAAAGTCCGAAGTCGGGAGTCCGGAGTCCGAAGATTTTTTAGCTAAAATTCATTCATAACGTTTTTAAAAAGGTTTGGAAAGGTTACTTTAATACTTATCGGTGCCAGTAGTCCTTCTTTCCGCTGTAGTCCCGTTTTTTCAAATCGGGAGCTGCCGCTTCAATAAGGTTTAAAGATGTTGGCTCTGTGCAAATAGAAAAAGTCAGAAGTCGGAGGTCCGAGGTCGGAAGATAGGATGCTTATAGCCTTAACCCCATTGGCTTTATAATTATCCAGCACTTATTTTCAAACTATATCTTCCGACTTTCGGACCCCGGACTTTCGGACTGTCAAAATTTCTAATAGATTTGTAACAACTAACTTATTTATGAGCGAGCAGAATCAAAACTTTAAAGTAAGCGTAAACACCGAAATTGGCAGGTTGCGTAAATTACTGATACATAGTCCGGATAGTGGTTTAGGTAAAGTAGTACCCTCCAAAGCACAGGATTGGCTTTTCGAAGATATTGTACATTTAGATACCATCCGTAAGGGCGAATACGATTATTATATTAAACTATTGATGTATTTTCTTGATCCTGATAAGATCAAAGGGAAACTGACCGAAATAGATTCGGAAGCATCAGACCGTAATTTTTACAAACCCAATCATCCTGATTTTCATAATTCCAAATCGGTAATCGAGATACAGAACCTGTTGAGCGAAATGCTCGAAAACGAATCGATCCGTAAAAAACTGGTTGCAGCGGTATGCGCTATTGAGGGCTGTACCTATAAAGTACAGTTAGAACTCACTAATACCGATCCGAAACAACTGGCCGAGATTTTTATCTCCGGAACACTGGCCAACGATACGATGATTTTTGCACCTATCCCAAACCTCATTTTCACCAGGGATGTAGGCACCACCATTAATAACCACATTTTATTAAACAAACCGGCTAAAAAAGCACGTGTGCGCGAAACGCTTTTAATGCGTTATATTTTCTTTAACCATCCGTTATTTGAAGCTTACCGAAACAATATTCTGGAAATCCCAGATGTTACCATGCACTTTTTACGTCCCGGCGACGAGCCTGCTTTCAGCACCACTTTGGAAGGTGGCGATGTAATGATGGTAAGCCCGAACCATGTACTGATTGGTTGCAGCGAGAGAACTTCGGAGCATGGCGCCAACGAAGCCATTAAATTATTGTTCGACCAGGATGTGGTGGAAAAAGTTACCGTGGTAAAAATCCCGAGTAAACGTGATTATATGCACCTGGATACTGTTTTTACGCAAGTTAAACGCAATACCTGGGTAATTTTGAATTCGATTGCGCATTCACCAAAATATAATCCTTATGAGCCGATTAATTTTTTAAAAGAGCCAGAAAAACTGGAGGCAACAACGGCCATTCAGTTTACAAAAGCTAATCCGCAGGAACCTAAACATTTCGAACATGTAGAAGCTTTGTTAAATGATATTAGTCAGAACGACTTAAAAAGCACCGAACCGACCAAAATTATTTATAGCGGAAATAATCAGTTCCCTTACGATTCGCGTGAGCAATGGACAGATTCTTGCAACCTTTTGGCCATTAAAGAAGGTGTGGTTTTAGGCTACGACAGGAACGACAAAACCGTTGAGGCCTTTAAGGCTGCCGGCTTTGATGTGGTAGATGTGAAAGATCTGGTACAGGATTTAGAAAGTGGTAAAGTAAGTGCCGAAACGATAACCGATACCTTGATTTTAATGCCTTCCGCAGAATTATCACGTGCACGTGGTGGTTTCCACTGTATGAGTTTACCGATTTTAAGAGACAACCTTTAAGGTTTAAGGCGTAAGGTATAGGGTTTAAGGTTCAATTTGCCTATATCATAAATGTCTGATATTGAATGTTTTTTTTAGCGTATGCAACCTTAAACCTTACGCCTTTTACCTTTTACCTTTATGCAGACGACCAACCATATCCTCATGATCCGCCCTGTTGATTTTAAGTTCAACGAGCAAACGGCAGGAAATAATAAGTTTCAGGTTGCTTCTACCGGGAGCGATGTACAAACACAAGCCTTAAAAGAGTTTGATGCTTTTGTTGACCTTTTGTACAAAAACGGTGTGGATGTAACCGTAGTGGACGATACTTTGGAACCTGAAACACCCGATTCTATATTCCCGAACAACTGGGTTTCCTTTCACGAAGACGGCTCGGTGTACCTTTACCCCATGTTTTCTGAAAACCGAAGGTTAGAGCGTCGCAGGGAAATATTAGATGGACTGAAAGATAAATTCGAAGTAAACCACATTAGCGATTTAAGTTTTTATGAACATCAGCACGCCTTTTTAGAAGGAACGGGAAGCATGGTTTTAGACCGAACCAATAAAAATGCATATGCCTGCCTAAGCGTGCGTACCGATGAAGAAGTACTGAATAATTTCTGCATGCTTACTGGTTACGAGCAAGTGGCTTTCCAGGCAGTGGATGCCACAAATTTCCCGATTTACCACACTAATGTAATGATGTGCATCGGCGATCGTTTTGCGGTAATCTGCCTCGATTCTATTAAAGATCCTGAAGAAAGATTGAACGTAACCATCAGTTTAAAAGGCACTGGAAAAGAAGTTATAGAGATTAGTTTAGATCAGATGAATAAATTTGCAGGTAATATGCTGCAGGTTGCCAATGCAGCCGGCGAAAACTTACTGGTTATGTCTGAACAGGCTTATTTATCATTAAATGCAGAACAGATTACTGCCCTTGAACAATATAGCAGGATTATTTACGCACCGCTTTACACCATCGAAAAAAATGGAGGCGGCAGTGCAAGGTGCATGCTGGCTGAGATACATTTGCCGGGTAAAGATTAATTTCCTCCGTGGTTCGTGTCCTCACGAACCGCTTTATTGTTTTTTTTGCCACGGATGCACTGAAAACACCGAAAAACCCTTTTTATTAAATGCACTCGCTATTAAACCGTAAATAGCAGCACCAGCCTAATTTCAATAAACCTGATCGGAACGAACATCCCGAATTAAGCATTGTTTATTATTTTTTGGTATGCTTGCTTGTTGCACAGGTTTCTTCGGGATAAAGTGGAGAGCAGGACAAAGCCTAACCTATAAAAAACAGGAACCTGCTTTCCAAACCCTTAAGTTACACAACAAATTGTAATACATTACTAAATCATCATATTGCTTTTTGCTCTGTTCCGTGGTTCGTGTCCTCACGAACCGCTTTATTAGTTTTTATTTGCCACGGATGCACTGAAAACACGGAAAACTCATTTTCATTAAATGCACTCGCTATTAAACCGTAAATAGCAGCACCAGCCTAATTTCAATAAACCTGATCGGAACGAACATCCCGAATTAAGCATTGTTGTTTATTATTTTTGGTATGCTTGCTTGTTGCACAGGTTTCTTCGGGATAAAGTGGAGAGCAGGACTAAGCCTAACCTATAAAAAACAGGAACCTGCTTTACAAACCCTTAAGTTACACAACAAATTGTAATACAATACATTACTAAATCATCATATTGCTTTTTGCTCTGTTCCGTGGTTCGTGTCCTCACGAACCTCTTTATTAGTTTTTATTTGCCACAGATGCACTGAAAACACCGAAAAACCCTTTTTATTAAATGCACTCGCTATTAAACCGTAAATAGCAGCACCAGCCTAATTTCAATAAACCTGATCGGAACGAACATCCCGAATTAAGCATTGTTGTTTATTTTTTTTGGTATGCTTGCTTGTTGCACAGGTTTCTTCGGGATAAAGTGGAGAGCAGGACAAAGCCTAACCTATAAAAACAGGAACCTGCTTTACAAACCCTTAAGTTACACAACAAATTGTAATACAATACATTACCAAATCATCATACTGCTTTTTGCTCTGTTCCGTGGTTCGTGAGGACACGAACCGCTTTATTAGTTTTTTTTGCCACAGATGCACTGAAAACACGGAAAACCCATTTTCATTAAATGCACCCGCTATTAAACCGTAAATAGCAGCACCAGCCTAATTTCAATAAACCTGATTGGAACGAACATCCCGAATTAAGCATTGTTGTTTATTATTTTTCGTATGCTTGCTTGTTGCACAGGTTTCTTCGGGATAAAGTGGAGAGCAGGACAAAGCCTAACCTATAAAAAACAGGAACCTGCTTTGCAAACCCTTAAGTTACACAACAAATTGTAATACAATACATTACCAAATCATCATACTGCTTTTTGCTCTGTTCCGTGGTTCGTGTCCTCACGAACCGCTTTATTAGTTTTTATTTGCCACGGATGCACTGAAAACACGGAAAAACCTTTTCATTAAATGCACTCGCTATTAAACCGTAAATAGCAGCACCAGCCTAATTTCAATAAACCTGATCGGAACGAACACGATCCCGATTTTTCATCGGGAGAGTAAAGTGCAGAGCAGGACCAACCCAAACCGATTGAAACAGGAACCTGCTTTCCAAACCCTTAAGCTACACAACAAACTGTACTACAACATATTATCAAATCATCATACTACTTTTTTCTATCAAAACAATTTATGCTCAACTTTTGTAGTTAGGCTAAGCGTTTCCCTACAGTAAAAATATTTTTATTAAAGATTAATTCTCGATTTAAAATTACATTTTTGCAAAAATTATTTAAAAGTAAATGCAGAGTTACTCAGAATTTCTTGATCTAAGTGTTGGTTTCCCTCAGGAGGGATTCGATGTTATAGATGATGAATTATATTTTCAGGATTTAAACCTGATGGAAATGATCGAAACTTACGGTACTCCCCTACGTTTCACATACTTACCAATGGTAAGTAAGAAGATTCAGCAGGCGAAAATTCTTTTCCAGACCGCTATTTTAAAGAACAATTACCGCGGTGATTATAAGTACTGCTATTGTACCAAAAGCTCGCATTTTAAACATATTGTAGAAGAAGCTTTAAAAAACAACATCCATCTGGAAACTTCTTCGGCTTTTGATATGCCGATGGTTGATGCTTTAGAGAAAAAAGGGGTATTAACGAAAGATACCACCATTATCTGCAACGGTTTTAAAACCTACCAGTACAAACAGTATATCATTGATATGCTGCACGATGGTTATACCAATATTATCCCGGTTTTAGATAACAAAGAAGAGTTTAATCTTTTTGATGATGAGGTTGATATTGATACGCCTTGTAACCTGGGTATCCGTATCGCAGCAGAAGAGCAGCCTGATTCGCAGTTCTATACTTCGCGTTTGGGTGTACGTATGGAAGATATTATCGATTTTTACAACAATAAAATCGTTCATAACCCTAATTTCAGGGTTAAATTATTGCACTTCTTTATTAACTCGGGTATTACCGATTCGCCATATTACTGGAACGAGCTGGAGAAATATGTAACACTTTATTGCAAATTCAAAAAAATCAACCCTGATTTAGATACCCTTGATATTGGTGGCGGTATGCCATTTAAAGATTCGCTGGTTTTCGATTTCGATTACGAATACATGGTTAACGAGATTGTAAAAAGGATCAAGGAAATCTGCGCCATCCACGAGGTTATGGAACCGGATATTATTACTGAATTTGGTAAATATACCGTTGCCGAAGCCTCAGGAATTCTTTATAAAGTATTGGGACGTAAACAACAGAACGATCGCGAGCGCTGGTTGATGCTGGATGGTTCGTTCATTACCAACTTACCTGATGTTTGGGCATTGAACCAAAAATACATCTTATTACCGATCAACAACTGGGATGCCGAATACGAACGTGTTAATTTAGGTGGCATTACCTGCGACGGACAGGATTACTATAACCAGGAAGCGCACATGAACAGTGTATTTATGCCTAAAACCCGTAAGGTACAGTATTTAGGTTTCTTCCATACTGGTGCTTATCAGGAAGTATTAAGCGGTTACGGTGGTATTCACCATTGTTTATTGCCTAGTCCAAAACACGTTTTAATCCGCAGAAACCGTGATGAAAGCTTCAATTTTGAGGTTTTTGGAGAGGAACAGAATAGTAAACAAGTATTGAAGATACTGGGCTACTAATTCAGTTTTCAGTTGGGAGTTTGCAGTTTGCAAATACCTGAAAATGTAAAATTTTATATCACATAATACAGATACCTCAGTTTTTTAAACTGGGGTATTTTTTTATATTTGAGTATGGCACAAGAACAGATTAAATTATTCGATCGGATCACTTCTACAGATGGTTTGATGGGTGGAAAACCCACAATACGTGGATTAAGGTTTCCAGTTTCTGATATACTTGAACTATTGGCAGCCGGCATGAATGAAAGACAAATCCTGGAGGAACATCCGGTATTAGAAAAAGAGGATATTAAGTCAGCCCTGTTATACTCCGCTCAAAAAGTTAATGAGGATTTCCTATCGGAATAATTGAGTGTTTTCAGTACAAACTTTCCACAATAGATAAAGCAAAGAACAAGTTTCTTATTTTTACAATATGCAAATACCTTGGTTCAACAGGCTAAGGTATTTATTGCCTTTAACCTTTTACCTTACACCTAAAACCTTTAAAAATGCAATTCGGTAAAGTAGACGACCCTTCGATTATAGATTATACCCTTCCTGCGGATGCACCTGAAACAGCAGCAATTTTGGCAGCTAATAAACCTAAACAGGATTTTAAAGCTTTTGTGGGCTGTGCAAAATGGAACAAAGCCGATTTAAAAGGCTTTTATCCAAAAGGGACAAAAGATGAATTAACCTACTATTCAACCCAGTTTAATTCGATCGAACTAAATGCCACCTTTTACGGCATGCCGACAAGTGAGCAGGTAATTACCTGGACGCAAAAAACACCTGCAGATTTTAAGTTTTTCCCCAAACTCACCAATACGATCAGTCACTTTAAAAGGTTGATCAACGTTAAAGAACCTGTTGAGCAATACTGCGATGCGATTAGTAATTTTGAGGATAAACTGGGCATGGCTTTTCTTCAGCTTCACGATAATTTTAAACCAAAAGATTTCGAAAGGTTAAAAATCGTAATCAACGAATTTCCAAAGGTAATTCCGTTGGGTGTTGAGGTGAGAAATACAGAATGGTTTACCAACCCGGCCATTTCAAATGAATTTGCCAAGCTTTTCGAAAACAATGGCATCACAAACATCATCGTTGATACTTCTGGCAGAAGAGACATGCTGCACATGCGCTTAACCACTCCGACGGCATTTGTACGCTTCGTAGGTGCTAATGATGATGAAATCGACAAAAAACGTCTGGACGATTGGATTGAGAAAATTGTCAGCTGGAAAGAAGAGGGTTTGCAGAACCTTTATTTTTTTGTACATCAGAATGTAGAGCTGTCATCCCCTTTATTTTCTGCTTATTTTACCGAAAAACTGAATAAAGCAGTTGGAACCGATTTAAAAATACCGGTAATGGCTAATCAGGCTTCGCCTTCTTTATTTTAATAGGTTCAAAACCGTTAGTCGAGATTTGCAATCTTATCTGAATGAGCTGTGGATTTGCAATCCACCTTAAAAGATTATAAATCCTTAATTCAAAAGTCGGGATTACAAATCCCGACCAATAATTCGTCATGTTCGTGTCGCCACGAACCATTTTCTAAAAACCTAGATTTTTCTATAAACCGTTTCCGTCGCTTTTGCCTCTTCCCCTTCCGGCGAAACATTATAGGCAGTTAATATAAACTCATTATCTCCAACAATTTCCAGCGTTGTGCGCCAGCCCCAAAGCTGTTCCCCATACTCAGGACTACCATATTCGCCAAAAACCGAGAAACCATTTACAGTGGCTTCTCCGCTTGATAACATGATCTGCGTACCCATATGGAAACTATCCATCCAGCTTGTGGTAAACCTTTGGTACGGAATATCGAAACCGATGATCATTTTGCCTTCAAAAGGCTTTCCCTCCAAACTGCCATGATAATCAACCAAAATAAAACGGCTGCCTAAAATGGACGTAATTTGAGCTTCAGATGGAGATTCATCAGCCAAAACATCCTTTTCGAACCATGTTTTGGTTGTTCCCTGCCAGTTCCCAGTTAACTGTTGAAGTTGCAGATGAGCCCCATCTGTTAAAGATTCCTCGAATTTACTTTTCGCCATAAATCAAAGCTATAGAATATTATTGTGATGTTAAATCTTTTATCTACAGGATTATGAAATGAAAATTGTAAATTGTTTTACAGAAAAGAATTCATATATGCTAAAAACGTTAGATCTCAATCAGGTAATGGTTATCGATATCGAAACTGTTCCGCAATACCCTTCATTTCAGGATGTTCCCCCGCATTTTCAGGAACTTTGGGAGCAAAAAACACATTATCAGCGAAGTGCGGACCAAAGTCCTGAAGATTTTTACGAAAAAGCAGGTATCATGGCCGAATTCGGCAAAATTATCTGTATCAGCATGGGAATTTTTAATGTACAGGATCAATCTTATTCTCTGCGGATCAAATCTATTTTTGGTCACGACGAAAAAGAAATGCTTTTGCAGTTTTCCACCTTGTTAAGCAAACAAGCTCCCACTTTAGTATTTTGTGCGCACAATGGTAAGGAATTCGATTTTCCCTATTTATGCCGGAGGTTATTGGTTAACGGAATAGAAATCCCTGTTCAGCTGCAGCTTTCGGGCAAAAAACCATGGGAAGTTAACCATATCGATACCATGGAGCTCTGGAAATTCGGCGATTACAAGCATTTCACCTCCTTAAACCTGTTGGCCGCAATTTTGAATATCCCTACCCCAAAAGATGATATCAACGGCTCACAGGTAAGGCAGGTTTACTATGAAGAGAAAAATCTCGATCGGATTGTGACCTATTGCCAGAAAGATGTAATTACTACGGCGCAGGTGCTGTTAAAATTTAAAGGAATGGATATAATTTCAGCAGAAAATGTTACCATTGTAACCTGATGCTAAACGTTGAAAACCTAAATATTGATTTTTATAACCAGGAAGAAAAAACCTGGTTTAAAGCCGTTAAACAAATCAGTTTTAATGTAAAAGAAGGAACGGTTTTAGGTATTGTAGGCGAATCGGGCTCCGGAAAATCGGTTACCTCTTTTTCCATCATGCGTTTGCACGATGAAAAGACTGCAAAAATTACGGGTGAAATCGATTTTGAAAACGTAAGTCTGCTTAACCTTGGCACCAATGAAATCCGTCAGATCAGGGGAAACCAGATCTCGATGATTTTTCAGGAACCGATGACTTCCCTTAACCCTGTGTTTACCTGTGGCGATCAGGTTGCTGAAGCGATTATACTCCATAGAAAAGTAGATAAAGCCGAAGCAAAAAAACATACCATTGCCCTTTTTAACGAGGTACAATTACCCCGTCCCGAAAAAATATTCGACAGTTATCCGCACCAGATTTCCGGCGGACAAAAACAGCGGGTCATGATTGCGATGGCCTTAAGCTGCGATCCCAAATTATTAATCGCCGATGAGCCAACCACCGCATTAGACGTAACCGTTCAGAAAACAATTCTTCAGTTGCTTTTAAAACTGAAAACTGAACGCAACATGGCCATGATCTTTATTTCGCACGATCTAGGTGTGGTAAACGAAATTGCCGATGAAGTTGCGGTAATGTACAAGGGCGAAATTGTAGAACAGGGACCTGCAAAATCCATTTTTGAGAACCCTCAACATCCTTATACCAAAGGTCTGCTTGCCTGCCGCCCTTCACCTGCCCTGCAGTTAAAGAAATTACCTGTTGTGGCCGATTTCCTTACCGGAAAAATTGATGACGCCTCCGCGCATTTACAGGCTTCGAACCAGTTAACCGCTACAGAAATTGCGGCAAGAAGGGAAAGATTATATGCTCAAAAACCTCTTCTCCAGATAAAAGAGCTCTGCACCTGGTATCCAATTAGTAACGGCCTGTTTAGCAAAACCACCGATTATGTAAAAGCTGTTGATCAATTGAATTTCGAGGTTTTCCCGGGAGAAACATTAGGATTAGTGGGCGAATCGGGCTGTGGCAAAACCACATTAGGCCGCACCATTTTAAGATTAATCCAGCCTACTTCTGGTCAGATTATCTTTAACGGAGAAGATATTACACATATTAATAAAACTGATCTGCGGAAATTAAGAAAAGATATCCAGATCATTTTTCAGGACCCTTATGCTTCTTTAAATCCGCGTTTAAGTATCGGACAATCTATTTTAGAACCTTTACAGGTACATAAGCTACACCGCAATGATGCCGAACGCAAACAAAAGGTATTAGAACTCCTAAATAAAGTAGGCTTAAAAGAAGAACACTTTAACCGCTATCCACATGAATTCAGCGGCGGACAAAGGCAACGTGTGGTTATTGCCCGCGCTTTGGCTTTAGAACCCAAATTCATCATCTGCGACGAATCGGTATCCGCTTTAGATGTTTCCGTTCAGGCACAGGTTTTAAACCTCATCAGAGAGCTCCAGCAAGAATTCGGACTCACCTACATTTTCATCTCGCACGATCTGGCTGTAGTTAAACATATTTCTGATCGAATTCTCGTAATGAATAAAGGCAAAATCGAAGAAGAAGGTTTCCCTGAACAGATATTTAATGCGCCTAAAGCAGAATACACGAGAAAATTAATAGAGGCTATTCCCGGAACTTAGTCTATAGTCCATAGTCCATAGTCCATAGTCCATAGAATGGAAAGAAAGTTTGAATAATGGTTTAGTGGGACACTAATATTTAATCAACTTTCATTCAACGGTTTACAACCACCCATCTAACAATTAAGCAATTTGATTTACAATTAACCAATTTATACATTTAACCGATTAACCATCTAGCCATCTAACAATTAAACGATCCGATTTACGATTAACCGATTTAAACAATTAACCGATTAACCAATATTCAGATAACAATCTAGCCATCTAACAATTAAGCAATCTGATTTACAATTACCCACAACTCCACCAATAAACGAATGACAAATGAACCATTGAACTGCCTCCATTATCCATTTTCCATCTCCCATCTTACATATTTTCTGTATCTTCGGTAAATTCAGTATTAGCGTATGGCAAAGAAAAAATCGGCAAATATAAAATTGGTTCTGAATCAATTGGTTAGTGATGTTTTTGAAAAGAACAACAATCAACTGCTCAATTATAAGCAGGTTTCGGCCAAATTAAATTTGAACGATCAGGAATCAAGGGAGACTATTCTCGAGATCTTAAAGGAGGGGAAAAATGCAGGAATTTTCATAGAACCCCAAAAAGGTAAATTTAAACTTAAAGAACTTCAAAATTTCATTATTGGTACGGTAGATATGACCGCCGATGGTTCGGCTTATATCGTTCCGGAAGATGAGTTTGAAAAAGATGTTTTTGTAGCGCCGAAGAAACTCAAAAATGCCTTACATGGCGACACGGTTAAAGCTTATGTTTTCGCCAAGAAAAGCGGTCGTAAAAACGATGGTGAGGTTGTCGAAATTATTAAAAGGGCAAAATCAGATTTTACAGGGGTAATCAAAATATCCGATCGTTTTGCATTCGTAATTGCGGACGATAAAAAAATGATGCACGATATTTTTGTGCCTTTGGCCGATACCCACGATGCCAAAAACGGCCAGCGGGTATTGGTAACTCTATCTGACTGGCCCGAAAGTGCTAAAAATCCGATTGGTATTGTAAAACATGTATTGGGTAACCAGGGTGAGAATAACACCGAAATGAATGCGATTTTAGCGCAATATGGTTTTCCATTGGAGTTTCCACCTCAGATAGAACGCGAAGCAAACGCCATCCCCGAAGAAATCCCGGCCGAAGAAATTGCCAAAAGAAAAGATTTTAGAAATATATTAACCTTTACCATAGATCCGGCTGATGCAAAAGATTTTGATGATGCCATTTCTTACCAAAAACTCCCTAATGGAAACCACGAAATCGGTGTACACATTGCCGATGTTTCGCATTATGTAATCCAGGGAACAGATTTGGATAAAGAAGCCTATAGCCGTGCAACTTCCGTTTATTTGGTAGATCGGGTGATCCCGATGCTTCCTGAGCGTTTAAGCAATGGCGTTTGTTCATTACGTCCGCATGAAGATAAATTGTGTTTTGCAGCGGTTTTCGAGCTGGATGAACAGGCCAATATCCAAAATGAATGGTATGGAAGAACAGTAATCCATTCTGACAGAAGGTTTAGCTACGAAGAGGCACAGGAAGTGATTGAGAATAAAGCAGGTGATTATGCTACAGAAATTTTGAAGTTGAATGAGCTCGCTTACATTCTCCGCGACCGTAAATTTAAAAATGGAGCCATCAGTTTCGAAAGTACCGAGGTTAAATTCAAACTTGATGAAACAGGAAAACCAATCGGTGTTTATGTTAAAGAACGTAAAGATGCCCATAAACTTATCGAAGATTACATGTTATTGGCCAACCGGAAAGTGGCCGAATTTGTAGCCAAAAAAGTAAAGGGTAAAAATAAACTGACCTTTGTTTACCGGGTGCACGATTCGCCAAACATGGAAACCCTTACAACCTTTGCCACATTTGCTTCCCGTTTCGGTTATAAAATCAATACCAAATCGGATAAGGAAATTGCCAAATCATTAAATAGTTTAATGGCCGATGTTGAAGGTAAAAAAGAACAAAATATTCTTACTTCACTGGCCATCAGATCAATGGCTAAGGCGATTTATTCAACTAAAAAAACCAGTCATTACGGCCTGGCTTTCGAATATTATACCCACTTTACATCCCCTATCCGCCGTTATCCCGACGTAATGGCCCACAGGCTTTTACAAAGCTATTTAGATGGCGGTAAATCAGCAGATGCCGAATTTTACGAAGTAGCTTGCGTACATTCTTCGGCCATGGAAAAACGGGCTGCCGATGCCGAGCGCGCATCTGTTAAATACAAACAGGCCGAATATCTTGAAAATAACATCGGTACAGAGTACAAAGGTATTATTTCGGGCGTTACCGAATGGGGCATGTATGTGGAAATTGAAGAGAACAAATGTGAAGGTATGATCCGTTTACGTGATATATCCGACGATTTTTATGTGCTCGACGAGAAAAACTACTGCATAATAGGTCAACGCAAAAAAAGAAAGTACCAGTTGGGGGATGAAGTGATGATCAGGGTTAAAAAAGTAGATCTTTCTAAACGTCAAATCGATTTTACGCTGATTCCTGATTAAAAATTAAGACATTTGTGCCCGAAAACACAATGTTCAAAGCAAAGCATGCATACTACAGAACAATTACAGCAAATTTTAGATACTGCAATACAAAATTTAAAATTTCCGGATCACCCTAAACAACTTTACGATCCGATTACCTATATCATTAACCTTGGTGGAAAACGCGTAAGGCCTTTATTGGTTTTAATGGCCACCGAACTGTTCGGCGGAGATCCAAATCAATCCATCCATGCCGCTATGGCCATAGAGGTTTTTCATAATTTTACGCTTGTTCATGATGATATTATGGATAATGCACCACTCCGCAGGGGGCAGTCCACCGTACACGAAAAATGGAGTACCAATGTTGCCATTTTAAGTGGCGATGTGATGATGGTAGAGGCCAATAAAAACCTCGCAAAAGTAAATCCTATTTTCCTGAAAGACGTTTTAGATACATTTAACGCAACGGCTCAGGGCGTTTGCGAAGGTCAGCAGCTGGATATGGAATTTGAAGGCCGTAATGACGTAAGCATTGATGAGTACATCAATATGATCCGGCTAAAAACAGCCGTATTGCTTGGTGGTGCACTAAAACTGGGTGCAATTATTGCCGGTGCTTCAGAAAAAGATGCTGATCTGATTTATCAGTTTGGCGAAAATATCGGAATTGCGTTTCAGTTGCAGGATGATATTCTGGATGTTTATGCCGATCCGGAAAAATTCGGAAAACAGGTTGGAGGAGATATTATTGCCAATAAAAAAACTTTCTTACTATTAAAAGCTTTCGAACTGGCCAAAGGTGACACCCGTAAATCATTAGATACCTGGACGGGATACAAAGAATTTAACGCACAAGAAAAGGTAGAAACTGTGCGTCAGGTTTACGACACGCTGGATATTCAGGATATTGCTAAAGAAAGTATGAATTACTACCGTAATAAAGCCTTAGCGGTGTTTGAACAGATTAATGTGAGTGATGAAAAGAAAGCAAATCTTTTAACGCTTACCGAGCAATTAATGGCTAGGGAATATTAAAGAACATCGTTATCTCGACCGAAACGCAGTGGAGCGCCCGCCTGCTTCGGGCAGGGAGAGATCTATCTCGAATAGATTTAGCTTCGCTGAGCACTTACGTGGTTCGCGACTGCGTTGCACTCCGCTCGAAATGACGGTGACTTTAGGATGGTTATTCACTTTAACTTCTCTGCCAATAATATTGATTTTTATGGGTTAAGTTCTAACTCGAAATGACGGTAATTTTATTTAAGCCTTCACCAGCTTATATTTAATCCAAAAATCTGATGATTTAGAAGATTCGCCACCCTGCATTGGTCGCTGACCTCCTGCTCCGCCCATTCCACCTCTTCCGCCACCGCCACCTCCGCTCAAGCCTCCGCCACCCATGCCACCTCTACCTCCAGACCGACCTCTTCCACCACTGTTTCCTCCTTCAGGAGCACTTTCTCTTTTAAAGCCAGATTTAGCAGGTTCATTTATTTTAATATTATAAACAAGCGGTTTTTTAAGATCCAGGCCAACTTGTAACTGCGCCAATGGAATACTCAGTTCGTAAATCAAGTCTCTGTTTGGATGAATGCTCATTCCCGTTTCAATACCATCCTGATTAATGGCAGGTAATTCTCCATCAGGAATATTTTTAAAGCCAGAAACACGGATACTTTTATTCATGGCAGCAGGATCGTGCATTTCATTTTCTCTTTCTGCTGGTAAAGCAGCATGCTCTCGGTGCTCTTCCCCCTCTTTTGGCATAGGCGGTCTTTCCATTAACGGAAAAGTTAATTTCATACCCTCTTTTTTCTTGCCTGCGGTATTGATATTTAAAGTAATGCCTCCTCTTAACACACTAAAAGTAGTTTGGGGATCCAGCGATTCGATAATGATGTATAGGTTTTTATCATCATTGGCCAGCGCAAAGGCTAACTTGGTAGCATCGTTATATTGATTAAGTGGTTCGTTCCATTCGTTTGATATGCCATCGGCTTTAAATGGTTTTATCATGCGGATATTTTCTTCCACATCCTGTGCATGTAATAAAAGGCCAGAAATCAATAATAGGATTAATAAGGATATTCTTTTCAGATTCATTTGGATTGTTTTTAAATCAATACTCAAATCTAAATCTGAAAAATGTTAATTTTTGTTATTTAACAGGATTTAACATTAGCTGGGAGTTGGGAGTTTAGAGTTAATAGCCAATTGGGATTAGTCCTAAGTCCATAGTCTTTAGTCCATTCTCTACTGATAATAGGTCTTAGAGAAAATCGTTATCTCGACTCGAACAAAGAGATCTAAAATAGATTTCTCGACTGTGTTGCACTTCGCTCGAAATGACGATAACTTAAGGAAGTTTGCGACAATCGACTGAGGCTGATAAGCAATTTGATTTCTTGATAGTAGTCAATTAACCAGTTTAAACAATTAACCGATTAACCAAAAAACATTAAAACAAAAAAAAGTCCCGATTTGCATCGGGACTTTTCTTTTATAACTTGAATACCAATTATTCTGCAGGAGCAGCTTCTTCAGTAGATTCTTCTTTTTTAGTTGCTTTTTTAGCAGGTGCTTTTTTTGCCGGTGCTGCTTCAACAACTTCTTCTGCTACAACTTCTTTCTTTGCAACCGCTTCTTTAGCAACTGGTGCTTTAGCTACTGCTGCTTTAGCTACTGCTGCTTCGATTTCAGCGTCGGTGATAGGAAGGATAGAAACATAAGATTTGTTATCTTGTTTCTTTCTGAAAACTACTGTACCATCAACTAAAGCAAATAAAGTATGATCTTTACCGATACCAACACCTTTATCAGGGTGGTGTTTTGTTCCACGTTGACGTACTAAAATGTTTCCTGCGATAGCTAATTGCCCACCGAAAATTTTAATACCTAAACGCTTACTATGCGATTCACGTCCGTTTTTCGAACTACCGGCTCCTTTTTTGTGTGCCATGATTTTATATTTTGTAACTCGCCAAAAAAGCGAATTATTGGGTTAACAATTAATTATAGAGTGATGTCAGAGATCTGAATCTTAGTGAAAAACTGGCGGTGACCATTTTTCTTTTTGTAACCTTTTCTACGTTTTTTGTGGAATACGATTACTTTATCACCTTTTAAATGAGATACGATCTTAGCTGAAACTTTAGCACCTTTAACTGCAGGAGCACCTACAGTAATTGCACCACCGTTGTCAACCAACAATACATTATCAAATTCAATACTAGCGCCTTCATCTCCTTGTAATCTGTGTACAAAAAGGTGCTGGTCTTTAGCAACTTTAAATTGCTGCCCTGCTATATTTACTATTGCGTACATTGTTTAAATATTTGTTTTTATAATTTTTATTTAACGAGGTGCAAATATAGAACAAATTCAATTAACACACAAACACATATCGAAAATATTTTTCACTAAAATCATGTAGGATCAGGATTTATAGGATTTCGTGATTTTAAGATGCATTCGTCGATAAGTATTACGAGCTTTCTGAAAGACAATTTAGGTAATTCTTTGGGTATTTCGATTTTATAAAAGCCACACAACCATTGTTACTAAACCCGATTGCAGTGATCCCGATGTAAAGTCGAGAGGAACGGAAAGCGGGACAAAACCCTGCCAAGAACTACCACCCGTTCATTTCAAAATAACAATTAGATTTCGGTCGGTGAGACACCACCGATAGATTCTCCGTGTTTATCCGTGCATCCGTGGCTAAAGCAAATGGTACTTCACTGTTAAAAAATGTTAAACCAATTTTTTATTACGAATATTTCGTAGTTTTACGAAAATTAAATAGATAAATTTTAAACCAATCATCATGAAAAAAATCCTAACCATCTGTTTAGCAACTGCCCTAACCATTTCGGCAAAAGCCCAAAACCCCGATAAAGCCCTGGCCAGGGTACGTTATACTTTTACCCACATCCAGGATACTACGCAGCGCGATAAACCAAGAACGGAAAATATGTTGCTTGTTACCGGTAAAAATGCTTCTGTGTACACAAGCTACGATAAACTGAATCAATCGTTAAACATGCAGAAACAGATACAGGAGCAGATCAAGAACCAGAGCGGCAATGGCAATATGCAAATTCAGGTTAAAAGTGAAACGAAAACCCCTTTAACCCAGGCCGATTATTTTTTCTTCCCCAATGAGCACAAAATGATTACCAAGGAGCGCCTTTTCAATAATTATCTGATTGAAGAAGCCGCACCGCAAATTGACTGGAAAATTTTAAAAGATACCATGAGTTTTTCGGGTATCCCCTGCCAGAAAGCAATTACCAGGTTTAAAGGCAGAAACTGGATTGCGTGGTTTGCTACTGAAATCCCTTTCCAAAGCGGTCCGTGGAAATTAAACGGCTTACCAGGATTAATTGTAGAGGCTTACGACGATAAAAAAGAAGTCAAATTTGAATTTGCCGGTCTTGAAAACGTAAAAGACGATGCCAGTGAGGCTAATGCTGACGACGATGTTAAAATTGCGGCTCCAAATGGCGGTGTTGGTGTGGTAAAAATGGTAGGCATTGATACTGGTACTCCTTATCTGGGATCAGAAATCAAATTACCGGCCGATGCCATTAAAACCACCAGAAAAGAATTAGATAAACTGAAGGATGCGAGAGATAAAGATCCGCAGGGCTTTATGCAGGCGCAAATGACTGCTAGTGGCATTCAGGGTTCATTTAAGAGCAATACTGCCCCACGTCCTTCCGGGGGTTCTGCAGCAACAAAACCTGAAATCAACAACCCCATCGAAATCCCTGAGAAAAAATGAAGAATTACGCTATAACATTAATATTCCTGATCTTTTCTTTTTCCGGCTGGGCTCAAAAACCGATAAAAGGTTTGGTTAAAGATGCCAATGGAAAAGCAATAGAATCTGTTAATGTAAGTCTGAAAGATACTGAAGGGAACATCATTAATTTCAGCAGAACCAACCGCAACGGTGAGTTCAATATTCCTATAAAAAACGATCAGGTTACCGGTTATAAAATTGAAGCTTCGAGCATTGGATATAAAAAGTTAAGCACAATTGTTACCGATGTGACTAAAAGTTACGACCTCGTGATGCAGAGCAGCGAAACAAACCTGGAAACCGTAACCGTAAAAAACCGTCCATCTTTAACTTCGAGGGGCGATACCTTAAATTACAGACCATCCGATTTTGCCGATAAACAGGACAGAAGTATCGGCGACGTGCTCAAAAAAATGCCCGGAATAGAAGTGGCCGAGGATGGAAAAATCAGTTACAACGGAAAATCCATTTCGAACCTTTATGTAGACGGCGACAATCTTTTGGACGATAAGTATAATATCGGCACGAAAAGCATCCCACAGGGTGCCGTAGATAAGGTACAGGTGATCCAGAATGATCAACCGGTTAAAATGATGCGTAAAAACAACATGAGCGATGATGTGGCACTGAACCTGGTACTTAAAGATGAAGCCAAACTGAAGCTAATGGGCGATGCCACAGCCGGAGCGGGAATGCCGAACCGTTTTGACGAGAACCTGACGGCGATGCTGTTCAATAAAAAGCTGAAGTTCATCAATAACATTAAAGGTAATAATATTGGAAATGATCCCGGCATCGATCTTACTTCTCATAACTTTTCTGATTATTTAAAGAAACTGGATAACGACAAACCGGGCAGTCTCCTTTCAACTGGTGCTGCCGGGGTGCCATCTTTACCACAAAGCAGGTATCTGTTTAATAAAGTTGGATTAATCAATTTAAACAACTTATACAAGTTTAAGCAGGATTTGCAGTTAAGGGCGAACCTTTCTTACCTGTATGACGAGCGCAGTCAGCAGTACAATAAATTTTCGCAAACTTATCTTTCCGGTCAAACGATCAGTTATGCCGAGTCGCAGAACAATGCCATTAATCCGCAAAAATTAAGGGTACAATTTAACCTGAACGGAAATGCAGACAAATATTACCTGAACAATAATTTTGTACTGGATTATGCGCCTTTTAAAACTTCATCGGGTTTTGTGATTAATGATGTTGCGGCCAATCAGGTATTAAAGCAGGAAACACTCGATATTTCCAACGAGTTTAATTACCGTAAAAAATTGAAATCGGAAGATGTAATTAACTTCTACTCCTATTTAAACCGTACCACTCAGCCAGAAAATTTAATCATTACGCCAGGACTTAATGCCGATATTTTAAATAATGGCAACAGTTATCTTGGCTTAAGCCAGTACGTTAAAATACCAACCTGGTACACCAATAATTATGCATCATTTGCTTTTGTGAACAATCATTTTGTACAAACCTATAAAGCAGGTTTTAATGTGCAGCAACAACAGCTCAATTCGGAACTTTACCGCACACAGAATAACCAGCAAACCGAACTGGTTTCGGGCAATACGGTAAATAACCTTAACTGGCTTAAAAGCAAACTTTATGCAGATGCTACCTATGAATTTACCAACGATAAGTTAAAAGCCGGCTTAAGTGTACCTTTAAGTTACAACCTGATTAATTACAGCGATGATGTAAACCAATTGGATAAACATTTGCATAAATTGTTTTTAAACCCTTCTATTAACATTAAATACCAAACCAGTACAGAAAACTACCTTACGGCAAACTATAGCTTTCGTAACGACTTAGGCGGAATTGACGATATTTACCAGGGAACAATTTTAAAAAACTACCGCTCGCTTTTTGCGAACAATGCACCAATTTCGGAATCGAAAACGCACAACGCCGGCGCAGGATTTAATTTCAGAAAAGCGATGCAGATGTTATTTATCAATCTAACGGCCAATTACAGCGATGCCGAACTAAATACGATTTCTTCCTACAGTTTAAGCAATAATATTCAGCAAAGGATTGTTTTGCCGTTGAGCAACCACATCCGTACACTTTCTTTAAATGCGAATGCGAGTAAATATCTTTTCGCCCTGAAAAGTACGGTAAATGGTGGCATCAGCTTTTCGCAGAGCAGGTATGACCAGTTACAGAACAACGAACTGTTTGCATTTAATGCACAAACCATTACCTATAGAGTGGGTATAGAAGCAAAACTCAACAATTTCATCAACTGGTCTTACCTCGCAAATTTTTCAGTAACAGATAATAAGGCAAAAGTTGCTGATGCGATAAAAACCAATTTTCAGCAGTTAAGGCAGCAATCAACCCTTGCCATTACAACGGTAAGAAATGTATATTTAAACTTATCCGCCGAACATTTATTTACGCATCAATCTACACAGGCAAATCTTAAATATCTTTTTGCGGATATGAATATTAAATACAAATACCTGAAAATGAAAACAGATTTTGAATTCGGTATCACCAACCTGGCCAATATTAAAAGTTTTGATGCAGTTTACCTTTCAGCCAACTCACTTACCACCGGAACCTATTTTATTCCAGGAAGAGTAGCGATGTTAAAGGCTACATTTAGTTTTTAGGGAATAGATTCGTCATCTCGACCGAAACGCAGTGAAGCGCCCGCCTGCTTCGGAAAGACCCTGAACCAAGTTCAGGGTGACGAATCTCCTGGAACGGTCGTCATCTCGACTGGAATGTAATGGAATGGAGAGATCTACCTCGAGATAGATTTCTCGACTACGTTGCACTCCGCTCGAAATGACGGCAACTATAGGAAATGACCTTAACTTCCGAGAATTAAGGCTTCGTTTTAATCTGAATAGCCTGATTATTCCGGTCAATGTTTATATCAGAAACTTTATTAAGATTCAGTTTGTCCAAATCTTCTTTCGTGATTTTATTTCCGTTGAGAAAGTATGAGGTATTTTCTGCAGCTATGATTGCCTTATCATTTGAATGCTGTTTTCCATCTTTTGCATCGGAGATTGTAGTAGTTGATTTTACAATATACACAAAGCCAATTCCCTTTTTATTTGGCAATGGCAATTCTTCCAGATCCCCTCCACTTTTAGCCAAAACTTTTACATCGATATTTTTATGATCCGATTTTATTGAATCGTTAAAGCTAAAATGCTGCACAAAGGTTTTGCCTTTAAAATCGCCATCTGTTTTAAAGCTCAGGATTTTTACTTTTTTACCCAAACCTTTAAATACATCTTCTACCGATTTTCGCGAAGAATCTACCCCATCGGTTATGCTTTTAATAATAAAAGTCATTTTTGTTACTGTATCCGGTGTTTTAAGGGTATCGATTGAGATTTGCTTTTTTGCTTTCGGTTTTGAAACAGTTTTCGGCAGTACCTGTACCTGAGTTACTTCTGCGGGTAAAATATTACCGACTATTTTAGCTAAAGGTTTCAGGCTTTTTTTAACTTCCTTTTTATCGATGGTAAATGCTAGCGTAACGCAAAGCAATACGGGCAGCACAAATAAATAACGCGTTAAATTCACCCTTGATGAACGTTTGGCATTCATCATTTTAATCCGTTTTTTAAGGTCAGACAGGTTAAAATTATTCACAATGGCGATCGATGGTTGCAGCGTACCTACATCCAGCAAACTGTATTGGTAAGCTTTTTTATCGATACCTTTTTTCAGGATCCTGGCGTCGGTAATAAACTCAATATTTTCACGAACAGCTTTTTTCATCATCCATACACCCGGATTGAACCAATAAAAAACCACACAGATTTCGGCCAGGATGATATCCAGCGTATGCCATTCTTCTACATGCACTTTTTCGTGTTCGAGGATATTGTTCAGATCCTGCTTTTTATGTAATCGCGGATTGATGTAAATCGTCTGCCAGAAACTAAAAGGACTCACTTCTTCGTTTAAAATCCTTACCTTGTAATCGGCCAAACGATCGGGCAAAGAATTTTTGTGCATCCTGTAAAGCGAAATAAATTGCACCAATAACCTAAAGGCCATTAATAATACGCCCACATAAAAAAGCAAGGTTAATGCCTGCCAAAAAATAGAAGCAGCATCTTGTTGTACAAACTGGCTTACCTGCTGGTTAAATTGTGGCACAAAGGTAGGAATAGCCTTTTGATCAGCAAAAAAACCGGTAAGGTTGATAAATGGATAAGCAGATGAAAAGAAGATTCCAAACAGCAGAAACATTCTGTTGATGGAATAAAATGTCAACCTGCGCAATACCAGGTAATAAGTTGCCGAAAACAAAATCAGCACCAGGTTAATTTTTAAAAGAATGATAAATAAATGTGGCATGGCATTTACTTTTCAGGGTTCTCGATTAGGTTTATAATTTCTTTTAGTTCTTCTGCACTGATTTTTTTATCCTTTGCAAAAAAGGCAACCAGTTCCTTATAAGAACTTTGAAAATAATTATTGACGAAACCGCTCATAAAGCGTTTTTTATATTCCGTTTCTTTAACCTTGGCACTATAACGGTTGGCATTGGCAAAACGTTCGCTTACCAGATAACCTTTGCGCTCTAAATTTTTAACGGTTGATGCCAGCGTAGTATATGGCGGCTTTGGCTCCGGAAGCACGTCCATAAAATCCTTTATAAACCCCTTCCCGATCTGCCAAACGGCCAGCATGGCCTCTTCTTCCTGTAATGTTAACTTTTCCATTATTACGAATATATCGTAAATATACGAAAATATCCTATAAAAGTTGGTTAATTGGTTAATTGTTTGAATCGGTTAATCGACGCCAAATGCCAAACCAGGTTAATCGGTTAATTGTTTAAACCGGTTAACTGATGCTAAATGCCCAAAACCGAACTAAAATACCCTTTGACTCCCCTCAGGTTAACAGATCGTGGGAATCGATTGATTAACTCCAAACGCAAAACTCTCAACTCCAAACTAGATACCCTTCAACTCCCTCGGGTAACACATTGAACGGAATAGCCTGATCAACTCCGGACTTAAACCCTATTTCCCGCTTCTCCGCTCTGCCTGGTTTAAGGTTTCCATGATCACCTTTCTCATCTGTACGGCAGCATCCAGCAATTTTGGGTTACCATCGAAATCTCCGTAAACGATTACATGTTTCGATTTCTTTTTATAATTGAACAGCATATCATAACGGGGCACTGCCATTGATTTTGGACTTTTCTTCCCAATGGTATCCGGAAAATTCCAAAGTCCGATTTCATTGGCCTTAGCATGCATGTAAAGAATATCATCACTCTTTAAAAACACTTTTTTTCGAATGGTAGAATCTGCACTGGTAACGTACTGGTATTCGCCTGTGGCCGAATTGTAGCTATTTTCTAAGGTATCTTTTAAACCCCATTTATATTGCATGGATACAAAATCAGCCTTTCTGAACGGTGCATTCTGGATGATTGGTTTATAATAGATATAGCAGTAAATAATCATCGGAACAATGATGGTTAGGGCTAAGAATATTTTTTTTCCTTTACTTGACACTTTTATATTGAATTATTGAATGAATGAATTTTGAATGATTGAATGAGAGAATTATTGAATGAGAGAATGACTGAATTAGAGAATGGTTGAATGAATGAATTTTGAATGATTGAATGTTAAATACGACTCCGGACTGAAGACTCTAGACTTCGGACTCTTTAAGCTCCCCTTCCCATTTACTTACCACTGCGGTAGCGATACTGTTTCCCACTACATTGGTTGCGGAACGGCCCATATCCAACAGCGGATCGATACCGATCAGTAATGCTAAACCTGCTTCAGGAATGTTAAAACTTGCAATTGTTCCGGCAATTACCACCAACGATGCTCTAGGTACACCGGCAATCCCTTTACTGGTTAACATCAGAATCAACAACATCGAAATTTGCTGCTCAAAGCCCAAATGAATACCATAAGCCTGTGCAATAAACAAGGAAGCAAAAGTCATGTACATCATCGAACCGTCAAGGTTAAACGAATAACCCAATGGAAGCACGAAGCTTACAATTTTATCTTTACAGCCAAAACGCTCTAATAGCATCATCGTTTTTGGATAGGCAGCTTCGCTACTTGCAGTACTGAAAGCCAGAATGGCTGGTTCTTTCATATCGTTTACCAAACGGAAAATGCGTTTTTTCAAGACAAGAAAGCCTAAAAAGATCAATACACACCATAAAATACCCAGTCCGAGGTAAAACTCGCCGATAAATATGGCATAAGTATTCAAAACGTTAAGTCCTTGCTTGGCAATGATCGCTGTCATGGCTCCAAAAACAGCTAATGGCGCAAAATTCATCACATAACCGGTCATTTTTAAGATAACATGGGCAATGGCATCAAAGGCTTTGATTACTACCTGACCCAAATCGCCAATGGCGGCTGTTGCCACACCAAAAAACAACGAAAATACCACAATCTGTAGAATTTCATTATTTGCCATCGATTCGGCTATACTTTTCGGAAAAACATGGGCAATAAAATCTTTTACGCTCATGGCGGCTTTCTGGATACCTGTATTCACTAAATGATCGGGCAAAGATAGTTTCATATGTCTGCCCGGCTCGAACAGGTTCACCAGGATCATCCCCAATACCAGCGACATTAACGACATGGCCAGAAACCAACCCAATGTTTTACCACCAATACGGCCCACCGCTTTAATATCACCAACTTTTGCTACACCAACCACCAGCGTAGTAAATACCAGGGGAGCAACAATCATTTTAATCAGGCGGAGAAAAATATCGCTCAACAGTGTAAAATATTCTAACTTTTTCTCCCTGATGTCTTCGTTCTCTTTTTTGATTTTGGAGTTAGCCTTTTTTTCGGCCTTTAACTGCGTGTAAGCAATGCTTGTGGTATCGGTTGATTTAGCAATGCTTACCTCTATACTTTTAACTTTTGCATCAGCATTGAGTATGTTCTGGTTATAAACATCGATCGAGTTTACATTTAAAATGTAGCCCAGTGCAATACCCGCAATCAGCGCTATAAAAATAAAAAGCGTGAGTTTGTTTTTCTTCATGAATATAAAAAGTTTGTGGTACTCTTAATTTGGTAAAACTACGATATTTACGCCGTGTAACAAATTTTGATATGGGCTGACCTTAAAAAATATCTCAATAGAGCTGAGTTAAGCCCTTTTGGCAAAAGAAAATAATTTAACCACAGGTAAAAAGAATGCACACAGATGTGAAAATCCCTGTTTATCTGCGGGCATCCACGGTTAAAAATTTTTAACCAAATCACATCAAAAAATATATTATTTTTGGGCCTTGGGTGTAACAAAAAGTGTACATCATCATCTAAAACGCAACTATAAACCCCTAAATGGAACAAAAAGACAAGTTATTTAAAGAGATCTTCGATTCAAATTCCAAAAAGATATTCCATTTATGTTATGGTTATACTGGCGATACCGACGCTGCAAATGATCTTTTACAGGAAACGTTTTTAAAGGTTTGGCAAAATCTGGATAAATTCAGAAACAAATCTTTAATTTCTACATGGATTTACAGAATTGCCGTAAACACGTGTTTAACGTATCTGAGGTCGGAAAAGAGGCAGGCTAAAGATGAATTGACCGATAACATTATCGAAAATAAAGTAGAAGAGTTTTCAGAAAAAAATGAACAGGTTGCCCTGCTTTATAAATGTATATCGAAGCTTGAAGAAAACGACCGTTTGATTATTACCATGGTGCTTGATGAGTTGCCATACCACGAAATTGCCGATATCTCTGGGATAAGTGAAGGCAATTTAAGGGTAAAAATTCACCGAATTAAACAAAAATTAACAGAATTATATAGCCAGTATGCAAGCGTTTGATCAATTACAGGAGTTGTGGCAAAAGCACGAGGTAGAAGTTAAAGTTTCTGCCGATGAAATGCTACAGCAAGCGAAGAAAGAAGTAAATGGATTAAAGCTAAAATCGGCTTTGAACATTTTAGGGATGCTGGCATCTTTTATTGCCATTGCAGCGTTATGGATATTTTTCCACTTCGAATCGTGGACCACGCATGTGGGCATCAGCATTACCATTATTGCCATTGGGGTATATACTTTAATTCTTTACCGCGATTACCGGTTAATTTCGAAAACTGATTTTACTGCGCATCCACACGAATACTTAAACAACCTAAAAACCTATCAGTTAAACCGTTATAAGTTATACAATTCATTGTACTGGTTTTACATGATTGCGCTTTCATTAGGCATCATTTTTTATTTCGTAGAAATATTGGCTCATTTTAATACCGTACAAAAAGTGCTGGCTGTGGGCTTAACCGCAATGTGGATATTATTTTGCTCAACCATTTTACGCAAAGCAGTAATGCGCAGGGAAAAAGAACGGATTGCCTTATTGATCGAGAAATTTGAGCGCATCAGCGGACAGATTTCCACCCCGGAATAATTTTAGGCACGGTTTTTTCATTGTAAAAATCAACACATGAAGAGACTGATTATACCCTTATTATTTTTGCTGGCCTTGCCCTGCACTTTCGCGTTTAAACAGGATTTAAGCCAACCGGTA
Organism: Pedobacter sp. 22226; assembly: GCF_052045455.1. NCBI lineage: Bacteria > Pseudomonadati > Bacteroidota > Sphingobacteriia > Sphingobacteriales > Sphingobacteriaceae > Pedobacter > Pedobacter sp. 22226. The sequence goes on along the minus strand of NZ_JBQEPB010000001.1, from coordinate 367,172 downwards.
CAACTGGATTGGGAAACCCATTTTAAGGGAAAAGCAGATATGAACTCGCCATTTTTTGCTTTAACGGCCATGACCTGGAAGTACAGTTACGAAAGTACAGTTTACCGTAATCGTGTGGTAATTAAGCTTAAAAACGATGTAAGTATTGACAAAACGCGGTCGTGGGTAAAGTGGGATAAAATTAAAGATCCGGAAATCAGGGCAAGTCTTTTACACCATGAACAAGGACATGCCAATATCCAGTATGTTTTGCTTTTAGAAGCCGAGAGGGTGTTAAAAAACCGGAATTATTCTGTCAGCAATTACAAAGCACAAATTTCGGAACTCGCTAACCAGATCAGCAGTTTTTTTGACACCATGCAGCGAAATTATGATGAGGAAACCGAACACGGCAGCAATCATAAAATGCAGGGGCGCTGGGATGATATTATTCAGGATAAAATTGAGGAATCAAGAGCAGCAATGGCTGAATTACAAAAATAGTTTCGGGATAAATACAATCGCCCCAACCGCTACCGCTAAAAATGCCGCAACCAAAACCGCAGCGGCAGCTAAGTTTTTTACTATTTTAATTTTTGGATGATAATCCGGAGAAACCACATCCGCCAGTTTTTCGATAGCTGAATTAAGGATTTCAGCCACAAAAACCGCAGAAATAACCGATAAAATTGCAATCCATTCTAAACCTGAAATTTTCAGGTAAAAAGAAAGTCCAATGGCAACTATTGCAGCAAATAAATGAACACGACCATTATGTTCAGTCATAAAAAAGAGTTTTAAACCATTAAATGCATATTTAAAGCTCTTTATACGATCGATAATTGAAAATTTCTGGTTGTTCATTGTTTTAAATTTAAACTATAAAGAGCTTCGACTACGCTCAGAATAACACAGAGCCCAAATAGTCGTCATCTCGACCGGAGCAAAGCGAAGTGGAGAGATCTTTGTACAAGCTATTTAAATCAAATTTAAAAGATTTCTCCATTACGCTACCGATGAAAAATCGGTGAGCTTCAGTCGAAATGACGATATTATTTATTTTAAATTCTTTATTGAGCGTAGTCCCGAACTTTCGGGAGAGATCTACAATAGATTTAGCTTCGCTGAGCCTTCGGGTTCTCGACTTCGTTGCACTCCCCTCGAAATGACGATTTCCAAGGAATCCCTACTTCACTTCACTCGTAGAAAAACTATTGCCGCTTAATTTATATTGCAGCGTTCTGTTAATCGTTTTAGTGCTATCTGCTGCATCTTTTACAGGAAAAGAGCGGAATAAATCACCGTTTTTGATAAAAAATTTATCGTTGCCGGTATAGCCTTTTTTCTGGTTTGTACTTAAAGAGGGAAAACTGATTTTATTAAAATCTCCGCCTGCATATTCAAATACATTTAAATCTAAAACATTTTTTTTGCTTAACAGCTGGATGTAGAGTTCAGGGTTACCATCATTATCCAGGTCCATGTTCCAGGCATCGGTAATAATTCCTTTGCGGTCTACCGCAGCCGATCTGTAATTATTGCGGATCGAATCAGACATTAAAATCTGATAGCCACCAATAGAATCCACACCTTTTCCCCAGCTAAGGATTTCAAAATTCAATCCGGGTTTTACTTCTATATCCTTATAAAACCGGAAGGGATTTTTTTCTACTTTAACCGTTTCTGTTTTGGTTTCTTTAGGTTTTTCTTCGGTGCATGCAAAACAAAACAGCACCCCTGTTATTAACAAAAGGTGCTGTAATGTATATTTCTGTAGTTTCATTCTATTTGGGTTCATTTTTGGTTGCCCCAAATTAATTATTTTAGCTTATCAAAGCAATAATTTATTTCTTTGCTTCGGTTTTAGCTTCAGGTGCGCCATTGTTTAAAACGGTTTCGGTAACTACACTTCTTCTGCCGCTTGGTGCAATTACGATGGTTTTTAACACCCTTTTTTCTCCCTGTGGAACAGTGATTTTAACTGGACCGGTATATAAAAATGCATTTTCTGACGGACGTGCCAAATCAATGGTATAATAAATTTTCGCTCCTGTTACGGGTGCTTTCAAATCAATGGTGAAATCGCCACCAGTTAAAGGTTTATCGCTCTGACCGATTGGTGTAGGCACCCAGAAATTAATTCCCGCTTTATCTAAACGCGCCAAATGTACCGGCAAACGTTGCTCCGAAAAATTCTTTAAATCTTTACGTTCAACCGGCGACCAGGCAATTTCAGATAGCGCTAATAAGCGTGGAAAAGCATGATTTTCAACTTTAGCGGTGGTTTTAATGTATTCTGTCCACATATTGGCCTGCACCCCTTTAATGTATTTGCGTTCATCAGCAGCAAGTACTTTCGGAATCGGATCGTAAGCATAGATTTTTTGATAAGGCGCAAATCCACCAATGGTTACGGGCTCATCAGGAGAGTTAGATTGTTTATGATCAATATACAAACCCATTGATCCCGGAGTCATAATTACATCGTGTTTTTGCTGTGCAGCCGCAATACCACCATCTTCTCCCCTCCAGCTCATTACCGTTGCATTTGGAGCCAAACCACCTTCTAAAATCTCGTCCCAGCCAATAATCGAACGTCCTTTGCCATTTACATGTTTTTCAATCGTCTGGATAAAATAACTTTGTAATTCATGTTCATCTTTCAGGCCTTTTTCCTTCATCAGGTTCTGGCAGAAAGTAGATTCTTTCCAATAAGTTTTTGGGGCTTCATCGCCACCAATGTGGATATATTTTGACGGGAAAATTGCGATTACTTCATCCAGAACATTTTCTAAAAAGGTAAAAGTATTGGTTGATGGCACAAAAATATCATCAAAAACACCCCAGGTTTGTTGTACCTGTTTGCCTTTTTTGCTGCCAGCCCATGGTGTTTTATCGCTTACAAAAGTATCACGATCCGGGAAACAGCTCAATTCAGGATAAGCAGCAATGGCAGCAGAAGCATGACCAGGCAATTCAATCTCCGGAATTACGGTAATGTATTTCTCAGCCGCATACTTTACAACTTCTTTGGCTTCATCCTGGGTGTAAAAACCTTTAACCGGAGTAAGGTAATTGCCGTTTCCAGGGTAATTGCCAATAATACTACCATTACGTGATGAACCTATTTCGGTTAATTTAGGATATTTTTTAATCTCCAATCTCCATCCCTGATCATCACTTAAATGCCAGTGAAAGGTATTGATTTTGTAATAAGCCAGCTGATCGATGTATTTTTTAATAAAAGAAACCGGGAAGAAATGACGGCAAACATCAAGCATGGTTCCACGGTAGCTAAAACGCGGATAATCGTTAATGTTAACTGCTGGAATGGTAATTTTATCGGCAACTTTATCGGGCATCATCTGCATGGCCGATTGCACCGCGTAAAAAAGTCCTGGTCCTTTTCCTGTTAAAACAATTTGTGTAGGCGTAACTTTAATGGTATAACCTTCGGCAGGCAATTTATCTGCTCCAACAGATGTTAATACAATTGCTTTTTGGTTAGCCTGCGGGGTTTTAGTTTCCCTTAAGGCAAAGCCAGCTTTGGTTACGATAAAAGCGTTCAGTAAATCAGTCATTTTTGCGCCGTCGATGCTCTGATTTACCAAAACCGTTGTTTTATCCAAAATGAAATTTCCGTTCGCCCTTGTAATGGCTACGGGTGCAGGTATGATTCCCAGATTGGGATCGCTCTGCGCAAATGCACTCGTACTGATTAATACTCCAATAAAAATCGATAATGCTTTGTTCATGTTTACTTTGTGGTTTAAATAGATTTATCTGATTAATTAAACCAAGATAGAGATTATGGGCAGATTCCAAATCCCACATTTTTGTTACAATTCTAATCAACCGTTTGACTGAACTATGTAAGGCCTATAAATCTTAATCTTAAGAGGTTGTCATTTCGAGCGAACCCGATAGCTATCGGGTGCAACGCAGCCGAGAACCCGAAGGCTCAGGGAAGCTAAATTTATATTGTGAAGTTTCTTGCGAGTAGATCTCTCCATTCCACTGCGTTTCAGTCAAGATGACGACTTTTTTTTTTGAAAATCAGGTACAGCAGCGTTTGGGTTGCGATAGTCCCGCCATCCGCTATAGTCCCGATGAAAAATCGGGAACTGCCACTACTGTCGGGTTTGGGAAGCAGTACCAGTGAACAATTTGGGGTTGCATAGTGCAAAATAAATTGTAGACACCCGTGCTATAATCACTTGAACAGCAGCACAAAAACTTATATATAAACCTGATTGAAATGAAAAGCCCGCAAGCGAGGTACGAGTGCGGACTTGTAATGAAAAGCAGGACGAACAATAAAAAGCACCACTGTAACTGCTTTCCAGAAAAGTGAGAAAACAGGAAGTTTTGTAAAATAAGATCTGTCTTGGTAGATCTCTCGACTGCGTTGCACTCCGCTCGAGATGACGATTTTATACAAAAAAAGAGAAACCGTTGCTGATTTCTCTCTTTTAAAATATTTTAAAATTATTTTTATGCTTCTACCGGATGTTCTTTAGCAGCCAGGTACCTTTCGGCATCTAGCGCGGCCATACAACCAGAACCTGCAGCAGTAACCGCCTGACGATAGTACATATCCTGCACATCGCCACAGGCAAAAACGCCTTCGATATTGGTTAAAGTAGAACCTGGTTTGGTGGTTAAATAACCGGTTTCATCCATATCCAGCTGACCTTTAAAGATATCAGTGTTGGGTTTGTGACCAATCGCAACGAAGAAACCTTCAACCGCGATATCAGACTCCACTCCTGTTTTATTATTTAAAACTTTTACTGCAGTTACATTTTTACCATTACCTAAGATTTCCTGGGTTTCGGTATTGTAGTGCACCATAATGTTCGGAGTAGCCAGTACGCGGCTCACCATTGCTTTTGACGCCCTAAACTCATCCCTGCGTACCAATAAATGCACGGTTTTACAAAGTTTAGCCAAATAAGTTGCTTCTTCGGCAGCGGTATCACCAGCACCAACGATGGCTACATCCTGTCCTTTAAAGAAGAAACCATCACAAACGGCACATGCCGAAACACCAAAACCATTGTATTGCTGCTCGCTTGGTAAACCCAGCCATTTAGCGGTTGCACCGGTAGCAATAATTACAGTATCGGCAGTAATGGTTTTAATTTCATCAACCACTACCTTGTGCGGAGTTGAAGAGAAATCAACCGAACTTACGTAACCAAAACGGATATCGGTGCCAAAACGCTCTGCCTGTTTGCGGAAATCTTCCATCATTTCTGGTCCCATAATACCTTGTGGGTAACCCGGAAAGTTTTCTACATCGGTAGTTTGCGTAAGCTGTCCACCGGCCTGCATACCAGTGTACATAATTGGTTTTAAATCAGCCCTGGCTGCATAAATTGCAGCAGTATAACCTGCCGGACCAGAACCTATAATTAAACACTGAACGTGCTCGTTTTCTTGTGACATTATATTGTGTGTTTGAAATTCATTAATCGTAGCGCAAATTTAATGCTTTAAACAATTGTTAACAAGCGTACATTGTCAACATAGTTTACTTATTAACAGCATAGAGCAGGGAGCACGGTGCAAAGCGCTAAGCGGATTGCGTTTGGCGCATGGCACTAAACTCAGGTAATAAAAAAACAGAAACAATTGACGGCATCTTAAGATGAAGTATTCTCCTGATAAAAATGTTTAGTTAATAAAAGATTGTATCGATAAAATATAAAATTCCATTTTTTGAGATCACATTTTCATCATGCAAATCTTCAAAAATAACCCCTAAATTACTATTAATGTAATCATTATTCCGATTATTAGTGAAATTATTAAAAGCTAAAAATTGCTTTACGATGCTCAGGTCTGTAATTTCTGTAGATATAATAAATTCTTGTTTGACAACGGCATGAAGAATGTCATCAATAAATTTAAAATCTAAAATTCGTAGGCAGTTGCTCGAAAAAAATAATTGTGAATGAGAAGACTATTGAAATAATCTATCCAATACTCATAAAAAATCGCATCATTAACCTTAATCACATGAAAATCATCATGATAATAAACCCTTTGTTCAGCACCTGCACTGATAAATTTATTTTGATTGATTTCTTCAGGATAGAATAAGTTCTAGTTTGTGGCAAATTCTATTAAATAGAGCGCTTCTTCACCTTTGAGATACTTTTGTTTTTTAGATCCGATGCTTGTCTTCTCATTTGCTCTAAGGAAATTTTGCACTTTTTTAAGTTGGCTTGTTGTCCCAACTGATCCATCTCTGAAAATGATATTTTGTAATTCATTTTTAATACCTCTCATTAAAAGCTTATGCCAAAGTTAACAAATTATTTTTCCTAAAAAATATCCCTATACTGTCAGATGATAACATCTGAAAGTACTAAGTTTGTATTACGCCCAAATTAAACTTCCTGGTAATCGGCGATTGATTAGCCGCTTCAATTCCCATCGAAATTACCTTCCTGGTTTCTAACGGATCGATGATCCCATCTACCCAAAGTCTTGATGCCGCATAATATGGGGTGGTTTGGCTATTGTACTTATCGGTAATTTCTTTTAATAACTCAGCTTCTTTTTCTGGAGTAATCACCTCTCCTGTTGCTTTTAAAGAAGCTTGTTGAATTTGCAATAATGTTTTTGCTGCCTGCGATCCACCCATTACGGCAATTTTTGCTGTTGGCCAGGCATAAATTAACCGTGGATCGTAAGCCTTACCGCACATGGCATAATTACCGGCACCGTAAGAATTACCCAAAACAATGGTGAATTTTGGCACTACAGAATTAGCCACTGCATTTACCATTTTTGCACCATCTTTTATAATGCCTCCATGCTCTGAACGGCTGCCGACCATAAAACCGGTAACATCCTGTAAAAATACTAACGGAATTTTCTTTTGATTGCAGTTCATAATAAAACGTGAGGCTTTATCAGCACTATCAGAATAAATTACGCCACCGAACTGCATCTCTCCTTTTTTCGATTTGACCACTTTACGTTGGTTAGCTACAATGCCAACCGCCCAGCCATCAATCCGGCCCAAACCGCAGATAATACTTTGCCCATAGCCCTGCTTATATTCTTCGAACTCAGATCCATCAACCAAACGGTTGATCACATCCATCATTTCGTAAGGTTTATCCCTGTTTTCGGGAAAAATACCATACAGTTCTTCTTCTTTTTCCTTTGGTTTAACAGCGGCAATGCGATCGAAACCCGCATTTTCCGGCGCACCCAGCATGCTCATGATATTTCTGATGCTATCTAAACAGGCCTGATCGTTAGGGTGTTTATAATCGGTAACACCCGATATTTCGCAATGTGTGGTTGCCCCGCCCAGGGTTTCGTTATCAACTTCTTCGCCAATGGCTGATTTTACGAGATAAGAACCTGCTAAAAATACGGAACCGGTTTTATCGACAATCATGGCTTCGTCGCTCATAATCGGCAAATAAGCACCACCAGCCACACATGCCCCCATAATGGCCGAAATCTGCACAATACCTTCTGACGACATGATGGCGTTGTTACGAAACATCCGTCCAAAATGTTCTTTATCAGGAAAAATTTCATCCTGCATTGGTAAATATACCCCTGCACTATCTACCAAATAAATTACGGGTAAACGGTTTTCCATGGCAATTTCCTGTGCGCGGAGATTTTTCTTTGCCGTCATCGGGAACCAGGCACCGGCTTTAACGGTAGCATCGTTGGCCACAATCATACATTGCCTGCCACTTACATACCCGATTCCGCATACTACACCTGCAGACGGACATCCGCCCTGTTCTTTATACATGCCATCGGCAGTGAAGGCTCCGACTTCTAAAAAGTCAGAATCTTTATCGATTAAATAAGCAATACGCTCGCGGGCCAAAAGTTTTCCTTTTTCTTTTTGCTTGGCGGCATTTTTTTCGCCTCCACCGAGGTATATTTTTTTGAGTTTGGTTTTCAGTTCGTAAACCAACTGTTTGTTCACATCCTCGTTTTTGTTGAATTCGATATTCATGGAGGCAATTTAAATTTAATTTTAGAAAAACAGCATTGACCAAATCGGTTTCTGGTCTACGCGGATAGGTAACAGCAAAGCGCGCAAAGAAAGGCCCGCAAAGATCGATAAGTTTTTATAATCGCTTTACTTTATAGCCACAGAGATCACAAAGAAAAAAGTACAGAGCACATTGAGAAGTTTAAAGTATAAGATCCACTAATTGCAAAATGCTAACGCTAACCACCGAACGCCAAACACTGAACTAATCTTGATAAACTACCCCGTCAATCTTTACTTTTTGATATTTTTCTGCCCAACCTTTGCCTTTAATGTATTTGACTTCGGATGGATGTCCTTTTAAGTTGGGGTGATAAACCGGATCGAAAGAAAAAGTCATTTCGTTATCCGATTTCTGAACAACAGTTACCTGGTTATCGTTTTCATCCTTTTCGCCCGTGGTAAAAAACTTCTCTCCTATTTTGGCATTAAAATCAGCGCGGATATAGGTTTTGGTAGGATCGTCGGGATAACTTTCGATGAGTTTGTTATTTTCATCTATGCGCAGGTAAAATGTGCTGCTGGCATCACCTCCAACCAGGGAATAGAATTTATAAAAAAGCTTTTTATTAATCCGTACGGTATCCTTGATTTCGGTATAAGACATATTGTTCATATACCACAAATTACCGATCTGCATGGGTAAAAATGAATCGGCAGCAAGATCCTGCTTTTTGCTTTCCTGACAGGAGAACAAAAACAAACCTGCTAAAATTAAACTAAGCGATGTGCTGATTTTTTTCATAAGTATAATTACTTTTATTATTAACGCTAAAAATCAGCCATACGCTACAGCATATTAACTAATTGATAAAGTGGTATAAGAAAACTACCTCGCCATTGAATGCAGGTTTCTTTTGATCTTCAATTTCCATTTCTATAGCCATATTTACCTTAGTTACGCCACGCAGGTTAATAATTGAAGCCAGTTTAGCTTTTAATCTTACCTTGCTGTTTACAGTAACCGCCTGTGCAAATCTTAAACTTTCGATCCCATAATTGATCTCCATTTTTAGATTCTGAATATCGACTATTTCTTTCCATAAATACGGAATTAAAGATAGGGTTAAATAACCGTGTGCAATAGTTGCTTTAAAGGGTCCTTCGTTTTGTGCCCGTTCTTCGTCAACATGAATCCATTGATGGTCTAAGGTAGCGTCGGCAAATTTATTGATCTGTTCTTGTGTAATGGTGTGCCATGAAGAAACGCCTAATTCCTTGCCAAGGTATTGTTCAAATTCTGCGTGGGAGGTAATGATTTGCATTGTTGTATGTATTTAGCGCCAGGCATTTTGCGGATGGCGGGTTTATATTTTTTATTTTGATTGATGGTTTTATAGTCAATAGATCATTGTTTTATAGGCGATTATCATAGATCGTATCTAAACTTTCCATTTAACCATAAAGTGGTAGTATAATTAACTCAAATTCCTTTCTTTAAACCAAACTTCATCAGGAATGGCTGAGAAATTGTCCATCTTGTCGATTAAAATTTCTGCATCTGCTTCGTTAAAAACGAGGTCGCGGTTGGCAGGTTTTAAGAATCTGCTCTGTACCATCATTTCCATTTGGGCAAAAAGCGGATCGTAAAAACCATTTACATTTAATACACCAATGGGTTTATTGTGCAGGCCGAGCTGTAGCCAGGTAAGCACTTCAAAAAATTCTTCGAGTGTACCAAAACCGCCGGGCAGAATCACAAATCCATCACTTAAATCGGCCATTTTTTGTTTTCTCTGGTGCATATTTTCAGTTACGATCATTTCGGTTACCCCTTTATGCCCAACTTCCTTATCCATTAAAAATTGCGGAATAATGCCGGTAACCAAACCACCTAATTCCAATACGTCGTTGGCCAAAACCCCCATTACACCTACACTGCCACCACCGTAAACCAACTTAATTTGTTGCTTTACCAATGTTTCTGCCAACTGTTTTATTGCATTGCGCAACTGCACATCGCCATTAAAGTTTGAGCCACAATACACACAAACCGAATTAAGCTTATTCATTATTTTAAAATTTACCGAAGTTAAGATTTTATCGGCTTTCTGTAAATTTTTATTCTGCACAAAGCTGTTACAGGATTTATTACGGGTAAATGACCGAAATATTTTTCTTGCCAAGAACCACCAGCTTTGCTAAATAAACCTGATTGCAGAGGAAAGCCCGCAGCGCAGCGAGGACTTGAAACGGAAAGCGGGGCTGCATCTCCCGATTAATATCAGCACACTCATTTTCTAAAAATATTGACCACCTTAGTCACTTGAGGAATTTAAGTTTTTTCCTGTATAAATAAAAAAAGGAGCGGCATTACACCACTCCTTTTTAACCAAATATAAGAGATAAAAGATTTACTTTTTAATCTACAACTTTAGAAAGTATAACGGATTGTAGCACCATAAGTTCGAGGATCGCCAAGCACACCTGCATATAAACCAGAATTACCTGCCGCAGCCTGTAATTGCTCGTAGTAGTTTTTATTTGCAAGGTTTCTGCTCCAAACAAATAATGAGAATTTATCCGATTTAAAACCTAACCTGGCATTGAATAAGGCGTAACCTTTGACATTTAAAACACTGGATGGTGTAGGGTTCGAAGAGTATTCTGAACGGTAACTGGCATCACCAGCAATAAAATACCTGCCTTCTTTAGTAGCCAGGTTGCCTGCTGTGCTTAACTCTGTACCACCAGAAATGTTCCATTTAGATACGCCTGGTAACCTGCCGCCCGAAGCGTCTTTAAATGCAACCTGTGTGGCAACGCCATTTACCAGTTCGGTATGGCCGGTTTCTTCTAAAGGAAGTGGGGCATTGGTAAATTTAACATATTTCCCATCAAGATAAGCCAAAGCAGCATTTAAGGTTAAGAACTTTTCGAGCTGGTAACTTCCATCAATTTCCAGTCCTTTTACCCTAACCTTTTCGGCATTAGCCAGATACCCCCTGTTTACACCTAATTGAGGTGACTGCACATTGGTTTGGTAATCTTTGATATCGGTATTGAATAAACTAAGATTTACAATAGCACCTTTAAACGGCTTTGTTTTAGCACCTAATTCGTAATGTTGAACATATTCCGGTTTAACCACAGCTACCGATAAATCGGCTGCTCCGGTTGAAGTAGTTGGCAAACCACCTACGTTAACACCAACCGGTTTGTAAGCGGTAGAGAAAGTTCCGTAAACATTTAAGTTGTGTGTTGGACGGTATGAAACGGTAAAGTTTCCTGATAAATTGTTATTATCTACCTTTGTTGTAAACTGCTGATTAGCATATACAGCTGCTTTGAGCGCTAATAAAGCTGCGTCATTAGTTTGCAAACCACCATAAGTTACCCGATCATAATCAACATCTTTTTTATCATAAGTATATCTTAAACCAGGTAAAACGTGCAGGTTCTTTAAAACTTCCCAATCTACCTGTGCAAAAACAGCGGCACTTAACGATTTGATAGTAGAGTTGGTTTTAATCCCGAAGCCATCCAGTAAACCAGGGGTTGAATATAAAGCCTGGCTACCTGTGTTGCTGGTTTGTACAAATCTCCATTGATCTTTACCTACTTCTTCTGTTTGGGCCAATCCTTTTAAATTCTGACCTAACAAATACACTCCGACTACACCACTTAATTTATCGGTGATGTTACCTGCATATCTTATTTCCTGCGAGTATTGATCGTGGCGCGAAGTACCCTGCGATTTGGTTAAAGCCGCTAACTCTGAGAAATCCCTGTCGTTGGTAGGGTCCCAGTTCCAGAATCTCCAGGCGGTAGTTGAGGTAAGTGTTCCGTTACCAATTTTATAATCTACGTTTAATGATATACCACCGATAGACTGATTATGTCTCCAAGGCGTATTGGTATTGATTTCCCTTGAAAAAGGATCGATTTTAGGCTGCTGATAACCTAAATCGGAAACAATTTTAGCGTACTGGCGGTATGCACTTCTCTCTGTAGTAGCAACACCCGCAATTACCAATGGATAACCTGCCGGATGCTGAATGCTTACATCACCGCTTAATAATACCTGTAATTTTTCTGAAGGGGTGTAATACAACTGGCCTTTGAAACCAAGGTTATTTTGTCCGCTGTATTTACGTTCTTCCCTAGTGTTCCAGATGGTACCATCACGTTGTGTACCCGAAATAGAAATTTTTGCAGCAAGATCTTTCGCAAGCGCACCAGAAACAGAGGTTTTAGCCTGAATGAAATTATAATTTCCAGCGCTTAGCTCTACTTTTGCACTTGGCGTTAAAGTTGGTTTACTTGTGGTGATGTTAAATGCACCTGCAGTGGTGTTTTTACCAAATAAGGTACCTTGCGGACCGCGAAGAATTTCGATCTGCTCGATATCAAGAAAATCGGTTGAGGTTGCAGCCGGACGGGCATGGTACACACCATCTACATAAAAACCTACACCCGGATCGATACCATCGTTAGTTAAACCGAAGGTTGAACCTAATCCTCTGATGTTAAGCGTTGTATTTCTGGCATTCGAGGCATATAACTGCACCGAAGGAACCAATTCTTTTAAACGGTTAACGTTAAAAGCACCGGCATTTTCTGCTGCACGGCCACCGATTACGGTAATCGGAATAGGCACATCCTGTAAAACTTCTGAACGGCGGCGTGAGGTTACCACAATTTCATCTAAAAGGGCACTTTCTACCAAAATCAGTTCAATCGGTGTATCCTGATACCTTAAAATCTGAAAATCCTGAGGTTTGTAACCTACCGAACTTACCTGAAGGTAAAATGGCGGTTCTTGTTTTGCATCGATTTTGAAAGCACCGTTATCATCGGCGCTTACGGTAATATTGGTGCCCCTAACTTTAATGGTTGCACGGGGTACCGGCTCACCGCTGGATTTTTTGATAATACCTGTTATTGGACTCTGGGCAAAAGCAATGCCTGCCGAAAGCAAAAATGAAAAGAGAAAGAGTAAACTTTTGTTCATGATTTAGTTGATAGTTTGTTTTATTTATTGTTGGATTAACGGCCCGTTCGAAAGTATTCGATTACTGTTTTAGCATGGCAACAACAATAGAAGCGTGATTTTTGATTAGTTTTCATAATTATTATATAAATCCTATGGATTTAGTCGACAAATATATTAAAAAATATTAGCTGCCAAATTTTATTTTGTGAATTTTTATATTACTTATGGTTTTTAGAATTTACTTTGGAGTTAAGTTTCGGTTCGTGGCGACACGAACCGAGGCGGAGAAGTTAAGTACTCTTTCTAAACCTAGCAGGTTTTAAAAACCTTCGAGGTCTGGCATAAAACAAAACGGGGCTATCGTAAACCGATGCCCCATTCATTTAGTCTTTAAAATTATCAGGCATTTTCATTTACCCTATACTTTAGCCTTACACCATAAACCTAAGTTTCGTTTCGTGGCGACACGAAACGAAACGAGGCGAGGGCGAGGAGTTTATAAATCTAACCTGCTCCCAAGATCCTCTGTTTTAGGTTAAATAAACCTGATAGAACGGAAAGCCCGCAAGCGAGGAACGAGTGCGGACTTGCAGGGATAGCAGGGCTGCACGACCCGAAGCGTTACAGCAGGTTATTTTCAAAATACAAACGAGGATGATGGTAGACAAAAAACGGGGCTGTCGTAAACCGATGCCCCGTTCATTTATTCCTTAAAATTATCAGGTATTTTCATTTACCCTATACCTTAAGCCTTACACCATAAACCTTATCTGGTATAATTAGGTGCTTCTTTAGTAATGGTGATATCGTGTGGGTGGCTTTCGCGCATGCCCGCAGCGGTAATCTGTACAAACTGTGCTTCTTGTAATGCTTCAATATTTGCTGCTCCACAGTAGCCCATACTTGCACGTAATCCGCCAATATACTGGTACATTACTTCGGCCAAAGTACCTTTAAACGGCACACGACCAACAATACCTTCGGGAACCAGTTTTTTAATATCATCTTCAACATCCTGGAAATAGCGGTCTTTAGAACCTTGTTCCATAGCTTCTATTGATCCCATACCACGGTATGATTTAAATTTACGTCCTTCGTAGATAATGGTTTCACCCGGTGATTCTTCAACCCCTGCAAATAACGAACCTGCCATTACAGTGCTTGCACCAGATGCAATTGCCTTTGCAATATCACCAGTATGTTTTATACCACCGTCAGCAATAACCGGTACACCAGTACCTTTTAAAGCTTTAGCACATTCGTAAACAGCATATAACTGAGGAACACCAACACCGGCAATAATCCTGGTGGTACAAATAGAACCCGGACCAATACCCACTTTAACGGCATCGGCACCAGCATCAGCCAGGAACTTTGCAGCAGCGCCTGTAGCAATATTACCAACAATAACCTGTAAATCAGGATATTTAGCTTTTACTTCTTTTAATTTATTAACTACACCTTTAGAGTGACCGTGAGCCGTATCGATGGTAATTACATCAACTCCGGCTGCAACCAAAGCATCAACCCTTTCAATGGTATCGGCAGTTACGCCAACCGCAGCACCTACGCGTAAACGACCACGTTCATCTTTACAGGCAACAGGATAATTTTTAACTTTTGATATATCTTTAAAAGTAATTAAACCGCTTAGATAACCATCTTTACTTACTACCGGAAGTTTCTCGATTTTGTGGTTCTGCAAAATTTCTTCTGCCTGTACCAAAGTAGTTCCCTCTGGTGCAATGATTAAATTATCTTTGGTCATTACCTCAGAAACCGGGCGTTTCATATCCTTTTGAAAACGAAGATCCCTGTTTGTAATAATACCAACCAATTTATTATCGCTGCTTACCACCGGAATACCACCAATTTTGTGCTCTTTCATAATTTTGAAAGCATCAGCAACTACAGCCGTTTCCAGTAAAGTTACCGGATCCTGGATCATACCACTTTCAGAACGTTTTACTTTACGCACTTCAGCAGCTTGTCTGTCTATAGTCATGTTTTTGTGCAACATCCCGATCCCACCATTTTGTGCAATGGCAATGGCAAGTTCAGCCTCAGTTACAGTATCCATTGCGGCAGAAATCAACGGAACATTAAGTTTGATTTTTTTAGTTAAAAAAGTGGATGTATTTACTTCACGGGGCAGAATTTCTGAATATGCGGGTACTAATAGTACGTCATCGTACGTTAAACCTGTGGCAATAAATTTTGTGGAATCGAGTTGCATAGCAAATAAATTAGGATTTATTATTTGCCAGGCAAAGATACGGAAATAACGCGAAAATAAAAGTATAAAGATAAAAATGCTTAAATATTGAGCTTGGCTGACAATTGACGGTAAGCATAATAAATTTGAAATAAATGTTTATTATTATTGTGCCGATCAAAAAGACAACTTTTGAGAAGTAAAAGTAAGCTCAAAAAAATCCTCACCTTATAATTATGATTACTGAAAACCAATATTTTGATGGCAATGTAAAATCGCTGGGCTATGAAACCACCGAAGGCAAATCGACAATAGGCATTATAAATCCCGGAGAATACACATTCGGAACCGCCCAAAAAGAAATTATGCACGTTATAGAAGGCGAATTGGAAGCCTTGCTTCCTGAAACTACCGACTGGCAAACCTTTAAAGCCGGCAGTAATTTTGAAGTACCTGCCAATTCATCATTTAAGGTAAAAGCGACGGTACAAACGGCATATTTATGCCAGTATAGGTATTAAAAAAGACTTTATATCATCAATGCAGGATTGTCATTCTGAGCCTGTCGAAGGTCGCTTTAAAGTATGTTTTAGGCGTTTCGAAAGGCTCAACATGACAGTTTCTGACAGACATTTTTTAATTGGCTTGGCAAGATTTATTTCTTTCCAATTACCACTTCAGTAAAGTTCTCTGTTGTAAGGTATTTATTAGCCAGTGCCATTAATTCTTCAGCTGTAATGGTTTTTACTTTTTCGATATATTTAGTGTAATAATCGTAATCTAATCCTGAAAAATAAATATTCTTGAATTTATCGGCATGCGAGAAAACATTTTCCAGACTGCCCAACATAGAACCTAGCATATAATTACGAACCAGACTCAACTCCTCCTCCCCGATCAATTCAGTTTTTAAAAGCGCTATTTCTTTGTAAATTTCTGTCAGAGCCGCAGCGCAAACATCAGCACCTACCTCGGTAGAAATAAATAGATAACCCGCTTGTTGTAATGAAGAAATGCCAGATCCAATGCCATAGGTGTAACCCTTGTCCTCACGGATGTTATTCATCAAACGCGAACCAAAATAACCACCTAATACAGTATTTAAAATCTGAAGCCCCGAAAAATCTTCATGCTTGCGGTTAATGGCTATTTGGCCAATTCTGATGGCAGACTGCAATGCTTCTGGTTTTTCAGTATAAATAACCTGTTTTTCTGTAGCAGTAAAATTGAAACTGTTTTTTACGGCATTACTTTTTTCCCAATTTTTACCGAAAGCATCATTCAATAAATTAAAACTTGCTTCGTCAAATTTTCCTGAAACAATAATAGTACAGTTATTTGGCGCATAAGCTGCTTTAAAATATTCGATCAGGTCTTCCCGTTTTAGTGCATCATAATGTTCAGCCTGTATATTTACACCATAAGCGGTATCGCCAAATAAAGCATGTGCAAATTCCTTTCTTGCCAGAATATCGTTTTTCTTTAAGTTTACCTGCAGTTTTTGTTTCTGGTTTTGAATATAAATATCAAGCTCGTGTTGTGGAAACTGACTTTCTGATAAAACATCTTTCACAATCGGCAGTACTGAATGTAAATGTTTATTCAGCGTGTAAAGGGTAACAGACGATTGATCCTGAAGATATTCCGTTTGAAAAAACGCCCCATAAAAATCGATCTGCTCGGCTATTTCCTTTGAAGTTAACTTATAGGTTCCATTATTAATCAGTGAGCTTACCGCAATGGCCTGTAATGGTTTATCAAGTTTCCAGTTTACGTTTTCGAAAATAAATTCGATACGCACTAAATCCTGCTCACCCGAGTAAATGGTAAAAACAGGAACACCGTTATCCAGTGCTTTTTTTTCCGGCTGGATAAAATTTATAGTCGATACCTGCTTAAAATCAGGCGCCTGTTGTCTGTTAAGCATGTTCTTCCGTTAAATAATATAAAGTTGATGATGAATTTGGGCTAAAAGTTTCGTTAGAAATCCGTTTAATGTCTTCGGCTGTAACTTTTAAAAACGCCTCTGTTTCCTGGTTTAATAAAGCAGCATCGCCTAATAGTTCATAATAAGCCAGGTTCATGGCTTTATCCAAAAGGCTCATTTCAGAAAAAACCAGTACCGATTCTACCTTGTTTTTTACTTTAGTTAATTCAGCATCTGCAACTAACTCAGCCTTAAGTTTATCCAGTTCTGCCCAAATGGCTTTTTCGGCAGCTTCTATTGTGATTCCTTCTACCAGTTTACCTTCAACGATAAATAAACCGGGATCCAAACTGCTTGAAATGTAGGCATTGATATCACTAAATAGCTGTTGCTCTTTTAATAAACTGTTGTATAAACGGGAAGATTGTCCACGCGATAAAATATCCGATAACAAATCAAAAGCATAATAATCCTGGTTTAAACGTCCGGGCATTTTAAAAGCCATGTAAATCGCATTTAAAGGCACATTTGCTTTAACCGTTTCTTGTCTGGCTTCTGTTTGCGGTTCTTCCTGAACTAAATCCCGAACATATTTCTCACCGGCAGGGATAGGCTCGAACCATTTTTCGGCCAGTTTTTTTACCTCTTCCGTTTTCACATTTCCGCCCACAACCAAAATGGCGTTCTGCGGTGTATAATGTTTTTTAAAGAATGCTTTTACATCCTCCATGGTTGCATTTTCGATATGCGAAAGTTCTTTTCCAATGGTTGCCCAACGGTAAGAATGCTTTTTGTAAGCAAGTGGACGCAATTTTAGCCAAACATCGCCATAGGGCTGGTTGAGGTAACGTTGCTTAAATTCTTCACTTACCACATTCCGCTGTGTATCTAAACTTTTTTCAGAAAAAGCCAGGCTCAGCATACGGTCGCTTTCCAGCCAAAACGCGGTTTCTATGTTTTCTGCAGGTAGCGTAATGTAATAGTTGGTAATATCATTACTTGTAAAAGCATTGTTTTCGCCTCCTACCCTTTGCAAAGGCTCATCGTAACTTGGAATGTTTACCGATCCACCGAACATTAAATGCTCAAATAAGTGTGCAAAACCGGTTTTTTCAGGATCCTCGTCGCGGGCACCCACATCATATAAAATATTTAAAACTGCCATCGGGGTTGTAGCATCTTCATGTACTAAAACATTTAACCCATTGGCTAGTGTAAAACGATTAAAATCTACCATATCTAATTTTAGAACCGTAAAGATATTATTTTAAGGGAATTTGGGCGATGGAAAATGATGGAGAATTTAAAATGGCAAATGATGGACAATCTGAAATGTTGGATGGAAGATGTAAGATGAATAATGGAAACTCCATTATAACGCTAAACGCCATACGCTTTTCGAATAGCGCTCCATAATTTTTTTTACAAACCTCAAACCTTACGCCTTCAACCTTCCCTCCCTTTTACCTATCTTTGTATATGCAAACTGCAGAATTATTAAAACGTGCCTTAAACTTTGAGTTTCTTTCTCAGGAAGAAGGCGTATATCTATATCACAATGCCGATACTGCATCTTTGATGTTTGTGGCCAATGAACTAAGAAAAATTCAGGTGCCAAGTGGTAAAGTAACCTGGCAAATCGACCGCAATGTAAACACGACCAATGTTTGCATAGCAAACTGTAAATTCTGTAATTTCTTCCGCAGGCCTGGCCATGAGGAGAGTTATATTACGGATATCGAAACCTATAAAGTAAAAATTGAAGAAACTTTCCGTTTAGGCGGCGATCAATTGTTATTACAAGGTGGTCACCACCCTGATTTGGGCCTGGCCTTTTATGCCGATCTGTTCAAAAAATTAAAAGAATTATATCCCGATTTAAAACTTCACGCTTTAGGTCCGCCGGAAATTGCACACGTAGCAAAACTGGAAGGCATGACGCATACAGAGGTGTTAAAAGTGCTTAAAGAAGCCGGAATGGACTCGTTGCCTGGTGCCGGTGCCGAAATTTTAAATGACCGTGTAAGGCGTTTAATTTCTAAAGGAAAATGTGGCGGACAAGAGTGGCTGGATGTAATGCGTGCCTGCCATCAATTAGATATTACCACATCGGCAACCATGATGTTCGGTCATGTAGAAACCATTGAAGAACGTTTTGAGCATCTGGTATGGATCCGTCAGGTACAGAGCGAAAAACCTGCCGATGCAAATGGATTTTTAGCCTTTATTCCATGGCCTTTCCAGGACGATGGTACTTTATTAAAGAGGCTTCGAGGAATCAGCAACAATGTAACCGCTGATGAATATATCCGAATGATTGCCTTGAGCCGTATCATGTTGCCAAACATTAAAAATATCCAGGCCAGCTGGTTAACTGTTGGAAAAACCACTGCCCAGCTTTGTTTACATGCAGGTGCAAACGATTTTGGATCGATTATGATTGAAGAAAATGTAGTATCGGCCGCTGGTGCACCTCACCGTTTTACGGCTAATGGTATCCAGCAATCAATTAAAGCTGCAGGTTTCGAACCACAGTTACGTGGACAGAAATATAATTACAGGGATTTGCCTGAGCATTTAGAGGAACAGGTGATAACCTACTAGAT
Source organism: Pedobacter sp. 22226 (assembly GCF_052045455.1). Lineage (NCBI taxonomy): Bacteria > Pseudomonadati > Bacteroidota > Sphingobacteriia > Sphingobacteriales > Sphingobacteriaceae > Pedobacter > Pedobacter sp. 22226. The sequence continues at coordinate 347,465 of NZ_JBQEPB010000001.1, read as the reverse complement.
GATTTAAAATGGGAAATGGAAGAAAGTATTGATTTTTAATGAGCATTGGCAGGCTTGCCTAAAGCAATATAGTTAAGTTGTTATAAATCTTTAATGACCAAATAAAGGATCAGTTTAAATTTCAACTGATCAATCCTGAAAATTATTTACAAAAAAGGGAAGTAAAACCAAGTTCTACCTCCCTACCTTAAACTAAACATTACCTAATCAATAATGTAAATATTTTTTTAGGTTAATTTTTTACCAGTTTTGATAAATTGATTTGCAATGTTTTTAACAGCCGCTCCAGTTAAAAATTCGTCAAAACTTTCTGCTGCCTGGGTTTGCGAAGCACCACCCAATCCATTAATCTCAATACCAGCTTGTACGGTATTTTGCTCACCAGCATAAACTCCATCAACTGCTGCAATTCCTGTATCGTTACCATTAGCTGCATAACTGATCCAAGGTTTTAAAGCCACACCCAATGAAGCTGCAACCATTTGGCGGATGTGCGATGCGTGACGGGCCTCTACTGAATGTATCTGTAAGGCAGTTGTTAAAACAGGCATACCTTTTAAAATAGGCGCTTGTCCTTTATAAGCTCTTACACCTGTATCTTCGAAAGCTAAAGCCACTTTTAAGAAAGTTTGATAGTTACTGAAAACGTCGCCAAATGCACCTCCAGCTGTAAAATCAAAATCAGCATCTACATAACCATCAGCACCTGTAATTTTTAACGCACTTTTTAATAAATCAACATGTGCTCTTTCATGGTTCCTGATCGTAGTTATAGCTGCATTTGATGCTGTTGTAGGGAAAGTGATAGTAGAATTTGTTAAAGCATGGTTGTAATAGTTGTACTCTAAATACTCTAAAGCCAATGCAAAACTTAATACATCATTAACACTACTTGGGTTTGTTTGTCCATAAGCTTTTTGAAACATTGAACCCAAAGCAAGCGGTAATGCTGCCATTGATATTTTTTTACCAACATTGAAAAAATCTTTCATTGCTGATCTACGCGGACTTAATCTTTCATAGATCTCACCGTCCACTTTTTCTATTTCGTCTAATATATTTAAGATATTCATGATTGTTGAGTTTTAAAGATTAAAGGTTGATTACGTTAATTTTTGTTTTTACATATTTTCCAGCAATTGCCAAAACTTTATCTGGTGTTAAAGCTCCGTCCAAACCTGCTGAATTACTAGCTCCTAATGCTGTTAAGCTATTCAAATCAGCAAAAGTTCCGTTAGAAATCTGATCCCTAACCCATGCTGCGTGACGGGCTTCTACTGAAACAATTTTACCTGCCAGAACAAGATAATCGGTAGTGGAAATACGTACACCAGCTCCATTATAAGCAGCCACACCTAAATCTTCGAATGATTGTGCAGCAGCTAAAACACCTGAAGCACTTGTGAAATCAATACTAGAAAAATCAACCTCTAAACTACCGATTGCAGCAGTACTCAATGCTTTTTTAAAGAATTCCCTGTGCGCAATTTCATGAAACTGAACATCCTGAAAATATGCTTTCTGGGCAGCTGTGAATGCTGAAGGTGGAGCAGATGCAACCTTAATATAAAACGCAGCTTCCAATTGCTCTAAAGCGTAAGCATAGTTTAGTACGCCGAAATCATCTTTAAAATCTAATGTTGCGCCATCCATTGTTGGATTTTCGTAGCCACGGTCTTTTTTACAACCAGCAGCTACTAAAGCAATACCCGCTGCACCCGCGCCTGCATACTGAAGAAAAGATCTTCTTCCTACAGTTTTGTCAAATAAACTTTTTTCCTGAAGCTCATTTTTTGTTTCTAGTTCATTGTTTTTCATAGTCATCTATGTTTAGTGGTTTTGAATTCGTTTGATGATACATACGTGACAATCAGAATACTGGTTTTTTCTTTTTGCATTTTTTTTTGTAAGCGCATTTTAATACATTCACCAACCTATAATTATGACTACACTTAAAGCCATTATTGTTGATGATGAGGAGTTTGCCCGATCGTCGCTATTTTTTTTACTGCAACAGAATTGTGCACAGGTAGAAATTACCGGTATTGCAAGGTCTGTAGCCGAAGCAAAAGATATTTTAGCGCACCATCCCATCGATTTAATCTTTCTCGATATTGCCATGCCGGGAGGCAATGGTTTCGAACTCATCCCCGATGCACAAAAACATAAGGCAGCTGTTATATTTACTACCGCTTACGATCAGTATGCACTGAAGGCAATTAAAGCCAATGCGCTCGATTATCTGCTAAAGCCAATCGATATAGATGAGCTTAAAACAGCCGTAGAGAAGGTTTTTCAGCATATAAAATTGTTTAAAGGCCAAAATGAAAACGACGAAAGAATCAATAATCTCGCCTCCAGCCTAAGCTCCAGAACGGAAATCAGGAAACTTACACTGCCTTACGGACAAGGTTTTAAAATGATCGATATTGATGACATTATTTACATTGAGGCAGATAGTAATTATTCTATCGTACACTTAAATAATCACGATAAAATAACCGTTTCTAAAGTATTACGCGAGTTTGAAGAGCTTTTACCAACCGACCAATTTGTAAGGATTCACAAGTCGAGCATCATCAATTTAAACCACTTAAAGGAATACAACTCTAAAAACGGACTTCAGGTTTTCCTGAAAAACGGCGAAAGCATTAACATTTCGAGAAGAAGGGCGAGCGATTTTTTCGAAAAAATAAAATTATTTACAAAAGCCAACAGTGATCATTAACCCACAGATAAAAGTTCAATTTTTAGCTAAAAAAGCTATCCTGAAGCCAAACTTCAGCAGAATTTTTATTGCTTTTTTATTTTTAGCTACAGTTTTTATCACTCCTAAAAGTCTTTTTGCCCAAACCACCTATCTTCCCCATTACAACTCAAAAAACGGATTGGCCAGCAACAATTGTTATTATATTTTACAGGACAAAAAAGGCTTTATCTGGATTGCTACAGACAATGGACTGAGCCGTTTTGACGGTACAAATTTCCAGAATTTCACCATTGAAGATGGATTGCCAGATACACAGATCCTCCAGATGAAAGAGGATAAAGAAGGTCGTTTATGGTTTTTCGCGCTTAATGGTCAGCTGAGTTATCTTAAAGAAGGTAAATTTTATAACCAGGATAACGATGAACTGCTTAAAAAATTAAATTTTAATACTGTAATTGTTTCATTTTTGGTCGATAAATCCGGAAGAATCTGGCTCGGCACCAACGCTAATCTTATTGTTTGCTGGGATGGAAAAACGATCAAAAAATACATTTCTCCTAACCAGAATGATAAATTTATCAATGCCTTTATCCATGAGGATGAACAGGGAAACATAATTGCCTACAGCGATTTAAGCGTTCAGCAATTTAATGGAAAAACTTTTTCCATGATTAAATCTAAGGTTCAGCCACTTTCTTACATGACCGCGACCAATAGTCCCCACCGTTCTTTGTTCTATCTGGATAGTGGTGGATTGAAACAATACAGACATGGAACCATTAATAACCTGATCCCAATCCCGCAGAACCTGATCAAAAATATGTCGGGCTATTTTTATTACGACGTTACCGCTAAAGAAGTCTGGCTATCAAATGCAAACGGCGCTTTTGCCCTTGATAAAAATGGGAAAACCGTCCAGTATTTACAGGATATCGCTGTTAATCAAGTAATTAAAGATAATAATCAAAACATATGGTTCGCTACCAATCAGGGCATTTATATGCTGCCGAATGCGAACAACAGACTTTCTATTATCGATGCGGAGTCGGGTTTGAGCAGCAATGTAATCAAAAGCATCACTAAAGATGGTAAAAACCGCCTTTGGCTGGGTACTGATGATGCCGTAATTGATGTTTTAAGCATCAACAATTATCAGGTTAACGAAATCGGTCTGGATGATTTTAAAAAGTACAAAACCATTAAACAGATTACATTCGATCCCAAAGATCAATCGATATATTTCGCTTCTGATTATGGCATGGGCGTTTTTAAAAATATTTATCAAGGCAATGATGAAGTAAGTTATTTAAAGGAATCAAACAATTCAATGTTTGTAATCAAACACTTCAGCATTGGCGAAAACAACAACCATTTAGCCCTGGCGCTATCATCAGGGGTGGTTTTCTTATCCGACAGGACGAACAAATTCGAATTTAACGCCGCTAAATACCGCGAAAAAGAAGATTTTTTTAAAGACCGCTCTTATCACGTTTTTTACGACCGCGAAGGCAGTTTGTGGTTTTCTAACGTTAGCGGTTTATCACAGTTTTCTAAAGGAAAATTAATCAAACATTACGAAAATCATCCTTTGCTTACCAAGAGGATAAACGACATTCAGCAGCTTGCGGATGGTACGCTGATTTTAGCTACTGATGGCTATGGATTAATTTTTTACAAAAATAATCAGATTACCAGGCAGATTACTCAAAAAGATGGTTTAACCAATAACATCTGTACCAAAATATTTGTAAAAAACAGCGAAATATGGGTCCTCACGAACAAGGGTGTTAACAAAATTGCAAATTACCCAAATCAGCCCAGTGTGGCCAATTTCGATTATGGCAAAGATTTGTTGAGCGATGATATTAATAGTTTATTTATTGATGATAGCACGGCTTATTTTGCTACAAACAAAGGTTTAATTTTATTCAAGTACAATAATAAAAACATCATTAAAAACCTGCCCAAGGTGTATGTTACCTCCATTATTAAAGATAACGAACGTTTACCGGTAGATCAGGGAAATTTCACCTTCGAAACGGGCAATAACACCATTTTATTCACTTTTAGCGCGGTAGATTTTACCACGAGTGATATTACCTACCGCTACCGTTTAAACGAAAATTCGCCCTGGATAGAAACGCGTACCAGACGACTGGATTTCTCCTCGCTACAATCGGGCGATTACGTGTTTGAAGTAAGCGCCAAAAGCCAGAACGGAAACTGGGGCGAACCGGCAAAAATCTCCTTTACCATTAAAAAACATTTTTGGCAAAGTCTATGGTTTTTGTCCATTTTAATCCTGTTAGTAGCCTATATTTTCTATAAAGTAGCGGTTTACATCACCCGCAAACAAAAAGATAAAGAGCAAGAGCAGTTATTATTAAAAAATAAGGTTTTAATGCTTGAGCAGCAGGCTTTACAGGCCATGATGAACCCGCATTTTGTATTTAACGTGATGAATTCTATCCAGCATTACATTAATACGCAAAATACGGCCTCTGCCAATAAAGTTTTAACCGGTTTTGCCCGCCTGATTAGAAAAAATCTCGAAATCTGTACAAAAAGTTACATTTCTTTAGAAGAAGAGCTGGAATACCTTAATCTTTATTTAAAATTAGAAAAAAACCGGTTTGGCGATAAACTCGAATATGTTTTTAATATCGACGAAGATATAGACAAGGAAGAAACCTTTATTCCTTCCATGTTGTTACAACCCTATGTAGAAAATGCAATATGGCATGGCATTATGCCAAAAGAAACCGGTGGCGAAATCCAGATCAACATTAAACTGCAGGACGAATTTTATTTAAACATCGAAATAATAGATGACGGGATTGGTATTGATAATTCATTGAAAGATAAAAAGGAAACGCATATTAGTAAAGGCATGCAGCTTACCAAAGAAAGATTACACCTTTTAGGGCAGATTGGAGCAAAACCTATACACTTAAATGTGAAACAAAATGCTACAAATGGCACAACAGTATCCATTTCTATACCGTTAAAATAGAAATTTTACCGTTTACTCAATTATTAATACCACTCACTAAATAGAACCTTGATCGAACCTTCTTTAGCCTTAAACTTGTGTTAGAAATAAACGATAGTGTTTATCAAAGACGTTCTTATAGAATTGATATAGATATTTAATAACCTAACCTAAAACTATATCTTAATTCAGGTTTCATTTGTGTGTTGAAAGCGGTCTTGTTTTTAAAAGCGAGACCGCTTTTTTTATGCCCAAAAATTCTATTTTTGCATATGCCCAATCACAACATCACCAGGCACATCGAAGCCCTTATATTTTCTTCCAGCCAAAGCATAGGCACCCAGGAGATTCTGCTTGCCCTTAACGCTGTTTTTAATGAAGAGTTTATCGAAACACAGGTATTCGAAAGTATCGAGCAGATTAAGGAAAAATATAGTCATGATGATTTTGCAATCGAACTGGTATTCTTAAACAATGGTTATCAGTTTCTTACCAAAAAAGATTATCACGAAACCGTTAACCAGCTCCAGTTACACCGGTCAAAGAAAAAATTAAGTCAGGCTGCTATGGAAACCCTGGCCATTATTGCTTATCGCCAGCCCATTACCAAATTGGAAATCGAACAGATCAGGGGTGTAAATTCTGATTATTCGGTACAGCGCCTGCTCGAAAAAGAACTGATCAGCATCGATGGAAAGGCAGAAACACCTGGCAGGCCAATCCTTTACAGTACAAGCCCGTTATTTATGGATTATTTTGGACTAAATAACCTGAGTCAGCTTCCGCAATTAAAAGACATCGTAAAAGAAGAAAATACTGTTGGCGAAAATGTTGAATAAATAATTTAATTTCTTTGCTTCCAGGTTGTTATTAAAAAAAGTTTTTTTGTATTTTTAAACTATAAAAGCAATTTTTATTTTTGTGTTATGAAAGCGCCAAAGAAACTCCCAACAAAGCCGACTACAAAGAAACAGGTAGACGAAGACGATGATCTTGAAGATGATGACGATATTCAAACAACGAAAAAGAAGCCTCAGGATGACGATGATGATGACGATTTTGACTTGCCGTTAGATGATCTTGACAACTTCGAGAATTTCGATGATGACGACGACGATTATTAATATTTAAAAAACATATATTTGAAAAAGCATCCGCCCGCTTGGTAGGATGCTTTTTAATTTTAAAATGTGCCCATGCAAGTAATACAGGTAAGCAAACCATCATTAAAAAAAGATTTTCTAAATACGCCTAAACTCTTATATAAAAACGATAAAAACTGGATCTGTCCGTTGGATAGCGAAGTAGAAAATGTCTTTAATCCTGAAAAAAACACCTTTTTTGCGCATGGGAAATGTACACGCTGGGTTTTGAAAGATGATGCGGGCAAACTTATCGGCCGTGTAGCAGCCTTTATTAATGAGAAAAAAGCGTATCATTACGATCAGCCAACGGGCGGAATGGGTTTTTTTGAATGCATTGATGATGAAAAAGCAGCATTTCTGTTATTCGATACCACTAAAGCATGGCTGACTGAAAACGGCATGAAAGCCATGGACGGACCGATAAATTTTGGAGAGAACGATACCTTTTGGGGCCTGCTGGTGGATGGCTTTACCCCTCCTTCTTTCGGGATGAATTATAATTTCCCTTACTATCAAAAGTTTTTCGAAAAGTATGGCTTTGTTACCGAATATGAACAGTTAACCAATCATATTAACCTTACCATTCCTTTCCCTGAGCGTTTTACCAAAATTGCCAATTGGGTAAGAAACAAACCGGGTTATACTTTTGAGTATTTCAGTAAGGCCAATGCCGGCAAATACATTAACGATTTAATGGAAATCTATAATGATGGCTGGCAGGATTTTGAAAACTTTGTTCCGATCAAAAAAGAAACTCTCGAAGAAAGCTTTAAAAGCATGGAGCCGATTATGGACGAACATTTGATCCAGTTTGCCTATTTTAATGGTGAGCCGGCATCTTTTGTGGTGTTAATTCCTGATGCCAACCAGATGATTAAAGGTTTTGATGGTAAATTGGGTTTAATTGAAAAATTAAAGTTTGCTTACCGTCGCTGGGTGGGCGTTACCCGCATGAGGGCTATTGTAATGGGTACTAAACCTAAATTTCAGAAACATGGCCTGGAATCAGTTCTTTTTATTCGTTTAGGTGAATATGTATTACCTAAAAATCAATACAAGGAGCTTGAATTAAGCTGGGTGGGCGATTTTAATGAGCAGATGATCGCGATACACAAGGCTACGGGTGCTACCTTTGGCAAAAAGCATTTAACGATGCGCAAAATATTTTAATCGCCAAGGTTCGTGTCGCCACGAACCTTTTTTTATTTTCCTGCCACGGATTCACTGAAAACAAGAAAAAATTCAATTTCATTTTTTTGTTTTATGCAGCAGATTTCTCTCCCGAACGTTCGGGACTGCACTTCAGTCGAAATGACGGTTTAGCTATAACCTTATGCTGTGGTTCGTGTCGCCAAGCACCACTTTTATTTTCGCCTACGCACTTTTATACTTTGGTAAATTAATCAACAGCACACTACCTAAAATAATCACCAAACCGATCACTTGTGTAATTCCGATTACTTCATTGGTAAAAGTTAAACTCAACAGCACTGCCACAACCGGATTTACATAAGCATAAGTACTTACCTGTGTAGCCGGACGCACTTTTAGCAACCATACATAAGCGCTAAACGCAGCAATGGAACCAAACAGGATCAGGTATATGATCGATAACCATGCATCAAGTGATATACCGCTCCAATCCAGTAATTTAAATTCTGATTTCAATACGGCACCCGGCAAAAATGCTAAACTTGCCATCAACATTTGCCAACCTGTGTTTACAGAAACAGAACTTTCTGTGGTGGGGTGATATTTCGAATAAAGCGAGCCGCCAGCCCAGGCAATTGGTCCGAAAACCAACAGTACCATGCCGATGATTTGCAGGTTACTTTGTGGTTTATCAAGCGCCTGCATAATCTGATCGCCAAATAAAAGTACAACCCCTAAAAAACCGATAATCAAACCCGAAACAATATATTTATTACTCAGATTCTCTTTCCAGTGAGATTTATCCAGGATCACAAACCATATTGCTGCCGAAGCCACCATGATGGCCACCAAACCGCTTGGAATAAATTGTTCTACCCAAATTACAATCCCATTTCCTAAACCCAGCATCAGGATACCGCTTACCGCTGCAATTTTAATCGTTTTCAGGTTAAAAATCTGCTCCCCTTTTATCTTACACCAACCCAATAACAAAATGCCTGCAACGGTGAACCGCACTACACCTAAAATAAAAGGAGGAAAACCAGCCAGTGCTTTCTGGATAAAAAAGTAAGTAGAGCCCCATACAATATACACGATAGCAAATGCAAGGTAAACCATTACCGGAGATGCTGTTTTATTTAAATTTGCCATGATTTTATTTTTGAGGAATTACCAGTTGTTGCTGTTCTTTTACCGTTTCTAACACAATAGTTGTTTTCACCGATAAAATGTTGGGCACCTTGCTAAACTCATCTCGCAGCAAAGCCATTAGTGAGGCCGAATCAGTTGTTCTTACCTTTACAAGGAAACAATCATCGCCCGCAATTACATGCACTTCCTGCACATCGGGAATTTTAGCCAGCTCGCTTGCGGTATCGTTACAGCTGAAACTTTGCGCTGATTTCATTGAAATAAATGCCAGTAATTTTAAATCGACCGCAACAGGATTTACCTTGGCATTATAGCCGGTAATTACGTTCTTCTTCTCAAGTTTTTTTACGCGCTCCAGCACAGCTGAAGGAACGAGATCCAATGCCTTCGCCAAATCTACGTTTGAGATCCGGGCATTATCCTGCATGAGTCTGAGTATAGCCAGATCGATATGATCAAGGCTAAAATTGTTTTCGAGTACCATTCTGTAAAACTATAAATATTAAGAACATAATTCAAAATATTTTAAATAAAAATGAATTTTATTCTATTATATAGTTTTATTATGATAATTAATCGGCTTAGCAAATCGAAATCCGAATTTTATATTCCCAGTTTATCGTACAGGTCGATTACTTTTTTTCGGAGTTTATTAATTTCTTCTTCTTTTTCAATCAGTTCTTTTTTAAGCACTGCTAATTCGGCTGATGGCTCGGCCCCTACTGTTTTACCATCAATTAATTGCGAAACGGAAACTTTAAAAGTTTTAGAAATCTGGAGTAAACGGGAAATGTTGAGATCGGTTTGACCTGTTTCTATTTTGCAGAAAGCCGGAGTAGAAATATTTAATTTTTTGGCAGCATCAGCCTGACTTAAACCTAAGGCCAATCTGCTTTGTTTAATGCGGTCTCCGATGCTTTTCATTTATAGATATGAGATTTGAGATACTAGATGTGAGATATGAGACTTGAGATGCTAGATATGAGATGGGGTGATCTCCTGTCTCAAATCTCACATCTCATATCTATTTATCTAACGAAGCCGCCAGTTCGGGCAGATCGAAACCTGCGTAATTGCCGGAACTCATCATTAAAAGATTGGTATCCTTATAATTGAGGCTTAACAAGTAACTTTTCAGTTTGGCAGCATCGTTAAAAAATTTCAGTTTTGAGTTTGCAAATGCCTGTTGCACATCATCTTCAGAAAAAGGCTCCATGCGTTTTTGTTCAAAAGATTTGATATCGATAAACACAATTGCCTCATCAACTTTATCCATCGCACCAGTATATTCTTTTAAAAAATCTTTGTTTAAACTACTGAAAGTATGCAATTCAATACAAGCTACCAATTTACGATTTTTAAACTGTGCTTTAACTGCATCAATTGTAGCTTTCAATTTTGATGGCGAATGTGCAAAATCTTTGTACACATTTGTCGAATCATCGGCAGAAATTACTTCTAAACGTTTGGCTGCGCCTGTAAATGAAGCAATTGCGGTATCAAAATCCAATTCACTGATATTTAACTGCTTACAGACTAATTTAGCCGCATTGAGGTTCATCAGGTTATGATCGCCAAAAATCTTTAGCGCTGTTTCTTCCGGAAGCAGGTAAGTTATCCCGTTTCTGATTTCATGTTCAGGAATGGCATAACCGATTTTAGTAATGTCCGCTTTTGAATTGGATACAATCTCGTTCAGATCAGCATCTGCTTTACAGTAAATCAAAGTACCTTTAGTTTCGATGGTATCGATAAATTTATCAAACTGTAAAGTATAATCAGCATAAGTTGGAAAAACATTGATGTGGTCCCAGGCAATACCACTAATTACGGCAACATTTGCTTTATAAAGGTGAAATTTAGGTCTTCTATCAATCGGCGACGATAAATATTCATCACCTTCAATAATCATTACGGGAGCTTCTTCGGTTACTTTAACCATGGTTTCGAAACCGGCCAGCTGTGCACCAACGAGGTAATCGAAATCGCGTTTATAATAATTTAATACATGCAAAATCATACTGGTAATGGTTGTTTTACCATGACTGCCACCAATTACTACACGCAGTTTATTTTTGCTTTGTTCGTAAATATATTCAGGGTAGGAATAGATTTTGACCCCCAGTTCCTGCGCTTTCAATAATTCGGGATTATCGATCCGGGCATGCATGCCTAAAATTACCGCGTCTAAATCTTTCGAAATACGGTTTTCATCCCATCCCATTTCGGCAGGCAAAAGACCATATTTATTTAACCTCGATTTTGCAGGTTCAAAAATCACATCATCCGAACCCGAAATCTGATAACCTTTTTTATGTAATGCAATGGCTAGGTTGTGCATGGCACTTCCACCAATTGCTATAAAATGTATGCGCATATTTTTAATTATTGAATGAAAGAATTTGAGAATGATTGAATGGTAATGCATCGTAAACTAAAACATTCTGTCATTCATTCAAAATTCAATCATTATTTTTTCTCAAACTGAGCCGCAACCCAATCGCCGTTTTGCTTATGATCAACGTATTTGATACCATATTTAGCACATTCCGCCGTAATCATACCCAGATCGGGATCCAGATAAAAACCACTGAAGAAAATTTTGCCTTCTGGTTTTAAAACCTCCGCATAACGGTGAATCTGATCTAAAAGGATATTTCTATTGATATTAGCAAAAATAACATCATATTCGTCATCAGGAATAAAATCTTTACTGCCGCAAAGTGCCTGTAAATTATCTACCTGGTTAAGTGCAGCATTTTCTATTGTACTTTCGTAACAGATATCATCATAATCAATCGCCATTAAACTTTTAGCACCCAATTTTGCAGCCAAAATGGCTAAAATTCCGGTTCCGCAGCCCATATCGAGGATGTTTTTGCCTTTAAGATCGGCAGCTAAGATGTACTGCATCATCATGGTAGTGGTTTGGTGGTGACCGGTACCAAAAGCCATTTTTGGATCAATTACGATTTCGTAAGGATATGATGGCTGTGGCTCGTGAAAGGTTGCCCTTACATAACACACATCATCAATAATCAGCGGAATGAAATTCTTCTCCCATTCGGCATTCCAGTTTTCGTCGGCAACATCTTCTAAAGTGTAATCTGTTGCAAATTCTTCGCTGTAATTACCTAGCAGATCTTTTAACTCCTGCTCGTTAAAATTATCCTTAATTACGAAAGCCGTAAAACCACCCTCACTATCTTCGAAAGTATCGAAGCCTAAATCGGCAAGATCGCTGATGAGCAGATCCTGTTGATAATCTTCGATACCTTTGAACGTAAATATTGCTTTAATGTATTGCATTTAGCTATTTAATGCTTTAATAATATCTGTAAAATCGCGAGATTTTAATGATGCACCACCAATTAAGCCACCATCAATATCTTTTTGCGAGAATAAACTTGCTGCGTTGCCAGGGTTACAGCTACCGCCATATAAAATGGTAGTATCATCAGCCACATTGAAACCATAATTTGCTTCAATTTCACTGCGGATAAAAGCGTGAATATCCTGTGCCTGTTCTGGTGAAGCGGTTAAACCTGTACCTATAGCCCAAACCGGCTCATAAGCGATCACAATCTTTTTGAAATCCTCTTCGGTTAAGCTGAAAAGACCTTCAACCAATTGCTTTTTCAACACTTCGTAATAGCTACCATTATTGCGTTCATCCAAAGTTTCGCCGATACAAAAAATAGGTGTTAAACCATGTGCCAGAGCTGTTTTGGTTTTAGCAGCCAATAATTCATCGCTTTCAGCAAAATATTGTCTGCGCTCTGAGTGACCTAAAATAACATATTCTGCACCAACAGATTTTACCATTTTAGCAGAAGTTTCGCCTGTATATGCGCCACTTTCTTTATCGCTGATGTTCTGAGCGCCAATTTTAACATCGTTACCACCCAATTTTGCCAAACTGTTTAAATGAATAAATGGCGAGCAAATAATAGCCAGCTGATCGCCTTTGCGCTCATCTTTAACCATATTTACAATTTCGCTGAACAACGAAACACCTTCATTATAATCTAAGTTCATTTTCCAGTTACCGGCAACAATCTTTTTTCTCATTTTGTATTTTTTTAATGTTAGAATGTTTTAAAGTTGGAATGTTCAAATGTTGAAATATCCCAACCCTTCATCTTATTTAAAATCGTCTGTACGATTCGGTTAATTCAAATATTTTTGCAATAATGTTTTTGTCAACTTCCCCTAAAGGTAGGTTCTTCCGGGCGAAAACCTTTTCAGTAGTTTCTAACATTTTATCCAGTTTATAAGCTTCAAAGCTATTGCCTCCTCCCCAGCTAAAATCAGATATATGGTTTGGTGGAAGTCCGCCGCCGAAAACATTGGCGCTAACCCCTACCACAGTACCTGTATTAAACATGGTATTAATGCCGGATTTAGCATGATCGGCCATAATTAAGCCACAAAACTGCAGATTGGTATTTCGCATTTTTCGGCTTTCGTAATCGTAAAGCTTAACTTCTGCATAGTTATTTTTTAAATTCGAATTATTGGTATCGGCACCAATATTGCACCATTCGCCCATTACCGAATTACCTAAATAACCTTCGTGCCCTTTAGCCGAATTGCCCCAGATTACAGCATTGTTAATTTCGCCACCTGCACGGCTATTCGGGCCAATTGTAGTACCCGAATATATTTTAGCACCCATTTTTATGGATGAATTATCACAAAGTGCAAAAGATCCCCTGATTAGAGAACCTTCCCAAACTTCAGCATTTTTACCGATATAAATTGGTCCGTAAGTAGTATTAAATACACTACATTCTGCTTTAGCACCTTCTTCCAGAAAAATATCATCTCCTAACAGCTGATTGGTACCGCTTAACTTTGCCGAACTACGTCCTTCAGTTAACAATTTAAAATCTTTTCTGATTTCGGCCGGATTATGACCAAAAATATGCTCGGGATAAACAATATGTATAAAATCGCCGGCATATTCAATTTGCTTTAGCGATTTAACAGTTTCAGAATCGTGTCTGTCGGCAATATAAGCCACAATTACATCTTTTTTACAGAGTACCTCACCTGCTTTAAGGTTGACAACAGCATTAAGCAAAGCTTCATCGGGACAAACCGAACCGTTTATAAATAAATTAGCATCAGGTTTTGGTGCATATTTTATAGAGAGGTAATCCTGGGTATGAAAGCCAAAATCGGCTTTTAAATGTTTGGCCCATTTTTCAGCAATGGTTAAAATACCTATGCGCAGATCGGCCACTGGCCTGGTAAAAGTAAGCGGACGCAGGGACATCCAGCTGGCATCATCAAAAAGATTGATTGTCATAAGCTGCAAAAATAAAAAAAGTCCCGATGCTTTTGGCAAAGGGACTTCAAAAAATGCTTTTTACAGCTAAAATTATTTCTTAGCGTAACGGTTTTTGAATTTATCGATACGTCCTGCAGTATCAACCAATTTCATTTTACCAGTATAAAAAGGGTGTGAAGTGTGAGAAATCTCTAATTTATAAAGAGGGTACTCGTTACCATCTTCCCATTTAATTGTTTCTTTAGTATCTACGCAAGATTTTGTTAAGAAAGCATATTCGTTAGACATATCTTTAAAAACAACTGGTCTGTAGCTTGTTGGGTGCAAATCTTTTTTCATTTGAATATTATTTTTAGTTATTTGTGTGAAAGCATCAAGAACATTTTTGCAATTTGCTGGCAACAACGCTTATGACATTTCCTATTAGTCTTTCTACCTCTATTTTAGAGGATGCAAATATCTTAATTTTATTTTTGATTTACAAGCCTAATTAAAGAATTTTAAATTATATGGCTTTTCTACTTCTGGTTTAATCAAAAGGGCATAAACAGATCGCGGCAAAGCTAAACTTTTTTGAGCTGAATATTGTTTTTCAGATATTTAAAAAATATGTGTAAATTTGGTATATGAGAAAAGAAAGCGAATTTGACGGCATTATCCATGCCGATAGCAGCGGAAAGCTCTACATTAAAAGTCCTGATTTTTTTGCGCAGCCAAGGGTTATCGAAATGGTGGGTGCATTAATGCAATCGAATATTTTCAAAAAGATAGAAAAGGACAAAAACAAAAAATAACCATATAAATGCCATTTAACCTACTCTTGTTCCCTCTTGTAGGCGGCTATTATATATTAATCAGGTTCAGGTACCTGCGGTATGTGCAATACCGGCTCGAAAGCCAGCGCATACTATTAAATTCTGCTTTTGCCGGAATCCTATTACTCGGCGCGTGTTTTATATTAAGGGGAATTTTTATTGCCATCTGGCCAGAAACCGTTGAACAACTTAGCAGATTACTTCCTATCCATGCGCCTTATTTTGGCACCACAAGTTTATCTTTATTAGTAGCCGTTGCGGCAACTGAGATCGCGAATCTTTTTATCAACCGCCTAAAAGCGATTAAAAGGGCAATAGCCACATCGGGAAATGAATTTGAACTATTATTAAGCTCCTCTTTTTTTGATGCCCACCTTTTACAGTTTACCATGGACAGCGGCAAATTTTACATCGGCTGGGTGAAAGAACTGCCAAAACCTTTTACCACAAGTTATATCCGGATTACGCCTGCTTTTAGTGGTTACCGTAAGGCCGATGATAAGGAACTGGTTTTTACCACTCAATATTTAACGGTTTACGCCAGTTATATTGAAGATGGTTCGGTTGCCAATACAGATGAATTAAAAACCGACCTCGTATTAAAAGCGGATAAGATTAATTCCATCTCTTTTTTTGATATGGATATGTACAACAGGTTTAATCCTTCGCAGGAAGAAACTACCGATTAATCCTTTTTCGGACTGTATTTTTTCCAGGTTTCTATTTTAGCTTTCTGACGGGCAATGTAAGCATCAGCAATTACCTCAGCGGAGCTTAAGCCTTCTACGGTTTCCAGCAGTTCTTTTAGTTTATACTGATCTACATCTGCCTTATATAAGATCTGGATCAGTTTAGGAAAATCGGTATCGATGAGGTAGGTAAAAGCATCAACCATTGCATCCCGTAACTGGCTTTCGGAAAGAGTATCCGGTATATCGAAATCTTTGCTGATGATACTGGTTAATGACACGGAATTAGGATTTTTGAGATTATAGGATTTTAAGATCAAGTTTTATTAGGCAATTTGCTAAAGCCAAGCACCACAGGCCAAAGTTAAATAAACCTGATGGAAACGGCAGCTCCCGATTGAAAAGAGGGACTAAAGTGAACAGCAGGACTGAAAAGGCTATGGAATACGGAACCATTCGTTTTCAAAAGACCCTGAAATAAATTCAAGTTGACGCCCGAGTTAAGCCATTCCCATCTTACCTCTTCCATCTTCCATCCTTATACCCATTTAATTTCCTGGCAGATCTCGATCAGCACACCATTGGTATCTTTTGGATGCACAAAACAGACCATTTTATTATCGGCTCCTTTTTTTGGCGATTCATTGAGCAGCACGAAACCTTCCCGGTGCAAACGTTCCATTTCGGCCAGGATATCATCTACCAGGAAAGCGATATGATGAATCCCCTCTCCTTTTTTTTCGATAAACTTCGCAATTGCACTATCCGGAGCCGTAGCCTGAAGTAATTCTACTTTGTTCTCGCCGGTTTTAAAAAAAGCTGTATTTACAAATTCGGAGGCAACCTGCTCCGTTTTATAGCAATCGGTATTGAGCAGTTTCTCGTAAATGGCGATGGAACGGTTTAGGTCTTTTACCGCGATACCGATGTGTTCTATCTTTTTCATAGATTATAAGGTTATGTGAATGTAAAAATGCGGCTTTTCTCTATAAGCTCATAGCTATTATTTATAATTGTTAAATAAGTTTTTTCGTATCTTTGTGATATAATTAACAGAATAGAGATGAAACAGCCGATATATTTAGATAATAATGCTACAACACCGTTAGATCCACGGGTGCTGGAAGCAATGCTACCTTACTTTACTGAGAAATTTGGAAATGCCGCAAGTCGTAATCACGCGTTCGGCTGGGTGGCCGAAGAGGGTGTAGATTATGCCCGTGAGCAGGTAGCCAAATTAATCGGCTGTACTGAAAAAGAAATTATTTTTACATCAGGTGCAACCGAAGCCGATAACCTGGCAATTAAAGGTGTATTTGAAATGTACAAAGAAAAAGGTAACCACATTATTACAGCGGTTACTGAACATAAAGCAGTTTTAGATACCTGCAAACACTTAGAGAAAAATGGCGCCCGCGTTACCTATTTAGGTGTTAAAGAAGACGGTTTAATTGATTTAGCTGAATTGGAAGCTGCCATGACTCCTGAAACGATTTTAGTTTCGATTATGTATGGCAACAACGAAATCGGTGTAATTCAACCCGTTAAAGAAATTTCAGCCATTGCACATAAACACGGTGCTTTATTTATGACTGATGCTACGCAGGCAGTTGGTAAAATTCCGGTTGATGTAAATGCTGATGGTATTGACTTAATGGCTTTCTCGGCACATAAAATGTACGGTCCGAAAGGTGTTGGTGTACTTTACGTTCGTCGTAAAAACCCAAGAGTTAAAGTAACCGCACAAATGGATGGTGGTGGCCACGAGCGTGGTATGCGTTCGGGTACATTAAACGTTCCTGGTATTGTTGGTTTAGGAAAAGCCTGCGAACTTTGCCGTTTAGAAATGGAAAGTGAATCAGCACGTTTATCTGCTTTGCGTGATAAGCTGGAAACTACTTTGAACAAAATGGAAGAAAGTTATGTTAATGGTAATACACAACACCGTTTACCACATGTAGCCAATATCTCGTTCAAATATGTTGAAGGTGAAGGTTTAATGATGGCGATGAGTGATTTAGCAGTATCTTCCGGATCGGCTTGTACTTCAGCATCTCTAGAACCATCTTATGTATTAAAAAGCTTAGGTTTATCTGATGATTTAGCACACTCTTCTATTCGTTACGGTTTAGGAAGGTTTACTACAGAAGAAGAAATTGACCAGGCCATTGAAGTAACCCAAAAAGCGGTTAACCACTTAAGAGAACTTTCTCCACTTTGGGAAATGTTTAAAGAAGGAATCGATTTGAGTAAAATTGAGTGGGCAGAACACTAAGCCAGTTTGGAGTTGGCAGTTACCAGTTTTGAGTAGGTAAACTGGTAATTAAAAATTGGTAACTGATAATTAATAAATAAAATTATCTCCGAAAGGAGACTTAAGAAATAGAAATCATGGCATATTCAGAAAAAGTAATTGACCATTACAATAACCCACGTAACGTAGGTACTTTAAATAAAGACAGCAAATTTGTAGGAACAGGATTAGTTGGTGCACCTGAGTGTGGCGACGTAATGCGTTTACAGATTGAAGTTGGAGAAGATAACGTAATCACTGATGCTAAATTTAAAACATTTGGCTGTGGTTCTGCTATTGCTTCTTCTTCTTTAGCTACAGAATGGTTAAAAGGAAAAACAATTGATGAAGCTTTATCTATCGATAACATGGATATTGTTGAAGAATTGGCTTTACCTCCGGTAAAAATCCACTGCTCAGTTTTGGCGGAAGATGCAATTAAATCTGCGATTAACGATTACCGCGTTAAAAATGGCTTGGAAGCTATTGTATTAGAAAAATCGCACCACTAGAATAGATGTGAGACAATAGATTTGAGATGTGAAAGCACCTAACTTAGGGCGCTCAAATATATCTCAAATCTAACCTCTCAAATCACAAATCTCTATCACTATGATTACGATAACAGATAAAGCAAAAGAAAAAATCACTCACTTAATGCAGGATTCGGAAATGGGTTCTGATTACTTTTTACGTGTATCAGTAAAAGGTGGTGGCTGTTCGGGTTTATCATACAATCTGGATTTTGATAACGAAGAGCAAAAAGGCGATCAGTTTTTTGAAGACAGAGGAATCAAAATTGCGCTGGACATGAAATCATTCCTTTATCTGGCCGGAACTGAACTGGATTTTACAGATGGTTTAAACGGAAAAGGTTTTAATTTCATCAACCCGAATGCAAGCCGTAGCTGTGGCTGTGGTGAGAGTTTTTCTGTTTAATCAGATCAATACTTATAGAAAAAGGTTTCATTTTATGAAACCTTTTTTGCGTTTTAAAAGGTTTGTTTTTAACAAGATACGTCCTCTCGACCGAAACGCAGTGTAGCGGAGAGATCTATCTTGATAGATTTCTCGACTTCGTTGCAATCCGTTCGAAATGACGACATCGAAGTTGAACCTATTGAAACCAGTACAGCCTTAAAACTACTTAAACAACCAAACCCTAACCCCAATTTGTATTTTTAAACCAAAAAGCCTTATAATTGTTAATTATAAATCAGCGAACCAATTACGAGCAAT
Source organism: Pedobacter sp. 22226 (assembly GCF_052045455.1). Classification (NCBI taxonomy): domain Bacteria; kingdom Pseudomonadati; phylum Bacteroidota; class Sphingobacteriia; order Sphingobacteriales; family Sphingobacteriaceae; genus Pedobacter; species Pedobacter sp. 22226. The sequence continues at coordinate 327,982 of NZ_JBQEPB010000001.1, read as the reverse complement.
GCCATTAATAAACGAATTTTCAACGGTCCCTACCCTGTTGCGGAATGTTGTAAAAAATATACATCAACCACAAGAAACCTTTTTGATCCATAAACAGGGTGCAGAATGGGCAGAAATTTCTTATGAAGATACCCTGAAAAGAGCTGATGCAGTTTCAGCATTCTTTTTAGAGAAAGGAATAAAAAAAGGCGACCGCTTAGGTTTGATGATCGAAAATTCTCCAGAATATGTTTATTACGATCAGGGAATCCAGCAGATTGGCGTAATCAACGTTTCCATTTATCCTACACTTTCTGAGCAGGAGGTGTCTTATATCATCAACGATTCCGGCATAAAAGCCATTCTTGTTGGGAATAATTTTTTATACCGTAAAGTATTAAAGGTTGCGGCCAATTGCAGGGAACTAAAATATATAATCCCTGCTTTTAAAGATTTTGAGAAAGTTACCATCCCAGCAGATGTAAATGTAGAGGTAATTGCTTTTTCTGATATCCTGGCACTTAAACATCAGGTTACAGCTGCCGAAAAGGCCGAAATAGACCAGTGCAGAAGTTTGGTGTTGCCACAAGATGTTTCCTCACTGATTTATACTTCAGGAACAACCGGAACGCCAAAAGGAGTAATGCTTACCCATTATAATTTTGTAAAAAATGTGGAGGTGTGTTTGCAGCAAATCCCGGTGATCGACCAAACAGAAACTTTCCTCTCTTTTTTACCATTATCGCACGTTTTCGAGCGTACTGCTACCTATCATGTTTGCTGTGCTCAGGGCTGTAAAATTGCTTTCGCACAAAGTTTGGAGTTACTGGCAAAAAACATGGGTGAAGTGCGTCCAACCGTGATGAGTTGCGTACCACGTTTGCTGGAGCGCATTCACGATAAAGCGATAAAAGGCGGAACTGCAGGCGGAGGTACAAAAGCAAAAATATTTACCTGGGCCTTAGAAACCGGAAATAAATACCGTGTAGCCAAAGAAGCAGGCAAAAATCCGGGCTTAATCTTATCAGCAAAAAAAGGAATCGCAGAGAAACTGGTTTTTAGCAAGATCAAAGAAAAAACCGGTGGACGTTTAAAATTCATGATTTCGGGCGGAGCGGCCTTACCTAAAAATGTGGGCGAGTTTTTTGGCGATCTGGGCATTAAAATTCTAGAAGGTTTTGGTTTAACAGAAACTTCGCCGGTAATGTCGGTAACGGAATACCACCGGCAGGTTTATGGTACGGTTGGGCGTGTAATCCCCGGCATTGAGGTTGGCATACAGGATGTAGAAAGCAAAGCAATGCTAAGCATCCAGACACACCATACTTTTGAAGAAAATTACGAATGTGCTGAAGGTGAAGTAATTGTGCGTGGTCACTGTGTAATGAAAGGTTATTTTAACAAACCTGCAGAAACTGCCGAGGCAATTGATAAAGATATGTGGTTCCACACCGGCGATATTGGCCGGTTTTATAAAGGAAATCTGCAGATTACCGATCGTTTAAAAAACATGATCGTAAATGCTTATGGCAAAAACGTATATCCTACCCCGGTAGAAAATATTTATTTAAAAAGTCCTAAAATTGACCAATTGTTCTTAATTGGCGATAAACGCGAATTTATCACGGCTATCATTATCCCGAACAGGGAAACACTGGAAGAAACTTTTAAACTTCAGCCATCGTTTTTCGAAGAAGCTGATCCTTTTATCCGTAACCAGGAAATTATCGACTGGATGGAGCAAGACATTAAGAAAATCTCTAATGAACTGGCAAAATTTGAACGCATTAAAAACTTCAAGATCAAACGTAATCCTTTCAATATCGATGAAGGCGAAATTACCCCGACTATGAAAGTTAAACGCCGTATTGTGGAAAAGAAATATGCAGAGGCGATTAACGAAATGTATGAAGAAGGTGTAGAAGCGGAATCATAACAATTAAAAATTTCCCAATTAGGGAACTTTTCTTATATTTGTACAATATTTATCTAAGTGAGAATAATCGCAAAAAAAATACTGCGTGATTTTTGGGAAAAACATCCGGATTGTGAAGAACAACTGAAATCGTGGTACCAGGAAACAAGCAATAGCATTTGGGAAAAGCCTAATGATGTAAAAAACGATTATCCCAGTGCAAGTATCTTGGCTGATAATAGAATTGTTTTTAATATTAAAGGCAATAACTATCGGTTGATTATCAAAATCAATTATGATTATCAGATGATCTGGATACGTTTTATTGGTACTCATGCTGAATATGATAAAATAAATGCTACTAAAATCTAAACACATGAATATTAAGCCGATCAAAACACAAAATGATTATACTCAAGCCTTAGAAAGGCTCGAAGTTATTTTCGATGCTAAAAAAGGCTCAGTCGAAGGTGATGAATTAGAGGTATTAGCAATCCTCATCGAAAATTACGAGGACAAACATTTTCCTATTGGTTTTCCTGACCCAATTGAGGCCATCAAATTTAGAATGGAACAAATGGGCTATAAACAAAGTGATTTAGCCAAAGTTGTTGGTTTAAAAAGCCGGGCTAGTGAAATATTAAACCGAAAGCGGAAATTATCACTCGATATGATCAGGCAATTACACGAAAGTTTCAATATACCTACAGATGTGCTTATCCAGGCATATTAAAATTATACATTAAGACAAAAATAAAACCCTGCAAAATCATTACTTTTGCAAAAAATACCCGAAATGAGTATAGGATTATCAGAACAAGAAGTATTACGACGTGAGTCGTTAAAACAATTACGCCAGTTAGGCATTGAGCCTTATCCGGCAGAAGCTTATGAAGTTAACGTTACTGCTGCCGACATTTTAGCAAACTACGAAAAAGATAAAACCGCCTATAAGACCGTTAGTTTAGCGGGTCGTATTATGGGACGTAATATAATGGGTGCCGCATCTTTTGCTGAATTACAGGATTCTACAGGCCGTATCCAGATTTATTTGAAGAGAGATGAGCTTTGTCCTGGCGATGATAAAACCTTATATAACACGGTATTTAAAAAGCTTTTGGATATCGGCGATTTTATCGGGATTACCGGTTACGTTTTTACTACCCAAACGGGAGAAATTTCTATCCACGTTACCGGTTTTACTGTTTTAGCTAAATCTTTACGTCCGCTACCCATCGTAAAACGTGATGATGAAGGAAATGTATATGACGGTTTTACCAATCCAGAACTGCGTTACCGTATGCGTTATGTAGATTTAACGGTAAATCCTGATTACAAACAAATTTTCATCAAACGCAGCAAGGTAATTAACAGCATGCGTAATTACTTTGATGAGCAAGGCTGGATGGAGGTAGAAACCCCTATCCTGCAGCCTATCCATGGTGGTGCCGCCGCACGTCCTTTTGCTACACACCACAATACATTGGATATGCCGCTTTACCTGCGTATTGCAAATGAGCTGTATTTGAAAAGACTGATCGTTGCAGGTTTCGACGGCGTTTATGAGTTCGGTAAAATGTTCCGTAATGAAGGGATGGACCGTACGCATAATCCGGAATATACTTCAATGGAAATTTATGTGGCCTATAAAGATTATATCTGGATGATGGCCATGGTTGAAGAATGTTTAGAAAAAGTGGCTATTGCAACCAATGGTTCGGCTGTGGTAAAAGTTGGTGAAAACGAAATCAATTTCGAAGGGCCATACGAAAAACTGACCATGTACGAATCGATCCAAAAATATACCGGAATTGATGTTTCGAAAATGACTGAAGAGGAACTTTTACAAACCTGCGCATCATTAGGCATCGAAACCGATTCTACCATGGGTCGCGGTAAATTAGTAGACGAAATTTTCAGTGATAAAGTAGAAGCTAATTTAATCCAGCCTACATTTATTACGGATTATCCAATCGAAATGACGCCATTGGCTAAAAAACACCGCAGCGCAGAAGGATTGGTGGAGCGTTTCGAAATATTTGTGAATGGTAAAGAAATTGGAAATGCTTATTCAGAGCTGAACGATCCGATTGACCAGAAAGAACGTTTTGAAGATCAGTTAAAACTTGCCGATCGTGGTGATGCCGAAGCGATGGCCATGGACGACGATTTTGTTCGTGCTTTAGAGTACGGTATGCCCCCTACTTCAGGCTTAGGTTTTGGCATCGATCGTATCGTAATGTTAATGACTAATCAAAGTACCATCCAGGAAGTGTTATTCTTCCCGCAGATGCGTCCGGAGAAAAAGAAAATAGAGTTAACACCAGAAGAAACAGAATTATTTGCATTGGTTTCGGAAGGCGAGCAATATCTGTTAACAGATATTAAAGCAAAACTAGCCGATTGGAGCAATAAAAAGTGGGATACAACATTAAAAGCGTTAACCGGTAAAGGCATTTTAAAGGTAGCCAAAACCGATGATGGCTTGTTTTTATCACATAAATAATCAAAAAAAGGCTTTCATAACGGTGAAAACACATCTTTAGTGTTAACACAAACATAACAAAAACTTAAAAGGCTTGCTAACAATTGTTTAGCAAGCCTTTTCTATATTTACAGCAATCGATAAATAAATCATTGCCTTATGAATACGTCAAGTTTAGAAATTAACGAAAGAGAATACTGCATTAAATTAAGCAAAGATGCTTTTGATTTAACTTTAGTTCGCCAGTTAATAAAAAGAATCCAGGCTGAAGCCTTATTTTTCTCAAGAGCCCAGGCTGAAGATGAAGATATCTTAAGCAAAAGAGCCCAAAGAGAAGAATTTGAAGGATTCGATTATTTAGGAGACAAGTAGTCTGTTTCAGTTGGCAATTTCCCGTCAGCAGTTAATTTAACAATTAACCGGCTAACCGCTTTAAACAATTAACCAGTTAAGCAATTTAAACAGTTAACCAAAATTTAGTCAACCTCCAAAGTTCCTTCTACCGAATCATCCATTGTTTTTCCCGTAATTACGGATGCTGCCATTTTCAAAAATGCTACAGCAGTTCCGTGTTTTGTATCCCAATAGTACCCTTCTGAAGGAATTACTTTAATCAGTGTAATATTCGGATCGTCTTTTCCTCCCTGAAACCAGGTTTTAATAAACGGACTCCAAAGTTCATCAATCTTAGCCTGATCTCTGCTGATTTCTGAAATACCATAAATATTAACAAAGCCTGAATGTGCGCCCGCCTGAAATAATAAATGGGTAAAGGGATCAGTAGAAATCTCTTCATTTTTATGACTGTCTTTCATGCTCATAAACCAGATATTACCTTCATCGTCGACCTGCTGAATAGCCATTGGCCTAACTGATAATGGAATACCCGTTTTAATATTGGTACAAAAAAAACAGCTTTCGGCCTTATCTGCCAGTTCCCTGAGTTTTTCGATGGCTGCTTTGCCACCAAGATCTTTAATATTATTTTCTTCCTGAGTATTGTTTGTACTTCCGTCTTGTGATGTTGCCATAGGTATAAGATTTTATATTAACTACAAAGGAAAGTAGAATTTAGTTTTGAGTTTTTGCCGAAAGCGGACGGCGGATAGCGGTTAGCGATGAGTGTCTAACGCAGCCACATAGAACAGATTTATTACTCTATTGTTATGGATTTTTAATGAAAGGCAATACCTTTAATTAATGGAGATTAAAAAACCGCAACCGTTTAAAGCTGAAATTAAAATTATCGGCATTAATCCTTTTGTATTTGTACCGGAAGAAACTTTGGCATACATTTTTAAACAGGCTGGCAAAACTAAAGGACAGCTCCCAATTGTTATGAAAATTAATGGTTATGAATTTAAACAAACCTTGGTAAAATATGCCGGTGACTGGCGTTTGTATCTGAATACACCCATGCGAAAGGCGGCCGGAAAAGATCTTGGCGATATTGCAACTTTTGAAATTGAATTTGATACTGAAGAACGTACACTAAGTCTAAATCATAAATTGGAGCAGGCCTTAGCAGAAAATAAAAAAGCAAAAGCCGTATTCGATAGCCTTGCCCCTTACCTGCAAAAAGAAATTATACGTTACATCGCCAACCTCAAAACGGAAAAATCAGTAGAGAAAAATGTTAAAAAGGCAATCGGTTTTCTGTTGGGTAAAGAAAGATTTATTGGAAGGGATCCTTTGTAACTATCACATCTCGATTTGCATCGACAAATTCATAAGGAAAGTTGTCATTGCACAAAGCAATCTTACGATCGCTAATTGCATCCGCATTAGGATTGCTTCGTGCCTCGCAATGACGGAATTTTTTACATCATACATTTTATACACTTGCCATTCATTATAAACCTGATGGGAGCGGCAGCCCCGAAGCATGAGGGCTAAAGCGTACAGCGGGATTGCAGCCCCCGATAAAACACAGCCCTTTCATTTCCTCAAAAAATACAACCCAACAAAAAAGCCATCTCAATTATGAAATGGCTCCAAACTACAAAGTTTAATATTATCTGTAACGAACCTGCTGCTGCTTGTCCATCATGCCCATCTGATCTTTCATCTGTTTAATCTGATCGGCCAGTAATTTATTTTTATCTGCTTTTTTTGCTTCGGCAAGGTACATGGTTGCTTCGCGTTTGTTGCGTTTAGCCATTGCAATACCGGCCAGGCTTAGTTTTGCCAATGCAACGTTATGATCCATCTGCATCCCTAAAGCAAGCGATTTTTTGAAATATTTCTCGCTTTGCATTGGTGCTGTTCTGCTTTCAATTAAACCGATCAATAAATTATAGTAACCATGCTGAACTTTAATTAACTGGCTTTCATAGTTGGTAATGCGATCTAAAAACATTTTTGCTTTAGGCATGTTATCTTTTCTAAGAAACCATTGCGCTAAAAGCATGTTCTCATTAAAGAAATAAGTTACCAGTACAATTATTCCTAATAAAATGGCAATAATGCCCCATGGCCAGAAGCCAAAGATAAATAAAGCTACTGCGCCACCCAGTAAAGCAAACCCCGCAATTAATCTGATAATATTTGGCATAAATTTTATTCTAATTATTTTTTTTGCAAATATCGTGTTTAAATGGCAGAATTTAGATTTTAAAACAATAATTTCATTAAAAATTTACAGGCACTAAAAACCCACACAATACATATGAAAATCTTTTTATCTATAATCCTAATTATACTAGCAATGAACGTTTCTGCACAGGAAATGAATAAAAAAATCCACGATCAGGTCCATAATAAAGATATCCTGATTAACGCCTGCACCCGCGAAGGAATTACCACTTTTCCTGAGTTTAAAGAAATGTACGATCCGCTTTACGCCGCTTATGTTCCGGATGCAGCAACCATGATCGAACTGAAAAAACTAATTAAAAACGAAAAAATTAAAATTGTTTTAGGTACATGGTGTGGTGATAGTAAGGCAAATGTGCCAAACTTCTTTAAGATTTTAGATGCCCTGCACTTTAAAGAAAAAAACGTAGAAATTATTGCAGTTGATGGCAACAAAAAAGCTGAAAACGGCATTTTGGATGGCTTAGACATTTCGAGGATACCTACTTTTATTGTTTTCGATAAAAAAGGGAAAGAAATGGGAAGGATTATCGAAGGTCCAAAAACAAGTCTTGAAGGAGATTTACTGGCGATATACAAGAAAAAATCTTAGCATTATCGCTCATGGTTCTTAGTATGATGATTGATTATAGTCTATCGGCCAGTTTGGGCATTTGTACCATTGACCATGAACTATAAAACCATCGACCAATAACATTGTTTACCTCCATATACATCTTACATTATTACATTTTACATCAATACTATGTCTGCAGCATTAGAACCAGGTTGGTTGGCCGTTTTAGAACAAGAATTTGAAAAGGACTACATGAAAAGCCTGAAGTCTTTTTTACAGGAAGAGAAACAGAACGGCGCAACGGTTTATCCTAAAAGCGCTGATATTTTCAATGCGTTAAATACCACTCCTTTTGACCAGGTTAAGGTGGTGATATTGGGTCAGGATCCTTATCATGGTGCTGGTCAAGCACATGGCTTATCTTTTTCTGTACAACGAGGCGTAGCTGTTCCGCCATCGTTAAAAAATATTTATAAAGAATTAGAAACGGATATTGAAGGTTTTAAAACGCCAAATCACGGGCACTTAACGCATTGGGCAGAGCAGGGAGTGTTATTATTAAATGCAACGTTAACCGTCCGAGCTTCGGATGCCGGTTCTCATCAAAACCGTGGCTGGGAAACTTTTACAGATGAAATTATTAAAGCTTTGTCTCAAAAACGCGAACATATCGTGTTCCTGTTGTGGGGTAAATATGCACAGCAGAAAGCAGCTTTAATTGATCAAAAGAAACATTATGTACTTACAGCAGCGCATCCTTCGCCATTCTCGGCGTATAATGGCTTTTTCGGATCAAAACATTTTTCTAAAGCAAATCAGTTGTTAGTGCAAAATAACCTGAAACCAATCGACTGGAACCTGCCAGCTTAATGAACACGTATTTTATTAGTGGTTTAGGGGCTGATAAGAGAATTTTTTCGAAATTGAGGCTGAATCAAAAAATCAATATTATTCACGTTGATTGGATTAAACCGGTTAAAAATGAATCACTTGCTGCTTATGCCGGGAGGTTGAGCAGAGTTATCGATCAATCGCAACCTTTTGCCTTAGTTGGGGTTTCGTTTGGTGGAATGATTGCAGTGGAAATAGCGAAAATTTTAAACCCGGTAAAAACCATCATCATTTCAAGTACGATGTTAAGCAATCATTTGCCGTTGCTTTATCGTTTTGCTGGTAAGCTGGGTTTGTTGAAATTTATTCCGGCCAGACTGTTAAAATTTTCAAACAAACTCACCCAGAACTATTATTTTGGTACAAAATCAGGCACCGAAAAAACGTTGCTCAGCAAAATTATTAAAGATACCGATCCTTATTTTTTGAAATGGGCAATCGGGAGTATATTAAACTGGAAAAACAAAAAAGTACCTGAAAGGATTTACCATATCCATGGCACAAATGATAAAATACTTTATTGTAAAACAGCTGAGCCCGATTTTGTGATTGAACACGGAACGCATTTTATGGTTTATCAAAACGCAAAGGAAATTTCGGGAATTATTGAGAAAATAATATTGAATATAGGGATAAACTAATTTTAAGCGATACATCATCACTAAACTGATCGTCATTTCGAGCGAAGTGCAACGCAGTCGAGAAATCTATAACAGATCTCTCCATTCCACTGCGTTCCAGTCGAGATGACGATCGTCCTATTTAGCTCACCCCATAAATACATTCCGACGAAAATCGAAATCCTAATAACAATATTGGTGTAGACTAGTACTCCAAAGGTACAATCGGTTCTTTCTTGGTCGTCGACATGATCATCATCGTTTGGAAAGTTTTCACTACAGAAATTTTACTGATTTTATCCATAATCAAACGTTCATACGCTTTAATGTCTTTCACATAAACCTTTAACAGAAAATCTGCCTGACCAGTAACGTGGTGGCATTCGGTAATTTCCTTAATCTGGTTAACTTCATCCAAAAAGATCTGGATAGTATTATTTTTATGAAAATCGAGTTGGATCTGGATAAAAGTTTTGATCCCTAAACCCAGTTTTTCTTCATCCACCAATGCATGATAACTTTTAATATATCCTGCCATTTCGAGTTTACGCACACGCTCTAAAGTTGGTGCAGGTGATAAACCAATTTCCTGTGATAAAAGCAAATTGGTAATTCTTCCATTCTCTTGAAGAATCCTTAAAATTTTAAAATCAATTTTATCTAATTCAGATGCCATATGGTGTTAAAGGTATTTGAGAATACAAACATAACCAAATTATATTCTAAATTTTAACATAATTTATCATATATATTTTAAATAAAAATTTTTAGATTTACCTAAAAATAAACTTAGATAAACATAAATGCAAAGTTATACCGAAGAGAATTATCTAAAGACGATTTACCACTTGGCAGAGCAGACAATCAATGTTCAAACCAATGCCATTGCGGAGCAGATGCAAACTAAGCCGGCATCGGTAACCGATATGATTAAGAAGCTGGCCGATAAAGGTTTGGTTGATTATATCAAATACCAGGGCGTAACCTTAACAGAAATCGGAAGAAATACAGCGATAGATATTGTACGTAAACATCGTCTTTGGGAAGTATTCCTGGTAGATAAATTAAACTTTAAGTGGGACGAGGTACATGATGTTGCAGAAGAGTTAGAACACATTAAATCGGTAGAACTGATTGAGCGGCTCGATGAATTTCTGGGCTTCCCAAAAGCAGATCCCCATGGCGACCCAATCCCGGATAAAAACGGACGCTTTGCCAAAACACAGTTTATTAAACTGATTGAATTAAAAATTGGCGATTCGGGCACCATTACCGGCGTTAGTCAGCACAGCTCTGCTTTTTTAAAGCATTTAGAAAAATTAGGACTTACATTGGGCAAACAAATTGAAGTAAGCGATGTTACCGATTTCGATGGTTCGGTAGAAATTATGCTATCCGGGAAACAAATTAATATTAGCAGAGAAGTTGCAAAACATATTTTAATCAGCAGTAATGGCAAAAACTGAATCGTTAAGTGAAGTACATCAAAGCGTAAATACAGATAAAAGAAAAGGCTGGAAAAGGATTTTGGCTTTTATTGGTCCCGCCTATTTAATCAGCGTAGGTTACATGGATCCGGGTAACTGGGCAACAGATCTGGCCGGTGGCAGTAAATTTGGTTACCAACTGATCTGGGTTTTACTCATGTCGAACCTCATCGCCTTACTTCTGCAATCGTTAAGTGCCCGTTTAGGTATTGTACGCGGACTGGATTTAGCACAGGCTTCTAAACAGGCTTACCCCCGCTGGGCCAATATTCCTCTATTTGGTTTAGCACAAACCGCTATTATTGCCTGCGATCTGGCCGAAATTATCGGTATGGCGATTGGTTTACAGCTTTTATTTGGATTACCGCTCATATGGGGCATCTCCATTACCATTTTTGATACTATTTTATTGCTATTTCTTTTAAACAAGGGAATGAGGGCCATGGAAGGCTTTATTGTTTCAATGGTTTTTATCGTGGGAATTTCCTTTCTGGTCGAAATGTTTATTGTAGAACCATCCATTAAGGAAATAGCGAAAGGTTTTGAGCCTTCCATTTTAAATGGTGATGCATTATATATTGCCATCGGGATTATCGGTGCCACCGTGATGCCACATAACCTGTACCTGCATTCCTCATTGGTACAGACCAGAAAGATAGAACGGAGCAATAAAGGCATAAAAGAAGCCTTAAAATTTAACCTGATTGACACTACTGTAGCGCTAAACCTCGCTTTTTTTGTTAACGCAGCTATATTAATTCTTGCTGCTGCAGCTTTTTATAAAAACGGACTGCACGAAGTAGCCGAAATTCAGGATGCACATAAATTACTTTCTAATATTTTCGGAAGCGTTGCTCCAGCCCTCTTTGCCATCGCATTAATTGCCGCCGGACAAAGCTCTACCGTTACCGGAACTTTAGCGGGACAAATTATTATGGAAGGGCATATCAATTTAAGGATCCAGCCCTGGTTACGGCGCCTGATTACCCGTTTACTGGCCATTATCCCTGCATTTTTTACCATTCTGCATTATGGCGATGATGCCCTGGGCGGATTATTGGTACTTAGCCAGGTGGTTTTAAGTTTGCAATTGGGTTTCGCTATTATTCCGTTGATCCACTTTACATCGGATAAGAAACTGATGAAAGATTTCGCGATCAAGACATGGGTGAAGGTTCTGGCCTGGGCTAGTGCCATCGCCATTATTGCATTGAATGTAAAACTGGTAATTGAAGAAATAAGCGGCTGGGCCAAAGAGGCTAATAACTGGTGGATATATGTAATTGTGGTGCCGGCTTTAATTCTGATCGTGCTGTTATTGCTTTATGTTTTTTTCCATCCTTTACTGGAAAAGAAAAAGAATGCCTCCCGATCGCTTATTCCCCATGGAAATGCCTTAGATATCGGTAAAATTGACAAGATTAGTTATAAACGCATTGGTATAGCGGTCGATTTTTCTAAAAATGATAAAAATACTATCCGTCACGCTTTAATCCAGGGTGGTAAAGATGCACATTACTACCTCATCCACGTAGTAGAAACTGCAGCTGCACGTTACCATGGACAGAATGTGATGGATCATGAAACGATGAGTGATGCTGAGAATCTGGAGAAATACCGCACCAACCTGGAAGATTTAGGTTATGATTCTACGCCGTTTATCGGTTTCGGAAACACGGGTAAAGCGATAGCCGACATTAGTAACCGGAACGAAATGGAGCTGTTGGTAATGGGTGCGCACGGCCATAAAGGTTTAAAAGACCTTATTTTTGGCACGACCGTCGATTCCGTGAGGCATAAGGTGAATATCCCCGTGCTGATTATCAGGTAAGATTTTTAACCACAGATAAAAAGGATAAACACAGATATATTGGAATATCTGCATATCTGTGGTAAAAAATAATTATTATTTATTCACCACCGTCATCAGTTTATTGATGCCGCCATCGCCTGACTGGTACATTAATAATTTACCGGCAGGCGAATATAAGTACATGGCCGGGTATTGTTTCGGTAAGAATGTTGGAATAAATATGCGTTTTTTATCCTGTAATACCAATACGTTAGGTTTTGCATTTAAACCTTTGGCATAAGAATTAAAAAACTGGGGGATAATGTATCCTTCATCCATGGTGATCATGTAAATATTAATATCTTTAAATTTAGCATAATTGGCATTCAGGATTTTGCTTTCGCGCTGGCAATGCTCACAGGTGCAATCGAATAAAATAAAAAGATTCTTTTTACCTTGTTTAATATCGGTATTAGAAAAAGATTTCCCATCCAAACGGTAAAAAGTAAACTGTGGCAACAAAGTTGGCTGCTGTGCTTTTACCTGGAAAGTAATGGCTAATAATAAGATTAAAAGTAGGTTCCTGAATTTCATTTTAGATATTTTTACGTTCAAACTTAATTGAATAAATACGAACATAATAATATATCCTTAGCTTTTACAAACTGATGAAGATTTTATTTGGTTGTAGTAATTGACTAAAGATTACAATTATTATTTTTTTTTGAAAACGATCGTTAGTTTTTCATAGCAGTTGTAGCCCCGCCATCCGTTATAGCTCCGATAGAAAAAATCGGAGGCTGCCACTTTTGTCGGGTTTAGGAACAAGGGTATTTTTGGCGGATGAAAGGTTGAAGTGTGTTGCACCAGCCTGTGTTAAATAAACCCGATTGACGCGGAAACCAAAAGCTTTTTCTGCTTTTGTTGTAGCAAAAAGCGGGACTAAAACTGCCAAAAGCGATGTCCGTACATTTCCAAATGATTATAATGGTGAAAAACATCGCCGATTAATTAAACGCGGCCATGAACTTGCCCTAACTTAATGTGATTAAAACTAAATTATCACATCAATTTTTAGGATATTTGCAACCCGGCACTTATATTTTCATTAATTGCCGGATATTACAATACCATATACTTTAATAAATTTTGAAAAACGACATCAACATAAAAAATAAAAGAGCTTATTTCGACTACAATCTTTTAGATAAATACGTAGCCGGTATAGCCCTTTTAGGAACTGAAATAAAAGCCATCAGACAAGGTAAAGCGAATATGACAGATGCTTTCTGCACTTTTATTGGCGGAAATCTTTATGTGCGCAACCTTCATGTTTCAGAATATAGTCACAGTTCTTTTTATCACCATGATATTAAGCGCGACCGCGCCCTGTTATTACAGAAAAAAGAAATCAGGAAACTAAAGCTTAAAGGCGAAGAAAAAGGTTATACCATAGTTCCCCTACGCATTTTTATTAACGAAAGGGGTTTCGCCAAAATGGAAATTGCCCTTGCTCAGGGTAAAAAAGAATTCGACAAACGCGACAGCATTAAAGATAGAGATACGAAACGTGAGTTGGATAGAGCGATGAAAAGATAATTTAGTTTGGAGTTTGGGGTTTAGAGTTGGGAGGAATTTAACTGTAAATTGGGATCTTACTCAAAACTCCGATCTCCAAACTCCCAACTAACCTCACCACGCCTGGTCGCCTACTAAAGGCACAAACCTAAAGGTATCCAGTACAATTTTTTCGTAATCAGTTTCGCTTACACGGATAACAGTTACCATTTTCTGCGTTTTCTCATCTCCCACGGGAATAACCAGGATGCCACCAATTTTTAGCTGTTTTAATAAAATTTCGGGTACTAAAGGTGCGCCTGCAGTAACGATGATTTTATCGTATGGTGCATGCTTGGCAATTCCTTTTGAACCATCACCACAATAAAAAGTAGGTCGGTAACCCATTCCCGGTAAAACCTGAATGGTTCTGTTGTAAATGTTCTCCTGCCTTTCTATAGTAAAAACACTGGCGCCCAGTTCCATTAAAATGCAGGTTTGATAACCCGAACCGGTTCCGATTTCGAGTACTTTATCGCCTTTTTTGATGTGTAGCAGCTCGCTTTGGTAAGCAACGGTATATGGCTGGGATATGGTCTGTCCATCGCCTATCGGGAAAGCAATATCCTTATAGGCCTGGTTCCAGAAAGTTTCGTCAAAAAAGAAATGCCGCGGAACTTTGCCAATTGCTGTCAATACATTTTCATCTTCAATCCCACGAGACCTTAACAGTTCTACCAGTTTTTTTCTTGCCCCACGTTCCCGGTAATTATCAACAAATTTATATGCCATGAGCTTCAAAATTAGCGTTTCTTAAACGGTGATACAAACACTAAATGAGAGAATAACAGAATTTTTCAATGATTGAATATTGATTAGCTGAATTAGAGAATGATACATTATCCACAACGGCTAAGGATTGAATGAGAGAATATTGAATGATTGAGTTATTGAATGATTGAATTTTGAATGAATGAATTTTGAATGCTTGAGTTTTGACTTAGGGTAGTTACTCCATTCTATCATTCATTCATTGAATTATTCATTTTAGTACGGATCTACATCTATTTGAGTGAAAATCCCTTTAAATTCTTTTGTTGCATTAAATTCTGTCAAGGTTTCCCTTAAGGCATCTTTAACTTTTTGGATTGCTGTATGTTTGTCGGCCTTAATGATGATCTGCTTGATATAGAGGTTCCTTACGCGGCTTACCAATGGCTGTTCGGGGCCTAAAACCCTTTTACCAAACTTTGCCTTAAGGATATGGGCTAATGTAAGCGCTGCATGATCTAAAACGTGCGAATCTTTATGTTTGATGTACAGAAAAATCATTCTTGAAAATGGCGGATACAGAAATTTCTCCCGCTCCACAATTTCGTCGTTGTACATGCCTTCGTAATCATTGTTCACCACCTGTTTAATAATCCGGTTTTCGGCATCGTAAGTCTGGATGCAAACATTCCCCTGGTCGGCCCTGCGCCCTGCCCTGCCGGCAACCTGCGCCAGTAACTGGAAACTACGCTCGTAAGCACGAAAATCAGGGTAACCCAATAAAGTATCGGCATTAATTACCCCAATCAGGTTCAGGTTATCGAAATCCAAACCTTTGGCCACCATTTGTGTACCAATTAAAATATCGGTTTTCTTTTCCTGGAAGTCGTTTAAAATCTGTTGCAGGCCATTTTTAGTTCGTGTGCTATCCATATCCAAACGGGCAATGGTAACCTCGGGGTAAAGTAAACGGAGTTCTTCTTCAATACGTTCGGTACCGAATCCTTTTTGTTCTACGTGCACCGAGCCGCATGCCGGACAAATATTTACACTGCTTTGCTGATAGCCGCAATAATGGCAATGCAGCTTGCCGCTGCTTTTATGATAGGTTAAACTTACATCGCAGTTTACACATTTCGGCGTATAACCACAGGTAGCGCAAATCAAAATAGTAGCATAGCCCCTCCTGTTCTGAAATAAAACAATCTGTTCCTTTTTAGAAAGTGCCAGATCAATATCTTTAATGAGTACACTCGAAAAATAAGAACTCATCGTTTTTTTCTTCGTTTCTTCAGAAATGCTAACAACTTGCTGATTAGGTAACTGAACGCCACCAAAACGTTCCTTCATCTCCACCAGTCCGTATTTACCCTGCAAGGCATTGTAATAACTTTCCAAAGAGGGCGTAGCTGAACCTAAAATCACTTTGGCCTGGTGCAGGTAACCTAAATAGATTGCTGCATCGCGGGCCTGGTAGCGCGGCGCCGGATCATATTGTTTATAAGAGGGTTCGTGCTCTTCATCAACCACTATTAATTTTAAATGCTGAAATGGAAGAAAAACGGCTGAACGTGCACCTAAAATCACTTTATAAGCACCTGTTCTTACTTTATTCCAGATTTCTACCCTTTCGCTGTTGTTGAATTTAGAATGGTACACGCCAATGGCATTCCCAAAATAACGTTTAATCCGTTCTACAATCTGTGTGGTTAGGGCAATTTCGGGCAAGAGGAATAATACTTGTCCATCTGTATTCTGAATAATTTCTTCGATGAGTTTAATATACACCTGTGTTTTGCCCGATGCGGTAACCCCATGCAGCAAAACAACTTCCTTTTCTTCAAAATACTGATTAATCTGTCCTAAAGCCTTTTGCTGACCTTCATTGAGCTCGAAATTTACACTAAATTCTTCGTCGTGGGTAGCCAGGCGACTTACCGGCCTTTTCATCACCACAAAAATATCTTTATCGGTTAAGGCTTTTAACGCAGCCGGACCACAGTTGCTTTCTTCCAAAAGTTGCTCTTTTGAAATCGGCAGATTCGATTTTTGTAATTTTAAATACCCAAGCAGCGCATCCAATTGTTTCGGAGCTCTTTCCAGTACATTAAATAACTGCTTTAAATTCTCTTCCTCAGTATAAAAATCGTTCAACATCACGAACGATTTAAGCAAAGGTTTATACTTCTGCACCACCTCTTCGGCCACTAAAATCAGTTCTTTATCTAATAAGTGGTTAATGATGGGATATACCGTTTTCTGCCCTAACAGCTTAGAAACATCATTAACGGTAAGTTTTTCCTGCTGTTTTAATGCATTAATAATGATTTCTTCCTTATCACTAAGTTCTGTCTCTTCATTATAATCTTCACGGAGGATCAGGATGGTTTCGCTGGCCAGTTTCAAACTTGCAGGGAGTGCCGCCGCCATTACATCACCTTCATTACACATGTAATAGTTGGTCATCCAGCTCCAGAATTTGAGCTGCATGGGCGTAATTACAGGCTCGGCATCTACTACATCGATGATATATTTCGCTTCGTAAACCGTTGGAGGTACGGTAGTAATGCCACTGATTAATGCCGTATAAATGCGGTGTTTACCAAACTGCACCACCACACGTTTCCCGATGGCAATTTGATCGTTCAGGTCAAAAGGCACACGATAAGTGTAGTTTTTCGCCAAAGATAACGGCAAAATAACTTCAACAAAAAGTGTTTCTCTTTCTGCAAAAATATCGTTTTCAAAACTGTTCATTATTTATCTTTAAATGCTGCAAAAAAGAGCATTATCCACCCTAACACTAATAAAAGTCCGCCTATTGGAGTTAAGGGGCCAATAAACTCCGTAAAACCCAAATGCGATATGCTTCGCGTAGCCAACAAATACAGCGAACCTGAAAAAAGAATAATGCCGAATGTAAAGCAGAAATAAGCAATATTGATCAGCTTGTTTCTGTAACGGGCAAATGTAGAAAGGTACAATAATGCAAAGGTATGATAGAACTGATAATCAACACCTTTTTGCCAGATTTCCAATGATGGTGCATCAATTAAAGCTTTTAAGCCATGGGCACCAAAAGCGCCCAGTAAAACAGCAACAGCACCAAAAAAAGAAGCAGTAAGGATTATTCGTTTATTCATAATGATTTGCTAGTAGCAATCGCTAAATTAATAAATTGACAAAGAACTTCTCACTAATCAATGTAATAAATTAAATTTGTTGCACAGCAGATGAAAAAAATCGTAATTCTAACAAGTGCATTATTTTTGGGCGTGGCCTTTATGGCTTATCTCTATTTTTCGAAATTGGGTACCGATAATGATGCGAAAGACCTGGCGCTGCAATCGGCAACCAATAACGCGGCTTTGGTGTTTTCTTTCCAGAATGATAAGGGCTTTTACGATATCATAGAAGGTCAGCAACTGATCCAGCAGGTTTTAGGAAAAGATAAAATGAATCTGTTAAGGCAGCTAAAAACAGGTATTATTGACGATAACGGACTTAATAAGTACCTGAAAGATCAGCAGGTGTATATCAGCGTACTCCCCGACTCGAATAAAACTTTAAATTTCCTGATTACCTTACAAATCCAGCCGGATAACGATATTAAAAAATTTTACGGGGCTTTAAAAACCAAAAAGTCGATCACCGAAAATTCTAAAGAGCTCTATACCGTTAAATTAAATGATAGTGTATCGGTTTATCTGGGTGTTCACGGTCAGGTATTAACAGTTTCTACCTCTTTAAAGCTGATTAATGATGCCAACGTACGTTTGACTGAAAATCCATTTACAGAATACATTAAAGAAAACAACAGGCAGATTAAAAATGTGCTGGCAAATGTGTATATCAATTTTAACCAGGCACCTTTGCTATTAAAGAACATCATAGCCGGTAATATAAACGGAGAAATTGCCTTTCTAAATAAACAGAATAGTTTTGCGGTACTCAATTACAATTTCAGTAAAGAAAAAATCCTCTTTAGTGGAAATACGGAATTAAAAGACCAGCAAAACTACCTTAAGCTGTTCGAAAGTATGGAACCTCAGAATACATCGATACAGAATATCTTGCCCGATAATACCGCAAATTATGCGCTCTATGCCTATGATGATTACAGCAGATGGTTAAAAAAGCTAAATATTTGGCAGGAACAGACAAAAATTACAGACAAGACAAAGGCCGCTATCAAAAGAATAAAGGATGAATACAGGATTGATCTGAATAGCGTATTCCCGGTTTATACGAAAAATCAATTTATACTTTTTCAATTGAGCACGACGGAGAAACTCGGGGCAATTTCATTATCCAACGGCGAAAAAGTGAAACAACTGTTGCTTGATGTGAGTGCTGATTATAATGAGGACATTAAGCTTTTTAAATCGGCAGATATATTATACAGTTATTTTGGAGAACCTTTTAAAAAATTTGGCCGGCCTTATTATACCATTGTAGATAACAATTTAGTGGTGGCCAATAATGCGAGTACGGTACAATCGTTTTTAAACGACTACAAAAACAACAGGCTTTTGATCCAAACACCGCAGTATTTAGATGCGGTTAACCAGATTTCGACTACTTCTAACGTGAGTTATTACATCAATACTAAAAATTCATCTGATATTTTCAGAAACAATATTCAATTGGGTTTTTACAAACATTTAAGGGCCGATAGTGGTTTAAAAAGTTTCGATACTTTTTATTACCAGATGAGTGCAGACCGGAACAAGTTCATCACTAACTTGCTTTTAAACAAATATTTAAAACCAGAAATACCAGATTCGTTAAGTAACCGTTAATAAGAAATTATTCCAGACAAAACTACCTACATGAAGAAACTTTTACTTGCGTTACTGGCTTTGACCAGCTTCGGGGTTGCAAATGCACAGCAATATGCACTTTTCGGGACGAAAACGATGTTCGACGCTTTCGAAAACCCTTCTCAAAAATCTTTTACACTGGATTCGTCGCGAAAATTTTCTTCGAATTTTTTCCTGCCATATTTTGGGGTTAATGCCATTAACAAGGGCAGTTCAAAATATATTGTTCGAAGATTAACGCAAGAGGGCCAGTATAATACCACTGGTTTACCTATCGGAACAGGAGAAATTAACCATTTCTTTGAAAACAGCAATATTTATGTAGCCACTTTCCGTCTTTTTAAATCATATAAATACCAAAAGGAAATGGGGTTTTCATGGCAGATCAGATCGGATGCAAATGTAGATTACACCAACGAAACTTTAGCCATTTTCGACTCTTTTGAACGTTTTAACAAAGGGCAGCAATATACAGGAATATTCGATACTAAAGGATACGAACAAAGTTACCACCAGTTCAGCTTTACTTACCGTGAAAACTGGAACAAAAGACTTGCCTTTGGTTTGAAAGCCAGTTTATTAAGCGGTATTTTATATAACAAGCTCGATATCTCCAATTCTTATCTTTATATCGATCCTGAAGCTTCTGCCCTGTTAATTGGTTTGGATGGAACATATTCAGCCAACTTCTCTGATTTTAATGAGATTAATAAGAAAAATTTCTTTCCTAATTTTAAGAATCCTGGTTTGTCATTGGGTTTTGGAACAAATTATACCACCAGGAAAGGCCTCTTCATGATGGCCAATGTTAAAGATTTAGGTTTTATATGGTGGCGCAGCAATACACAACGTACGACAATCAATCAATCGAAATTGATTGAGAACCTGGAACATAATCAATCGAATACCAACCAGGAAATAAAAGACATTTTCTTGCTTGCAGAGCAACCTAAAAAGTTTTTGGCCCCTACCAATGCTAAACTGGATGTTTATATGTCTAAACGGTATGGTTTTTACAAACCGGCGTTAGCTGTTTCGAAAAACCTGTTTTATAAAGGTGGGGACATTGCCTTCGTGAATACTTTTATTGCCAATGATTTTTCGGGAAGTGTAACCCCTTTATATAACCTGAATGGTGTTTTTATGGTAGGGTTGCAGGCCAAATACCAGACACCTAATTTCGAACTGTTTTTAGGCACCGATAATCTGGTTGCCACCAGCTTCCAAACGATTGGAACCATTAAACATGATGCTACTGTAGGCAGCGGACCTAACGGTGCTTCTTTTTATATGGGTGTAGGCATTAAATTTGGAAACGTGGTTAACCATCCACAATTTGCCGATGTTATACCGGGCATCAACGATAACAGTGAAGGTGGAAGTTTCTTTAAAAGCCTGTTTTCGATCTTTAAAAGAAAATAGTTAGCCTTGCGACTGTTGTTTTTTAGATTGGGTAACTACAAAATCTTTCAGGTAAAAAGGTTCGAAGTAAGCTACATCTTCAAAATTGCCTTTACTAAAAGCCTGATTAGCTAATTTAGACATGTATGGTGCAGCATTAAAATTGGCAGCATCAAACCTGGCATTTGGATGCGTTAAAACATCAGCGCATTTGGCTGCTCCATCTCCCAAAAAGGTAATGGTTTGTTGGTTAAGTAAATCTGCAAAACTGGTTTCGTCAATAATTTTAGCTTCGGTTGGTAATAATATACTCAACTGAACATCAAAAACCGTCGTATAAACTTCCATTCGGCGGGCATCAATCATCGGACAAATTAAACCTGAGTAATCAGGATTTTCAGACAGGAAGCCAGCAGCCATCATTTCCAATGTTTCGATGGCGATTAAGGGTTTATCTAAGGCATAACAGAGTCCTTTTGCGGTAGAAACACCGATCCTCAGACCAGTATAAGATCCCGGGCCTTTACTTACTGCGATGGCATCTAATTCCTGGTAACTTACCCCGGCAGTTTTAACCACTTCATCAATAAACAGTGTTAGATTAGCTGCATGCAGATTTTGTCCCTGCTCTTCTTTAAATGAAATAGTTTCGCCGTTAACAGATAACGCCACAGAACAAATTGCCGTAGCGGTTTCTATTTGAAGTATTTTAGCCATGAGGCAAAGATAAGTAAAAATGGAAAATGTAGGAGGGATTATGGAAGATGGTTTAGATGAGTTCGTAGTCAGTCTGAAGTCTCAAGTCAAATCTCTTTCTTGTCTGTCATCCTGAATGCAATGAAGGATCTTTTAAGTAGATTTCTCCATTTCGCTATGCTTCAGTCGAAATGACGATCGAGAGTGAAAGAACTAATGACCAATAATGTGAAGTCTCAAGTCAAGTCTCTTTCTGGTTTGTCATCCTGAATGCAATGAAGGACCTTTAAGTAGATTTCTCCATTTCGCTATGCCTCAGTCGAAATGACGATCGAGAGTGAATAAACTAATGACCAATAATGTGAAGTCTCAAGCCAAATCCCTTTTTTGTCTGTCATCCTGAATGCAATGAAGAACCTTTTAAGTAGATTTCTCCATTTCGCTATGCTACAGTCGAAATGACAATCGAGAGTGAATAAACTAATGACCAATAATGTGAAGTCTCAAGTCAAGTCTCTTTCTGGTTTGTCATCCTGAATGCAATGAAGGATATTTTAAGTAGATTTCTCCATTTCGCTATGCTTCAGTCGAAATGACGATCGAGAGTGAATTAGCTAATGACCAATAATGTGAAGTCTCAAACCAAGTCTCTTTCTTGTTTGTCATCCTGAATGCAATGAAGGACCTTTTAAGTAGATTTCTCCATTTCGCTATGCTACAGTCGAAATGACGATCGAGAGTGAATAAACTAATGACCAATAAACCACTATGGAACCGGATCGTGCCCGTGCGCACCCCAGGGATGACACCTGCCAATACGTTTTAGCGCCAGCCAGCCTCCTTTAAATGGTCCGTGCTTTTTAATGGCATCTATACCATATTGGGAACAAGTTGGAGTAAAGCGGCAATTTGCGCCGAGCATAGGCGAAATGGCGTATTGATAAATTTTAATCAAGCCTAAAAAAAACCAGCCGAAAATTTTATTGATCAACTTCATTGGGCTGAATTAAATTTTGGAAACGCTTAAAGGTAGCGATCAGTTTTTTCTCAATAAAGGCAAATTCATATTTATCCTTACCCACAAACTGGATGGAAAACAAAAGCAATCCCTTGTTGGATGGCAATGGAAGATATAATTTATCCTGTTTATTTAAGCGGTAAGCTTCGCGGATGCGGCGTTTAAGCAGATTGCGGTCGACTGCCCGTTTGTAACGCTTTTTAGGTACATTGATTACCACCTGTGCCTGTACGTCAGCTGGTTGGTCGACAAAAAGGTAAGAAACCCGGAATGGGTATAATAAAAAAGAAGAACCGTTTTTAAACAACAGGTCTAAATGTTTCCTGCTGCATAACCGTTCTTCTTTCCTGAATGTGTACATATATTTTTGATTGATAACTGCAGATTTTGATCTGCCAATTCCGGGTTAGCGGAAAAGCAATCAAAAATTATGCTTTATGCTTGCGTTCGTCAGAAACTGTTAATCTTTTTCTTCCTTTAGCACGACGTGATGCTAATACTCGTCTGCCGTTAGCTGTTGCCATTCTTTCGCGGAAGCCGTGTTTGTTTCTTCTCTTTCTTTGCGAAGGTTGGTATGTTCTTTTCATGACTGTATATTATCTATTGTAAAATTAAGAGGTGCAAATATAAAGTGATTTCTCTACAAATGCAAGAGTGATTAATTATTATTTTTTCTATTTAATGCAAATGTAAAAAATCTTTTGAAAAACCGGGGCTCATGCTGCTATTTTAAATGATTGCTCGCTTTATTTATTTCATTAAACGTTCCTACGGAACGAAAAAATGCACACTGCATATTTTTCTACCTATGATTCGTTCCTATGGAACGAAATAAGGAAATCGTGAAGATATCCCCCTGTTATTAGCATCAGGCGTTAGCAGGGAACAGGCCAATAATAAAAGCAGAGGCCGCCGCAAAATAAACCTGATTGTAGTGATCCCGATTCTTCATCGGGAGTAACGGAAAGCAGGGCTGACAATAACCTGAGCAGCTGATTGCTTTCCAAATAAAAATCAGTTTATAATCCCAGCGCTGCTTTCAGTTTTACATAACCTGTTTTGCTTACCGGCAACCAGATATCTGATTTTAACAGCACCACGTAACTATCTTTTTCTTTCAATTCTATTTTAGTTACCTGTGCAAGGTTAATGATATAAGAGCGGTGTATGCGGATAAACTGACCTGCATCAAGCGTTTGCTCAAAATAGGCCATGGTTTTATTTTTGTAGAACGAACCGTCAACCGTACTTAATTTCACATAATCATCATCTGCTTCCAGGTAATTGATATCGGCCACAGGGATAATTTTAATTACACCGTCTTTCTTAACCACTACCCTATTGTTCTGCGCCGGGCTTAGGGCCGCTGCATCCAAAACGGCTTCGGTATTTTCTGTCTGGTTTAATTTGTTTGGCAGCTTTTTAATGGCGGCATCGAAACGTGATTTATCAATCGGTTTAAGCAGGTAATCGACGGCATTTACCTCGAATGCTTTAATGGCAAATTCATCAAAAGCGGTGGTAAAAATAACGGCAGGTTTATCTTCTACGAGTTCGAGCATTTCGAAACCACTGATTTTAGGCATCTGGATATCCAGAAAAATCAAATCGGGTTTATGTAGGGTAATTGCTTTTAAGCCTTCAAATCCATCACCACACTCTGCCACAATCTCTATTTCTGCATGATCTGAAAGGTAATATTTTACAATATCTCTTGCTAAAGGCTCATCGTCAATTAGTATTGTTCTGATCATTTTTTTGGGGAATTTTTAGGGTGGTAATATATAAATTATTTGCTTCAATATCGGTTTGTAATAAATGGGTATTTGCAAATAACAGATATAACCTGCGTTTAATGGCGCTTAAACCAAAGCCGGTTCCGCCGGCAGCTTTCATCTCCGGATCGAAGGGGTTTTGTACGCGCAACTGTAAAATATTGTATTCTACAGTAACATCAATTTTGATGGTAATGCCTGCAGAAGTATTGTAAAGTCCGAATTTTATGGCATTTTCTACAATCGGCTGTAATAAAGTTCCTGGCAAACAAAGGTTTAAAGTATCTTCGGCAACGTTTACTTCAATATTTAACCTGTGGCTAAACCTTACCTTTTCAATATCGAGGTACAGCTGGATGTATTCCATTTCTTCTTCAACTGAAACCCATAATTCATCATCGCGCTTTAAAGTTCCGCGGAGGAAAGAAGCCAGTTTGGTAATCATCACTCCTGCTTCCTTTGGATTAACCATGGTAAGGGCAAATACCGAATTTAAGCTATTAAAAAGAAAGTGAGGTTGTAACTGGTGCCTTAATTTATTCAGTTCGGCTTCTTTGGCCAGGCTTTTGGCTGCAGAAAGCCTTTCGTGCGTTTCCGACTGTTCTTCAAGCCTATACCATAAAATATTGGCCAGTGCGCACCAGGCCAGGCACATAAAAGAAATTAATCCGCGGAAAGCAAAAGAAAAATTATAAAAATCTTTGTACTCTTTATAATCGGCAAAAATATAGAGCATTGAATATTTAGCCACATAAATAATTACAAATGTAAGGGCAAGGGTAATAATAAGTACATAAAGGATCCGTTCGTTTTTAGGCTGGTAATAACCCAGCATATTGCTGATCCCGATACAGGCCAATGCCAGTAAAAAGTTATTGATCAGACTATCTGTCACAGCTATCCACCATGAAAAATTCACCACATAATGCAATCCAACACCACACAATACGGTCCAAACTATTGCCAGTGCAAGCGATGTTTTTTGTATCTGCGGAACGGATAAAGGTCTAGTTGTCAAAACGGTTTTGATTAGTTAATGATTTATTGCGGTGGCGGAGTTTTTCGAGGTATTTATCAACCGACTTCGGCTCAACAATCTTCGAACTTACTTCAACACCATCGGCAGGTTCTTCTACTGCCAATATTCCTCCCACTCCTATAAATTTCCATACTACTTTATCGCCAGTACAATTATTAAAAGGCGGATTAAAATGTACGGCATTCAATTTTGCCTTATCTAAGGCCTGGGCAATGCCTTCGGCCTGTATTAAACGCGTTTGCTCATTAAACTGAGGCGTATGCTTTCCTTCACCACAAATTACCTGATAGATACAATTTACTGCAAACCATTTCATAGGCGATGTTTTTATTATATGTTTAGAAACTCTTTATCTCGATCCCACCAAATAATGCTGTACCGTCTAAAATCAGTGTTTTCGTCATTTCCGATACGGGCATTAAATGAGATCTTTTATCTTCTACACTGCCAAATAATGCGGTAACGTTCGATTTTATGGCCCAGTTCTGCGGAACAATCAGTTTAATTCCTCCAAAAACAGCAGTAACGTCAAGCGATACTGTTTCTGGAAAATCGGCCTGCGTCATCACGATATCTGCACCACCAAAAATTGCCATAATATCACCCCCCTTAAAGTTTTTAGAATAAACGGTTTGTGTACTTCCGCCAAAAATCGCTGTTACATCAATAATATCGTTAGTATTTGCCGTATGATCATCAGCTGTCCCTTCGAAATCAAATTTAGCTTTTTTCCGGTCTTTACGCCTCTTGCCAAATAAGTCAGAATCTTTTGGCCTGAAAATCAAAAACCCACCTATAATCACCAAACCAAAACCTAAAGCATATTTGGAAGGATCAAAATCCAGATTCATGTTATCCAAAGTATTATAAACACCGATCAAAATCAGGATTAACCAGGCTATACCTTTAAAGTTACGACGAACGCCGATAAATACACCAAGTAAGATTAAAAAATTAGACCAGCTTAATATCCACCCGGGGATATCTAAATGCAGGTTATTTAACAAAAGTGCGATCCCGATGATTGCTATGATGAAACCACTTAAAGCCCTCCCGGAGTTTTTAGTGTTGTTATTATCGTTATGATTGAGGTTATCCATGTGTGTAATATTTAATAATCCAAAAGTATTGATAAGTGTTTATGCATTATATATACCCGGTGCAGGAATCAGGTAAAAGACGGTAAATGGCGTTATTTTATCGGTGAAAATTATTTTCTTATTTTGAGCGCATGAAATTTTTTCTATTAATGTTGGGCTTATGCATTTCTACGGCAGTATGTGCGCAGGAAATTAGCAGCCATTATAAAATATTTGATGTAAAAAAACAAAAAACTATTACAATTGATGATATCGTTTCGGATATGATGGCCAATGATGTACTATTTTTTGGCGAAGACCATAATGATTCCATCGGGCATTACGTGGAGGCCGAAATTTTTAAAAAACTAGGCGCAGCATATTCTCAGAAAATAGCTTTATCCTTAGAAATGTTCCATACCGATGTGCAGCCGGAAGTAGATGAATATTTAGCCGGACTGATTTCGGAAAAGAACTTTATTAAAGAAGGAAGAGCCTGGGGAAATTACAAAGATTATAAACCTTTAATAGAATATGCCAAACAGCACCAATTAAAAGTGATTGCGGCCAATGCGGCTACCAGATATAGCAATGCGGTTACCATGGGCGGGTTAAAAGCGCTGGAAAACTTCCCAAAAGCATCATTCAACTTTTTGCCACCGCTACCTGTTGATACGGCTAAAGGCAGGTATTACGAAAAATTTACAGAAACTTTAGGTGGGCACAACATGGGATCGATGAAAATTTACCAGACTCAGAATTTATGGGATGCCACCATGGCCTGGTCGATAAGTAAATTTATCAAAGCAAATAAAGGGACAAAGGTTTTACAGCTGAACGGACGTTTCCATAGCGACGAGAAACTGGGCACTTTGGCCAAACTGGCGCAAGCTAACCCAAAATTAAAAATCCTGAATATTTCATCATTTTCTGACGAAAGTTTTTCAAAACCCGATTGGGAGAAATTTAAAAACCTGGGCGATTATATCATCATTACCGATCCAGCGGTAAAAAGAAGTTACTAAACAAAAGCTCCGCAGTTGGGATCATTCTGCGGAGCTTTTTGATTATGCTTTTGCTTTTAATAAATCTCTGATTTCGGTTAAAAGCAGTTCTTCTTTAGTAGGTACAGGTGCTGCTGCCGGGGCTGCAACTTCTTTCTTTTTCAGGTTATTTGCACCTTTAATAATTAAGAAAAGAACCAATGCAACTATGATAAATGAAATTACCTGCGAAAGGAAATTACCATATTTAATGGCCGTGCCTGCAATGGTAAGTTTACTAAGGTCTTCTAACCCTGCAGCCTTTAATGCTGGTCCTAAAACCGCTGGAGTAATAATATCTTCAACCAGTGAGCTTACAATCTTCCCGAAAGCTGCTCCAATAATTACACCGACAGCTAAATCGAGCACATTTCCTTTAACTGCAAAATCTTTAAATTCCTTTACAAATCCCATATTTTTTAATTTTAGTTTATTTATTCACTAAAATAGCAAACATTAAATTCAATCCAAATGTTTAGCTGATAATTTTAAAAAACCGGACATATCGATAGCATTTAGATCAATTGCAGAGAATATCTGAAATCTATTGTTTATTTTTGCCCCATTCTTTTATATTTAATATGCTAAAGCAACACCTACAACAAAAATTATTACAAAAGTTATCACCACAACAAATACAGTTTATCAAGCTGTTACAGGTGCCAACTGTTGCTTTAGATACACGGGTAAAAGAAGAACTTGAAGAAAATCCGGCGCTGGAAGATCCGAGTTTAATGACCCAGGACGAGCCTAAAAGCGAATACGATGATTTGAATGATGGTCCTGACGATTACGAACAGTCATCAGACGACACCAGTATGGATGAGTTTAATGTAGATGATTATCTGCAGGACGATTCTACCAACGATTATAGCACCAATTACAATAATGGAGATGACGA
The DNA here is from genome assembly GCF_052045455.1 of Pedobacter sp. 22226. Classification (NCBI taxonomy): domain Bacteria; kingdom Pseudomonadati; phylum Bacteroidota; class Sphingobacteriia; order Sphingobacteriales; family Sphingobacteriaceae; genus Pedobacter; species Pedobacter sp. 22226. The sequence goes on along the minus strand of NZ_JBQEPB010000001.1, from coordinate 299,559 downwards.
TGAGGAGAAAAAAGAAACCCCAATCGCCATTGAAAGTACATTTTTCGAAAGTTTACAGGAACAATTAGACCTTATTCCCCTATCCGATCAGGATTTCATTATCGGTAAACAGATTATTGGCAGTTTGGATGATGATGGCTATTTGCGTCGTCCGTTAGGTTCTATGATCGATGATCTTGCTTTCTCTCAGAATGTAATGGTGGAGGAAGAAGATGTGCTGGAAATGTTAAAACTGATTCAAAGCTTTGATCCTCCGGGCATTGGTGCAAGGGATTTAAAAGAATGTTTGCTGATCCAGTTAAAAAGGAAAGATCCGGGTAATCCCATCATTATTAAAGCCATGAATGTGGTGGAAAACTACCTGGACGAATTTACGCGTAAACATTACGATAAATTAGAAAAAAGTTTAGGTTTAGATAGCGAAGAACTGAAAGAAGTAGTTAACGAAATTCTGCGTTTGAACCCGAAACCAGGCGATGCCAACCAGGTGACTACTAAACAGATGCAGATTATACCTGATTTTCACATCAGCAATAACGATGGCATACTGATTTTAACCTTAAACTCGAAAAATGCCCCTGAACTTAAAGTAAGCAGGTCTTATCAGGAAATGTTCGAGCATTATGATAAGGCTTCGTCAAAAGATAAAAAGCTGAAAGAAGCCGTTCAGTTTGTAAAACAGAAACTGGATTCGGCCCGCTGGTTTATTGATGCAATTAAACAAAGGCAGCAAACGTTGTTAAAAACGATGAATGCCATTATGCATTACCAGTACGAATATTTTTTAACAGCTGACGAGCGTAAAATGCGCCCAATGATTTTAAAAGATATTGCTGATAAAATCGATATGGATATTTCTACTGTATCGAGGGTGGCAAACTCTAAATATGTACAAACAGAATTTGGTACTTTCTTATTAAAATCCTTCTTCTCAGAAGCTATTCAAACCGAAAACGGTGAAGAAGTTTCGAATAAAGAAGTTAAAAAAATCTTGGAAGATTGCATTGGCAACGAAGATAAACGCAAACCTTTAGCTGATGAAAAGTTAACTGAAATCCTGAAAGAAAGAGGTTATAACATTGCCAGAAGAACGGTGGCCAAATACCGCGAGCAGATGAATATTCCTGTGGCAAGATTAAGAAAAGAACTGTAGATCAGTTCACAGTTAGAAGTTTACAGTTAAATACAATACAAAATTGCTAACTGAAAACGGTTAACCAAAAGATAGAACTGCCAGCTGAAAATTGCTAACTGAAATTACCACATTTTAATATATGATGGCACTTTATAAACGTTATTAAGCAATATACCCAACACAATTTCATGACTGCCATTGCTTACCTGATTTAACTGTGAGGTTGTAAAATCATATGAATAAGTCAGGTTTACCATTTTACCGATATTAAAACCAGCCATTGCTGCAAAAGAATCATCTTTACGGTAGCTTCCGCCCAGCCATATTTTATCTTTAAAAGCCAGTTTCATGTTTAAATCAAAGGAAACGGGAGCAGGAGATACATATTTTACCATTACTGATGGTATGGCCGAAATTTCATCATCTACGAAAAACTTATAGCCTGCAGTGGCAAAATAATGTGGTACTTCTTTACCTAAATTATAATTATTATCGCCCGTAAAACTTAATTTTTGTGGCAGAATCTGCTGTACCGATAAACCTGCAAACATCCTTGCGCCATATAACCATAAACCAATACTTAAATCAGGTTTTAGCTGGTTAATCAGTGCCCTGTTCATAATCGGATCAATCGGAGTATCAAAAGTAAGTGCATTTACATCTAACGAGATACTCGAAATTCCTGCCGCTACTCCAGCCGATAAATTAAAATTATTGCTTAACTGTAAATGGTAGGCATAAGTTACATTGGCATCCAATCGCTTTATAGGTCCCGTTTTATCCAATACTGCCGTTACCCCCATTCCGTGGTGCGATGGTGATGACATGTAATTTTGCATATAGTTCCTATCCATCGGATCGCCTGTTTGCTCTGGAAAAGAGGTTAATGCATTGCTCCACAACTGATTATCGCCTAACGCCCAGTTTGCAGATACAAAAGAAGTTTGAGGAGCATCGGTAATCCCCGACCATTGTTTGCGGTAACCGGCTTTAAAATCGAGGTAGTTTTCAATACCCGAAAGTGCTGGATTTAAAAGATACTGGTTAAAAATATATTGTGTGTATTGCGGTTTTTGCTGCGCAAAGCCGTTAAATGTTATAAAAAGTGCAAATATGGTAATGATCTTTTTCAATTTATCTGATTATAGTGAGAGGTCCTGTGATGGTTTTACGTCCGTTTTGTGGATTAATGATGTAATAGTACACCCCAACCGGTAGTGGTTCGTTCTGGTACGTTCCGTCGAACGGAATTTTATATCCTTTGCTTGAAAATACTTTAAGTCCATTTCTGTTGAAAATATCCACAGTAGCCTTAGGATATGATTCTAAATATTTGATAATCCAGGTATCGTTTACGTTGTCGCCATTTGGTGTAAAGGTATTTGGTGGATTTAACATCTGCAATACTTTCACTAAAACTTTAGAAGTAGCCGCACAACCATTGGGCTGCGTGGTTGCCGTTAAGGTATATTCTGTATCTTGTTCGGGTGAGGCGATTGGATTTAGCACATTGGTTTTATTTAATCCGGTTGCCGGCGACCATTCATATTTTAAATTGGTTCCTTCAGCAGTTGCCGGAATTTCGATTTCTCCTCCGGCCAGGATGTAAATTAATGAACCTGCATCAGCCACAGGAGATGCATACACTTGGATATTTTTGCTAATAGATGAAGAACAGCCATTAGCGCCTTTAAAAGTATAGGTGATAGTGTGTTCCCCAACCCCTGCAATTTTAGGGTTAAAGGTACCGTCGGCCTTCATGCCATCTCCGGCATATTCACCATCACCACCGTCTACTTCTTCTTCAGCTTTCTGCTTCGCCTGCGTAATAAGTACCGTTCCATCAGCTTCGCAAACAGCTGGCATATCATCAAATGTTAATTGCGGCTCTGGTTTTACAGTTACCCTTTCCGCATAATCTTTAAAGCAACTTTCACCTGAATAAGCCACGAGCCTGACATTAAAGCTTCGATCTGTAGCCCCTCCGAAAGTATTATATCCGATCTCTATATCGCTGTCATCAGGATAAGGAATGGTTTTATAAATAGAGGTTTCATTCTCTGTATCCCTGTAAATTTCAATTTTTGTAATCTTACCTGCAAAAGTTGTTGAAGCATTTTTTATGATAATCTTATCGCTTACACAAACATTATTTTTAATTACATTAAACTTAGCTTCTTTTACAGCCCCATTAACGGTAAATGTAAGTGTTTTTGACATTTCACAGCCATCGCCATTTTTAACAATTAAGGCCACGGCATAATCACCCGTAACAGCAGGTGAAAATGAACCATCAAAATCAGTTGAGGTTGCTACAGTATTATTATTAAAGGTAAAAGTCCACTGAGCGGTTAAATCAGTAACGCTGCCATCCGCATTTTTAGAAGTGTTTTTAAATTTGGCTACTCCGTCATCAAGGCAAAAATCCGGAAGAATAAAATCAGCTTGCTGAGGATTGATTACGCTTACCGTTTTAGATTTCACCTCGCTCACACAGCCTTTATCACTAACAGTGGTTAAAGTAATGGTATAAGAACCAGGGGCGCCATATTGATGAACAGGAATCTGATTGGTATCATCAACAGAACCATCGCCAAAATTCCAGGTCCACTTTACAATCGTTCCAGGATTTTCTATAGTTGATTTTTCAATTAATTTAATCGGTTTTCCGGTACATAATCCGCTTACCTCAAAATCGGATATAGGCTGAGGGTTAATCAGGATAGGGTATTCTTCTGATACATCCGAACATTTAGAATCGGTAGTAGCCGTTAAAATTACTTTAAACGATCCGGTTTTTTTAAAAATATGAACCGGGTTTTGTTCTGTTGAAGTTTCGCCATCACCAAAATCCCACAACCATTGTGTAATACTCCTTGAATCGGAATTGGATTTACTTTGATCGGTAAACTGGATCCCGCTGGCCTGACAACCTGTTTCAGGCACTACCGCAATAGCAGAAGGTTGATTATCAACCGTAAAATCGGCAGTTAATTCTTCAACATTACCACATTCATCCGCAGTGGGCTTGGTAGATATTACTTTAAACTGGTAATCTCCCGGCTGATCATATTTAATATCTTTAGGATATAAATAGGTATAATAAACAACCTCATTATTGGTAAATGTACCCTGAGCAGTTGGTGTTGCTTCGGTTATTACACCATCACCATTGTGTACATCCCAAACCAATTGAGTAGGCTGGTAAGGCAGGTTAATTTTCAGCTTAATAATTTCGCCTAAACAACCACTGGTTACATTTTTACCTGTAGCTTCATTTAATGGCTGAAAAGTGAAATTCTGAATGTTTGCACCGGCGAGGTAAGCATACGACTCAACAGAACCATAACCATAAGCAATGGCCGAAAAACCTCCTGCAGCAGATAAGCGGTGTTGTGCCTGCTGACTTAAGCTTACATCCACAATCGCATAACTATATTCGCCATTTATTGCAACAAAATTTGAAACAGGACTTCCGTCTAAACGAAATGAAGGGATATCAGCCGTTTTAATAATCACATTAATAAAAAACTTACCAATATTCGTAATCACATTATCCAATCTCGAATAAACAGTGATATTACTCAGGGTCTGCTCAACCGGGTTTAGTACCGTTATTTCAGGATCGCCAACATAGGGATCGTTTGCATTTGGAGTTGTCCGATTGTTTAAATTACACGTTTGAGAAGTTTGATACTGCGCTACCGAAATGGGTTTGCTGGCCGATATAACATTGGCCGAGGTGGAGAAAAAAGTAACGATCGAACCCTTTAGATATGGATTATTCAAAGTGGTACCATTAGCATTCGTAGTGCTGCCATTTACAGTTAAAACCGTATTATCTTCAGAAACGATTACCCTAAAAATATCAGTATTGCCATGTGTTGTATTGTAAAAAGGTGCCGTTACGAAGTTTTTCCCCCAGGCCGTAACCGGGAATAACTGTTGATAGAGGTTATCGCCACCACTCGGATTTCTGCTGCTTCCCTGCTCGCAAAATGATGCCCAGGTATTACCTGAATAAACCGCGATAGATTTACAACCCTTAGTAGATTTAATATGGCTGCCGGATAAGTCGTTTGTAGCCTGATATTGATAGATTTCTCCTTTATTTAATGTTTTTGTAAAGGTTTGATTGGCCTGATGAGTTGCATTGCCGCTAGTAGGCGTAATCTCTATTTCGGTATCATCATCTACAGCAATGATGGTAAATTCTGCATAATTCCCGTTAGTATTATTGCTTTGATAGCTATAAGTATAATATTCTTTACCTAAAGTATTGGTTGGAAGCACCATAGTGCCACCTGTACGGGCCTGATAGGCTATTACACTATATAAAGAAATTGGATTATCGCTTGTAGTTACATGAATAGCCTTATTACTTTCTATTACATCATTTGTACCAATATAAGCATCGCTGGCAGCAACATTCGGATCAATAATTATGGGCAAACAGGTATTGGCGGGAACTGTACCCGACGAGATTACATTATTACCCACAGCAACCTGGTATTTTGTAGCCCTGTCGGCAGATAAAAATAAGGTTAATCTTGTTTTCTTTCCATCAACATGTCCTGCATAAGTAACATAAAAATCCTTTCCCTTGTTAGAAGTATTCTGGGCAAAAGTTATAGATGTAAAAAGCAAAAATAACAAAACCAATAACCAATGCCTGTTCATTACTTATCAGCTTATTTTGAAAACGTTATACATGTTTATTTGATATAGATATGCAATATACTATTAATCAAATCACATGGAAAAAAATTAACATTTTTTAGGGAAGAAAATCACGTTTCGTGTAAAAAACCCCGGAAGCTGGTGTAAAATATTGAGGAGCTCAACATTACTCTTATTAAACAAGAGCCGTTAACAGTTAAAAATCAAGCCCTTACATAATAAATATTCAGTTGTTGCTTTCGTCAGACTGATCGCCGCTTCCGTATTTTTCAGAAAAATCTTTTGCTCTTTCGTCGGCAGTAATATTATTATGATCTTCAGGCTCCAGGTTTTCATCCAAACGATCATTCCAGTTGTTTAATCCTTTCTCAGGATTTTTCGTATTTTCTTCTGTGAAATCAGATTTCGATTTGGCCTGGTCTTGTTTTTGATTTTCCATTTGAGGTTATTTTGAATAAAAACAGCGCCGGTAAGCAAATGTTTTACAAATCTTATTTATTTAACTGGCGGTTCGTTTTTGGCATCTTTAAATTCCTTAACGCTCTTTCCTATCCCCCTCATTAACTCAGGTAGTTTTTTACCACCAAAAATCAACAGGATTACCACTCCGATCAAAATAATTTCTATTGCAGACATACTAATAAATTTTGTACAATATAGGTAGAATAGTTCATTGGTTTATTAGTCATTTGTTCATTGGTCATTGGGTTAATTGTTTAATGGTTGATTAGGTAGAATTGTTTAATTGCTGGATTGTTAAATTGTTAACTGCAAATTGCCAACTGTGAACTGATTATCATTAATTGTTAGTGATGCTGTCATCTCGACTGAAACGCAGTGGAATGCATGCCCGTACAGGCGGGGAGAGAACTATCTTGAGAAAGATTTAGCTTCGCTGAGCCTTCGGGTTCTCGGCAGCGTTACACTCCGCTCGAAATGACGATAAATTCAGGCATTATTCCAGCCATGATCCTTCGACTCCAATCAGGATGACAAAACGCATTTAGAACAAATTTACCTTACGCCAATTTTAACGCTAACCGCTTTACGCCATTCGCCGAACGCCCATCACTATACCAACAGCGCATTCAACTTTCTAGTTTTAATCTTTGGTACTGCACCATGGCGCATAAATTCTGCAAAACCTTTTAATTGTTTTATCGATTTAATGGCTTCGTAACCTTCGTAAGTTGTTCTGATTTTGTTCAATAACATGGTATCTGTTTTAAACATATCACTTTCAACCAGTAAGCCCTTATCCAAAAATTTCTTAATCAGCTCTGCTATTTTCCCGTTGGCATACAGATGGAGTGGCAACTTAAACACTTCGTTGTTCAACTTTTCGAAAGCTTCGTTAATCCATGCTACCTCAGCTTCATTGTTCACCGCAATTTTTCCATCTTTTAAAACTACGGCAGTCAAAAACTCTCGTGCCCGCTGGCGCGAAATAATGCCACCATGAACACCATCACGCAAGGTATAATCTAAACGATCGGCACATAGCGCAGGTAAAGGCTGCTCCAGAATATCAAAGCTTCCATAAAGAATCTGGTTAATATCGTACCCATATTTCAATAAAACATCCGGAATTTCAGATTTACATAAAATCTCCGCAAAAACCTTTTCATGATAATCTTCATCCGTGTTACCAAAAACATAATCGCCCACATGCGAAAATGCCGTATGCGAAATATCGTGTAATAAACCGGCAATCTGCTCAAGCTCCGGGCCACCCAGCATCCTGATCAGCATGGTTACGCCAATGGCGTGTTCCAGGCGGGAATGGGAAATATCAGGATTTACCAAAAATATCGCACCACTTTGATGTACACCCGCCAGCCTTTTTAAAGCATCAGTATTTAACAGATCAGAAAAAACATCAGGCAATTCCATTTTACCGTATAAAAAATCATTTAACTGGATCATATTATCTTGCTTAGTCAGGGAATAATCAGCAACAAAAATACTAATAATTTTAGCTTTAACTAAATTAATTATCAACATTTATATGTTATAAAAACTAAATAAAATAGCTAAAAACCAACTTTCAAATATTTTGAAAGCTATTATTACATTTTTATGATCGACAAAAGTGCAGGCATGAAAACAAGCAAATAAATTAAACGTTATACTTGTAAAAAACAGCTATATGGCAACCGCTCAACAAATTAGAACAGCATATTTAGACTATGTTTTAACCAACAATGAAAAACCTAAATCGGTTTATGTTTTTGTTAAAAAACTTAAAATTACCGAGGCGGATTTTTATCAGTTTTTTTCTTCTTTCGAAAGCATAGAAAAAACCATCTGGTTTGAACTTACTTTCGAAACGATCAGCAAAATAAAAGAACAGGAAGTTTGGCTTCAGTACACGGCGAGAGAGAAAATGCTTTCTTTCTTTTACAGCTACCTCGAAAACCTGAAAAATGAACGCAGTTTTGTGATTTATAGTTTAAAAAACCACCGTGGAAAATTTTCTACACCCGATGTACTGGCTGGGGTAAAACCGATTTTCGAAAACTTTGCACAGGAAATTATAGATGAAGGTTTGGATAGTGGGGAACTTGCTGAGCGCCGTTTTTTGACTAAAAGATACAAAGATGCCTTATGGATCCAGTTTGCCTTTATTGTTAACTTCTGGATTAATGATGACAGTGAAGGTTTTGAAAAAAGCGACGAAGCGATTGAAAAAGGCATTAACGTTACTTTTGATCTTTTTCAGCACTCGCCAATCGATAATTTGCTGGAATACGGGAAGTTTTTATCAAGGAACGGGAAGTTTGCAGATAAGATGAGGTTTTAAGCATAGATGAAGACACAAAAAAGTATTCCGACAACCAAGGTAGAACGTTCGGCTAAGTTTGTAAAAACCGGTATCCAGATCGGGGGCAATTACATTAAACATTATTCTAAAAAGCTGTTTAATCCTGAAATGGACCGCGAACAGCTCAACGAGGATAATGCGACAGATATCTATAAATCGTTGAGCGAATTAAAAGGCAGCGCCTTAAAAATTGCACAGATGCTGAGTATGGATAAAAATATCCTGCCAAAATCTTATGTAGATAAATTTACCCAGTCGCAGTACAACGCCCCACCCCTTTCGGGTCCGCTGATTGTACGCACGTTTACCAAAAACTTCGGCAAAACGCCTGAGCAGATTTACGACAATTTTAACCTTACATCAAGTAATGCAGCTTCAATTGGCCAGGTGCATCAGGCCACGCTTAACGGCAAAAAACTTGCTGTTAAAATTCAATATCCAGGTGTGGGAGACAGCATTTCATCTGATTTAAAGCTTGTTAAACCCTTTGCCTTTCGTTTGTTGGGCATGTCGGAAAGGGAACTGAGCATTTATATTAAAGAAGTTGAAGAACGTTTACTGGAAGAAACTGATTATGAGCTGGAAGTAAGGCGTTCGGTCGAATTTTCTGAAGCCTGTAAAAACCTTTCGCATGTGGTATTTCCGAAATATTATCCCGAGTTATCCGGAAAACGAATTATTACCATGGACTGGATTGAGGGGTTACATTTAAAGGAATTTTTGCAAACCAATCCTTCGCAGGAATTAAGAAATAAAATCGGTCAGGCTTTGTGGGATTTTTACAATTTCCAGCAACATGAATTAAGGGCGGTTCATGCTGACCCGCATCCGGGCAATTTTATGATTACGCCGGATGAAAACCTGGGTGTGATAGATTTTGGTTGTATTAAAGAATTGCCGGATGATTTTTATCACCCGTTTTTCTCCCTGATCTCAACCGATGTGATCAACGATAAAAATAAAACAATTGATGCGTTTAGAAAACTGGATATGATCCACGCAGATGATTCGCCTGAACAGATTGAGTTTTATTATAAATCGTACCGTGAAATGATCAGTTTGTTTGCAAAGCCTTATACCAGTTCAACATTTGATTTTAGCAAGCCGGATTTTTTTGAGCAATTATATATGTATGGCGAAAAAATTTCGAAAATGCCAGAATTTAAGCAGGCACGCGGGGTAAAACATTTTATTTACGTTAACCGCACCAATTTTGGCTTGTACACCATTTTGCATGAGTTAAAAGCAACAGTTAAAACGGATACGTTTAAGCCTCATGTTGGTATGGAGTAAATATAAAGACTGGATTTTATTGAATTTAATAGTCTGCGGGAAATCGTCACTCCTAACCCGATAGGTATCGGGTTGATTGATAATCTTAAACTTATTACATTAAGATTCCTGACTTCGCGGAAATGACGAATGAAATCCGTCCTTCCAGGAAATAAATTATTTGCCTGATATTAAGCGTTTTTCTTCACCACTTCAACCATATGATCAATGTCAAACGGTTTTTCGATGTAATCATCTGCTTTGCAGTCTTCTGCCTGCTGAGGTAAGTTATTTGATGTGGAAGTTAATACGGCCGATACATCTTCCGTTTCGGGATCAGATTTAAGTTCTTTAATCACTTCTGATCCTTTCTTTTTCCCTTTGATGTGATCATCTACAATTACTACATCAGGTTCAATTTCATCTATCTTCTCAATAGGTTCAGTACTTAACGATGCGGTAACATCGAAACCTTCCTCTTCCAATACCTGGTCCATAATATCTAAGATATCTTTATTATCCTGAACAAGTACAACCTTTTTCTTCATAAATAAGCAGACTAAAATCTCTTTAAAGATAAATAAAAAGAATAACCGAATAACGGTTCTTAAAATATTTTACAATTCAAATGTAAATGTTGCAGGGTTTCGTCTTGAATTAAAGCCTGTTGGTCGAGTATTACCTGTTGATTGTATAAAAGGGTTAAATGTGCTGCAACGTTTTCCTGTTACCGGCGTCTTATCTACAAAACATAAACAAAAAGACTTAAACATTTAAATAACAATTAATTAACATTTAATTTTTAAATAAAAATATTATGAAAACCTCAATCAAAACCCTAATCGCAACATCTTTAACAGCAATCGTTTTATCTTCGGCTGTATTTACAACAAGTGTATCGGCAACCGAAAAAGAGCCTGTAAAAATTTCTAAAATAGCGGCTTTTAAAAGAATTTCTGTAAAGGGAAATGTAGAACTTACCATCGTTCAGAGAAATGTAGCTGGTGTTTCTTACACTGATGATAATACCGGAACAGCAAAAATTATGCAGGATGGTGACAATTTAAAAATTACCTCTACCAGCATTGAGAAAACCAAATTGACCGTTTATGTAAGCGATATCTACAGAATTGAAGCTTCAGAAAATGCAATTGTTAAAACAGAAGGAAAATTAAGTACAAAATACCTTCAGATCTTTTTAAAAGGAAATGCCCATGCCGAAATTAATACGAACACCGAAGGTTTATACACCGTAATTGCTGATGAAGCTGATTTAAAATTAAGCGGATCTACTGATAACCACACTTTGGTGATGGGTAACTCTCAAAAATTAACAATCGACAGGTTTGCAGCTTTGAAAACCAATATCAGTTCAATAGAAACGGTTGCAATTGAAAAAGAAATCGCAGCAATCAATTAAACATAAACACACAGAAGAAACAAAAAAGGCTTTCTGATTTAGGTCAGAAAGCTTTTTTTTTAATGGATGATGGAAAAATGTAAGATGGATGATGGAATGATAAATGTTTATTAGTAGGCACGAGCAACAAGTTTGTTATTGCTGAGAAGGCTTTTTTACGTTTGTTATGATTAGTGTAACGAAGAATCTTGATCTGTACAATTGGGCCCTGTATTTCATCGCTTTCGGATTCTTCACTGCGTTCAGAATGACGTTTTTACCGTCAATTTAATTGCTTAACAAAGCTTGATTGAATAACTGCTAAAGAGACACGGAACACATGGATTAGCTTTTTGCCATTTCTTTCTTTTCTTTATAGGTAAAAAAAATCCTTTGGCATTAACCAAAGGATTTAATTTAGTGAAGACACCCTGAATTTATTTCAGGGTCTTTATAACAAAACGATCATTATCTTTGCAGCACCTTAGCGATCTCTTTCTCGATAGATTTCAGCTCTTTTGGTTTCAGCTTTTTTGCAACATCAGTTTTGGCAGTTGTTTTATTCTCTAAGTATTTTACACCTACCCTTAAAGCTTTCAAACCAGAAACACCTTGCAGTTCATCCAGTTCCAGTTGCTCTAAATCGTCGTTTAAATACCCCTGCACCTGCATGTACTTGATGTACTCCATATATTCTTTGGCTTCTTCAGGATTGAAATACACCATGGCAATTTTATGGGGCTGTGTTAAACGTTCAGTTGTACCTTTAATTAATACTTTATCGATACGTTTTTTCACCACCTCGTAACGGATGTTATAGGCACCTTCTACATCAAAACGGCGTTCATCATTCCTAAAGCTGATATCGATCGCGTTTGAGTGAATGAAAATCAACTGAGTGGTTTCCAATGAACGCGGCATTTCGCTGATTAATCCTTTTGATAAACGTGCAATATCGACCATGGAAGTTAACTGCCACAAACGGATATTTTTTAAATACAACAGATCAAAAGGTTTATCAGGTGCAATTTCCTGACCAATGTAAATGTCGTATTCTACACCATCCGTCCTGAATTTAGCAAAATAACAAGGATATGAAGCCTGTAAATTTGCCTGCGATTTTTCGAGGTACTGGCTCACTTCAGTATTGATTAACTGCATGGAAACCTCCAGCTGCCTGCGGTTGGCAAAGGCAGCACCTGTTTGAGGCACAATTACCTCAAAATAGCGGTCTACAAATTCTGCAGTTGCCGGATAGTTCCCTTTTATAATCGATAAAAACGGATAAACCTCCATCTCTAAAAACTCGTTCAGCTTGTTTTCTTCGTTTGAAGAAGCAAAATTTCCGATCTGTTTGATCCAATCCTTACAGTTGAACAACAATTTATCGGTAAGCTCTAAAGAAACATGCTTACGGATAGATTTCAAAGTGTTAATCAGGCTGTTTAACTGCACCTCCATATCATCCTTTAAAGCCTTATTACGCTCTATAGTTGAATTACGGATATCAATGGCACCAAACAACGGGTACATGTGTTTAAAGGTAATTGTTTCAATTTCCTTTAGTTTCTGGTTTCCGTTGTTCTGAAGAAAATGCCAAACGGCTTCGTTAAACTTCCATTGAACTGAAGGTTGCAAAGCGGTAAATTTATCCATCAAAACCTCATCCATTTTGGCATCAAACTCTTCGATACTGTATTGGAAAAGCTGACCAATTAAAGGCATAGCCGGACGTAACCTCGACAACAGTTTATCATCAACCAACACTTCCTCTTCTGAATAAACCTCTAAAACACCAGCCAACTGGTTATTGTAATAAATTGGCAACACCGAATAAGAACAAACGCCAGCCGCTTTTAAAACCCTTAAAAACGGATCTTTGGTAATCTGATCGTCGTTAATGGCACTTACAAAAATTGCCCGCGGGTTTTCTTTGTATTTTTCTACCAGCGAATAAAAAACTTCCTCTTCAAGATTGGATGATTTTGCTGAATTGATTAACATGCTTTGCGAAAACTCCTGATTATCAAAAACCAGTTTGTTGTTCACGGTTAAAAAAGGCATTAAACCAAATTCAACTTTTCCATTGCCGCTCAGTGTTTTTAAAGCATGTATTACGTGTTTATAAGCCTCAGTCTGGTAATTGTGATCAACCAAAGCATCACGGATTCCATCGATAGCATGTTGCAGCGTTACATCTGTAATGGAAATAATGCTAAAGCCCTCGAAATGAAAATTATTCAATGGCAAATGCTCCACCAAATATTCCAGTTCGGTTTCGCCCTGAAAATGCCTGCCCAGTTCTTCGAAATTAAGTTCAGGCAGATCGCCCTTATGCAGAATATCTACAAATTTAGTATCCGTTTGGATATTGTAGTATTGCGTAAGTTTAGTTTCGGGGTTGATATGGGCATAAATGATCTCGTTTTTCAGTACCGGGGTAAAATTATAAAAACGGCCTAAAATAACATTATAGATAAACTTAAGCTGTTTTTTCTCAACCGGTTCGTTATCTTTTGTTACCTTATTTTTAGGATCATGATCCTTAAAAAATCTGTAGAATGCATTGGTACTAAAGAAAATCTGATCCGGAATCGGGGTACTTAACGCCCAAAACAAATCATCTTCGTTATCCATTAAAGGGGTTAGAATTGTAAAAATTAATTCTAAGGTATCTTTATATTTAGATAATTCTTCGGCACTGATGTTGCCAAGCAGCACATCGTCTTTTTCAATTTTTTGAAGTAAAAACCTGTAAAACTCTGATTTTACCGATTTTTCTGTTTTCAACCTGCCTTTTAGATACTCCACAAGGGGTCGGAAAGACAGAGAAGATTCTACCTGGCAATGAATACATTCGTTTTTGTGTATCTGTATTACATTGGTATTCATTGTATAAGTTTTGCTATAGTGTAAAAATTATAGTTATCTGTTTAATTACTAATTCTTTGCAAAGATACACACTCGTTAAAGCAATGTTCGTCTGCTGAACGTAATAGTTGGATATTACATCTATAAATATGTTACACAAATTTAGTACCTAAAATTAAGCGAAACGTATGGATACCAGCCATCTGAAGAATGCCCCATTACAAATCGCACAACCGTGAGTGATGCCGGAGCGAAATAAACGCCCCCTCCTACGCCGTGATGCCATATTGTTGATGCTTCGTCACGTTTCCATACCCTGCCAACATCATAAAAACCCAGTAAGCCAATTTGTCCGGGTAAAACGTAACTTACCAGGTCGCCGAGCTTTGCCCTAAGCTCTAAGTTGTTGTGAAACATGTGTTCTCCGGCAAACCTAAACTGGCGGTAACCAAGTAAATTGCCTTGCCCGCCCAGGTAAAGTGCCTGATAAAAAGCGGGTTTACCAACGGTTACCCCACCGCCAAAACGATCTGCCAAAATGAAGTTTTTTCTGCCATCAAGATTTTTATACAAGGCAATGCTGGCTGTAAACTGCCCGTAAGAATTAGAATATTGATTTACACCTTTATAACCCAGCAACTTAAAATCAACATAACTTCCCAGCGTTGGTAACAGGTCGTTATCACGGGTATTGTTGGTAAAATTAACAAATGCGCCTGCAAACATCTTTTCGTTGCGGACAGTTAATGAATCAGCCGAATGTAACAGTGATGGATTTTCGATAAAACGTCCGTCGTTATCTTCTTTATTGTATTTATAATATTGATATGACGGACCAATGCTTAAAGTAGATTTTGGCCTGCGCCACCTGATGGCAGCATCAACCTGATAGAGGTTATAACGTGCACGGTAATATCTGATGTCATCGCCATGCTCATCAAAATGGGTTTCATTGCCCAAACCAAAGAAATTCTGGGTATTGTTTGGTGCAAAAGCATCGGCTTTTACCACAATATCGCCTTTACCCAAAGCTTTTAACCATTCGCCTTTATAGTTGAACCTAAAAGCTCTTGTAGAAAAGGAATGGAGGAAAGAAACGGTTTGCGAATTGCCATAAGGCTGTTTCCTGAAACCCGGATTGGTTTGTTTGTAGATTAAGCCCAGTAATACCCCATCATCCTGATTGTAACCGGCATTTAGCAACCACGAATTGCGGCGATACATATCTTTTGGGATATAACTGAAGTTCGAAGTATCGTTAGAGATTATTTTTCTGATTTTATCTGCATCATCACCGTTGTAGGTGGCTTTATCTTTTCTTCCGTATAACCTTACCAAGCTGTTGCTGTTGGCGAAATCGTAAACTTTATTGCCTTTGCCACCTATGATTCTGATTTTGATGTTAGAATTTTTATTGTTCAGGATCAGGCTATCGTTTCCGTTGTGCATGTACACCCTGATTTCTCTGGTTACTTTCGGATTAAATTTCCTGTCGAAGAGTTCATCTTTGATATTTCCTTCTTTGGAGATTTTATTAATTTTCACCCTTAAACCGTTATCATCTGCATCAGTAATCCGAATCAGTTCATTTTTATTGGTTACCTCGATATCCACAACGCGGTTAAAGAAGTGATAATACTGGTTCATCAGTTTTGGCAAAGTGGCAATCCTGTTGCGCATTTGTGCCAGAAAGGCATCATGATGTAAGGAATAACTTGGCTCAGGCAATTTTTTCAATGCTTTTTCGAAAACGGCATCGTTATAATTTGCACAGAAATCTTTTACAATCTGATCAAATTCTTTTTCATCAATATTGGCAGTCCAGCGGCTGCTGATTTCCCTGCCTTCCCATAAAAACCAATTGATGTTCTGGATGCCACGTTCGTAGCCCTGCATCATCGGTAATAAGGAAGATGACTGTGTGTAACGTTGTAAAAAGCCATCCGACCTAAAAAATACCTGGTCGCGGTCTCTCGGAACCGGCGAATAAACGGAACCATCTTTGGTTTTGGTTTCTTTCCACCGCCATTGGTCTTCGTGCCTGTCCCAATCGCCTAATAATACATCAAATGCCCTTGCCCTTACCCAGGCCGGGCCATCCAGTTTATTGTCGTTATCGTCAGTGAGCTTTTTATCCATTTTGGGAGAACTATCTGATTCTCCGGTTGGTTCACGCTCTTCGAATAAACATAGAGTATTGGCAAAAGCGGGTTCAAACTCCCCTAAATTATCATCGGGAGAAACCCAGCCGATAACCGGATTGCTGTGTGCAATGCCTCCTGCTTTGGCCAGCTCAGGCACCACAAGCGCCGAAAAGGGGTGCTGTGCCGACATGTTATCTTTAATTACATCTTTGGCAAAAGTTTCGCGTAAGGCAGCAGGTAATAGCACTTCAGGGTATTTTTCTACGCTGCGCAATACATATTCTTTACCGTTTTTATCTTCTAAACGCAATGAACGCGATTGATTGCCTCCACCACGTTGGGTAGCTTTTAAACCACCCATCATCTGGGAAACCCGCAGCACAGGAACCTTTGTTTTTCCAGCATATTCTTTACGGTAATTTTCGCCAAAAACGTACCGGTGGAAACGGCCAACACTATCATATTCTGGCTTGATGCGCACAAAAATGCTATCTGCGGTAATCGGTTTATCCCTGTTGCGCACTTTTTGGGGAATGGTTTCGAACTTTTTAATGTAACTGTAAACGCGTTTAACACTGGTATCTGAATAGATATAATATTCGTAGCGCATGTCGTTATTTTTCAACTGATCGGCCACAACATACCCTTGCTGCATTTCGTGGAAAAGAGAGGTTTTACCTTCTTTATTAGGCGACACTTTTGATCCTGAACCGCTGATGATCTGCAATTGTTTTCCTTTGATTAACTGCAGCCCATGCTCATGGCCGGCAACGTAAGTTACATTTGGATAATCGCCAAATACACCTGTTACGGATTTGATCATATCTTTATAAGCCGGGTGATTTAAATCTTCAGGGCTTAACAAAGTGGAACGAAGCAAAGGATAAACGGAACCCAAAACCGGTAAAGGAATGTAGAGGTTTTTATTTAACGAGGTTAATGGAAAAAGGTGGTTTCTTAAATTGAAATAACCCCCATGCGGGCCATAACTCTGAAATGGATGGTGCGAAGCGAGAAGGATTACTTTATCTTTATTTTCTTCGAGCAACTGTTCCATCCTCACCAAAACCTCATCCTTGGTACGGCAATCGCATTCGCCATTTGGATTAGCTTTGTTATACGGAAACAACCACCATTCGCTATCGTAGGCAATAATGGTTAGTTTATCGGTTAGTTTTATAGCTACAGGATCGGGACAGCCGTTTTCGGGAATCAGTTTTAATAACGGATCGTTTTGTGCTTTCAGGTAATCATCCTGCGCTTTGATTTTTGCCAGTCCTTTTGGTCCGGATTTATCCCAGTCGTGGTTGCCAGGAACAAAGTAAACCGCAGCGCCCATTTTACGCATCGGTTCGAACTGCGAACGCAATATTTTTTTTGTTTCTTCTTCTTCTAAACTTCCCGGCAGGCCCATTCCGGTAGGGTAAATGTTATCGCCGAGGTAAACTACGGTTGTTTTTTTGGGGAGGATCTGTTTTGCCGCATTTTTTAAATCCTGCATTTGGGCAGGGTTCATTTCGCCTGCATCACCAAAAAGAATTACTCGGTATTTTACATCATCCTGCGCAAAGGCAATGTAATTGATTAAAAATAAGATGGTAAAAAGGGTAAATCTTTTAATCATAGTGTAGCATTTGTATAAAGATAGTTATTTTAAATTATTTTGTTTTCCAAGCATAACGTTAAGTTATCACTCCTCTCTGGTTACCGTAATTTCGAGCGGAGTATAACGCAGCCGAGAACCCGAAGGCTCAGCGAAGCTAAATCTACCTCGAGATAGATCTCTCCCCGCCTGTACGGGCAGGCATTTCGCTACGCTTCAGTCGAGATGACGGTTTATCTACAAGATGACGAACATTCAAGAACACCAAACCTTATTTCTTAACTTTAAACAACAAAATATTACCGGCGGCCAGGGTTCCGCCTTCGTTAGAGATGTACAGGTTATTATCACGATCAAATGCAATGCCTTCGGGCTGGTTAAATAAGCCCGGATCTAATGCCTGAGTAGCTTTAACTTTAAAATCAGCATCGGTAATCACCAGCAGTTTATTTACGGATGAAAGTACATACCACTCGTTGGTTTTTGGGTTTTTAGCCAATGCTGAAGGACGGAACCTTGATTTTGAGCTTCCTGATGCTTTTTCGATTGCTTTGTGCGAAAGGCTAAATTCTCCGGCAGCGGTTAACGATCCATCATCGCCCACTTTAAAGCCATAAATGCTGGATGCTTTGGCTTTAGAATCGGGTTTACTATCCTTTGTTAACACATAAATCATGTTATTTTTTTCATCAGCAGCCAATCCTTCATACTCCGCTTTAGGTACAAGATCTTTGGTTTTGGTTACATTGGTAGCTTCTGGCTTGCTCAGTTCCGAAATGGGGAAAGTATGCAGTTCGCCATTGCTTTTTAATACAATGAAATAATTTTTGATAATGGTAACATCTTCATAATCGCCTTTGCCGCCAAATTTAGTAAACTTTGATTCTTTATCGCCCAGGCCTAAATGGAAAAGGTCTCCATCTTCATCCTGAATGGCAAATACTTCTTTGGGATCGCCGTTATGAAATACAATACCCGAAATTTCGAAAAGATTATGCGGCATATTGTATTTTACGGGGTTGGCCAGATCGTAAGGGAAGTCCGGTTTTGCTGCTGCATTGGTTGAGGTTGCTTCGGTTGTATCGCCTTTTTTATCATCGCGGTTACCGTTTACACAGGATACACTAAAAAAAGCAGTGGCAATTAAAAAGCTGGAGGCAAGAAAAGTTTTATTGTATTTCATAAGGGTAAAATTTAATTGTCTGTCCATGGTCTGTGTCTCACAGACCATCGGTAAAAGTATGTGGTCCGTGGAGACACGGACCACGGCGTTTATTATTATTATTTTTAACCACTCACCCGTCATCTCGACCGTAGCGGAGAGATCTATGAACGATTAGTTATCGCTTGATAGATTCTCCATTTTGCTTCGCTTCAGTCGAAATGACGATCACTGTGGTTCATGTGGACACGTACTACGGCCCACGGCGCTTTATTTATTTTTCAAAAACTCGTAAATATCATGCTGGGAAGAAACAAGAACCCCGCCAGTTTTAACCGGAATATTATTCATGTGTTCATCTATACAAACGGCCTGAACATTATCCTGTTTCTGGATTTCAATCATTTCTATCATTTCCTGTTTAATCTGCTCATTATAAATGGGAAAACAAACTTCGATCCTGCGGTATATGTTGCGGTTCATCCAATCGGCAGAACCCATATACACATCATTTTTACCCAGGTTATGAAAGATAAATACGCGGCCATGTTCTAAATAACGATCAACTATGCGGGTAACCTTGATGTTTTCGCTCATGCCTTTTACCCCCGGAATCAGGCGGCAGATGCTCCTTACAATCATATCAATCTTTACGCCGGCCTGCGAGGCTTCATAAAGTTTATTGATCAGTACTTTTTCTTCAAGATTATTCATTTTAATGGTAATGCCCGAAGGTTTTCCTTGTCTGGCATGTTCAATTTCGCGGTCAATCAGCTCCAGAAAAAGCGTTTGCAGGTTAAACTGCGCCACGAGTAAATGCCTGAAATTAATCAGATCGGCAGCGCTTGGTTTAACCCTTTTGGCAAGGAAAATAAAAAGCAGTTCCACTTCACGCAGCATTTCCTTATTGGCCGTCATTAAAATATGATCGGTATAAAAGGCAGCTGTACTTTCGTTAAAGTTTCCGGTGGCAAATAAACCCGAATAATGCATCCGGTCGCCTGTTTTTCTTTTAACCAGGGCCACTTTGGCATGTACTTTTAAAGCGGTAACACTGTAGATGATATCAACGCCAACCTCTTTCATTTTTTTAGCCCATTTGATGTTGTTGGCTTCATCAAAACGAGCTTTAAGCTCTACCAATACAGTTACTTTTTTACCGTTTTTGGCCGCGCTGATGAGTGCATTTACAATTTTAGAATCGCTGGCCACGCGGTAAAGCGTCACATATATTTCACGTACATCTTCATCAATAGCGGCTTCGTTAAAAAACCGCAGCACACTGTCGTAACTTTGGTAAGGGGTATGTACAATGATGTCGTTTTTATAAATGGCCTCGGTTAAGGAGCCCTCAATCAGGTCGGTATTGCAGAGTTTTGGCCAGTTTTGGTTGGATAGTTTTGGAGAATTAACCGGAAAACCCATAAAATCTTTCAGGTTATGGTACTGCCCACCCTCTATCCTGTTGGCTTTTTTAAGATTGAACAATTTTTTGAGCAGTTCGAAAACATTTGCCGGTATGCCTGGCTGGTGAAGAAAACGTGTGGCCAAACCTGAATCACGTTTCAGCAATTGTTTCTCCAGCTGATCGGATAAACTGCCAGAATATTCATCCTTCAGGTCGATTTCGGCATCCCTTGTAATTTTAAAACTGTAACATCCGGTAATTTCTCCTTCGGGGAAAATCCTGTCCAGATGGAAACGAATAATATCATCCAGAAAAACAATGAAGGTTTCTTCGCCTGCTTCTACCTTATAAAAACGCGGCAACTGACTGGAAGGAATATTTAGAATTATCGTTTCGGTTTCTTCGTTCTTTTTTAAGGTAATGAGAAAATAGAGTTCGTTATTGGAAGGAAAAAAATTGGTATCCTGGTTAATATGAACGGGCTGTAAAAAGGCCATCACCTGACTCAAAAAATACCTGGTAACGCTTTTCCGGATTGCTGTTGGAAATGGTTCACCATATATTAGATTGATTTTATTCTCTTTAAGTCCGGGAATAAGATCCGACTTGAGTACTTTACCGTAACGTTGTTGCTGATCAGAAATAAGCTGATTGGCGGTATTCAATAAATTATCGTCGATTTTGATGTCGTTATCTTCTTTATTGCTCAGTTTTTCAAGGGCAAGCAGCACAGGCATCCTCACGCGGTAAAATTCATCGAGGTTGGAAGAAAATATAGATAAAAACCTGATCCTTTCTAAAAGCGGAACGGTTTTACGTTCGGCTTCCATTAAAATACGCTCGTTAAATTTTAGCCAGCTTAAATCCCTGTTGAAAAAAGCGGTTTTGGTTGTTGTTTCCATTAAAGTTTTCCGTACGCTGCGTATGCAATTACAAATGCCAATACTGCTGCAATTAAGCCAAACATGAAGATATTATAAGCCAGGCGGATCAGTTTATATTTGCGGCCCAACACCACCCCTTGCGAGTACACATCGGTAATAAGTGTTCCGTATAAAAAATCTTTATCGTTCATTACCTTAATCATGCCTTCGGTATAACTTGGCAGGCTCATTTTATAAAAGTTACCAAAAAACAACAGGTTTACTTTTTTCTTGTCCATATCTTCCTGGGTAAATTCTCCTTTTGGAATAGATGGACGGGTGGATAAAATGGAAACCACCACACAGGTTAAACTGACCATCAATAAAATAAAAGTCGGAATAATCAGGTTGCCGTGATCTTCTAAACGCCTTAACAATAAACTCACGATCAACGAAAGCATGATGGAGTTTACGGTAATGAGGATATGTGCTTTATTATCGGCCATATCGCTCAGGCGCTGGTTATTGGCCGAAGTAATCCTGAACATGGTTTCGATACCTTTATCAGGCCTGTCGTCTTTATCCTTTTTCTTTTTGTCTTTAATAATTACCGGCGCAAAGTTTTTAGGTTCTTCGAGTTCGGTACTGATTTCTTCCTGCGAGGTGAGCTTACTTTTCAGTTTTTCGATGTTTTTCTGTTTCTGATCGCTCAACAACAAATTGGCATAATCGGTATGGTAATGGTGCGACTCCATAAACTGGATATCTTTTTTGCGCCATTCGAGTTTACTGATGTCTTTTTTATAAATCAGTTCGTTTTCCTTGTGCATCAGTTTTCCTTTAGCACGGAAATCGGGCAGGCCTAAGTGAAAAAGGTCGGCATCACAGATGATTTTATCGATTTCGTTTTTAGGTTGCTGTGGAATTTTAGTTGCTAAAATAGCGCTTTTCACGCTATCGCGTACTTCCTGGTGTACCTTATGTTTGGCTAAAAAATCATCGGCCAGTTCGGCCCCTTTTGCTTCGTGGTTTAAGGCATCTTCAAAATAGCCGGTATCATGAAAATAGGCTGCAACGGTAACGGTAAAAAAATCCTGCTCGTTAAGCTGATAGTGATTGGCGATCTGCTGAGCCGCGTTTACAACTTCCTGGGTATGCTCAAAATTATGATAAACCAACCGCGGATCGTTATGGGTATGGAAGTAATCGCTAACGTGCTCTTTTACATCTTCCTGCAATTGTTTATAGTTCATGAACGTAAATATGGGGGTAATAATAAGTTATTTTGGGGAAAATGCATTGTTGTAAAATGTTTTTTAACTTAAATTGTTTTGATTTTTTATGATTATAAAATTACGTTTATTTTTTGATGATGGAAATAGTTTGGAGTTGGAAGTCTTCAGTCCGGAGTCCGAAGTCTATAGTCCGGAGTCCGAAGTCTATAGTCTTAAATCAAAAAGTCGTCATCTCAAATGAAGCACAGTCCCGAATATTCAGGAGAGATATCTATCTTGACAGATTTCCCGATTGCGTTGCACTCCGCTCGAAATGACGACCGTATAAAGATCCTGAAATAAATTCAGGATGACGTATTGCATTGAGCAATAGCCAGTTTTCAATGACCAAAACCAATGACTAATGACTAATGACCAATGAAACATAAATCATTTCACACAATACTCTACTCGATGTGCTTCCCATAAAGCCGGCACTTCGAGTTTATAAACTAATCTTTCTAAAACCGCTGCAGGCACAATGGCATCACGGTTTTTATTTTGGCTGTGCAACTGCTGATAAGGCACTTCGATATACTCGATGCGCACTTTTGCTCGGTACGAATTGAATAGTTCTATTAGTTGCATCCGCATCTGGCTGGTGGTATTGGTGGCATTCCAAACAAACGATTGCTGTTTACGGAGGTAAACCCTGGCCTGTTCTTTCGCTTCCTGAATTACCTGTCCGTTGCCTTTTTTATCCGTTGGCGATATCCCTCTTTTAATACGTATGGCATCAAGCGAGATTACCGGCCAATCTTTATAGTGCTGTTTGATAAAGGTATCTTTTCCTGCACCAGGTAATCCACTCATTAATATCACTTCAGCAACCGACTGTTCGAAAGGGATATAATCTACAAAAGCATCATCGTGCTGTAGATAATACATTTTAGCTTCATTAGAGGCAAATTGCCGGGCGTTACCCCAGCAATTGTGCTCTTTACAAAACTCTTCGAAACAATTAATCCGATACAACATCTCTTCCTGATCGCTGCAGATCCGTCCTAACATATCAGCGCGTGCCAACAGCGCCAGCCATTCGGTATTAACCTCCATACTGGCTTTAATGAGTGCTTTAAGCGGATCAGGTTTTTCGAATAACCAAATTGGTAAACCATGGTACCTCACCAGGCCTACTATCTGCTCGCGGATAGCGAAAGGCGTAAATCCGCCCATATAAAGCAATTGTCTGGCAAATTGAGCTCCTTTACGCGCATGTCCGTTAGAGGTGATGCTTCCATCAGTTTCGAAAACAGTGGTGCTGTATTTTTCCACATCGTGCAATAAAGCTGATGCCCATAAAATTTCCTGATCCTGCTCTGACAAAGCCTTATAAGCTTCCTGACTTTCTAAAGCAGCCAAAACCATCTGCGTATGTATGGCCACATTTCCTTCGGCATGGTAGCGCGAATCCTGCGGCACATCGTTCATTCTTTTTACCCAATCGAAACGATCTTCGAGATCATTCCATTGTTTGTTTTTACTAAAGGTCCACATGGTTACCTCCTTCGTTTAATAGCGATGCACGTTTCCAGTTTCTGGTCCAGTGTTCATCTGTTTTAACATGCCCTTTTCTTACGTATTTAAATACGTTTTGAGCAAAATCACCTACTGAGTAACCATCAGCGTTGCGGCTAACAATGCCTTCCATTGTTGTTTTGCTTTTGTCGTATACATCATAGGGATCAAACGTACCCGAACCTGTAACGAAGCTTAACATTTCCTTTTCAAACTCTTTCTGATCCACCGGTGCAGGTTCTGTTTTCAAAACCGGAACGGTAGGTAGATCTAATAAATTTGCATAAAACTGTGTTTCCTCCCAGCTCAACCAACGCTCATTTTCGCGGATACCGAATACATAATAATGATGTTCCAGTTTCTCGTACCTAATGGAATGGATAGCATAAAGGTTCTCTAAAAAGAATTCGAGATCGCCCAGATCGTTTTTGATCAGCTGCCAGAACCGCCTTAGGTTTTCTGTCCAGGGTGAAGTTGTTGGTGCTGCATGCGAGCGGGCGAAAACGCCATATTTGGAGAGACAATTGTTTTCTCCATCCAGTTTTTCGGTATGTATAAGTATTGAGATCTGTTGTATATTGTCCCAATAGTCGTGCTGTATCCTGTCGTCGCTCGTTGTTCCCGGCGAAAACGGATAATGATAAGTACGACCATATTTTTGTGAAATAGCCATATTGTAATCAGTAAAATAAAAGATAAACAGTAATTACTCCCTCCCCGGATGGGAAAGGTCATTTTAACATTGATGTATAAATGAAATTACATGACTCAAAGACTTATATTGTTAATACGGAAGCAAATGTAGGGAAAATTGTTGGGAGTCAATAAAAAAGTCGTCATCTCGACCGAAGCGCAGTCCCGAATATTCGGGATAGATCTCTACTGACTTAACTATTATAATTTGTCATTCTGAGTGCAACGAAGAATCTTTACTATTTCCTTCAAGATTTTCAAAAATCACTCAATTAATAAAAGATTCTTCACTACGTTCAGAATGACAGAAAATAGATCCTGAAACAAGTTCAGGATGACGTATCGCGTTGGATTTGGGCATGCACAGTAATCCCTGAGCGGAGTAGAAGGGTAAACAATTAACCATAGTCAGTTTACAGTTGGCAATTTGCAGTCACCAGTGAACTAATGAACAAAAGAAAGTAGTCCAAAGTCCTTAGTCGCCAGTCCATAGTCAGTTACCTCCTGAGCGGAGTCGAAGGGTAAACAATTAACCATAGCCAGTTTACAGTTGGCAATTTGCAGTTACCAATAAACTAATGACCAATAAACTAATGACCAATAAACTAATGACTAATGAACTAATGTTCTTCGCCTTCTTCCTCTTCGTTCTTCACTTTACTCAACAAATCATAAGCGCCTTTTACCACCACTTTAGGTTTGTTTACCTTTTCTGCAAATGATACCTGCGTATAGCCATTTTCGGCAACATCTGTTTTCACTTCCATCATGCGGTAACGATAAGCCTGTTTTGAGGCCGATTGCTCGATAAATACATATTTTTTGCCTTCAAATTCTACAATAGCGGCATCGGGCAAGGCTTCAACTTTGTTGGCACCGCTTTCTACATATGCTTTCAGGTACATGCCCGGGAGCAGTTGCGTATCTTCCTGATCGAGGTGGCAATGCACCTGTACAGTGCGTTCTTTACTAATCTCCCTGCCAATTAAATGTACCGTTGCCATGCGTTCTTTTTCTTCGTTGGCTAAAGTAAAACGCACTTTCTGACCGATTTTAAGTTTAGGCACATCTTTTTCGAAAACGGTAAGTTCGGCATGTAAATGTTCAGTATCGGCAATTTTAAACAGTTCATCAGTCGTACTGGCAAAGGCACCAATATTGGTATTTACCTGGGTAACATAACCTGCCATTGGCGCATACAGGTTAAAAGTTTTTAAAATCGTCCCTTTTTCCAATGCTGCGAAATTGATATTGATTAACGAGAGTTTAGAGCGCTGCCCCATTAACCTGGCACTTACACTCTGGTATTCGCTCCTGGCCTTTTGAAGTGCTTTTTTGGAATTTACATTTTCTTTGGCCAGTTCTTCCTGCCGGTCCAGCTCCTGTTTTAAAAACTGCAGCTGACTTTTATAATCGAGGTAATCCTGTTGCATCTGGATAAATTCGGGATTTTGCATCACAGCAACCAATTCACCTTTTTTCACCCTCATTCCCTGAAGCATAGAAGTACTCTTCACAATCCCTTCTAATGGTGTGGAGATGGAAACCAGGCTCTGTGGCGGCAAATCGAGCATGCCGTTTACCTTGGTTGTGCCACTCAGTTCTTTTAGTTCGATTTCGCCCAGGGTAATTTCAGCCAGTTTATGCTGTTCAGGCGTTAAAGTAACCACGTCGCTTTCTTCATGAGCGGCTTCTTTTTCAGGCGCTTTTTCTGCTTCAGGACTCCCACAGGCGCTGAGGTACAGCGCTAAAGTTAACAGACTTAAATATTGATATATGGATTTCATGTTTCTTCTTTTTATAATGAACTGGAATTACCGGTAAGGAATTCGATATGGTTAATGCTTTGGTTAAGCTGCAATAAAGCCATCAGATTACTTTCGTAAATGCTGTTTACCTGTTTCAGGTTGAGCAGGTATTCGGAATAACCGATCTCCCCGTTCTGATAGGCAATGCGGCTGTTCTTTAAAATCAATGCGGCATTTGGCAGTGCGGAGCTTTGAAAATAGCCATAGCGATCTTTGTTTTTGATGTATTCGCGGAGTATCTGCTGATATTGTGCGCTTAACCTGCGCTCCTGCAAATCGAGATCACTCGCGGCAATATCTTTACTGATGGCTGCCGCTTTAGCCTTTGCCGAATACGATTTATAAAACAAGGGAAAGGCCATACCTACCTGAAAGCCCTGAAAACGTTTACCCCTGTCAAAATAAATCTCGTTCCCATTTACGTTCTGAAAACCGGTAAGCGACTGGTTAAAATAACCCAGCGTAATATCAGGAAGCGCTTTTGCCAGTTCTACTTTGCGCTGTTTATCGGCAATTACAATCTGCTGCCTGGAATAAGCCAACAATGGATTTTCTTTTACCGAAGTGCTATCCGATACCGGAACAATACTTTTCTCCTGAAGGTACTTTTCGGCAATTTCTACGGCATTGCTTCCCAGTAATGTAAACAGCTGACTGTTGTAAATTTCGATATCGGCACTGTTCTGCTCCAGCTGACTTTGCACTTCTTTCAACTGGGTTTCGGCCGCTACCTTTTCCAGCAGGTTGCCTTCGCCGGTTTTATATTTCAGCGATGCTGATTTCACAAAACCTTTATAAATACTGTCTTGCTGTAACAGCAGTTTTTCTTTCGAATAAAGGTACTGGAGATTCGTATAAACCGTTTTTACCTGATAAACCAATTCATTTTTGGTCGATGCCACCTGAAACCGGCTGGCTTTAATCCTTTCATCTCCTAAGGCAGCATTTGCCGAGAAAAGTGTAGGAAAAGGAATGGTTTGCGAAATAGTAAAGTTCTGATCGTTTTTTACCAGGCTGTTGTATTGGCCGTACATCATCGAAACATCGGTTTTGGGCATTTCGAAAGTCGTTTTCTTTAACTGTTCCTGCAAACTTAAGCCTAAACTGGCGCTGCTAACTGCCTTGTTTTGTTGTAGCGCTGATGATATCGCCTGGTTTAAGCTTAAACCCGGTTTTTGTGCCTGTGCAGATGGAATTGCTAAAAGAGAACTGATTAAAATCAACAAACCTGCTACGGGAGCAATTTTAATCTTTTTATTCCCCATTTTTTCTACCCAGATGTAAAGGATTGGCAGAACCAAAAGCGTAAGCAAAGTAGCAGAAAGCAAACCTCCAATCACCACCGTTGCCAGTGGACGTTGGACTTCGGCACCGCTTCCGCCCGAAATGGCCATTGGTAAAAAGCCCAGTGAGGCTACCAATGCAGTCATAATTACCGGACGGAGCCTGATCGAAGTACCTGTTTTGATAATTTCTATTATATCTGTCATTCCTTCTTTTTTTAATCTGTTAAATTCACTGATCAGTACAATCCCGTTGAGTACGGCCACGCCAAACAGGGCGATAAAACCGATACCTGCCGAAATACTGAAAGGCATTCCCCTCGCCCACAGCGCCAGTACCCCACCAATGGCCGATAAAGGAATAGCCGTAAAAATTAACAGGGCATGTTTAATGGACGAAAAGGTAAGGTAGAGCAATAATAAAATCAGCAGCAAAGCCAAAGGAACGGCAATGGACAGCCTTTTATTTGCGGCCTGCAGGTTTTCGAAAGTACCACCAAAGGTTGGATAATAACCGGGAGCAAATTTTATATCGCTATCAATTTTCTGCTGAATTTCCTTTACAATGCTCTCTACATCCCTGCCCCTTACGTTAAAACCAACGGTAATCCTGCGTTTGGCATCATCGCGCTGGATCTGGTTCGGGCCTTCTTTATAATCGATATCGGCCAGTTGTTCTAACGGAATCTGGTTACCATTGGGTGCAGTAACGAAAAGATTTTTCACATCTTCTAATGATTGCCTGTTCTCTTTTTCCAGGCGCACCACCATATCGAAACGTTTTTCTCCTTCAAATACCAAACCTGCCACTTCACCGGCAAAACCTGAACGGATGGCGGTATTTACATCTTCTATATTAAGGCCGAACTGCGCTATTTTATCGCGGTGGAATTTAATGATCACCTGCGGAAGCCCCGAGGCCTGTTCTACATAAACATCCTGCGCGCCTTCTATTTTACCTGCAATTGCACCAATTTTCGACGCATAACTGCTTAGTTTGGCAAAATCTTCACCGTAAACTTTAATTACCACGTCCTGCCTTGCACCCGTCATTAGTTCGTTAAAACGCATCTGTATAGGTTGTTGGAATCCAAAGGTTACCCCGGGAATGAATTGCTCCAGCTTTTTCTGCATTTTTTGTGCGAGTTCTTCTCTTGTTGAAGCGCTTGTCCAATCGCTTTTATCTTTCAGGATGATCATCAGGTCGCAGGCTTCTACCGGCATCGGGTCGGTAGGGATTTCACTCGAACCTATTTTACCTATTACCTCCTTTACTTCCGGAAAATTGGCTTTCAATACTTTTGCGGCACGTGTAGAGGCCTCAATCGTTTGCGATAAACTGCTTCCGGTGAGCACCCGTGTTTCTACGGCGAAATCGCCTTCTTCTAAAGTGGGGATAAATTCGGCCCCGAGATAATTGAAAATGATTAAACAGATGGCAAACAATGCCAGTGCTACGCCTACTACCAATACCCTTGCCCTGATGGCAAAATTGAGCATTGGTGTATAAACCCGCTGAAAGAAGGCCATAATCCTGTCGGAAATGTTTCTTTTAGTACTTATGGTTTTATTTAGGAACAGCGCGCTCATCATCGGTACATAAGTGAGCGATAGAATAAAAGCACCCAGGATGGCAAAAGCAACAGTCTGTGCCATTGGCCTGAACATTTTACCCTCAATCCCCACCAATGCAAGGATGGGCAGATAAACAATGAGGATAATTATCTCTCCAAAAGCCGCACTGTTCCGGATTTTTGAGGCAGATTCGAAAATCTCTTCATCCATCTCCTGCTGGCTTAAACGGTTCCGGTTTTTACGGAGGCCGAGGTGATGAAGTGATGCCTCTACAATAATTACAGTACCGTCTACAATCAGTCCGAAATCTATTGCACCCAGGCTCATCAGGTTTCCGCTTACACCAAAAAGGTTCATTAAACAAACGGCAAACAGCATGGCCAGTGGAATTACCGAAGCCACAATTAAGCCGGCACGGAAATTACCTAACAGCAATACCAGTACAAAAATCACAATCAATGCCCCTTCTGCCAGGTTTTTGGCTACAGTGCCAATTGCATTGTTTACCAGTTTTGTACGATCGATAAAAGGCTCTATTGCTACACCTTCGGGCAGGTTTTTAGCAATTTGTTCCATCCGGGCTTTCACATTGGCAATCACTTTTGATGAATTGGCACCTTTAAGCATCATTACTACTGCACCAACCACTTCACCCTGGTCGTTGCGCGTCATGGCACCATAACGGGTTGCGGCACCGATCCGTACTTCGGCCACGTTACGGATCAATACGGGGATGCTGTTGGCATTGGTGCGCACCACAATGTTTTCGATATCTTCGATGCTGTTAATCAAACCTTCGCTCCGGATAAAATAAGCATTGGGTTTCTTATCAATGTAAGCACCACCAGTATTCTGGTTATTCTTTTCGAGGGCGGTAAATATATCGCTGATGGAAATATCCATGCTCCGGAGTTTATCGGGATTGAGCGCGATTTCATACTGTTTGAGGTATCCCCCAAAACTACTCACGTCGGCGATCCCCTCTACGCCTAACAACTGCCGGCGCACAATCCAATCCTGGATGGAGCGGAGTTCGGTGGCATCATATTTTTTTTCGTATCCTTTTTTAGGATGGATCACATATTGGTAAATCTCGCCCAAACCGGTGGTTAAAGGTGCAACTTCGGGTGTTCCTATTCCTTTGGGGATGTTCCTTTCTACTTCGGCCAGGCGTTCGCTTACCTGCTGACGGGCCCAGTAAATTTCTACATTTTCTTTAAAAACAACGGTAACCACCGAAAGTCCGAAGCGGCTAAACGATCGGATTTCTTCAATTCCCGGGATCGTAGCCATGGTTTGCTCTACCGGGTAGGTTACAAACCTTTCAATATCCTCTGCCCCGTTGCTGGGAGAGTTGGTAATAATCTGCACCTGGTTATTGGTAATATCCGGAAGTGCATCAATTGGCAGTTGCTTTAGGGAATATATGCCCCAGGCAATCAACGCCAGCATCATAATCCCCACCAGCAATTTCTGCCTGATGGAGAACTGTATTATTTTGTTCAGCATTATGGGTATAATCAAAAATTAATAAATAGCACAATTGCCTACACTTTTAATGTGTAGCACATGCTAAAATTCATGGACGAAGCCATGTAAGAAAATCTGATTAAACGAGTTTTGGCGGTTGCCAGACATCAACAGGCTGCTTTTTCAGATCAGTGCAATAAAAGCCCGGATATACCTGCTGAAAAACAGGAACGATCAATGCAGTTGTTTTTTCAAGAGGAAAATGTCGCGCAACAGAACAGCAGGCGCAGCTGCAAAACGGCGGACACATTTCGCCACCGGCATGATCGCCTTTGGCCGCATCGCGGTGAACAACAGTTTCGAACTGAGCGCTTGTAGCCATATCATCCCTATCCTGGCAAGGCGTAACGCCCAGAAGAATCAGGTAAAGGGAAAATAAAAGCACAAAGTATTTCATTGGGAGCAAATGTAATGAATTTTGTGGGAAAATCGGAGATCGACGGGCGGAGAACGTTCCCCCTATCCGCCTACCGGCACCTTTCCACCTCCCCCAGCCCCTCCTTTAGGAGGGGAGCTCCCCTCAGGGTTTTATACAATGCCAGTGCACCAGATCTCAGCAACATGCGATATGCACCATAATATATGCATCATGCTATCGGCACCCTGCCATCCAGCATAGGAGATTTTGGCAGGAAAAAGCATGGAAATCTTTGCACTAGCCCCTCATAACCCCACACCCCAAGGCAGGATCAGGCGGGAGCGGTGGACAAAAGCAAGGGTAAGAGCCTGGATACTGCCGCAATAAAGGTTTCAGTAGTTTTTTACAAGAAAGGATCCAAGCCTTGATCTTTTGTTACTTTATCATCAAGGATAAAAGAAAGAGCCCCCGGTGGCGGCAAACCGAGGAAAGCCAGAGCGCAAGGCCCTCCCCGGTTTTCATAGGATTAATCAGGAAATCTTAAGCAAATTACTGTATTGGATCTGGCTCCATACCACTATTACGATTTGCTTTCTTATCACTTCCAATTAAATCGCGTGCGTAGGCATTGGCCCTTTCATATTTTTTAAAAAGGTCGGCTTTAAACCCGTTTGTTACTACACCATCATTTTGAAGATATTCATTTACAAATTCCGCGCGGATTGCCCTGAAATCGAACAATAGTAATTTATAGGTATTTTTTTTGGCATCTACCTGGAACAGTGTATCAACAGATGTAATTATTGTTAATACAGCGCCTAAAATAAGAATAATATCCTCACAAAAATATTGCGGATTCTTTGAGCCTGAAATAACTGTGATTAAGCCTGCAAGAAGGATTTGAGTAATCCTTATCAGGTAAAAAAAGCCAATATAAGTATTTGCTTTACCTTCTATTCTATCTATTTCATTTTGAATTTGCAGGTAAAATTGATCCTGGATGGTTGGGTTTTTCATCGGGTGAGCATTAACTAGTTTAAAAATAAGAAAATAATTTTAACTATACCAATAACTCGCTTGCCTTGTAAAGACTGGCAATTAACTAAAAATTCAAACTAGCATCAAACTAACACCTGCATACATCAAACTGTTAACTGCACATATAAAGTAACCTACCCCTCCGATAAAGTTGCGAACTGCAACAATAGATCTGCCATCGGAAAGTATAATGTTATCAACTGCAAGTTTAAAACTACCGATGGAAAGTTTATAACTTTCGCCTGATCCGATAAACCTACAAGCTGACAGTATAATGTTGTCAATGGAAAGTTTAATGTTGTTAACTGCAAGTTTATAACTATCGATTGCGAAAAAAATGTTACCATACGCAAACTTAAACCTACCGATGGCGGGTATTATATTGTTAACTGCAAGTATCAAATTGCTTACTGCCAGTATCATGTTGTTAACTGCAAGTATCAAACTGTCTACTGCAAGTATCAAACTAACACAGGTATGCATTTAATGGTAGTTGTACGTCCCTAACATATCCGTAGTTACGCTCAGGATGACAAGCCTACTCGAACTTTACCCTGATAAACCTCGGCCGGTAAAGATTGGGGTGAGTTTGTAAATCCTTTAAAAAATCGAAAGAATTTACATTATAACTAATGAGCAACTCTCCTTTTTTTGATAAACCCGGATGTGCCTTGGCATTATAGGTAAAAAAAGATTTCAGTTCAATGGCTTCAGAAGTATCCCAAAGCTTAATTACTTTACCGAAAGGGCCATAGGGTGTTTTGCCCAGCTGCATACAAACGTATTTCCCAATACCACTTTGCTGAAAAATTAATGCATACCGTCCGTCGGGCAGTTGCGAAAGACTGAGTTCATTCGAAACCTGATCGGTTACCGCAGCAGATTTTTTAATATCAGCCTGCCAGTTTTTCCCATCCCAATAGTTCCATTTATTATAGTTTTCAAATGCTGCAGGTAAAACCCTTGCCACCAGCAGTTTTTTAGTTTTCCCGAATGTACCGTACACATAAATGTATCCATCGGCATTTGCCTGGCCTGCCTGTTTTGTGTTTACATAAATGCCTGCACCAAAAGAGCCTGTTTCACTATTTTCGTCGAGATAAAAAGGCGTATCTTTTTGTTCATAATTTTGAAACGGTAAAGCCTCGCTGGCTTTAATTTTAATCAGCGTATTTCCCACTTCAGCAAAGCCGAAAGCCCCACTACCAGTACTTTTAATCCGGTAACCGAAAATAAACATAGCATTATCCAGTTCCTGATTTACAAAACCATCGCCGAGCCAGTAATAATCACCTGCATTGGTTAAGGGAGTTTTGGGAGAAAATATAGATTCGGGTTTTTGATCAGCGTTTTTCCAGCTGAAGCTCATTTTCTTCGGATCTGGGTCTTTTCCATCTAAAACCGCAGCAGCATTATGGATCATTTTAGCACCAGGCTGCATTTTGACATCCGTTACCTTCCCGATCATGCTATCGCTAAAAATAAAAAGTGTCTTTTTTGCTTTTGGCGGCGATGCTTCCTGCCCGTTCAGCGGAATACTGTAAATGCCATCGCCACCAAACCAGCCTTCCGATCTATAAAACAGGTTTGTCCATTCGGGAGCGGTGGTCACGTTAAATCTGATGCTGTCAAGTTGCTGTGCCTGTACCGGTGCGTAAGCAAGTAAGCTAAATAAAAAAACAAATCCAATATTTTTCATTAGATGTTTTTAATGAACAAAATCGAAGAATAAAGTTCCGCTAAAAGTTTTACCATCTGTTTTGTTCTTCTGACTTTGAGGCCCCATCACTAAAGCTGGTTGAAACTTGGTACCTATGGCACTGATGCCCTTTAAAAAACCTATATTTCCTTCGGGGAATGCAGGTTCTACATTGTTATTGCTTAATGCAGCAGCTTCGCGTGCGGGGCGGTACATTTGCAAATAAGTATCCTGATCGGGAATATAGACAGTAAAGGGCGCTTCCTTGTTTTCTACCACTACCCAGTTTACTTCTGCATGATAACCTTTAAATTCAGGATATCCCCATGTTTCGCCAGTGATCGAATTGTTATAATCTTTTTGCCAAACGCCAAATTGCGGGCCTTTTAACCTGTTTTTCCAAACACGGTACGGACCACGGCCAAGGTATTTTATCCCGGTAATTTTCTCTTCCGGGTAATTGAACGTAATGCCCATAAAATCGGCATCGCCCTGCTGGCTAAATTCATATTCGAGTTTTACCGGTTTTCCGGGTTCAAATGTCCACTTTGCATGTAAATTACCTGCGCCCTGATAATCTGACTCAACAATGTATTTTTGTCCCCCGGCTTTAAAGCTGAAATTTTTCAAGGTCGTATTTACGCCTGCCAGCAATGGGCCATTTGATAAAGAAATGGTAGCATTGGGCTTAGCTACTTTCTCCAGATAACCAGTTGCTTTGTTAAAATAATAAGTATTACCATCCTGTTTAACCAAAAGTGATCCTTCGGTTTCTTCCGCTTTTACAACAGCAACAGGTGTAGTATTTCCTTGTTTTGCGATAATCAGTTGAGCCGTTTTTAACGGCCAGCTCCAGGTAAATATTTCTTTCTGATCGGGACCATAAGCTGTTAAATACAAAGCATTGCTCTGCGACCATGATTGAGGTAAAGGCAAATCGAGCGTACCTTTTGTGCCAGGTTTAAGGTTTGATGCAGCAGATCCTGTTGCAGTGATAATTGCCTTTGTTGAGGCATCTTTCGCCCCTGGAAAATTTACCAGTTTCCATTTAAAGGTACATTTATCGAGGCCGGTGAAAGCGAACCTGTTGGCAATCGGGATTTTACCACTAAATTTTTCATCAATTTTTGGAAGATCGATAAAAACCGGCGACCATATTTCTTTTATGGCATAAAAACTGCCTTCTTTTTCGCGGTGAGGGCCAACAATTCCATCCGGTGCATGGTTACCATCGCCATCGTAAATGCCGTTTTTGTCTGTCCTGATTACATTTTCATCAACCAGTGCCCAGATAAAACCACCTGCACCGTGTGGATGAATCAACATCTGGTTCCAGAAATCATCTAAAGCCGCACCAGCACCACCATCATAAAGGGCATGCATAAATTCTGTCGGGAAGAAAACTTCTTTTCCCGATGTGGCTGCTTTTACCATGTAATTGTAATCCGGATAGTGTTTGGTATCTGTTCCGTTAAATTTTTCCCATGGATGGATTACAGTCCGTTTCTGAGGATCGTAAAGGGCATAATCGTTATCGAGATCGGTATTAAATCCACCTTCATTGCCATTGGCCCAAAAAATAATGGAGGGGTGGTTCACATCCCTGATCACCAGTTCTTTTACCAGCCGGTGCCCGGTCGGATTATCGTATTTAGCCTGCCAGCCCGTTAATTCATTAATCACATAAAGCCCTAACGAATCGCAAACATCTAAAAATTCGGCGTCGGGCGGGTAATGCGACATCCGCACAGCATTCATATTCATCTCTTTCATTAACCGCACATCCATCAAATGTACTGCAGGACTTAATGTACGTCCGGTTTCGGGCCAGAAACTGTGGCGGTTAACCCCTTTTAAAAGTATTTTAATACCGTTGACATAAAAACCATCACCATTGCGTACTTCCAGCGTACGGAAACCAAATTTCTGCTTTACCTGATGAACAAGCTTTTGCCTGTATTTAACCTTAACCACCACCTGGTACAGATTCGGAAACTCCGAACTCCATAATAAGGGGTGCGAAAAGCCGGATTGTAGCTTTTGGGTGCTATCCTGCAGATTAACTTTTACCGAAAACGGTTTACCCACATTTTCGCCATTCAATTTCTTTACCTGGGCTTCAATTATATCGTTTGCACTTAAATTTTGTCCATATACATCAACCCGAAACGAACCATCTGCTTTTGCATCTATTGCAAGCCTTTCTATAAATTTATCAGGAACGGTTTCCAGGTAAACAGGCCTGAATATGCCACCGAAAACCCAAAAATCGCTTTTCCTTTCCGCATTATTGATAGAGGCATTGGCCGACATCTTATCTACCGTAACTTCCAGCAAATTCTTTCCTTCAGGTTTTAAAAGCTTTGTAATATCATATTTGAAGCGGTAAAATCCGCCCTGATGCACATCTCCTGCAAGTTTTCCGTTAATGGTAACCTTAGTATCCGTCATAGCGCCTTCAAACACGATAAATACTTTCTTCCCGGTTATTTTACCTGTTGCAAACTCGTGGCGGTAAATGCCCTGCTCTTTAGCTTTATCCTTGTCATGCCCATAATTGTAACTTCCAAAACCTTGTAATTCCCAGTTGGAGGGTACCGGGATTTTAGTCCAAACCTCACTTTTACGGCCAGCGGTACAGTAAAAATCCCATTGTTTAGTATAGTCTTTATCCGTTCCGGAAAGGTAAATTCTGGTAGTTTCCTGCGGGAAACCCTTATAAAAAACTAATAATAAAAGTAATGGGAGTAATCTTTTGATCATGGTATATCTGGCATTAGCGTTAAAATTTAACCGCCTTTTCAGGCTTTTAAATATGGCGTTTACAAGATAACGGAATTTATGCTGAGGTAAAGCCAGTTAACTACTTTGATACAATAGCCGGTTCGAAAATCACAAAACTAAAAAGCCTCCAGCTGTAAGGCTGAAGGCTCTCGTTTTCCCAAAACGCAATAATTTAATTATTTCGCGCTATTTTTTTTCTCTGTTACTTCAGCTCTGATATCCTGAGCTAAAACTTTAAGATCCTGCATTGCTTTACGTACACGTGTACCTGCAGCAGCATTTCCACCATCATAAAACTTGGTTACATCTGCCTCAACTGAAGCGATCAGATTTTGTACTTCTTTAAATTTGTCCATAATGTTTTTTTGTTACCAGGATGACAGACCATCCATATTTCAATTTTTATACGCTCTGCTCAACAATAAGCAGGCCGCAAAACTAATCATTTTATTTACAATCAGCTGTTACAGCCCAATAAAGACGTTTTTTTGAGTAATTTATTGCAACTATTGGTCATTTTTGTCCTACCGGATTAAATTTCCCATGATTTTGCCATAAATAAAGCTTTTATTATATGAATTAATAAAGAGAAATATCTCATGTAAAACGGGATTTGGCTCAATGTATGATTGAAACGCGTAAACGTTTATTTTGTTTGCCCAAATCATTAACTAAAAAGGCCGCAACATCCGTTGGGGCCTCTTCTTATCAACTAACTAAACCTGTAATAATACTAACCAAATATTTTACACCGCAAAAGTAAAAACGGCATATAAAGCAGGTGTTAAGATTACATTAAAAGCGATGCATTTAACATCGGTTCAGGAAAGATAAATGAGTGAATTTTATATAAGAAGAACACTTTAAAACCATTAATACTAACTAAAAATACAGGATTAAACCAATATGTTGATTTATATCATCAAAATAATTTCAAAATTAATCTAAAACTGTAATATTAAACATACAAAAAGTTCAAAAATACATTTTCTTATTTTATCTTTGCGCCATGAAAATTGCCAAACAAACTTCTTTTGCACTTCTTTTAACTGCCTTACTTTCTTCATCATCAATGATGTTGATGGCTCAACAAAATTCCAGCAAACAGGTAACGCTTTTTGAAAACGTTGATAAAGTAAATGGTAACGCTGTAATTGAAAGATTAAGCGCACAAAAAAGGAGCCGTAAGAGTGGCAATGCTTCAAAAGCTGAATACATTATCAACAGAAATGATTTAACCATCATTACGTTTAACGGACTGGAATATTTAGTTAAAAACAACCGCGTTATTGGTATCCAGGGTTTAGAACTTTCTGAAGAGGTACTGGATCAGATTACCGATAAACTGGTACTGTTGGATAAAGTTCAGCATGATTACAGTGAGCGTGCAACTACTGAATACGATAACCGTTTATTCTTATTATCACTTAAAATGTTATCAAGCACCACCAGAGATATTGCTGCACTTGCAAAAGCAGAAAACCCATCTTTAAATGTAGAAAACAACATCGCAAAAATGCGTTTGCCAAATGTAGACAGGACTTTAGAAAACCAGGCTACCCAAACGCTGGTACAACTGAATAAATAATATTTTCCTTTTCAGGATATAAAAAACTCCAATAGCTAACGCTGTTGGAGTTTTTTGTTTTAATGGCCTGAACAATTAGGTATTAAATTGTCGACAGGCTGCAAAAGATCTTCATTGCGAAGCCAATTTTTCATTGGATGAAGTAACCTTCCTTCCTTCCTTCCTTCCTTCCTTCCTTCCTTTTACGTCCGATTACAAACAACTTGTTCGATATCGGGCATTTTTAATTTCCTAATAAAATATAAAACGCTGATAAATAAACATTTAACAATGGCATCGCTATTGTAAAACGAGGTGTAAACTATTTTAAATGGACAAACTCATTGAAGAAGAAGTTTCTTCGAAAAGGAAGAAAAAAACCTACCTCCTTATTTTCATTATTATCATTGCTTTTGCAGTCGCCATCTGGTTTGTCAGGTTCTTTTTTAAACCATCTTTAACCCTGGCCGATTTTACCACCGCAAAGGTAGAAACCGGTATTATCGAAAATACAATTAACGCAACCGGCGAAGTACTCCCTGAATTTGAAGAAGTTTTAACCAGTCCGATTAACGCATCGATAAAAAACGTGCTGATGGATGCAGGCAATAAGGTAAAAAAGGGACAATCGATCCTTTCACTCGATAAATCGGTAAGCGAAACAGAATACGGCAAACTCCAGTTCCAGATGGAATCGAAGGAAAATGAGATCCGTAAACTGAAACTCGACCTGGAGAAAAGTTTTTTCGATATCAAATCAAATAACAGCATTAAACAATTGCGGATCAGCAACCTTAATGATGCCGTTTCTTCAGCAAAAAGGTTATTAAAAGCGGGTGGTGGAACCAAAGAAGATGTAGAAGCAGCCGAACTGAACCTGAAAGTTGCCGAACTGGAAAAACTTCAGCTGGAAAATGAGATCAGGAGCAAGCAGCAAACCATGAAAATCGAAATCAGGGAAGCCGAAATCTCGCTGGCCATCCAACGCAAAGACCTTGATGCCTTAAAACGCAAACTCGACCTGGCTGATGTAATTGCTACCCGGCCCGGGGTAATTACCTGGGTAAATAAAAACATTGGTTCCAGTGTGCATGAGGGCGATGCTTTAGTAAGGATTGCCGATTTAAGTGGGTTTAAAGTTGCCGGAAGCATGTCTGATAACCTGCTGGATAAAATCCACAACAATATGACTGCCATTATCCGCATCGGCAATACGCAGTTACGCGGATCGGTGGTAAATATATCTCCGGCGGTAAACAATGCCATTGTTTCTTTCGATATCCAGCTGAACGAAAAAGACAGCAAAGAACTGAGGCCAAACCAAAAAGTTGATGTTTTTTTAGTTACGGCAACCAGAAACGGGGTTTTGCGGGTAGCTAATGGTCCGGCATTTAATGGCTCTAACCTGCAGGAAGTGTTTGTGCTTAAAAACGGAGTTGCCGAACGCCGTTCTGTTAAAACCGGATTGAGCAATTTCGATTACGTAGAAATTCTGAGCGGATTAAAAGCTGGCGATGAGGTAATCACTTCAGACATGGGCGATTATAAAAACACGAAAACCATTACCATCAGTAATTAAGATTATGCGAATGAAATTTTTACTCATGGGTTTATTGGCAACATTTAGTGTTAAAGGTTTCTCCTTTCAAAAGGCAGATACCTTGCAGTTAACCTTACAGCAGGTGGTAGAAATGGCGAAGGCCAATTCTATAGCCGCCAAGCAGGCCATCACCGTTAAAGAAACCAAATACTGGGAATGGCGCACGTTTAAATCCAATTACCAGCCGCAACTGGCTTTACTGGGCGTTTTGCCAGGTTATACCAAAACCTATACGCAAGTGCAACAACCCAACGGAACCATACTTTTTCAGCCTGTGCATTATGATAACTCCTCGCTCACGCTAAACTTTAGTCAAAGTATTGCAGCCACCGGCGGAACCATTTATGGCACCACTCAGTTACAGCGCTTTGATGATTTCGACAGGAAAAGCGTGTTATACAACGGTATCCCCTACGGAATCGGCTATACACAGCCCCTGCTCCAGTTTAACAGTTTAAAGTGGGACAAGAAAATAGAACCTTTAAAATTTAACGAAAGCAAACAGGTTTTTATAGAAACGCAGGAAAAGATTTCCATTACAGTTACGGAGTATTTTTTCGATTTATTGCTCGCACAGGTAAACCTGAACATTGCCGATGTAAACTACACCAATACCAAACGAATTTTAACCATTGCCGGTACCAAATTCGAGCTGGGTAAGATTTCAAAAAATGAGATTTTACAACTTCAGTTAGAAGTTTTAAATGCACAGAAAGCAGTAGGCACAGCCAAACGCGACGTAGAAATTGCAACCCTGAACTTACGGAGTTACATCGGTATGGAAGGTAACGACAGGATTAAACTGGATATGCCTTCGGTAGTGGCGCAAATGACGGTAGTTGCCGAAAAAGTATTGGCTGAAGCTTTCGAAAACCGATCAGAAGCCATTGCCTTTATCCGCCGCTTGGCCGAAGCAAAAAGAGATGTTGCAAAAGCTAAAGGCGAAAACGGCCTTACGGCCACTTTGAGGGCCAATCTGGGTTTCTCTAACGCGGCAAACAGTGCTTTTGATATTTACCGTTCGCCAAAAAACCAGCAATCAGTAGAGTTACAGCTTTCTATTCCGGTAATGGATTGGGGAAGGTCGAAATCGCGTACCAAAACGGCCCAGGCCAACGAACAGTTTACCACTTATGCCGTTGAGCAGGATAAACAAACTTTTAAGCAACAGATTGTAACACAGGTAACGCTTTTTAATATGATGAAAGAACAAATAAAGTTAACAGATGAAGCCGAAAAAATTGCTGCTGAAAAATACAAAATAGCCAGTGAGCGCTATGTACTGGGCAATTTAAGCATCACCGACCTCAGTATTGCGTTTCAGGAAAACGACAGGGCCAAACGAGATTATGTTTCATCCCTCCGCGATTTCTGGGGCGCCTATTATCAACTCCGTTACCTGTCGCTTTACGATTTCGAAAAAAACAGAAAAATCACCTATTAATAAATCTTAATTACTAATTATACATTATGATACGCTTAAAAAACATTGAAAAAGTTTACCGGACGGATACGGTAGAAACACTCGCCATCAATGGGATCAGCCTGGATGTTGCCAAAGGTGAATTCCTTTCCATTATGGGTCCATCGGGTTGTGGCAAAAGTACGCTCCTTAACATTATGGGTTTGCTGGATGAACCTTCTAAAGGGAACATTAAAATTGATGAGCAGGATATCAGCCGGTTTTCAGATCAGAAACTAGCAAAATTCAGAAACCAGAAACTGGGTTTTATTTTTCAAAGCTATCACCTCATTAACGATTTAAGGGTGCTGGATAATGTAGAACTGCCCTTATTATACCGTAATTCATCAGCTAAAGAACGTAAAATACTTGCCACCGCAGCTTTAGAGAAAGTTG
Source organism: Pedobacter sp. 22226 (assembly GCF_052045455.1). Taxonomy (NCBI): domain Bacteria; kingdom Pseudomonadati; phylum Bacteroidota; class Sphingobacteriia; order Sphingobacteriales; family Sphingobacteriaceae; genus Pedobacter; species Pedobacter sp. 22226. The sequence continues at coordinate 257,613 of NZ_JBQEPB010000001.1, read as the reverse complement.
GATTGAGCAACCGTTTAAAACATTTTCCTACGCAACTTTCGGGCGGTCAGCGGCAGCGTGTAGCCATTGCAAGGGCCATTGTTGGCAATCCGCAGATTATTTTGGCCGATGAACCTACAGGTAATCTGGATAGTGCCATGGGGAATGAAATTATGGATATCCTTATTAACCTGAATAAAAATGAGGGTACCACCATTGTAATGGTTACACACGATGAAAGTATGGCCCATAAAACCCATCGTTTGGTGCGTTTATTTGATGGTTCACAAGTTCAATAAGCCTGAATTATGTTAAAAAACTACTTTAAAATAGCCATAGCTGTATTGAAGCGGAGAAAGTTCTTCACCTTCATCAGCCTGTTCGGGATTAGCTTTACACTTACCATTTTAATGGTGGCAACTGCTTTTATGGATAAAGTTTTAAGTCCCGATTACCCCGATTATAAAAGAAACCATTCGCTTTATGTAACTACCATGGAATTTAAAAATTCTAAAGAAGGTTGGATGAATAGAAGTGATGTTTCCTATTACTTTTTGGATCATTATGTTTCTAAGCTTAAAACAGTTAATAAAATCGGTATTTCAAGTTCTGCAAAAGCCTCAAACGCTTATGTGAATAATAAAAAACTGGTTATCGAATACAAATACACCAATGCTGATTTCTGGAATATACTGGAGTATAAATTTTTAGCGGGCAAAGCTTTCCAGCAACGTGAAATTGATAATGCCGAACTGGTGGCCGTGATCTCGGAAGAAACCAAAAAAGATTATTTCGGTGATGAAGAAAATGTAATCGGGAAATCCATCTCTGCCGATAATATCAATTACAGAGTAATCGGCGTAGTTGCCAACGTTTCTAAAACATTACAGAATTTTTGTGCCGATATGTATATACCCTATACCCTATCTAAAGATTACAAAAATACCGATTTAATGGGTGGCTTCGGTGCCGTTTTATTGGCTAAAAGCGAAGCAGATTTACCAAAAATGAAAAAGGAATACGATCTGATGATTAAAAAAGTTCCTATCCCTAAAGATTTTGACAGGCTCTACTGCAACGCAGATCCTTATTTTGCCAGCATGACCAGAAGGATTGCGGGAGATGGTACAAACGATGGATTGACCAAAGCCGTTTCGATCATCAGTCTTTTTGTACTGTTGTTTTTGTTGCTACCCACCATCAACCTGGTTAACATTAATATCACCAGAATTATGGAACGCTCATCAGAAATTGGGGTACGCAAAGCATTCGGTGCCTCATCTAAAACACTTGTTTATCAGTTTATTATCGAAAACCTTATCCTCACCTTTTTAGGGGCCATTATAGGTTTAATCCTTTCTGTTATCGTTATTTTTCTAATTAACGATGCCAATATAGTGTCGAATATGCGTTTGAGCATGAATTTTACCGTATTGTGCTATAGCCTGATTGCCTGCGTATTTTTCGGCATGCTTTCCGGAGTTTACCCTGCCTGGCGAATGTCAAAATTAAATATTGTTAAGGCTCTAAAAGCCCAATAACCACTAAAAGATATTATTATGTTTAAACACTTATTTAAATTAATATGGAACAAAAGGAAGCAGAATTTTCTGTTTCTTTCCGAAATCCTGGTCTCTTTTCTGGTGATATTTTCGGTTTTTTCTTTCCTAACCTATTATTATCAGAACTACAGTGAGCCGCTGGGATTTGATTATAAAAAAGTTTGGTCTATTTCCTATGAAAATGGCGAATTGACGAAAAATAGGGATTCTTTGGCCATTTTTTATGAAAACCTTAACAAATCACTAAAATCAATGCCCCAAGTTGAGGAAGTTACCTTTTCGAGTGGAAATTTTCCCTATTCAGATAGTTTTATGAGCACAGGCTTAACCCAAAACGGGGAAAAAATTACGATGGTGAGCCATTTTGTTGTCGGCACGGATTACAAAAAAGTATGGAATGTTTCGTTATTGGAAGGAAGGTGGTTTCTGCCTGAAGACCTTGTTGGCAAAAATAAAAACATCATCATTAACGAAACCCTTAAAAAAGCAATATTTGGGAATACAAAAGCTACGGGTAAATTAATAGGCGATTACGACGACAAAGAAAAAATGAAAGTAATAGGTGTGGTTCAGGATGTTAAATCCAATGGAGATTTTGCGCCTGCCGGTAAGGCGATGTTTGTTCAGCTGGATTCTGGCTATTACAGAAACACCCATAACATTTTGATCAGGGTGAAAGACGGTGCTGATGCAAACTTCGAAAGCAAGTTGTATAAATTTATGGCAACTTCGGTAAAGAATGCTGTCGAAATCAAACATCTCGATCAAATGCGGGATTCTAAAAATGAAGTCACCATTATTCCGATGGTTATTTTTATCATTATCGCTACTTTTTTAATTATTAATGTGGCTTTGGGCTTATTTGGCGTTTTATGGTACAATATCAATAAAAGAAAAGGTGAAATTGGTTTGCGGAGGGCCATTGGTGCAAGCGGTCGCTCGGTATCATACCAGCTTGTGCTCGAAGCAATGATACTGGCAACCATGTCGTTAATTGCGGGTTGTTTCTTTGCCATTCAGTTTCCGTTGCTAAGCGTTTTCAACATCCCTGCTAGCGTTTATATTATTGCCATGTTGCTCTCTGTATTATTTATCTATCTGCTGGTTTTATTCTGCTCTTTATACCCTGGCAAACAGGCGGCAGGCATCCACCCTGCTATTGCATTGCATGAAGAATAATACTTATCTTAACTTCGCGTATGATATTAATTGTTGATGACGATATAGCGGTAAGAACGTCACTTTCACTTCTTTTAAAAAGCACTGGAAATGAAATCGTTACTGCAGATAGTCCGGTTCAGGCTTTTGAGGTGGTTCAAACCCGGAAGCCTGAGCTTGTTGTACTGGATCTGAACTTTTCTATAGGCACTTCAGGAAAAGAAGGCATGCAGCTGCTCAAAAAAATAAGGGCTTATGATGCCGCCTTACCTGTGGTTTTAATTACAGGCTGGGCCAGTATAGAATTGGCGGTACAGGGCATGAAACTCGGTGCCAACGATTTCATCAATAAACCCTGGAATAATGATTATGTGCTGCAATCGGTTGATACGTTGCTACAACTCAACGGTAAGAAAGCCACATCCGCGAGCAGAAAAGAGCTTGATAAAAAGTACCATTTTAAACAGATTATCGGTGAAGCCCCGGGACTGTTATCTATCTTGGAAACCATCGGACGCGTAGCTTCTACCAACGCCTCCGTCCTCATTACCGGAGAAAGCGGCACAGGCAAAGAACTGATTGCCGAAGCCATCCACGAGAACAGTAACCGCCTGAACAAACCATTTGTTAAAGTAAATCTCGGCGGTATTTCGTCGTCCCTTTTTGAGAGCGAAATGTTTGGCCATGTGCGTGGTGCCTTTACCGATGCCCGTTTTGATAGAACAGGACGTTTTGAAATGGCCAATAAGGGAACGATATTTTTAGATGAAATCGGCGATCTGGAAGCCTCCAGTCAGGTGAAACTGTTAAGGGTTTTACAAGATCGTACCTATGAGGTTTTAGGCAGCAGCCGAACCAAAACTGTTGATACCCGCGTAGTTTGTGCTACCAATAAAAACCTGAACGAGATGGTGGCGTCGGGCCTGTTCAGGGAAGATTTATTATACCGGATCAATTTAATTACCATCCATCTGCCATCCTTAAGAGAACGGGCATCAGATATTCCCCTGCTGGTTAATTTCTTCATTAAAAATATGAAAGAGATTTACAACCGTCCTGATTTATCGATATCACCACAGGCCATGCGCTGGCTGCAACAACTGCCTTTGCCCGGCAACATCAGGCAGTTAAAAAACCTGGTAGAGCGTACGGTATTAATCAGCAGTAAAAACGAACTGGGCATTGATGATTTCCAGTCGCAGTTAAATTTATCGCCACAAAAGAATGAAAAAGTAAAACTCCCGGGCGTGGGCACCATGACTTTAGATCAGATGGAGGCCGAAATGGTTAAACAAGCCATGAATTTTCATAAAAACCGGATTACCAGAGCTGCAGCATCTTTGGGCATTACCAGAAACGCCTTATACCGCAGGCTGGAAAAATATCAAATTCCTTTTAATGAAACTGAAGACTAAGTATATCCTTTTCTTAGCAATATTGCACCTTACCTGCCTGGTGATGAGCTATTTTATTTTTAAAGAAAATAAGCTCATTTTCCTGCTTACAGAGGTTTTTATCATTATTTCGATTATCATTTCGCTTAGTTTATACAAACAGTTAATTGCGCCCCTCACCTATTTGAGGCAGGGTATTTCAGCCATAAAGGATAAAGATTTTAATGTTAAATTTCTGCTCACCGGAAAAAAAGAAGTTGACGAACTGGTGGATGTGTACAACCGGATGATCGACGAATTGCGAACAGAACGTACCAAACAGCAGGAACAGCATTTTTTCCTCGAAAAACTGGTGCAAACTTCGCCAACAGGCATCATTATACTGGATTATGACGGACAGATCAAGCAGATTAATCCCAAGGCAACCGAAATACTGGCCGATAATCCTGATTTGCTCGAAAACCAGCTTCAGGGCATGAAAACCGGCAGTTCTAAAACATTACGCACCAATGGATTGCATACTTACAAAATTCAGAAATCAAGGTTTATTGATCGTGGTTTTGAGCGTATTTTTATCATGCTCGAAGAAGTAACTGCAGAGATTTTTGCTGCGGAAAAAGGCGTTTACAGTAAAGTGATCAGGATGATGGCACACGAAGTAAACAATACTGTTGGTCCGGTAAATTCCATTATTAATACAGCACTCTCACAACAACACCTTTGGTTAGATGCGGGTGATTTACCCCTGAAAAACGCGATGAAAGTAGCCATAGACCGCAATCAGAACCTTAATGTTTTTATGCGCAATTTTGCCGACCTCGTTAAACTGCCGGAAGCAAACCGAAAGAAAACAGACCTTATAGCGCTGATCAGATCGGTATCTGAGTTAATGTATTATCCCGCAAATGAAAAAAACATCGCCATTACGACAGAACTGCACAACGCCCCATATTTTATCTTTGCTGATGTAGAACAGATGGAACAGGCACTGATTAATATTGTTAAAAATGCGATTGAAGCTATCGGAGATACAGGTTCAATAAAAATCACCTTAGATCAGTCGCAACGAACACTAACCATTTCGGACACCGGAAAAGGGATTTCGCAGCAAGATACCGAACAATTGTTCAGTCCTTTTTTTAGCACCAAAAAAGATGGTCAGGGCATTGGGCTTACCCTTGTACGTGAAATTTTGTTAAACCATGGTTTTGAATTTTCATTAAAAACGGTAAAACCAAATGATACCCAATTTGAAATTAAACTAACGCCTTGACCAAGGTTTTCTTTTAAAAACTTAAATGGATAATCAGTTTATATTCTGATGATTATTTCATAAATTAACGTGACGGAAAATCAGTTCTTTTAGCTCCAAAATTTCTGGTAACTGCATTTACAGATTTCTCCTGCATATTAAGAAGAATAGGATATGAATACCGCAAACGTAACATATAGTTGTGTAATCCTGGATGACGAAGCCATTTTTATCAAGATTATGGAGCGTTACATTTCCAATGTGGAAAGCCTGGAACTAAAAGGGAGCTTTACAAGTCCGGTCGATGCAATGGCTGCTTTTAAACATTATCAACAGATCGACTTTCTTTTTTTAGATATTGAAATGGATGTTTCCGGATTCGACATTGCCCGGATGCTCAGAAACCGTGTAAAATTTATTGTGTACATCAGTTCGCACAGTACATACGCCATCAGCGATCTGGTAAATGGCGATAAATTATTGGTTAAACCGCTTGATTTCAGAACGTTTCATGATGCGGTAAACCAGTTAATTTCCAAAACCCAATAAAAAACTGCGCCTGTCACAACCTGGTTAGCTATAGCCCCTTTAGCAAAAAACCAAATCCTTCACCGAAGTATTTTACCCTTTCATGGAGTAAAACTACCTATTTAACTATTGTTCATTTTATCATAATCAACCTTGAAGTAAGTTTGTAGCAGATCATTAAGAGCGTTGATCATCAGGCGTTAGCTGTTGAAATCAAATGAGTAAGGGATGACTCTTTATTTCTACATTATCTTTTAAGATAGTACCAGTTATTGCAAAAAGAGGGGAAAAGTACAGGGATATACTAAGTACCCTCTTTTTATTTAATTCACACCTAATCCAGTATTAAACATAATTTTTAAAGCAGTATTTGCAATAAAATATTTTAAAAATATTAAACCGCGATTACTTTCTCCTCTTCACGAAAAAAAGTGGGGAAATTTTTCCTCATTCAGGTTAAAATTCCACACCCCTGCTGATCAGAAACAGTAACATTCCAATAAGATTTTTTTACTATAACGCATAAAAAAGGCCGCATCCGCGGCCTTTTGTCCCTATTAAGCTTATCTTTTTCAAGATAAATGTTGAATTGTACCATATTTAATGCAAACTAAATGCCTGTTTAATTTCCGTTGCCTGTTTTTGCCTGTCTTATGCGCTGGTCGCCTGTTAGGTCTAAGTGGTACACAAAAGTTAAGCGGTATTTGGCCCGGTTCAGAATGTTTAAATGCGAAATATTAAAATCCTGGTGGTTGTGGTGGACATCGGTCTTCGGTCTTCTGGAATATTTACCATTAAGAAGTTGAGATCATTAAGTAAAATAGATTTTGATATGGGCTAATTATCTTCGGACATCGGTCTTCTGACTTCCGTACTATTTACCATTAAGAAGTTGAGATCATTAAGAAAAAATTGCCATTGATGTGGGCTAATTATCTTCGGACATCGGTCTTGTGACTTCCGGACTATTTATCATTAAGAAGTTGAGATCATTAAGAAAATAGCTTTTGATGGGGCTAATTTTCTTCGGACATCGGTCTTCAGACTTCCGGACTATTTACAATTAAGAAGTTGAGATCATTAAGAAAAAATTGCCATTGATGTGGGCTAATTATTTTCGGACATCGGTCTTCCGGACTTCCATACCTCTCATACATTTCCCATCTTTCATCCTAATTGCCATCATATTGTAAACATGCCTTATTCGTACATTTTGACTAATTTATAAGAGTTTTTGACCTTTTAAAACAATACTTAGAAAACGATTTTTGCTCTCGCTTTTACGCTATTCAGATAGGTGTAAACGGTGCGGTCTGATTGCGTTCCAGCAAAGCATAAATTGTATTAAAGATGTTAAAGAAAACTATAAAACCCAGCACAAAAGGCTTCAAAACAGCCATTATCAGATTTATTGTATATGGAACAATTGTTTACCTCGCTGCCGAATTCTTAAAATGGAACGTTAAACATGAAACGGGACAAAGCAAATTTACTGAAGATTCTATGGTAGAAGCGGTTCAAAGCATGATCCTTTTAACCTGCTCGTTAATTTACCTGCGTGTTTCATTTAAATACAAATCGATGTTTCCGCTGTCCTTTGGTTTGTTTGCCTTTACATTTGCTTCGCTAATCAGAGAACAGGATGCACTTTTAGATGAGCACATTTACGACGGTGCCTGGCAAACAGCTGCCTTTAGTTTATTGATACTGGCCGCAATTTTAATATACAGGAAGAGAGCTGTTTTCCTGTCGAACATGAACGATTTTGTTTCTAAGTTCTCTTTTGGCATACTCTTGTCGGGCATATTTACAACCTATATTTTTGCACGTTTATATGGAAGAAAGGTGTTCTGGATGGCGGTAATGGAAGCGCAATATACCCGTGATGTGAAGAATGTTTCGGAAGAATCTTTAGAACTTTTTGGTTATACCCTGATCCTGATAGCAAGCGTTGAGTTTTATTATTTTGCAAAGGCACATCATACTATTGCCGTTCGTGGTAATGAAGAAACCGTAAATCAACCTAATGTTTATCTGAAAGTTGGCTCGTAGAATTTCGTACATACCTTAATCATTGGGTCTCATCTGTAAATGATCAAAACATGCTTATATCTCCCATTATCCAGCTATGAATGCACAAAGCATAATTGACCATTAAGAAGTTAAGAACATTAAGATTAGACTTAATATCTAACAGTTTATTGAGAAAAAGTCGTCTCGACCGAAACGCAGTGGCCAGCCCGTTTGTACAGGCGGGGAGAGATTTATCTACAGGCAGATTTAGCTTCACGTTGTTCTCGGCTTCGCTACACTCCGCTCGAAATGACGATAGTAAGGATGCTGAATTCGCAATAATAAAAAGTATTATATCTTTTTAACAAAGCGTTCAATAAACACTTTCAGTCTGGTATTTTTAACAAGGTAATTAAAACTGATAATTCCAACCGTTGCACAACTGATTCCCGCCAATACATCCAGCGTATAATGATGACTGGTATAAACTGCCGAAAACCAGATTCCGATCATCACAACCAAAAAGAAAAAATTAATCTTGCCCAACCTGTTTTTCAAGCCATAATAGGTAACGATTACCGGATAGGAAGAATGAAGCGAAGGCATCGCAGCAAAAACATTAGAACCTTTACTATAGATCCCCTGAAAAAGATTAATGTTAAAATAATGATCGAACCTGGCCAGGCCTGCTGTATTACCAGGAGTTTTGGCTATAAATTCAAATCCATGCTGCTGTACATACCAGGGCGGTGCTGCAGGGAATGCATAATAAACCACAAAACCTAATAAATTTACCCAAACAAAAGTGAGGGAAAACCGGACGAATTGTTCCTTGTTTTTAAAGAAAAGATAAGTTGCAAAAGCCAGGGGAACAGGTACCCACATCAGGTAGAAAAGGCCGGTAACTACATCCAAAAATGAGTGACTATTTAGTTTCCAGTATTCGTTTGGTGTGAGTTTTATTCCGTTATAATTGATGCCGAAAAGGCTTTTCTCCAATCCGTACAAATCTTTGATATGCACCTCGGTAAACAGGTAATTCGGAAAAGCCTTCATGTAATCGAAAAGGATCCAATACACGATAAAAATTGAGAAACCCAGAATGAAACGCCTGGTTCCTGCAGAAATATAAAAAAGGCTGTTAAAAATAAAAATCAACACGAGCTGATCGGTTTTAAAACCCACCAGCAAAGCTGACAACAACAGATATCCAAGAGATATAGCAACTGTCAGATAAATATTCCTGATATTATAAAAACTGTTTTTAAGCAAAACTTCCTGCTGCATGTTATTTTTTATCAAAATTCGACCTGAAAATATGGTCCCAGAAAGTCCAGCTTACCCCATAGCCTTTTGTCGAATCGGAGTAATGGTGAAGCATGTGGTGCTGTTTTAATTTTTTCCAGAAACCACTTTTAAAATTGGCATGATGAAGGGCATAATGCACCATATCGTAAAAAAGGTAACCGATCATAAATCCCGAAAAAAACGGATAAACGGTGGTTGCTGGCAATATCCAGTCGAAGAGAAAATAAAATCCTAAAGCCATTGGAATACTGGCCGAAGGCGGCATAACCAGGCGTTTGGCATCATTGGGATAATCGTGGTGTACGCCATGGAAAATAAAATGGATCTTTTTGCCCCACTCCGCATCTGGCTCGAAATGGAAAACATAACGGTGCAGGATGTATTCGGTAATCGTCCAGATGGCCAGGCCAAGCAGAAACCAGCCTGCAAAATTTAAAACCGGCATCTGTATTTCTGCCAGTGCTTTCCAAAAAAGGAAACCAATAACAGGAACATAAACAATTAACGGCACATAAAATTGCACTTTAGATAAGCTCTCTAAAAAGTCATTTTTAAACATCCTGATGGATGCGGTAGAATTTGAAACAAAATTCTTTTTCATTTGGTAAAATTATTTTTTTTGGTCTTCAACTCCGTTCAGACTGACATTTAACTATCTTCCATTCGTTCGTCATCTCGACTGAAGCTACCGATTTTTCATCGGGAGCGAAACGGAGAAATCTATCTCAAGGTGGATTTAGCTTTGCTGAGCACTACGTGGTTCTCGGCTTCGTTGCACTCCGCTCGAAATGACGGATTTGTCATTCTGAACGCAGTGAAGAATCTCTAACCGATGAAACACGGAACCCAATGCATAACAAAAGATTCTTCGTTGCACTCAGAATGACAAACTGCTATAGATTCCTAGGCTTCGTTGCACTCTGCCCGAAATGACGAATTTGTCATTCTGAACGCAGTGAAGGACTTCGACTCCGCTCAGACTGACATTTAACTATCTTCCCTTCGTTCGTCATCTCGACTGTAGCTACCGATTTTTCATCGGGAGCGAAACGGAGAGATCTATCCCGAGGTAGATTTCTCGGCTTCGTTGCACTCCGCTCGAAATGACGGTTCGAGGGGGAACCCGCTTCTCGCAATAACGGATTGAGTGGGAACGCCCAACGCCAACCGCCCCTCCGCTAAACCTTAATCCTTTCAATCAACACCTTTGATGGTTCCGCTGCATCAACTCCTCTTATTTCTACATATTTTACATTCGGGAACCAAAACGTTCCGCCTTCAATCCGCAGGAATATCCGTTCCAGCTGCATTTTTTTATTGTTAATCGTCGCAAAAACATGGTATTTCTTGTCTGCGGCAGATTTATTCAAATACATTGGTAATTTTTTGTGCGAAGTAAACCTAAGTTCGAAATTACCATTACCCAGATCTTTGCTGATAATACCATAAGCAAATTTCCTTTGGATATAACTTAAATCTTTCTTCTCGCCATTATCACCGTAACGCATCCAGAACACATTTACAGGCTGCTCTTTATTCACTACGCCATGTTTATCTACGTTTAACTGGCAGATAATGGTATTGGTGTTCGGATCTCGTTGCAGGTAAAAAAGCTGGTTACTAATATCTTTTGGCATTGGAAAAGTAATTGGCGACGGATCACTTCCCTGTGCATTTGCATTAAAAGAAAGTGCACTACCTAAACTCGTCAGCAAAACCAGTCCGGCGATTAATGCGGCTTTGTTATTGCCTTTCCTTTCGTTAAATTCTTGTGCCTCGAGCCCTTTTTTAGCTTCCTGTAAACGTTTAACCGCGGTAATATTGGTTAATAAAGCCATAATGGTAATGGGCATGGTAAAAACCGACATGGTTTCGAAAACATGGAACGAAATGCCCGGCACATAAATTTTATAATCGCCACCGATAAAATGCCCGGCGATACCACAGGCAATGGCAAAAACACCGATGGTTACCACACGCTCTGGCCGCTGCATTAAACCACCTTTACACTCTACGCCCAAACCTTCGGCCCTTGCACGGGTATAACTCACCATCATCGAACCGATCAGGGCGATGAAAGCAAACAATGAACTTAAAAAATAATGATGTGCAACGAGGTAATAACAGATACCCAAAAACATAATCATTTCGCTATAGCGGTCGAGTACTGAATCGTATAAGGCGCCAAATTTCGAACTCATATTTCCTAAGCGCGCAACCTGACCATCGAGCATATCGAACAAACCTGCAAAAAGCACCAATGCCCCGCCCCATCCAATGTACGACATGTCGCCGCGGTTTGATTTTTCGGCACCGAGTACAAAAATGACGGCCACGCCAATATTCAGGATGAGGCCAATTGTAGTTACCATATTCGGCGTTAAACCTATTTTAATCAATCCCTTTACAAAAGGATTGATTACTTTATATATGCCCTGCTGAAGGCTGTCCCTTAATTTTGTTTCCATTGCATATTTTTTAAAAATCAAATTTTACCCTTGCCCTGATTCCCCATTCCGAAACCTCCGGATTATTGAGGTAATTGAAACGCCTAACCAGATCGACCCTTAACAGTTTAAATATATTACCTACCCCAACACTGCCTTCCATGTAAGGTTGATTACCCAAGGCATAAGTTCTTTGCGCACCATTTTCATAAACCGGTAACTGATATAAACCAGATTGATAATTTGGATTGTTTTCATTCCGCAAACCACCATATAAAGCCTTAAATGATACCACTTCCCTTAATTTTAAGCGCTTAAGCAAAGGCACTTTATTAAAAAAGAATCCATTAAAATTATGGTCGATGTTAATGCTCACATAATGATCGCTCACAAATTCCAGAAAGTTCATCAGGTTGTATGAGTTGAGCTGATAAGCATAGGTTTGATTGGCACGGTGGATATCCAATAGCGGGAAAGGCACTTTTCCGGCGATATAACTGCCTTCCAGGGTTACATCGCTATAACCTAGCTGCGATAAATAAAAGCGTTTATCAATGCTTCCCAATAAGTTATGGTAATTGTATTCGCCACCCAGCACCCCTTTTAAACCCGCGGTGTAGCGTAAATTAAATACCGGATAACGATCGGCAATGGGTACCCGGTAAATTTTACCCTGATAAAATTTCTCATTTGGAGCGTATCTTAACTGTAGCGAAACCTCACTGGTGGTAAGCCTGTTAACCAGTTGATTATCCGAATTTAAATAATTTAATCCGCCAGCCGGTGTTTGACTCCATTTTTTAAAGCCCAGGTTGTAAGAAAAGTGGTTTTCGAACTCCCTTACATAATCCAGACGGTAAAAATCGTTGTAGAGCAACATATCGTTTACGCCCCTTTTAAAGGATAATAAAAAGTTATCTTCCTGCACAAACTGCAGCTCCTGACCGGGGATTTTGGTATCGCGTTGAAAACTTGCCCTGATGTAATTCTGCGGGAATTCGTAGATCGATTTATTGTTCAGTGAATAGGTACCCGAAAGGAAAAACTTCCATTTCTCATCTTTAATACCATAAGCTACATAATTTTCGAAATAGTAACGTTTGCTTAGCTCTGGCGTAGTTCTTCCGCCCAAACGCAACCTTAAACCTTCTACATTGTTAAAACTGTAAAAAGTATTTACAGGACCAATTTCATAAGGACCTAAATTCTGATAACCTGCAAATAAAAGGGTCACGATTTTCATCGTGCGTTTAAAAGAAGGCAGATTTTGCAGTGTATCGATGTTACCGTAAATCTTCAGCTGGTTTTTAGAAATGGTATCGAGCCTGTTTTTCTCCCAGAACTGATCGTTTCGTTTAGCAGCATCAGCGAGTACCACGGTACTTTTTCCCTGGAAAATAGTATCAGGCAAAGCCGCATCGAACTGGTAATTTTTAAATGTCACCGTACGTTCGCCGGTAAAGCCGATGCCTTTGGTTTTACCGATACCGAAATCGGCCAGTAAATTACTTTTGCTTAAGCTGTATTTTCCTTTATCATTGGCTTCAAAATCAAGGTCGATTTTAAGTGCGCGTACAAAGTTGAGGTTGATATTTTTATTTACGCCAAAGGAAGCGCCGGTAACGGCATAATGACTATCGTTGGTGACATAAATCTTTCCTTCGAATAACATGTCGCCGGTATTGCGGGGCGTAAAAGACAGTTCTATAATTTCAGGTTTCTGTGTTTTGATGGTATCGGTGATGAAAAACTTGTAAAAAGTAGGTGCACCATCGGCAATCGGGCTTAAAAATTCATTACTGATTACCGAGATATTGTTTTTATAAATATCAATATCCTGGTACATCCGGTCGAAATAAGTTTTCAATCCTTTATTATCAATGTAACGGCTGTCAAATTGAACCTGTTTTTCGCCAATTACAATGGTTTTATTCTTTTCGGGGTTTTTACTGAGGTAATTATCAGCCAGTTTCTCCTGAATATACACGGGCAAAAGATTTTTCCCGCCAATTAAGGTAGAATCCTGCTCCTGAAATAAAAACTGGTAATTCCGGAACATTCTTTTGTTCCTGAATTTATCTGAAACATTGCTCAGGCTGAACAACATCTTCTCATATTCCCTGTACGATACGGTATTGTAACTTTTGATGCGGTTTTCGTCTTTATGCGCAATTACCTGGCGGATGAGTTCTACCGCAGGATTATCTTTATTGCGGTATCTTACTTTTTTACCACCTACAATAACCACTTCATCCAAAGCCCTTGCATCGGGCACCAGTGCTACATCAAATTCCTGCGTAGCAGAAGCTACAATATTTTTGAAAACGGTACGATAACCCACATAATTGAAACTTAATTCACTCTGTGGATTAGGCGAAACGATTGTATATTTTCCATTGATATCGGTTTGGGTACCAATTTGGGTATCCTTAAAAAAAACGGAAACATTGGGCAGTGTTTCTTTGGTTACGGCATCGCGCACGGTTCCGGAAACCACGGTTCTTTGTGCAAAAGCATTTACCTGCACTATAAAAACGAGTAACGGAAATAAAAAAAATGAATAGATAGGTTTCATTTAACTTGTAAAAATAAACTGCCTTTGCATGATATAATTGTAGCTGATGCCAGTTAAAACCGAGCTCACTACTTTAGCGAGTACGTAGTTGAGATTGAAAAAATGGGTGAAAATAAACACACCCGCAGTAACGATGGCCAGGTTGCCCGCCCATACTATAATATACCTGAGTACCTGCCATTTCACTTCCTTCGACCGGCTTTGAAAAACCCATTTACGGTTGACCAAAAAATTAACAACCCCGCCCGAAATGGTTCCGATGATGCTTGCTGCCAGGTACCACAATCCAAAAAGGTTTACTGCAATAATGGTGATACCAAAATCGGTTGCTGATGCCATTAAGGATGATGCCTGTGCTTTTAGGAAGGTGAGCATGTATCTAAAAAAAATCAAAAACCACTACCAGCTGGAGAATGATATTCGCGTAAATCCCTGCCAGTATATCATCTGCCATTACTCCCCAACCGCCCGGAAGTTCTTCCAGTTTGCGGATGTAAAAGGGTTTCAGGATGTCAAAAAACCTGAAAAGAACAAGTCCGATAAGGGTATATTGCCATTTTAAAGGCACAAATAACAGGGTAATGCACATTCCCGCCACTTCATCAATTACTACCCTATTATGGTCTTTTCCCCAAATCTCTTCTACCCGATCGGCACTCATGATCCCAATCATCACGATTAACATGGTGAAAAGCACCGGCCATAAATATGGGTTAACATAAGGGCCCTGGAAAATGTGCCAGCAAATACAGGTTGCTATTGCAGCATAAGTACCTGCACCTTTGCCGATGTAGCCAATTCCCAGGGCCGTTGAAAGAAATTTGTGGATAATCACTATACCGTTTCTATCAGTTCTTCTTCGTAATCCTGACCTAAATGGGTAATCAATTCTTCGCCCATGATGTAACGCAAGGTATTCTGAAGCTTCATCAATTGCTTAAAAATGTCGTTCTCAGCTGGTACGCCAGGGATTGTTTGCGGCGATTTTAAGTAGAACGATAACCATTCCTGAATGCCTGACAGGTTTGAACGTTTAGCCAGATCGATAAATAAAGCCAGATCCAGTACAATTGGTGCGGCTAAAATAGAGTCGCGGCAAAGGAAATTGATTTTGATCTGCATTTTATAGCCTAACCAACCGAAAATGTCGATGTTATCCCAGCTTTCTTTGTTATCACCGTGAGGCGGATAGTAGTTGATCCTGATTTTGTGGTACATATCGCCATATAAGTCAGGGTTAACTTCTGGTTTGAAAATATCTTCCAATACGCCCAGTTTCGATACTTCTTTGGTTTTGAAGTTATCCGGATCGTCTAATACCAAACCATCGCGGTTACCTAAAATATTATCAGAAAACCAACCGTTTACACCTAACGAACGGGCCGCTAAACCTGGTGCTAAAATGGTTTTCATTAAAGTTTGACCGGTTTTGAAATCTTTACCGGCAATTGGCGTATTGGTTTCTTTAGCCAGTTCGATCAAAGCAGGAATATCAACGGTTAAGTTAGGCGCACCGTTAGCAAAAGGAATGCCTAATTTTAAGGCTGCATAAGCATAAATCATACTTGGCGCAATGCGAAGATCGTTGTCTTTTAAGCCTTGCTCAAATGCAGCAAGCGATTCGTGCACTTCAGATGGTTCGAAATAAATTTCGGTAGAACCACACCAAACCAGTACAATACGATCGCAATTGTTTTCAGCTTTGAAGTTTTTAATATCTTCCATTACGGCTAAAGCCAGTTCGTAACGGTTATCGATGTCTTTTACATATTTACCATCAAGGTTTTTTACGTAGTTTCTATCAAAAGCGGCACGCATTGGTTTAATGGCCTGTAACTCTTCGCGTACATCGCGTAACAGGTTGGCATCCAATACACGGGCATTTAATGCGGCTTCGTACACGTTATCTTCGTACACATCCCAGCCACCAAATACTAAATCTTCAAGATTGGCTAATGGTACAAAATCCTTAATTTTTGGCTCTTTTTTTTCTGTTCTTTTACCCAAACGGATGGTGCCCATTTGCGTTAACGAACCGATTGGTTTTGATAAACCTCTTTTAACTGCAGCAACGCCGGCAATCATGGTAGTAGCTACCGCGCCAAGTCCTGGCATTAATATTCCCAGCTTACCTTCAGCTGCTTTTACTTGTTGTTTCATTCTATTCTTTATTTAAAATCTTATAACCAATTGTTTTTTCGGTACCAGTTGATGGTTTCGTTTATTCCCTGCTCTAACCCGAACTGTGGCACAAAACCAAAATCTTTCTGTATATTTTTAATGTCACAGCCCCAGTTTAAGGCGGTGAGTTCTTTTATTTTATCTACGTTTAAAGCCGGAATTTTATTAAATACGCCATACAAACGTTCCATCCCCCAGGCCAGGCCTTTAATCAGCGGCACCGGCACATTTACCGTTACTGTTTTTTTGCCTAAAGCCTTGCTTACATAAGCTGCAAGCGATGAGCGCTTGTACACTGCCCCGTCGGATATATTGTAAGCCTTACCCACAACATCAGATGTGAGTGCTTTGATGATTACATCAGCCAGATCGGTAGCGTACACAAAGCTCAATTCCTGTTCCTGCTTACCGATGTAAAGCTCCAGCCCGGCTTTAATGGTTTTAATCAGGATGAAGATATCTTTCTCCCTTGGGCCGTAAACCGCTGTCGGCCTGAATATGATCAGAGGCAGATCCGGAACCTGAGCCAGGTAAGTTTCTGCTAATGCTTTGCTGATCCCATATTGGGTTACTGGCTTTGAAGCGCTTTTTTCCGTCAGTTTTTCATTTTTCTGCCTTAAGGGACCTAGTGCTGCGAGACTGCTGATGAATATAAATTTCTCTATCGCGTGTGCTGATTTTGAAGCGGCTACGGCTAAATTCCTGGTATATGTTGCGTTAATCTTATTGTAATCGGTTAAACTTTTGGCTTTTGTTACCGCAGCGGCATGCACAATGTAATCGTACTTGTTCGCCTCAATATTTTCTTTTAGCAGGTAAATTGATTCAAAATCCAGGTCAACATAATTGATCTGAAACGCTTTAAGGTGTTCGGCAGCAGCAGTATTACGTACGTTGGCATATACTTCCATCCCATTAGCTAAAGCAGATTTGATCAGGTGATACCCCACAAAACCAGTCGCTCCTGTAATCAACACCCGCTTTTTCATATTGCTTTCTCTAAAATCCTGTATTTGCGGTACAGTTTTCCGCCAATATCCTCAATCGGTTTATTGATCAGGTCGTTATGGTCCAGGGTCCAGCTCGCCTCCGCATATTTCATTTTTTTGGCTTCGAAACGTTTAATGATCCGGCCATATAAACAGGCTTCGATCCCCATTTTACGGTAACCATCAACCACACCAAGCAATAAAATACGGATGCCATCGATTTTCTTTTTATTGGCCAAAAGTTTGATTAAACCTGTCGGGAATAACCTTCCACGTTTAATTTTGATCAGAATCTGGTTGATATCCGGAATGGCCAGCGCAAAACCAACGATTTTACCATGTTGCTCGGCCAAAATGCAAAATTCTGGATCTAGGATCATTTTCAGGTCGTTCGCCGTATAATCGAATTCTTTATCTGTCATCGGTACAAAACCCAGGTTTTTATCCCATGCTTTGTTATACACATCCCTTACCGCGTTGCACTCTTCCTTGAATTTCTTCATGTTGATTTTGCGGAGAATGATGTCGTTCCGTTTTAAACGCTCTTCTATCCTGTCCATCAACTTTACCGACCGGTCGCTATAAGTGCCGGCAGTATAACGGTAAGCCCTTAAATCAACATTTTTATTGAAACCCATTTGCTCCAAAAGCGGCAGGTAATATGGTGCATTATAAGGCATCATGGCTACCGGCGGACCATCATAACCTTCAATCAGTAAGCCACACACTTCGTTGGTAGAAAAATTAACCGGGCCTAAAACTTTCGTTAATCCACGCTCCTTTAACCATTCCTGTGCTGCTTCAAAAAGCTGTTTGGCTGCCGATGCATCATTGATACAATCGAAAAAGCCAAAAAAACCATCCTTCGATTCGTACACTTTATTGTGGTTGGTATTATTAATCGCAGCAATACGTCCGATTACTTTACCTCCATCATAAAGCAAAAAAAGCTGAATTTCAGAGTGTTCGTAAAAAGGATGTTTGCCCGGGGTAAGCAAGTCGCGCTGCGCAATAAACAATTCAGGCACATAATTTACGTCGCCGGCATATAAATCATGCGGAAAATCGACAAATGCCGCCAATGCTTTTTTGTCAGAAACCTTGATCAGTTCTCTCATGACTGGCTCCCTACTAATTCTACGTTAACGGCCTTAAAAGCAGCACTTAATTGCTCAATCGCACTTTCAATCTGTTCGAAACTATGCGTGGCCATTAGCGAAAACCTGATTAAAGATGAATCGGATGGCACTGCCGGAGAAACCACCGGATTAACGAAAACCCCATTTTGCTGGAGGATGTTGGTGATCATAAAGGTTTTGGTATTATCGCGGATGTAAACGGGAATAATCGGACTGTTGCTGTGCCCGATATCAAAACCCGCTTCGGTTAAAAGTTTTTTGGCATAATTGGTATTGTCCCAGAGTTTATCGATGCGCTCGGGTTCTGATTCGATAATATCCAACGCAGCAATTACACTGGCCACAGCAGATGGCGGCATACTGGCGCTAAACATTAACGAGCGTGCACGGTGTTTGATAAATTCGATGGTTTCGGTACTCCCTGCAATGAAACCGCCTAATGAAGCCAGCGATTTGCTAAAGGTGCCCATAATGAGGTCAACTTCATCGTTAAGGTTGAAATGAGAAGCAGTTCCTGAACCGTTAAAACCGATTACACCCAAACTATGTGCATCGTCCATCATAATATTGGCACCAAACTCATTGGCAATTTCTACCATTTCGGGCAGGTTAACCAGATCGCCTTCCATGCTAAAAATACCGTCAGAAACAATCAGTTTAGCAGCATCCTCTGGCAAACGGCTTAATTTCCGGCGGAGATCCTGCATATCGTTATGCGCATATTTAATGGTACGGGCAAAAGCCAAACGGCTTCCATCAATGATAGAAGCATGGTCGTATTCATCCAGCAAGAGGTAATCGTTACGATCAAGCAGGCACGATATCACTCCTAAATTAACCTGAAAACCGGTACTAAAAAGCACCGCAGCTTCTTTGCCCACATATTCGGCCAGGCGGCTTTCCAATTCTAAGTGAATATCTAACGAACCATTTAAAAACCTCGAGCCGGCACAGCCTGTACCATATTTTTCGATGGCAGCTTTGGCCGCTTCCTTTATTTTGGGATGATTGGTTAACCCCAAATAGGAATTGGAACCAAACATGAGTACTTTTTTTCCATCGATCACCACCTCGGTATCCTGGGCAGATTCTATCGACCTGAAATAAGGATACAATCCTTTTTCTTTTATCATAGCTGCATCCTTAAAAGAGGCAATTCTATCTTGTAATTTTTTACGCATACTGAACGCTATTGTTCTTCAGTTTTTTAAACCCTGTTCTGAAAGTCTGGACTGCGCTACGATATTGCTGTTAAAACCGGAACCGACCCTACAGATTAAAGCCGCATTAACCAAACGATTTGATAACACAATTTTAACGCGGAATTGAAGCCTAAAAAAGGTTCAAACGTGGGATATATTGGTCAAAATGTAGGATTGACAAATTGTGACATTCAGATGAATTGACCAATTGACATTCTGACTTTTATTATAAAATAGTAAAAAAGTTAAAAACAGCTTAAAACGCCCTAAAAACCATATAAATAACTGTTTTTAAACCACATACAAAACATTAACTAATTAATCAAAAACATCAAAATCAATCAGAAATTAGTCATTTTAAAAATTTTAGCTTGCAAAAATGCTCCTGAACGCTACATTTGCCGGTACAAAATCCGACAGATAAAGGGCAAAATCCATCCGAAAAAAGATGGCTGGAACTGGTGCGTAAAAGTGATTATATCTGTTAAGAAATTATTAAAAAATGTTGAACGATTTATGCAACAGACTTTACTTAATAAAACTTTTTCAGAAAAAAATCATGAGGAAGCGCTTTCGTTAAACGACGGACTGATGGCGAAAATCCACAACAGCAATGATCCACATTATTGCAGTTCGGAGCCTTTTCGTACATCGAGTTATGCCTTAATACTGATTACCAAAGGGAAACTTAATATCAGGATCAATTTTGAAGATTATGTACTGAACCAAAGGGATATTTTACTGGTTTTACCACATTCTGTTTATGAGATTACAGACAACAGCAGCGTTGCATTTATCAGTATCCATTTTAATAAGAGTTACCTGAAAAATAAGGGTGTATTTTTTAACAGCGGCGAAACTTACCGGATGTCGCAGGATATTCAATCGCATAAATTTTCGCTTTCTAAAGAGGAATATAACTTCATCTACTACGATATGCTTGCCCTGCATAAGAAGCTAAATGTTTCGAAAGATACGCCTCAGATTAAAAACATTGTGCACAATAGCTTTTTAGAGTTACTGTACGATATCTTTCTACTAAAAAACAAACAGAAAAACCCTACTCCATTTGTTCACAACAGCCGCACAGAATTAACCAACCGTTTTTTAGCACTTGTATCAGAAAATTTTAAAAAGGAAAAACGGGTAATTTATTATGCCAACTGCCTGCGCATTACGCCCAGGCATTTATCGCAGGTAGTGAAACAGGTTACGGATAGAACAGCCGGAGAAATTATTGATGAAATGGTGATCAGGGAGGCAAAGCTATTGTTAACCAGCCATGTAATGAATATTTCTGAAGTAGCGATAGAACTTTGTTTTAGCAATTCTTCGTTTTTTGGCAAATATTTTAAAAAACAGACGGGTGTTACCCCATCTGAGTATAAAATGTCGAATAATATTGCGGTTTAGGCTAACTGATAAGAAGTTAGTGATTCCTTGGCATGCCTGAATTTCGAATTGCCTAGCGAACCAATTACCAAGGCATAAAATCCCCAATCAAGTTGAGGATGACATAACGAGTGAAGAAATCTAATATAAATTCATCTTTGCCATGCAGGTGGGAATTTTAAGGCGTATTGCTAAGCATTAAGACTTCTAATTGAGTTGGGATGAGACAATGACTGAAGAGTTTTGCTCGATAAAATATCTTATGCTGAATGCTCTTTTTTAAATTGTTCAGGCGTTAAGCCAGTGTATTTTTTAAAGAATTTTGTAAAGTATGAATTGTCATTAAAATTGAGTTCGTTGGCAATCTGAGAAATATTAACCTCGCCACTCACTAAAAGACGCTTGGCTTCGAGTAAAACACGCTCCCTGATTACCTCTCCGGCCTGTGCACCAATAAGTTCCTTACAAATGGCGTTTAAATGATTCGGTGTAATGTACAACAATTCTGCATAGTCTTTGGGCAGCCTCTTAAGGAGGTAATGTTCTTGAACGAGATTCTGAAAATTGCGCAGCACCACCATGTTATGTGTTTGATACTGTTGAGCCTGCATGGCTGGCGAATGCTGTTCTACCAGCATTAGAAGTGAGAGCAGCAGCACTTTCTGAAAATCTATATTTTTATGTAAAGGATCGTTTACCTGGGCATACAATTGTTTACAAAGTACCTCCACATCATTCCTGATTTCGATGGGCAACTCTTTTACATTTGAAAGGTCAGCTCCTGTAAAAAAGGAGAAATTTTCAAGATAATCGGGCTTCAACAAAAAGGACTGAAAAAAATCCCGTTCAAAATTTACGATATAACCTTCTGTATTTTCGCCAAATTCCCAGGTATGCACCTGGCCGGGCGACATAAAATAAATTTGCCAGGGTGTTACGCTGTAGGTATTAAAATCGATAGAATGGCTCCCTGTCCCAGAAGTAAAAATCACGAAATGATAAAACTTGTGCCGGTGCGGAAAAACAAGATTTCGGTGTTTATCCAAATAATTCTGCAACCGGTCAACCAGGATATCGGCCCTTTTGTTATCGGTTAAGGTGCAGGAATCTAAAATGGGTATGAGTTTTTTCATTCGCAAATTTATTGCGAATCTACTCATTTAAGAGCCCTGCTCAAACTTACTGGTTTGTTTTTACTTTATTTTCTACAATGCGTGATGGATCGTAATGTAATCCGGGCGAAAGCCAGTAAAGCAGTACCATTCTAGAATAGCGGTAATTAAATGGTGAAAGTATGGCTACACCGGCAAATATGGCTAAAACAAAATACCATAAATTTTCGTAAACAATATCCAGTCCTAAAACATAGGCCGCAACGCTTATCGAAATAATTTCGGCAACATTCATGGCATAACTCACAAACATGGAAACGTAAAAGTAGCCGGGCTCACGTTCAAATTTTAAGGCACATACGCTACACACTTCGTTCATTCTTTGAATTTTTAAACCATACACTGCTCCGGTAAAAACCGATCCCATTCTGCATCTCGGGCATTTAGAATGAATAAAACCACTCCACTGCGATACAGTGGGTTTCTGATGGCTTAATTTCAAATCTGAATATCGGTTATTGGTGCTGTTTTCCATAATAAAAATCCTTAATCAAAGGTAAAAACAAACCAACACATCTAATTGTGTCAATCAACTTATAAATGGTACTATTTACTTCAATTAGTGATAGGAATAAATTTTTATTTGTAATTTTAATTACATACATTGTAGTATTAATACTAAATAGTTACAATACCATCCCGTCATATTTAAAATACGCTTTAATTTTCATTACAATATTAATTCAGGTCAGATAAAAATTTTAACCAAATATTATATCCCTAAACATTTATTAACCAAATTATGAGAAAACAATCTAACCAATTGAAAAAGATGGCAGGCATAGTGCTGCTGTTAACTCTACTAATCTCGGCCTGCAAAAAAAGCGAGAAAAGTGAAGCCCCCAACCCTAAAGATGAGACTGCCACGCCAAGAGCCCTGACGTTGGTTTGGCAGGATGAATTTGACGGCAACAGCTTAAATGCTGCCAAGTGGAATTATGAAACGGGAAACCTGGGCGTAAACAACGAAAAACAATATTATCAAACCAGTAATGTGAGCGTAAGCGGAGGCAACCTGATTATCACTGCCCGCAAACAATCGGTTGGTGGTCAGCCTTATACCTCGGGCAGAATAAATACCAACGGCAAATTCTCCATCAAATATGGCCGGATCGAAGCCCGGATGAAACTGCCAATGGTACAAGGTACGTGGCCGGCATTCTGGATGCTGGGCAGCAATATAGGAAGCGTGGGATGGCCAAAATGTGGCGAAATAGACATTATGGAACATGTAAATAAGAGTAATTCTATTTTAGGCACCATCCACTGGGACAATAATGGCTATGTATATTACAGCAATAACACCACAACAACTCCGGGAGATTACCATGTTTATGCAGTAGAATGGACTTCGAGCGGCATCAGGTGGTATGTTGATGGTAATTTATACGCAACGGGTAATACAACCAATAACATTAATGGTACAGACGAATTTCATAAACCGTTTTTTATCATTTTTAACATGGCGGTAGGTGGAAACCTGGCCGGACAAACGATTAACGATGCTGCGCTGCCTACTAGTATGAATGTAGATTATGTGAGGGTGTACAATATTAGCTAATGCCCTAAATACTTTTTTATAAAAAGAGACTGATCATAAGCATGATACAGTCTCTTTTTTATGAACAGTAAGCTGTGAATATTTATCAGGTCTTTAGGTTATTTTTGTCCATTTTTACCTTTGAAGTCGGTAACGGTTTTTCCATCGTAACGATACAGGCCATCAGCGCCAAACCAAATATTACCATCATTGTCTTCTAAAATCCCGAAGATCATTGGTTTATTAGTGATTTCGGTTACAATTGGATTTTTATCAGATAAAGACTTTGAATCATAGCGTGAAAGTGCCCAACCTTTACCGCTGCTGCTTTCTGAACTCGTCCAAATATTGCCTTTTTTATCTTCGGTTATATAACCAACAAACCTCCGTGTGAAATTGGTAAAGGTACTGCCATTATACCGCCAAAGGCCATCAGCTCCGCCAAGCCAGATATTGCCTTGCTTATCTTTGATTATCGAACGAACATTTACAAAAGGTTTTCCATCTTTATTGGTTATTATGGTAAATTTTTTCCCATCGTAAACGGAAATATAACCCCTTGTAGCGAACCAAAATTTTCCTGTTTTATCTTCAATGATAGCATTAACATCATTATGCATCCAACTGTCTTTTGGAAGCGGTTGCTGGTAAGCTGAAATATGGACAGAATCAGTCTGTGCCGCGGAAGAAGCTTCATTCATTTTAAAATTTTGAAAAGATTTTCCATCATAACGGCTCGCTCCATTTTCAGTACCAAACCAAATATTACCGTTTTTATCTTCATAAATATGCCCAACCCGATCACTGGCCAACCCGTTTTTGGTCGTAAAATTCCGAAACGAATTTCCATCGTAATCATAAACACCCGAACCAATGGTGGCGAACCAGAAATTTCCTTTTCTATCTTCTAAAACAGAAAAGAAGCGTGCAGAACTTACTTTACCTGTTATATTGGTAAAAGATTTTCCGTCATATTTAAAAACACCCTCTCCTGAAGTTATCCAAATGTTACCCTTTTGATCTTGTTTAATGGTACGAACCATGCTTTTGGGACCGTGAAAAGTAGATGCGTTTTTGGTTTCAGTAGCTTCCTGAACCCCATTTTTCTGCTGGGCCTTTATGGGAAAACAGCTTACTCCTGCCAGCATGACTATCAGGCTGTACAAAACATTTCTTTTATTTTTCATATCTTATCTAATTGAATCAACGAAATTACCTTGATATCTTTCGGACAGAAGAATTTGGATTGTAAATAAAAATGTAAACTTTGTAAATAAAAACCTGACAATATGCATCTTAGTCAAAATCTCCTCAATGGAAAACGCAAATATCTGCCTGCATTGATAGTCCTCTCGTTTATCTCTGTAGTTTGCCTGGCTTTCAGTATGGAGGGTGGTGATGACTTTGTTTTCGCCAGAAGGGAAGTTTTGCTCCGCAGAATCGGTCATGAATTGCTCTTACAATCGGGCGACAGTACTTCAAGGGTGTTACCGGTAAAAAAGATTGCAGAAAATGAATACCAGATCAGGTTTGAGAACGAGCTGACTTTTCAATCTTCCGCCCTGGTGAATACTACACGACGTTTGCTGGCCAAGGATCCGATGGCAGATGATTACATTGTTGACGTTATTAATTTTGGCAACTCCACTGTAGCGTATGGATTCGCTATATCCAAAGATAAGAAAGATGATATTGTAGCCTGTATAGGAAGAAAACAACCTAAAGCACGCTACATGATCAACATTAAATTTAAACCGAAAGGCATAAATACAGCAAAGAGCAGATATGTTTTAGGCAGCCTGCCATTTTTAGCATTTGTTGGTTTTATATTTCTGAGATCGGTAAAGCCTAAAAGAGCTTTAAGTCATGATCGTGATACTAACATGTTCACTTTGGGTTCGGCAATGTTTGATGCGAAGAATAGAAAGCTCATCATAAACGAGGAAACAACAGACCTAACCGGAACGGAATCGCGTTTGTTGCTTATTTTTGCACGTACGCCCAATGAAACCATAGAGAGAAGCCGGTTGCAAAAAGAGATTTGGGAAGATGAAGGCGTAATTGTAGGGCGCAGTCTGGATATGTTCATATCAAAACTTAGAAAAAAACTGGAATCTGATCCTCATATCAGAATTGTTGTGATTCGCGGCAAAGGATATAAGCTTACAATTAGCGTTTATAAAGCATTCGATTTGGCATTTTAAAATATAGAAACGATGATTTGGGTTGTCAATAAATTCCTGAGAATTGTAAATTAAGCTTTATCAGCCCTTTTCTAATCCCGTTTTAATCCTAGTATAAAATTTATGTCAGGCTTTTAAAAAAACGGCATAATCTGCCTTTTGAATGGGCTAATCATTGTTTTCGTCCATATATTTGTATTACAGATGATGAATTACCTGAGAAGAAAATTATGGAGGAACATTTTTGGCCTGTTGGTAATGGGGCTGTTTGTGACGAAATTTTTTACATTTTCTCTGGCTCCATTCTTATCTTCTGATCATAGTTATGCTATAGAAAAAAGCAGCGAAGAAAATAAAGGAAAGGAAGAAGAATCTTTCGATAAACTAAAGAAAAAACTGCTGATCTGCGATTCATCACCTTCAGTATGCTTAAATGCCTTTCAGGCAGACCAATTTCCTGCAAATAAATATTCATGGTGCTTCGGCTGCAGCAATTTTCCGGCGAAGAATGTCCCCACGCCACCTCCCGACGCACTTTCTTAACAATAATGGAGTCAAGCTGCAAACATATCTTAGGATATGTTAATGGAGATATTATAGACTCTTAATTACATCACATTTATCCAGTGGTTAAATTATTACGTACCACTGGTCCATAATTTATATAGCTGAATTAAATATTAATGAAAAATAATCACGCTGCCGGCGCCCGTTCGCCATGGCAAAGATTGGTGCTTATGCTTCACCTCGAACGCAAAACCATCAATTATATTTATGTTTATGCCATCTTAATTGGCTTAATCGGCCTTTCGCTTCCACTTGGTACGAGTGCCGTTTTTAACCTCCTCTCTAACGGAGCGATGTACAGTTCCACCTATATCCTGATTGCTGTAATTTTAGTCGGCATTGTTGTTGGTGGTTTACTGCTTATCGGCCAATTAACCCTGGTCGAATTTCTTGAGCAAAAGATTTTTACCAAAGCTGCCCTCGAGTTTGCCTTCCGCCTGCCACGGATTAAAAAGAAAGCACTGGAGGGAGAAAATCCTACTGAGCTTGTCAATCGTTTTTTTGATATCCTCACCATACAAAAAGGCTTAACCAAGCTACTGGTTGATATTGTTGCCGCAGCCGTATTAATATTTTTTAGTGTGATACTGCTTTCATTTTATCACCCTGTTTTTATGGCTTTTGGCACATTTGTACTAATTGTGATTGTCTTGATCCTGGTTTTATATTATCGCCGCGGCGTAGAAACAAGCATTGAAGAATCAGGCTATAAATACGAAGTGGTGGCTTACCTTGAAGAAATTGCTTCAGATCTGGATACGTACAGACAAAGTAATACCAAAAGAAAAGAGATTATAGAACGGACGGATAAAATCACAGCAAACTACATCCAGGCCCGAAATGATCATTTTGGTGTGTTAAAAAAATTTTTCATCAGTGCGGTGGCCATGCGTACCATACTGATGGGTGCCCTATTACTTTTAGGTTCTTATTTCGTAGTGGAACGACAAATGACATTTGGCCAGTTTGTAGCAGCCGAGGTAATTATCGTACAGATTAGCTATGCCATTGAAAAACTGATGACCAACCTGAACACGGTTTTTGACATGATTACAGGTAGCGAAAAGCTTGCTGTAGTAACCGACCTGGAGTTGGAGGAAGGAGAAATTAACCATGGCTAACACAGGAAACAACCTGGCTCAACTCCAAAACTGGGAATCACTTTCGGTACATGCCAACAGTAAAATCATTAATGCAAAAGGCCCGAAAAGACTAGGCAGAATATTGCTGTTTATCATGGCCTTTTTTGTGCTGTTGCTATTCCTGCCCTACCGCCAAACCATACCCGGGCGTGGTACTGTAACTGCACTTAGGCCCGAAGATCGGCCTCAAACGGTACAAAATCAGATTGGTGGCCGTATTGAACATTGGTCGGTGCGAGAAGGACAGGAAGTAAAAAAAGGCGATACCATACTCCTGATTTCGGAAACCAGTCAATCTTATTTTGATCCCGAACTTTCTGCACGCCTGAACGAGCAATTGGATGCCAAACGGGGAAGTGAAACCGCTGCCGGACAGAAAATAGATGCCACCAAAGCCCAAATGAAAGCACTTACCGAGGGCTTGCATTTTCAAATGAAATCGGCTGAAAACAAAGTATTGCAGGCCAGAAATTATGTAAGCATCGATAGCGCGGAACTATTGGCAGTCCGAAAATTTTATGAAACCACCAAAGTTCGTTTAGAAAGGTACGAAACGGGTTACAAAAACGGGCTTTTTTCACTCACTGATATTGAAACACGCCGGCTTAAACTGCAGGAAGATAATGCAAAAGTGATTAGTCAGCGAAACAAACTAAACAATGCCACGCAGAATTTATTAAATGCTTCAATTGAACTCGATAATATCAGGGCAAAATACCAGGAAGCAATATCTAAAGCACAATCAGACATGAGTTCGGCTATATCGGGCAAGGCAAGTGCACAGGGAGATATTGCAAAATTACGTAACGATATTTCAAACCTGAGCATCAGGCGTGGCCTCTATGTGGTAAGGGCTCCTCAAAGCGGTTTTATTGTTAAAACCTTAAAAGCGGGTATTGGAGAGAACATTAAAGAAGGAGAATCGGTAGCTACCCTACAGCCAAAATCGCCAATGGTTGCTGCAGAACTTTATGTAAGCGCAATGGATGTTCCCTTGATATTAGATACGAGTGATGTTCGTTTGCAATTTGAAGGCTGGCCATCGGTACAGTTTTCAGGGTGGCCTTCGGTAGCGGTAGGTACCTTTGCGGGCAAAGTATTTTCTATCGATCGCACCAGCAGCACAGGAGGAAAATACCGTCTTTTAATCAGCCAAACCAACCCGGTGCCCGCTAAAGATGAACCCTGGCCACCACAATTAAGACAAGGCTCAGGCGTTTACGGACGGATTATCCTCCGATCGGTTCCACTCTGGTATGAGATATGGCGACAATTGAACGGCTTTCCGCCAAGTTTGGAAAAGGAACCTGCAACAAGTACAAAAGACAAAAAATAGCTATGGAGGTTGTAAAATGATAATGGCTTTTAAAAAAATATTAACCGTAGTTGTTTTAATATTGCTCTCGGCGAAGATGGGTTTTGCCCAGGATCCTGTGCTTAGAAAAAACCCCGACAGCGGAAAAGTTTTCAGTCTTGAAGACCTGCAGCAAATGGTTTTCAGGTATCATCCGGTGATCAAACAGGCGGCATTATTAAGCGAATCTGCCAGGGCAAAGGTGTTGCAATCGTTAGGTTATTTCGATCCGGCATTAAAAGCGGGTTTCAGCAGGAAATTATTTGGGGATACCGAATATTACAACAAATGGAACAGTGAACTAAAAATTCCGCTTTGGCTTGCCGGAGCAGATCTTAAACTGGGCTACGACCGCAATGTGGGCAATTACATCAATCCGGAAAACCGAACCGGACAGCAGGGTTTAACTGCCATCGGTTTAAGTATCCCGTTAGGTCAGGGTTTAATTATTGATGCCCGGAGAAGCACACTCCGCCAATCTAAAATAATGGTCGAATATGCAGAGGCTGATCAGTTAAAACAGATCAACAGCGTTTGGTACGGGATAGCCAAAGATTATTGGAACTGGTATTATGCCCACAAACAATTTGACCTGGTTAATGAAGGGCTGGACCTTGCACAACGAAGATTTAAAGCGTTGAGCGCACAAACCATAATTGGCGATAAACCCGTTATCGATTCTGTTGAAGCTTACATTACCGTACAGGAGCGGATGATACAAAAGGAGAAAACGGCTATTGAACTTCAAAACGCAAGATTAATCCTTTCCAATCACCTTTGGAATAACGAGGGGAATCCATTGGAACTTCCGGTTGAAGCTATTCCGCAAAATACAACTTTAGCCAATGTCCGCCCTGATCCCCTATTACTGGATACACTTCTGGGCCAGGCGGCTAATCAACACCCTGAAATTTTAAAACTGAAAAGCAAAGGTGAACAACTGGCCATCGAGCGAAGTTACCGTCAGGAATTGCTAAAGCCTAAACTGAATGTAATTGGTAACCTGATTTCTAACCGTACCGGTTTCAACAGCAATGTACCAGGATATTACGATTTTAACTGGAGCAATTATAAATTTGGTATAGAGTTCGCTTTTCCGCTTTTCCTGCGCTCAGAACGGGGAAAATTGCGGGAAGTGAAGATCAAACAACTGGAGCTTGATTACGACATTAAACAGTTTGGCAGAGCAATCAGGAACAATGTAATAGCTTCGTATAATGATCTTTCTGCTTATGCTGCACAGCTTAATGTACAGGTAAAAAGCATCGAAAATCAGCAGATCCTGGTAAATGGAGAAAACCAGAAGTTTAGCCTGGGCGAAAGCACACTTTTTTTAATCAACAGCAGGGAAACTAAACTGATAGATATGAAAATTAAACAGGAAAGTATGATAGCAGGTTACCAGAAAACACTGGCAGAATTATACTATAAAGCAGGAACCAGAGAGATAGTGAATTAAAGAGTTGAAACAGGCTGTCTTAAACAGACAGCCTGTTTAATTGTGCAATAAAAAGAATAAGTTCAGCTTAACTGCTATAATCCGGATCAAACTCTATAATCCATTCAATACCATATTTATCCCTGAACATCCCGGCGTAGGTACCCCATGGGCTTTCGCCGATTGGTCCTTCTACCTCTCCTCCTACCGATAAGCCATTAAATATTTTTTCTGCTTCTTCCCTGTTTTCGGCACTTACATATATTTTAGACCGGTTTTCATTCTCACTTACCGGCCCTAAAAACCCTGGAACATCATTGGCAATTAACACATTGTTTTTGCCAAGCGGCAGGCCGATATACATTATTTTATTGGCCTCATCGTCGGCCACCTGAAAATCGGGGCCTGATAAATCTTTAAAACGGATAATTTTGGTAAACTCACCGCCAAAAACCGATCTGTAAAAATTGAATGCTTCTTCGGCATTACCATTAAAATTGATCCAGGGATTAATTGCTCTCATGATTTATATTTTTAAAACTAAATTAATCATTGGGAGCCAGATTTTTATATATTTTTTCAGTCCTTTTTAATATCCTATTAACAAAAAAAAGGAGCAGAAAGACAACGCTTTCCACTCCTTTTATATTTTACAAATCCGGCAACCTGTATTATATCAGGAAGCTTTTTACATTAATACCCGGGATTATTTGGTTTAATATTTGGATTTGCATCCACTTCCCTTTGTGGAATAGGATAAAGTTGTTTATTATCGGTTATTGCAATATTTGAACTGCTGTTATTATTTAACGCTCCGGTAATTTGCGGACGTACAGTAACAATGCCGTTCCTAAAATTATCCTGCCATTGGTGGCCTTCAAAAGCAAATTCGAAGTTTTTCTCAGTTAAAACATCTGCAAGAGCTGGTGTGCCGGTATAGGCAGGTAATCCCCTCATTGTACGTACCGAAGACAGATCCTCAGCCGGAGTAGCACCTGTAGCGGTATTTAGCTTAACATTGGCCTCTGCGCGGATAAAATACATTTCTGATAAACGCAAAATTTTAGGGCTATATAATCCCGGAATATTATCCTGTCTGTAAAATTTAGTGGTGATGTAATCATCTGTAGTTGCATCTTTTTTAATCACCTGTGTTTTACGGACATCGTTGTCTGAATAACTATCCCTAAAAGCAGGATTTACACGAATATCTCCGTAACCACCAAGCTCACTTACGTATAACTGGCCATAGTTGTCAGAGCCCAAATCCTGGAACTGAGAAATTTTTGCTGTAAAAATTTCTTCGTTCTGTCCTGGATTGGCCCAGAAAATAGTACCTGCATAGCTCGATGCGGTGGTCATGGTGTAACCTGCGTTAATTACAGTTGTAGCCTCTGCAATGGCCAATGCATTACTTGCCGCATCACCTTTGTACAAATAAACCCTTGCAAGTAAAGCTGAGGCAGCAAATCTTGAAGCCCTGAATTTATTTACAATATCAGTTGGTAAATTTGGTTTTGCTTCTGTAAGGTCCTTAATTACCTGTGCATATACTTCAGCAACGGTATTGCGTTTTGGCTGGGTAATACCAGGAGTTAATACAATAGGCACACTTAAAGATGCACCACTATTTACAGTATAAGGCTGGCCAAAAACACGTGTTAAATCGAAATAGGCTAATGCCCTTACAAATTTTGCTTCTGCAATAAGCTGTGCTTTTTCTTCCGGTGTACCATCAGTTACAATAGCAGATTTGTTAATTACATTATTTGTCCTTGCAATTGCCTTATAAAGCGTATTCCAGGTACTTGCAACATCTGCGTTGGCAACTGTAAAATTATATTGATACGGGGCTGTTAAACGGTTTGAATTTGCTGAGGCAATAAACATATTAGAGCCTCTTAATTCGAGCATGGTAGGGTAATTTCTGCCATACCAGTTTAAATCGATGATGGAATTATAACAGCCAATGGTTGCAGCCTGTAAAGTCTGAAAATCGGTAATGGCCGTTTCATCAAGTAATGCGCCATCTGGCTGTTGGTTAAGCTCTTTCTTGCAAGAGCTCATGAAGGCACTTCCAATAAATAGGAAAAGTGCTATGATATATATTTTTTTCATGATATTCTTAGTTAAAGTGCCTTAAAATGTTGCGTTTAAACCAAAAGTGTAGATTTTTCCTACCGGATATTTAAAGAATTCGTTTCCTGTTGCATCTGTTTCAGGATCCACGCCAGTATATCCTGTCCACGTTACCAGGTTTTCTCCCTGTCCAAAAAATGTTATTTTCTTAATACCGGTTTTGCCTAAAATACCTGATGGAAGTGAGTACGAAAGCCTTACATTTTTTAAACGTAAATAATCTCCTTTTTCTAAGAATCTTGAAGAAGCAGACGACTCATTTTTATTTCCGCCGGCAATTGGTTTTGGTCTTGAAACGTTATCGCCAGGTTTTTGCCAGAAATCTTCACCAGCTTCAACAGAGTGGTTAAAACCACTGTTAATGTAAGCGGTATTTTCTACAAAACTACGGGTCTGGTTATAAATCATGTTGCCTGTAGCACCATAAAACAAGAAAGAAAGTTCTAAATCTTTATAGCTCACAATGTTGGTTAAACCGAAAGTATATTTAGGTAAAGCCTGACCAATAATCCTGCGTTCTGCAAGATTGTAGTTGTTTGTAGTTGTTCCATCAGCTTTAAACCATAGCGGATCGCCATTGGCCGGATCAACACCCGCCCACTCCCTCATGTACCATGAGCCAACAGGAAAACCAACCCTGGTAATATTCTGGCCTGTTACCAGGTCCTGACCATCTTTAGTTTCATTTACCTTATTTTTACTAAAAGAAACGTTAAAATTGGTTTTCCAGTTTACTACGCCTTCAATATTTACCGTGTTAAGCGCAAGTTCGAAACCTCTGTTCTGCACCTGGCCAATATTTACCGGCATGGTCGTAAATCCGCTGGTTGAAGATATTGGCAGGGAGAATAACTGTTGATTTGTTTTTTTGCTGTAATAATCAGCTTCCAGTGAAATGCGGTTGTTTAAAAAACCAAGTTCTAAACCTAAATCAAAACTCTTTGTTTTTTCCCAGCGCAAATCATCATTACCCAGTTGAAAAGGCGCTAAACCCGGGTTATCGTTGTAATTTACAGGCGTCCACAAAGTATAAGAAACGAAATCAAGCAAACCACTTAAATTACCAGATGTACCATAACTCGCACGTAGTTTTGCATTCGACAAAACCTTCTGATCCTTCATAAAATCCTCATTAATGATTCTCCATGCACCACCAACAGCATAAAAAGTTTCAGCTTTGTTGTTTTTAAAATTCGAAGCTTCATCACGACGTAAACTCACATTCAGGTTATATTTCGATTGGTATGAATAGGTTGCATTACCAATGTAAGATAAAATGGCCTGTGTTGAAGTACTACCACCCACACTTACCGGCAATATTGCAGCGTTAAGCGAGCGGAAACGATCGTTTGCAATAATTGATTTTCCACTGGCGCTAATCCCTGCATTTTCTTTAAAAGAGTACTCCAGCATGGCCAGGTATGTTAAAGAATGATCGCTATTTGGTGCATAACTTCCAGATAGTGAGGTTTGCGTGGTATATAATTTGTTATCGATGGACGAAGCAGCTAATGATCCGTTCTGACCAAAACCATCAGAAGTACGCGCATCCTGATACAATTTTTGTTTTGCATTGATCCAGTCTACAGATAAGTTTTCTGATAATTTCAACCAATCAAAAATCTTCAAATCACCATACAAACGGCCTAGCGTTCTGAAGTTTTTATTGCTGTTAAAATTATATTGTGTATTGTATAAAAAGTTATCTCCTGTTAGTCCATACCAGCCAGATTCTCTACCGTTGTATAACGAACCATCAGGTTTATAAGGCGATTGAATCGGTGCTGTGGCAATATATCCTAAAATAGGGCTGCCATAACGGCTTCCATCTGCAGAAGTTAAACCATCCGAATAAGAAAGGTTTAAATTTAAACCAACTGTAAAACGGCTGTTTATTTTTTGTTCGATGTTAGATAAAAGGGAATATTTTTTGATCCCAGAACCTATTAGCGTACCGTCCAACTTGCCTATGCCACTCGAGAAATAGTATTTTGTACCTTCATTTCCACCACGGGCCGAGATATCAAAATTTGAAGATGTTCCAGTTCTGAAAGCCGCATCCATCCAGTTAAAGCTGGAGTTTCCACCCGCTGCAGTTAAATAATCAGGTATTTCGGCATCTGTTATCTCCGCATTAATCAAACCTGTTTTTTCATAAGCTAAAAACTGACTGGCATCCATTAGCTTAAAATTGCCAAAATTGGCTTTGGTTTTTCCATACTGCGCTCTTACATTAAATTCAGGTGCGCCAATCTTCCCTTTTTTGGTGGTGATTACAATTACACCGTTAGCACCTCTTGCACCATATAATGCAATGGCAGATGCATCCTTTAAAACGTCAAAACTCTCAATATCGTTTGGGTTTAAATTGGACAGGATATCCGTAGGAGTTACCTGATTGCTTGCCAGTAAATCATTATTGGTATCGGTATTAAAATCGCCCCTGGCCACCACAACACCATCAATAACATATAACGGGTTATTGCCTGATGAAATTGAATTGATACCACGGATACGTACTGATTGTACCGCGCCTGGCTGGCCTGAGCCTGAAGTTACCACAACCCCTGTAACACGGCCTTTTAAAAGCTCATTCGGATCGGCAACGGGTGTATCCTTAAACTGATCAGCAGAAACTTTAGAAATGGCGCTAGTTGCATCCTTTTTATTCTGCACGGTATAACCGGTAACTACCACATCGCTAAGTGATTTGGAATCGGGTACGAGTACGATGTTAACCGGACCTGCTCCTGAAATGGCCCTGCTCTGCGTAGTGTAACCGATAAAAGAAAATTCCAAAGTTGATGAAGAAGAAGGAACACTGATAGAAAATTTTCCGTTGGCATCGGTACTTACACCGATCTGCGTTCCTTTTACTTTTACGTTAACTCCGGGGATAGGCGACTTGTCATCCTGTGAAGTAACTGTGCCTGTGATTGTCCTGTCCTGTGCCATTACCGAAAGGGTAAAAAACAGCAGTATGAACAAACTTTGTAAGCGTTTTTTCATAGTTTATTAAGATTAGATAATTAATTATTATATGGGTACAAATATACTGTCCCCTAATATTCACTATAACTAATTTTAAAGTTTTATGACAAAACTATGTCTTTAGGTTGACAAATCATCTTCTAGCACAAAGACCTAATTAACCTAAATCATTGATTATCAAAAGATATAAATCGATTTATTACAGCTTGATTCAGTGACTTTTCGCCGCAAAAGTTGTTTTTTGAGTAACCAAATCGTTACCATAAATCTTTTGTGCAGTAATTAAGAAATTAACAGTAAAATATCGGGATTGGCTTGCCAAATAATGCTCAGACACTATTAATTCCCAAATTTGAGAAAAAAAATATATTTTAATTTTGTATCTTATCGGAGTAGAAGCCGAATAGCACAGTGCCCACAATAAGCCGCATTAAAATAGTATCAGAAGCATGAAATTTAATTACTTAATCTATATCATCCTTACATTTGTTTTTTTACAGGCGAAGGCTCAACCCTACCTTCTGAAATCTACAGACAGCGAAAAAAGCTTTCAGTTGCACATCTATTATGGTTCAGAGGGAAAGGGCGCATTTGTGCAGTATGTTGGTCAAAAAGGGATTATCCCTTTAAAAATACGAACAGTAAACATTAAAATGAATGCGGGTAATAATGTTTCCGCAGTTTACTATAACTGGGATGAACTTACGGACGGGAAAATTACCGGAAACTATAGCTTAAACGAAACAGCCGGTAAAATTTTTGGAGCGGTTTATAAACGGCTTAAAGATGGAAGAATATTTAAGCTTGAACAAATTACGGGTAATTCTGTTGATAACACTCAAGACAAATTGCTAGTTAACAATGTATTGATAACTTTCAGTCACAATGAAAATACTCAACTTACATTTAATTATGAACCTGGCAAAAGAGAAGCCTTACAGCTGGAGGGCTTCGACAACCCGCAGCAATTCAGAAAAAGCCATATAGCCGATTATAATTTTGACGGCCATGATGATGTCGGATTTTCCATACACGATGCCGGAATGGGCGTTTACAGAACCTATACCATCTTTCTTTATGATCCTGTTTCAAAACGTTTCAAAAAACTGAAAGAACCCACTAATACCAATGCAAAATGCCTCGGGTTTTGTGATGTAACACTCGATACAAAAAACAAGCTCTTTTTTACCTCATGCCGTGGCGGGGCAAGGTGGTGGAGCGATGTGTACCGGTTTGATAAAGCAAACAAATTGATATGGCTGCGCTCAAAAGAAGAACAATAACCGAATTTTCCTGAAGATATATGCTGGTCTTTTATAATCATTTACCAAACCCCAGTTTGGCTGAAGTTTGATAAATGTTATATCGCATCTGCTATTTTTACAAAGCAGGGTTAGCTATATAATTTTGCCACAATTGATCTACAGTTTTACCATTTGCATTTGCCGACCAAAAAGTGTTTACATTGTAGGTACCATCCCGCATTGCTTTATCCAATTTAACGATGATGCCCTGATAACCATGATTTTCCAGCCAGGCAAAAAAACGTGCCGTAACACGGTAAGCATCTGTGTAATTCTGATTCGAACTATAGGCCGGTAGCGACCAGTTGGCACCTGGGTTGTCGTAGCCGAAAATATACCTTGCATAATCTGCAATTCCTTCGGTAATCCATCCGGTATTGGGCAGGTTAAACTTATACGACTGTACAACGTGCATCATTTCGTGGGTTACCACATCAATATCCTTCGGATTACCAGCAAAATATCTTGGATCATAACGGATAACAGACCCTCCATAGGTTGCTGCAACACCTTCATATTCAGAATCAATCACAAATACCTGTGTTTTCGGTGCATTGGTGTTAAAAGTATTCGCCATCCGCTGATAGTTGGCTTTAAACGCCGTGATGAAACCTGCTTTTGTAGCAGCACTAAAAGTACCCGTCTTATCTGTAAAAATTAAAGTATTTGCGCCTTCAACCACAGTTTCGAGGGTATTATTTGGCGTCAATGCCTGCTGGTTCTGTGGAACATTAAATAATTTTATTTCGGCCAGCTGGAAGATCGGATTGGTTTGACCAAATAAGACTTTCACATTAATGCGGTAAAATTTATAGGAATTATTATTAACAAAATTATACGTCTTGCTCTGTTTGCGCTTTGAGAACATTTCATATTCCCGATGGTCTAATTCTGTCCAGTTGGTGCCATCTGTTGAAGCTGTAATGGTCCAGTTAGACGGGTCCCTTTCGCTCGCATCATCAGCAGAAGTGAATGTATAGGCTGCAACCTGGGTATTGGTGGTAAACTCAAATTGCATATAAAAATTAGACTGATGGCTGAATATCAAAAATTTAGTATCGATATTGTTATCGATAGCTTTTGAAGAGCCCTCGGTAGCATCCTTCCCTCCGGTGTTTTCTGTACTAACAGTAAACCGGGCCTGGCCGGTTACCTCTGTCCTGGTAGCCGCGGTGTTGTTTATAACTTCAGGTTCGGATATTTCTGTGTTTGTTTGCTTTTTTTTTGCAGTTTGATAAAAAGACAACCGTGCCTAAAAGAATACATGTAAATGTTTTGGTTCTGTTTGAGAATTTCATAAGATAAATTGGTTAGTAGTAAATGTTTTTTCTTTACCTCAATAATACTAAAAGGTTTTAGTAAATCAAATAGAGATTATAGTAAAAAAACAAATCTTTATTCTTACAAAAAATATTGTAGAATTTATTTTAGTATAACGTAATTAATATGAGTAATAAACACATGGCAAAGATCTGAATTTCCCGGGATGTTAGGTTCTGTCAGTTCAAAAAGAGGCTGGTAGTTTGCAAAGATTAAACCAACAAAAAACCCCTTCAAGTTATCCTTAAAGGGGTTTAAAGCAGTGGGCCCACCTGGGCTCGAACCAGGGACCAAAAGATTATGAGTCTTCTACTCTAACCAGCTGAGCTATAGGCCCGGAAAAAAGGATATTCCTTTTTTGCGAGTGCAATGTTACAAATTTGAATTGAATTTTCG
Organism: Pedobacter sp. 22226; assembly: GCF_052045455.1. NCBI lineage: Bacteria > Pseudomonadati > Bacteroidota > Sphingobacteriia > Sphingobacteriales > Sphingobacteriaceae > Pedobacter > Pedobacter sp. 22226. Next base: position 218,948 of record NZ_JBQEPB010000001.1, on the reverse strand, counting down.
AAAATGTTTTTGGGAATTTTTCATTAAAATGCGTTATACAAACTCATTTTCAACCGCTTAATCTTATTTTTTATTTTCAACAGGTTTTGCCTCTCCACTCAAAATGTGGATAAAAGGGCTGTTAATCTCTCCTCAAATGAGTTTTGAATAGGTTAATTTTGTAATTGATATGAATACGCCCGATCCGGACAACCAGCTTCTTTTAGATTTTTTAGCCACAACCAACCAGCCCGTTTTTTTAACCGGTAAAGCTGGAACAGGTAAAACCACCCTCCTTCGCAAGATTAGGGATACCACTAAAAAGAATTTTGCCATTGTTGCACCAACTGCGGTGGCGGCTATAAATGCAGGTGGCGTAACGCTCCATTCGTTTTTTCAAATCCCTTTCGGGCCATTAGTTCCCGTTGTTGATGAAAATACAGATACCAATTTTAAATATTCGGACGAAAAAACAAGGTTATTACGCTGTCTTGATCTTTTAATTATAGATGAGATCAGTATGGTTAGGGTTGATATTATTGATTTTATTGACCGTACCCTGAAACGTGTTAAAGGATCTAACCGCCCCTTTGGTGGCGTACAGGTTTTAATGATTGGTGATCTTTATCAGCTCTCCCCTATTTTTCACGATGCCTGGCACATTCTGGGCGCATATTATTCCAGTCCGTACTTTTTTGACAGTTTAATTTTCCGCAGCACTCCGATGCTTACTTTCACCCTGGATAAAGTGTACCGCCAATCAGATCCTGTATTTCTGGATATTCTGAATGGCATGCGCGAAAACACACTCGATGCCGGTTTATTGGAGAAATTAAATGAACGTTATGATCCTTCTTTAGATCAGGAATGGAAGGATGATTACATTACTTTAACCACTCACAATCAATTGGTTAACGAAATTAACCAGGGTTGTTTAGAAAAACTGGAAGGCGATATTTTTGAATTTGATGCCGAAGTAAACGGCGATTTCCCAAAAGATGCCTATCCTACAGATGAAAAACTACAATTAAAGCTTGGCGCTCAGGTTATTTTTATCAAAAATGATTCCTCAGGAAAGCGACAGTATTACAATGGAAAAGCAGCGAAAATCACCGCCATTAATGAGGATTCGATAAAGGTTAGTTTTTCTAGTGATGGGAAAGAAATCGAAGTTGAAAAAGAAATCTGGCAAAATGTTAAATACAGCCTGAGTGCTGAAGAAAATAAAATAGACGAAACCAGCACAGGTTCATTTTCACAATATCCGTTTAAATTAGCCTGGGCCATTACCGTTCATAAAAGTCAGGGATTAACCTTCGATCATGCCATTGTTGATGTAAGTACCGCATTTACCCACGGACAGGCTTATGTGGCCTTAAGCCGCTGCAGAAGCTTGGAAGGATTGATCCTAAAATCGCCTGTGGCTCCCGAAAACATCATTACCGATGCCAAAGTCATCAGTTTTACCAAAACCAGTTATCAGGATAAACCTACTGCCGCATTATTAGAACGTTATAGCCATCAATATGCCTGGGGCTTGATTAACGAATTACTGGATTTTTCGCTTGTTGCAAAAGACTGGGAGAAACTGGGGCGGTCTAAACTAATTGATAAAGATGAAAAAAATGCCTTTTTATCCATCTACGAGCAGGGAAACCAGATCTTTCAGAACGAAATTTTTAAAGTGGCCCGAAACTTTATCGCAAAGGAATTTTCAAAAATAAGCATGGCCGAAAATCCGGCAAACGAAACGGCCTTTATGGAACGCCTGCAAAAAGCATCTGATTATTTTGTTCCGAAACTGGAGCAACTCATCGCACTAACGGCAAGGATTGTGGCGATTAATTTTTACAATGATACCCATTCTGATAAACTTCTTACGTTATTGAATGAAGTTAAAGATGCACTTCAAATTAAACTGGCTTTATTTAAAATTTCGTGGAATCCATTCTCAATTAAAGATTATATCAACACCTTACATGCGGCAAGCAATAAACAACCCGAGAAAAAGCCGGTTAAATCGAGTATTAAGCCAAAAGAAATCTCCAATCCGCAGGTGTATAAAAATCTTGTAGAATGGCGCAAAACCATTGCCCAGCAAAGAGGAACACAGGATTATGCAGTACTGTCTGATCTGGCCCTGCTTTCTATTGCCGAACGGATGCCGAGAACAACCGATCAACTGGCTGCGCTTAAAAGCGTTGGCGTAGGTAATGCCAAAGAACTCGGACAGCAGATTACACGCATTGTAAACGCCCATTTGGGCACAAGTGAGTTATTTTAAAAAAATTTAGTTCGGTACACCTTTTTTTAATACTTTCGCAGCCCCATTTCAATCGCTACATTTCACCATACACCAGGCCATGAGTAAGTTTTTATACGGAATCGATTTTGGAACAACCAATTCGGCATTATCCATTTATGATGAAGAAAAGAAAGAAATTATAGATACGATTTCAATTCCCTCGTTAATTTATTTCACAGAAGTTAAAAGCATTATTGATGGCGAAAACCACATTGTTGGCGAAAAAGCAATAGATGCGTATTTAAACGATGGCATGAAAGGCCGCTTTATTAAATCCATTAAGCAGATCCTTTCGAGAACCACTTTTACTGAAACCCGCATCCACAATAAAAGATATACCGCTTCCGACCTTGTTACGCTGATCCTTAAAGATTTAAAAGAAAAAGCTGATAAAATTATTGGCGAGGATTGCCAAAAAGCCATTATTGGCCGTCCGGTTTTCTTTGATGATGACAATACCATGAAAGATACCCTGGCACAAACCAGGTTAAAAAAAGCAGCAGAAAGTGCCGGCTTTACCGAAGTTCGCTTTCAGTTTGAGCCTATCGGAGCAGCTTTCGCCTATGAAAAAACCATAAAAAAGAAAGAACGTGTTCTGGTGGCCGATTTAGGTGGGGGTACAACCGATTTCACATACCTCATCCTCGATCCCGATAAAGTGGGCAGCAAGGACAGGAAAAAAGATATGATTGCCTCCGGAGGTATCTACATTGGTGGAGATAGCCTGGATTCTGCATTTATGTGGGATAAAGGAACACCCTATTTCGGAAAAAACACCATGTACGAGGCTACACCGGGGAAAGTTTTAAATGTGCCCAAATCGCTTTTTGCCAATATCTGTACCTGGGATAAAATGAATTTCTTTAATGGCCTGAAAATCCAGAAAGAGATTGAAGAATACTATTACTACTCTAAAAACGATCCTAAATTTAAAAACCTGATCACCCTGATCGAAAATAACCTGGGTTACTCTTTGTTCAGGTCAATTGAAAAAACAAAGATTGAGCTTTCAGATCAGCCTGTTTCTACATTTGCCTATAACAATATGGAGATAGAAATTGATGAAAATATTTCACTCGAACAATATAACTCGATTATTGAAAAGGATATTAACAGGATTGATGCCTACCTCGATCAGTTTATGGAAACTTACAAAATCAACCCACAGGATATCGACTGTTTGTTTCTAACTGGAGGAACCTCAATGGTTTCGGCGGTGCAAAACCTTTTTAAGAATAAGTTTCCACACATTCCGTTAAACTCCGGCGATAACTTTAAAAGTGTAGCAAAAGGATTGGCCTACAGTGGTTATCTGTTTGAAAACTAACATAATGCACCACATTTATAACCACAGAAGATAAATTTACGGCGCATACAAAGCCCTGTAATTAATTAATTACAGCTTTGTAACATAATGAAGATTATTTTCTTCTTTGTAGTAAGATTTTTATAATTTAGCAGGTGAAAAATTGGTGCGGCTGATAGCAGATACAGGGAGCAAAGCCTTACGCGTTAGGCGCTAAAGCAATTAATGTTGTGAGGTCCGGAAAGCCTGTTTTCTGGAAGAGGTGAAATCAAATTGATGGTCATTTCTTTGCCAGACGCACCAATTTTCTTTTCTTAAACCAGTCTGCTAAACTGAAGTACCGATATTCCTTTATGTCTTCTAAAACTTGTTAAAAACTTATTAGTTTGCTCAAACCCCAATATTCTTGAAATCTGATCAACAGAAAAATCGCTGTGCAGCAATAATTCCTCAGCTTCTCTCATAATCCGGTCTTTAATCAGTACGGTTAAACTTTTTCCCAGCACGCGGTCTAAAAATTTATTTAATTTCCCCACGCTCATTCCCATCCCTTCAGCATAAAACTGAACGGCTCTTTCTTCGCGGTAATACTGATCTAAAATTGCCCTGAAACGCAAAACCTGTTGCAACTCATCTAACGTTAATGCAGCCAGGTAACCATCTAAACCGGCAGTAAAACCGAGAAACAGGGATAAGTACTGAGCTAAAAACCTTAAATCTTTTTTAGCATCAATTTCTTTTTTAAGCTGATCTAATAAACTATAGGTTTTGATAGATTCCTGAGGGGTTAAATCCCTGTAAGATAAGTTAAGAAAAAGATTTTTTGCCAATGGATCCAAATGCTGCAATAAAAACTCGGCATACAGCATACTACTGAAATTTAACCAGTAACCAGATTTAATCCGCCCGTCGAGCCTAACCAAACCTTCTTCAGGAATAAAAAATATTCTTTTTTCAAGCAGTTCATGGTCGCCGGAATTCATACATAAAAAACCACTCCCTTCCCTTACAATCAACATCCGCATGGGATATGTTGCCTGCAATGCACGCTCCCTGTTAAAAACCCCGCTAATCGGTTCTAATTGTATCATAATAACCTAAAAGGATAAACATCAGTAAGACTGAAATAACTCGGCGAGGTTACATCTCCATCAATATTTTATAAAAGCCCTGGCTATTTTCAGCGTACAAATATCATAAAAAAGCCTTCTAAAAGATCAGAAGGCATAGATTAATGATTAAAACTGAATTGTTTTTAATCATTTTTGAAATATTTAAGCTTATTACAAATGCGCTCTATTATTATTACAATACAATTAAGCGGGTTACCTGCACAAGGTTTTCCTGTCAGGCCGATAAAACCCTCACCTGAACGGCCTCTACTCCTGACTTCGTAAATTCAATATCAAACTGAACAATGTTGTTCGGTTTAATTTCGCCCACTATTCCATGTGCAAAAACATTCACTTCCATGCCTCCGTTTGATGGGGTTATGCCACCAAAACCTTCTTCGTTATTATAAAACTTTACTGTGCCCAGCCTCATATCGCTATTTAATCAATTTTACATTAATGGCATTTGGTCCTTTTTTACCTTGTGCAACCTCAAATTCAACCCTGTCATTCTGGCTTACTTTATCGATCAAACCTGTAACATGTACAAAAATTTCATCCCCGTTTTCTGTTACAACAAATCCAAAACCTTTCGATTCATTATAAAATTTTATTGTGCCCTGCATTTTATTCAGATTTTTTAATTATCAAACATACGAATAAGCCAAAATGTTTAGCAGTTAAATAGATTTTCACATGAGATGTGTAGATCAAGTGTACTATTAGCCATTTTTTTAGTTTTTAACTTAAGATTATTCAAAAAAAAACCGCGGGTTAACCCACGGCTTTCCAATTTGCTGATTACAATTAAGCATTTACAAACTGCATTTGGGTGGCATCATATCGTCCTCCGGCGGTAGCGCCCACAGGTACAATAGATTCTAATTTTTCTTTTTCATCTGCACTTAAGGTGATATTGATGGCAGCTGCATTTTCTTCAATATACTTAATCCTTTTGGTACCCGGAATGGCCACTATGCCCTGAGCAAGTACCCAGGCCAAAGCCAGTTGCGAAGGTGTTACGCCCTTTTCTGCTGCAATAAGCCCGATCTCTTTTAACAAATCTATATTTTTATAGAAATTATCGCCCTGAAAACGTGGAATGCTTCTTCGGAAATCATCTTCAGCAAAATCATCCGGACTTTTAATATCGCCCGAAATAAAGCCCCTTCCCAGCGGGGAATAAGCAACAAAACCAATTCCAAGTTCATTTAAGGTATCCAAAACGCCGCTGGTTTCTGCCTCGCGTTCGAAAAGTGAATATTCGCTCTGCACCGCAGTAATGGGATGAATTTTATGCGCCTTTCTAATCGTTTCTGCAGAAACCTCCGATAAACCGATGTATTTTACCTTGCCCGATTTTACCAACCCGGCCATTGCACCTACAGTTTCTTCTATTGGTGTATTCGGATCAACACGGTGCAGGTAATATAAATCAATGTAATCTGTACCAAGATTTTTCAATGAGCGGTCTACCGCTTTTTGCACATAAGCCGGTGTACCGTTAAATCCCCAGGTTAATTGTTCGTTATCATCAACTTCATAGCCAAATTTTGTGGCAATAATATATTTTTCACGGTTACCTTTTATGGCTTTGGCCACCAAACGTTCGTTTAACAGCGGTCCGTACAAATCAGCGGTATCTAACAAATTAATTCCAAGTTCCAGTGCACGATGGATGGTTGCAATTGATTCTTCTTCGCTGGCTTTACCATAAATATCTCCCCCGGCAAGGGTAGTCATGCCCATGCAACCCAATCCCTGCACCGGTACCTGTAGTCCTTCACTACCTAAATTTATTTTCTTAATGTCCATGTTTTATGTTTTTAATTTAACATGAACAAAGTTATAGTGAGGGGGGAATTAGCCGATTATACAAATCAAAGTGTTTATTAAACAAATCAACTGCTTCAAAAAGAAAGATTTCATGCAGGCAAAGAATTGTTCCTGATTTTCATCGGCGTATAACCCGTATGCTTTTTAAAGAAATTATTAAAGTAGGAGGCATATTCAAAACCAAGACTAAAAGCAATTTCGGCAACGCTCCAATCGGTATGCAACAAAAGAGATTTGGCCTCTGCAATAATGGCTTCGTTAATAATGGTGGTGGTAGATTTGCCGGTTATTTCCTGAATGGCGGCATTTAAATGATTTACATGCACCGAAAGCCTTTCGGCATAATCGCCGGCCTTTTTTAATTTAAGGGGATCCTGTGGAGAATCGACCGGGAATTGTTTTTCCAGAAGCGTTAAAAAAATATTGGTAATTCTGGAGGCTGCATTTGTAGGATTGAAATAAGCAACCGCAGGCTGCATTTTAACCGCTTCATGGATAATTACATTCACATAATTGCGGATCAGTTCATATTTATAAACATAATCGCCGTCCATTTCGGCCTGCATGCGCTCAAAAATACTTTTAAGGTATTTTAATTGCTCATCGTTAAGCAGGTAAACCGGATTTCCGTCTGCTTTAAACAAAGTAGAATCCTGCAGGCTTTCCATACGTGCTCCTATGTGCAGAAAATCTTCGCTAAAAACACAGAAATGCCCGTCGTACTCCATATTCTCTTCCTTTGCATCCCAGGAATACGGAATGAGCGGATTGGTAAAAACCAATGCCGGTTTGCTGATTTCGATATCGCGGTTAGCATACAACAATGTACTACAGCCTTTTGTAATAAGCGAAATTTTATAAAAATCTCTCCTGTTATAAGCTGTCAACTTACATTTATCATCATGCATTCCGGCAACCCTAAACTGAATAGGATCGATATGAATACCAGAAAATGAATTTGTTTTTTTGCCGGATACCGGATTTTGCTGCATATTCAAAATTAAACAATTCAAAGAGAAAACAGCTCAATGAAAGTATTTTGAAAACCGAACTAACTCTTTTTACCGCTAAAAATTACAAAGAAAACACTAAAACCACCTAAAAGGAAAACTATTCCCAAAATCATATTTAATTTATCGCCCATAATGTAATGTACAGTTAATATTCGTAATGACAATAGGCTGACACAAAATTATTACACAATACAACTATAAGTTGTAAGAATTTCCTTTTTTTAGTAAATTCATATTGAAAATCGTAAATCATACGGCACCAAATCTAACCAGGCACAAAACATATAGATATTATTAATGTTACACAATAGACATTAAACTACCAGATTATGAAACAACTAACCAAAAACAGCAGTAAAGAGGAACTGGAAAGTATTAGAAAAGGTGATACCATTAGGGATGATACGGGAAAACAAGGTGAAGTTGACCAGATTGAAATCTTAACACGCCGCCAGGAAAAACAATATTACTATAAGCTTAAAAACGACGGTACCATATTGGTAATTAAATAAAGAAACATTTTCTGATTACACTTCTATCTAAGTTATTAACAGTAAGTATTTTAATCTATATTTATTTAGTAAAACGATTTATTTAATCATAATGACCAATAGAAGATACCTTATTGCAATAGCTTTTATAACTGGCTTCGCTTTTGTGAGTAGTTTTACAGTTAAAAACAATAGAGATGAGACAAGTGTATTTTTTAAAATTGATACCCTGGCCACCAACCTCACTGTGCCCTGGCAAATAACTTTCCTCCCCGACCGTACAATGCTCTTTACCGAACGCCCTGGCCAGGTACGCCTTTACCGCAACGGAAAACTTTATGAAAAGCCTGCATTGCAGGTAAATGATATAAAGGCCGAAACCAAAACGGGCTTGCTGGGAATGGTGATTCACCCTGCTTTTAACCAGAACCATTTTATATACATTGCCCATAATTATGGAGAAAATAACCATTTATGGCTCCGTGTAGTGCGCTATGAATTTAAAAATGATTCGCTTATTAACCCCAGAACATTAATTGAACAGATTCCTGCAGCACGAAACCACACGGGATGCCGCCTGGTGTTCGGGCCAGACCAAAAGTTATACATTTCTACCGGAGATGCTGATCAGCCTATATTGGCGCAGGATTTAAAGACTTTTAACGGTAAGATATTAAGGCTTAATGATGACGGAAGCATTCCGGCAGATAATCCATTTATTAAGAACGATACGGCACATAAAGAAATCTGGTCTTACGGGCACCGCAATCCTCAGGGCTTAACTTTTGAGCCTGCTACCAAAAAATTATATGCCACAGAACATGGTCCTACAGGTGGCGATGAGGTGAATATCATCCAAAAAGGTGGCAATTACGGCTGGCCGGTAATCCACCATCAGGAAGCCAGGGCGGGTATGATAACGCCGCTGCTAGAATATACACCATCAATTGGTCCGTCTGAAGCTACATTTTATAACGCAAATGCTTTTCCTCAATTAAAAAACAACCTTATTGTTGCCTGTTTGCGTGGCGAATCTATATTGAGAATTGAAATGGATAAAGGAAAAGTTATTAAACAGGAAATATTGCTAAAAAAACAATATGGCAGGATCAGGTCAATAGTGGTTGGCCCGGATGGATACCTTTATATATCAACTTCAAATTTCGACCTGCCCGAGAGCAAAGGAGAAAGACCTTACGATATGATCCTCAGGTTACGCCCTTCATATACAAAAGATAACCAGATTGCACAAACCATTTCTTCGAATAATAAAACCGCTAAAACTGAAAATACTCCGGCGATGATGTTTAAACAACTTTGTGCATCCTGCCACGGCGATAAATTGCAGGGAACAGAAACAGTTTACAGCCTTTTAGGTGGTAAGTTTAAACATGGAGCCGACAAATTGTCTATTATCAACAACATCAGTAATGGAATAATAAATAAAGGAATGCCCGCCTGGAATGGTGCCATTAGTAAAAAAGATATCGGGCGCCTGGCAGATTATATGCTGAGAGAAAGTATAAAATGAATGATTGAATGAGTGAGTGATGGAATGAATGAATGAGTGATTGATTGATTGATTGAGTGAATGAGTGAGTGAATGTTTAAGACTTCAGTAAATTCAATAATTCTATATTCAATAATTCTATATTCAATAATTCTATCATTCTCTAACTCTATCATTCACTAATTCTATCATTCTTTAACTCTATCATTCACTAATTCTATCATTCTTTAACTCTATCATTCTTTAACTCTATCATTCACTAATTCCATCATTCTCTAACTCTCTTATTCGCATAAATTTTGATACAATACTTCGGTTTTTAAAACATTGCACTATATTTATTAAAAAACCTTCAACCAAATAGATGAAAACAACATTTACCTTAGTGTTATCTGCCATTGCGTTTATATTAATTTCGGCAACTACATTCAACAAAAAAAATTACCAGAACAGAACCTTCGATTTTCTTACTAAAAATAGAATTGATACCCCCGATCAGGACCGTTTCGTGAAGGCTACCCTTGCACAGGGCGAATTTACTGAACCAACCGAAATGGCTGTCCTGCCCAACCTTGATATTTTGGTGGCACAACGCCGTGGCGAAGTATTGATTTATAAAAACAGTACAAAAAAAATAAAAGAAGCCGGCAAGCTGGATGTTTATTTTAAAACCAGCAATCCTGATGTAAATGCAGAAGAAGGCTTATTGGGCATGGCCGCCGATCCAAAATTTGCGGTGAACAAATACATTTACCTTTTTTACAGTCCATTTGACAAATCAGTAAACCGTTTATCGAGGTTTAAGCTGGTTAATGATCAAATTGTGAAAGAATCAGAAAAAATCGTTTTAGAATTTTATTCGCAACGCGAAATCTGCTGCCATACCGGCGGTTCAATTGCTTTCGGATCGGATAACCTGCTTTACGTTTCTACAGGTGATAACTCTACTCCTTTCGATGTTCCGAAACAACAATATGTAAATAAGGGTTATGCCCCGCTTGATAACAGAAAGGGTCTTGAGCAATATGATGCCAGGAGATCGGCAGGAAATACCAATGATTTACGCGGAAAAATTTTAAGGATTAAAGTAAATGAAGACGGTACTTACAGCATCCCTGATGGTAACCTTTTCCCGAAAAACGATCCAAAAGCCCGTCCAGAAATTTATGTAATGGGTAACCGCAATCCTTACCGCATTTCGGTAGATCAAAAAACCAATTTTTTATATTGGGGAGAAGTAGGTCCCGATGCTCCTAATGATGATGCCTTAAGGGGCCCAAGAGGTTACGATGAGGTAAACCAGGCTAAAAAAGCCGGTAATTTCGGCTGGCCATTATTTATTGGCAATAACTATGCTTATAAGGCTTACGATTTTACAAACGGAGCCAATGGTGATGCCTTTGTTCCTGCCGCGCCCATCAATAATTCGCCGAATAATACGGGTTTACAACAACTTCCACCGGCACAACCGGCATTTATCTGGTATCCTTACGGAGCATCAGCCGAATTTCCACAGGTAGGTGCAGGCGGACGAACAGCCATGGCCGGACCAGTTTATTACGCCAGTGCAAACTCACCCTACCCTGCCTACTATAACGGAAAACTGATTATTTACGAATGGGTACGCGGTTGGGTAAAAGCCGTTACTATGAATGATAAAGGCGATTACCAGAGCATGGAACCCTTTTTATCAAAGGTCTCGCTGGCTGCGCCGATTGATATGGAATTGGGTCCTGATGGAAAATTGTATATTTTAGAATATGGCAAAGGCTGGTTCAGTAAAAATCCTGATGCCGCCATATCAAGGATTGATTACCTGAAAGGAAACCGTCCGCCAAGTGTAGAAAAACTGAATATTGTAAAAACCAGCGGGTTGCTTCCTTACAAAATGACTGCAAATGTTATTGCCAAAGATCCTGATGGTGATGCTTTAACTTATGTTTGGAATTTAGGAAAAGGTATCACCAAAACCACCACTAGCCCAACCTTACAATATACTTTTGCCAAAGCAGGCGAATACCCGGTAAGCGTTACCGTGGTGGATAAAAGCAAAGCATCTGCAAGAAGTGCGGTAGTACCTGTTTTTGCAGGAAACGAACATCCGAACGTAACCATTGATTTAGCCGGAAACAAGAGTTTTTATTTCCCAAACAAGCCGGTTGATTATAAAGTTTTAGTAAGTGATAAAGGCTCGAAAGTAAATAACAGCCGCATTTATATCTCAAATACCTATACCGAAGGGACTGATATGGCCGGAGCACAATTGGGTCATCAGCAGGCAGCACAAACGATGATTGGCAAGGCATTGATGTTAAAATCTGATTGCAGCACCTGCCATAAAGAAGCTGCGGTTTCCATAGGCCCTGCATTTGATAAAGTGGCAGCCAAGTATAAAAATGATCCCAAAGCGGTTGATTATCTGGCTTCGAAAGTAATTGGTGGAAGTCAGGGTGTTTGGGGCGAAGTTCCTATGCCTGCCCACACCGCCATGAAAGAAGCCGATGTAAAGAAAATTACCGAATGGATCATGACTTTAGGCAATAAAGAAGCCGTTAAAGCATCCTTACCAGCTTCGGGCAAAATTGTTCCGCCAGCAGCAAAAGATAAAAAGAAATCGGTTTTAACCTTAAAAGCAACTTATACTGATGCAGGTGCTGCCGGTTTAAAGCCCTTAACCACCACCAACCTGGTGAACTTAAAAAGCAATGTAATTGAGGCCGATGACCTTAAAGATTTTGGCGGTTTTGAACGAAAAGATGTATTTGGCGGTGAAAAACTGATTTTAAGTAAGGATAATGGCTGGATAGCCATAAAAAATATTGATTTGAATGGTATTTCCGGATTCGGATTTTCTTTCTTAAATCTTGATCCTGTCAGCGATGGCGAAATAGAAATCAGACTGGACGACAGCAAAGGCATGATGATCGGAAAATCTACTTTCAGAAAAAGTGTTCCGATCAATATGATTTCAGATGGGAAATTCCATTCGATCTATTTTGTTTTCAAGGAATTAAAATCAGGCGATAAAAAGAACCGGCCGATTATTCAATCGATAACGGTAGAACCTAAATAGGTTAATTGAAAAAACTTAGCCCGAAACCTATCACAACAGGTTTCGGGCTTTTTATTGTAAAAATTAATGATTTAATACCTCTCATTAATACAGCTATAATATCTTTGCAGCAAATTCAAAAGATTCCATGCAAAACATTAAAAACATAATTTTCGACTACGGAAATGTCATATTTGATATCGATTTTAAAATCGCCCAGGCATCTTTTCAAAAACTGGGTATTACCGACATCGAGAATTTCTTTGCCCATAAAGGACATAACCAATTATTTGATGATTTTGAAACCGGTACCATTTCTCCCGCCGAATTTAGGGCAGGAATCAGAAAGGCAGCAAACAAACCCGATTTAACCGACCAGCAGATTGACGATGCATGGAACAGCCTTTTAATTGGCACCATTCAGGAAAACCAAGATTTACTGCTTCAGGTGAAAGAAAAATACCGTACTTTTTTATTGAGCAATAACAATGAAATCCACTACAATTGGATTATAGATTACCTGAAAACTACTTTCAAAATCAATAATTACGATGCTTATTTTGAGAAAGCTTATTTCTCGCAACACATAAAACTGCGTAAGCCTAATATCAATATTTTTGAGCAGGTACTAAAAGAGAACAACTTAAACCCTGCCGAAACCTTGTTTATTGATGACAGTCCGCAACATATTGAAGGTGCAAAAAAAGTAGGTTTACATACATTACTCATGACAGAAAAACCTGCTCAGTTAGGGGCGTTTTTAAAAGCAAACGGAATTTTGTAAATTAGAACATGACAGAGAAAAAGTTTAAATCGCTTAAAGAGTTTTACCCTTTTTACCTTACCGAACATAACAATACCACCTCACGCATCCTGCATTTTATCGGAACTGGTTTAGTGGTTTTGACCTTCTTTACCGGTTTTCTTTTTCATAACTGGCATTTCTTTCTGGCCATGCCCATATTGGGATATGGTTTTGCATGGGTGGGGCACTTTTTCTTCGAAAAAAACAAACCTGCTACCTTTCAATATCCGGGTTATAGTCTGGCAAGTGATTTTATTTTGTTTTACGATCTGTTAACGGGAAGACAGCCTTTTGTGGTAAATAAATAATTCCTGCAAACACTTCCGAAGTTTAATAAAGCCACGAGCGGAAGAAGAACTTCGGAAGTCTGAAGTGTAGATAACCTATCGTTTATCACGATAAAATCGTGCAGTTATTGATGCACCAGTTTGGAAACGGGCGCAAGCGTTGTGAAATATTAGTTTTTGCGTGACAAATATTCTTAAACAGTCTTTTTGTTACTAAACCCGATTGAAGCGGGCATACCGATTTTTCATCGGTATAAAGCGAAAAGCGGGACTGCATCCCCCCAAGAATTACTGAACAATCATTTCCAAAAAAAAATCGTCATCTCGAGCAAAACGGAGTGGAACAGAGATCCTTCGACAGGCTCAGGATGACAACTTAACTAAAAAAGTCGTCATTTCAAGCGGAGTGCAGCGAAGTCGAGAACAACGTAGTGCTCAGCGAAGCTAAATCTGTCTCAAGATAGATCTCTCCGTTTCGCTATGCTTCAGTCGAGATGACGACTCTATTAAAGGAAAACCGTCAATTAAAAACCGTCAACTGCCAACTGAATTACAGTTTCCTTCTTTTCAATTCCCTTTCAATTAAGCCTAATTCTCGGCCTGTTTGTCCGGCAACTGAGGTATTTTCCTGTGCCCTTCTGAACAAATACGGCATTACCGCTTTAATTGGCCCATAAGGCACATACTTGGCCACATTATAGTTAGCATCAGCCAGGTTAAAGCTTAAATTATCGCTCATTCCCAGCAATTGAGCAAAATATACATGTGGGTGGTTGTGTTTAATATTTTTTTCTTCCAAAAGATAGGTTAATAAGCGGCTGCTATCTTCATTATGCGTACCGGCAACGATAGCAATTTCTTCAATATGATCTACGCAGTAACGTAACGATTCGTTATAATCACGGTCAGAAGCTTCTTTATCCGGCTGAATGGGTGAAGGATAACCCATTTCTGCAGCGCGTTTACGTTCTTTTTCCATATAGGCGCCACGTACCATTTTTACGCCCAGAATAAAACCATCTGCTTTGGCAATTAAATGGTCGGCTTTCATATCAGCCAGTTTATCATGGCGGTACATCTGGTAAGTGTTGTACACAATGATGCGCTCGCGGTTAAATTTACGCATCATATCCAAAGCCAGTTCATCAATGGTATTCTGGATCCAGGTTTCTTCTGCATCGATCATAACCGGCACGCCTCTATCAAAAGCGGTTTTGCAGATCATTTCGCAACGCAGTTTTACTTTTTCATATTCTGACTCTTCCGTAGCGGTTAGCTTTTCTTTGGCATCAAGCTTCTGTAACAGTGCAAAACGGCCAATCCCTGTTATTTTAAATACGGTAATCGGAATTTTGGTATCGCCATCTGCACGCACAATCGTACGGATAATTTCAGCACATGTTTCATCAAAAACCTGCTCCTCTTCCTCTCCTTCAACCGAATAATCTAAAATGGTACCCACGCCACCTTTGTCTAGTTGCTCAATGGCTTTATTACATTCGGCAATGGTTTCGCCACCACAAAACTGCTGGAAAATAGTAGCTTTAATTGCGCCCTGGATTGGCAGGCCGATATTTAAGAAAAAGTTTGTAATGGCCGGACCAACTTTTGTAAGAAAATTACTGCCGATCATTTTAAAAAGCCAATACGCTTTTTTCAGTTCCTGGTTGGTTTTTTGGCGGAAAGCAATTTCCGTGTTGTCGAAATTAGGTTGTTTATTGGGAACTAAATCCATTTTTTATCTATATATAAGTCAGATTGGTGCAAAATTATAAAAAGCATTGGTTGTTAAAACTAAAAACCTCTAAATAATCGTATTTTTGCACAAAATGATACAATTCAAATTAGAAGGCGAATTTATTCCGCTAATCCAGCTGCTTAAAGCAACAGGGTTAGTTGGCACCGGCGGTGATGCACAGGCGGCTGTGATGGACGGTTTAGTAAAATGCAATGGCGAGGTGGAATTCCGCAAACGCTACAAAGTCAGGGTTGGCGATATCATCACATTTGAACAAGATAAAATCGAAGTAATTTAATGGAAACTTTAACGAGCGCAGGCCATTCGCTTTATTTCGAAAGCAATTTAGACGCCTTAAAAACACTTTTAGACAGCAACAAATACAGCAAAGTTTTTGTATTGGCAGATGAGCATACCAGCGAAATCTGTTTACCGCTATTTCAGTCGCTTTTAGACGATTTCTCTGAATTCGATCTGATCGAAACTTCTGCAGGAGAAGAAAACAAAAACATCGATTTCTGCATTGGCATCTGGAAAACCCTTCTGGATTTTGAAGCCGACCGCAAAAGTCTGATGATTAATCTGGGTGGTGGTGTAATCACCGATATGGGCGGGTTTATCGCTTCCACCTATAAAAGAGGGATCGATTTCATCAATGTGCCTACTACCCTGTTATCGCAGGTTGATGCCTCGGTAGGTGGTAAAACCGGAATCGATATTGACAATGTAAAAAATATGGTGGGTACGTTTACCTTGCCACAAATGGTTTTTATCGAAACCGCATTTTTAAAAACATTGCCACAGCGTGAGCTTTTATCGGGTTTTGCTGAAATGATTAAACATGGCTTAATTTATGATAAGCCTTATTACGAAAAGTTAAAAGCAAGCGATTACCTTAACCCTTCTGCTGAAGACATTTACCGTTCGGTAGAAATTAAAAACGAGGTAGTCACTATCGATCCGCATGAGAAAAATTTAAGGAAGATTTTAAACTTTGGCCATACCATTGGTCATGCTGTTGAGGGCTATTCTTTGGCTAACGACGAAAATCCTTTAACACACGGAGAAGCCATAGCCATCGGTTTTATTTGTGAGGCTGCTTTATCGATTAAAAACAGTACACTAACAAAAGAAGAATTAAAAGATATCAGCAGCTATATTCTGTCTTTATATCCGAAATACCACATTAAAAAAGAAAGTTTCGATACCCTTTTAGAATTGATGCAAAGTGATAAAAAGAACGAAGATGGAAATATTTTATTTTCACTTTTAGAAACAACAGGCAAATGCACGTTTAACTGCCGTGTTAGCACAGCCGATATTTTAAGCAGTTTGGATTATTATAACAGTTTATAAAATGAATTTTACCGGAAGTGATATTTCTGTAGTCGGACTTTTTGGTTTCGTAATCGTTTTAACCCTGGTTGAAATGTATTTCAGTTATCAGCACGACAGAAAATTATATACCAAACGCGATACCTGGACGAACATTTACCTGATGACAGCAGCTGTCGTGATCAATTTAGGCACAAAAACATTCACGTTTTTCTTGCTGGCTTATTGCTACCAGTTCCGTTTGTTTCAAATTACTAATGTTTGGGTTTATTGGCTGGTGTTAATCTTAGCACAGGATTTTCTGTACTGGTTTTTACATACTGTTGGCCATTACGTGCGCTTTTTCTGGGCCATGCATGTTACACACCACTCATCAGAACATTTTAACTTAACTACAGGTTTCCGTTCTACCGTTTTCGAACCGATGTACCGCGTTTTCTTTTATTTGCCTTTAGCTTTTATGGGCTTTACTGCGGTTGATATTCTTTTTGCCTATCTGATAACTCAGATTTATGGTAATCTGGTACATACACAATACAATATCAAATTCCCGAAATGGTACGAATATATCTTTGTAACCCCTTCGCACCACCGTGTACACCATGCGAGCAATGTACGTTATTTAGATAAAAACATGGGTATGGTTTTAATTCTTTGGGACAGGTGGTTCGGCACCTTTCAGGCAGAATTGCCAGAAGATGTAGTGAAATACGGTTTAACTACCCAACCGAAAGATACAGGCCCGGTAAACATCATTTTCCATGAATTTATTGCTTTAACCGCTGATGTGAAAAAAGCGCCAACCTTTATGGATAAGGTGAGGTATATTTTCAACCCACCAGGATGGAGCCATGACGGAAGCACCAAGATTGCTAAAATTATGCAACAGGAGCTGCGCGATAAAGAAAAGAAAAACTTCGAAGCCTTACAACAAAACAAAGTAAAAGGACTTAACGATCGTGGAGAATTAAGTTCTACAGGATAAAAAATAGTTTATTCTCTAAAGGTCTGTGTCTCCACAGACCTTTTTTGTGATATCATCTATGTTTTTGTTATGTATCTCAGCTATTGTTTTTTGCCACAGAAAACACGGATTAACACAGATGATGCTAAATACAGACAATGTTGTTGTATTCGAAAAATGTTGTCATTCCCACGCAGGCGGGAATCTGAATACTTTAACAACCGAAATTTAGATTGTACAGGTCCTTTTACACACAGCTAGTTACCTATTTAAGATATAATTTGTATTTTTGATATAAACTTTTATACTATGACAACCTTAACTATACAAGTCAAAGATAACGATACTGAATTTCTTCTAGAAGTAATTAAAAGGATTAATGGCAAAGTAATCCAGTCTTCGAAGAAGGAAAATTTGCTTAATGGTATAAAACAAGGAATAAAAGAAGCTAAAGATATTAAAGAAGGTAAAATCGCCCCACTCTCTCTAAGCGATATATAATGGCTGAAATTAAAATAATATATTCTCCCATTTTCATCAAAAAAGCTAAGCAATTAAAAAAGAAACACTTATCATTAATTAGCGACCTATCTCAATTAGAATCGATTTTATTGAAAAATCCCAATACAGGAACACCTTTGGGTAACAATATCTTCAAAATAAGACTAGCTGTTAAAAGCAAGGGAAAAGGAAAAAGTGGTGGGTATAGAGTCATCACCTATTTCCAAAATGAAGATGAAATCAATATGATTTATATTTATGATAAATCAGAGGAAGCTACCATTACAAAAAAAGATATTCAGATAATAATTGATAGTTTATAGCACTACGGAAGACTAAAACCATATAAAAATCCGTTTTTGAGATATTTTAAGCGTCAAAAAGACCAATTACAAAACCAGCCCATTTTTAACAAAATTAAATTTTAATAAAAATATTTTCATTTTCCTATTGACAAATTAAATTTTGTTACTACATTTGGCTCAACAAAAAAAAGAAATGCTAAATACAAACACATATTACTTTGGTTACTTTTACTATTTTAGTAAGAGCCGGGGCTAATATGCAAAAAGATATATAACAATATTAAAATGTATAAGAAAGTCCCGGCAAACAGCCGGGACTTTTTTGTTTTAACGCAAAAATGGAAACGACAAAACGAGTAGCAATTCAGGGTATTAAAGCATCTTTCCACGAAGAAGCTGCATACAAATTCTTTGGTAGAGAAATTGAAACTGTAGAGTGCAATTCTTTTAAAGAAACCTGCGATAAGCTGGAAAACAGGGAGGCTGATTTCGTGGTAATGGCCATAGAAAACTCCATTGCCGGCAGTTTATTACCAAACTACACGCTAATCCGCGATTACGGTTTTGCAGTGGTTGGCGAAGTGTATTTACCAATTCAGTTGCACTTAATGGCCTTACCAGGTATAAAGTTTGAGGACATTAAAATCGTTACCTCACACCCTATCGCCATCCGTCAATGCATCGATTTCTTTTACGATTATCCGCACATTAAAATTGTGGAAAGCAACGATACCGCTGCCTGTGCCAAACGTATCCAGGAGGAAAAGTTAACCGATACTATGGCCATTGCAAACAGCTTAGCAGCAGAGCTTTATGGCCTCAACATTTTAGAGCGCCGGGTAGAGTCGAACAAAAAAAACTATACCCGTTTCCTGATCCTTAAAAAAGATAAAACCGACGAAGGAAAGAAAATAAATAAAGCGTCAATCTGTTTTCAGGTTGGACATAAAGCAGGCTCGCTGGCTACTGTATTAAATGTATTTGCCGAACAGGATGTAAGCTTAACAAAAATACAATCTATGCCGGTGTTAGGTAAAAGAAATGAGTATTACTTTTATGTCGACTTAGAATGGCCAAGCACTGAAAAGTACGATAAAGCCATCAGAAAAGCGTTAAAATATACATCGAACTTTAATATACTCGGCGAATATCAGAAGAACGACAAGGTATAGTTTGGTTAAATGTACAAATCGGTTAACTGGTTAATTGTGGTCGTTAACTCAACATTTAACCAATTTAAACAATTAACCGATTAACCCAAGAACACAACAATTTAAAAACTAAAATATAACTCCGGACTTCCGACTACGGACTCCGGACTTAAAAACAACCCATCATCATGAAACTTAATTTAAACATTCAACCGTTAAACACCTGGTTAAACGTAAACAACGAGCCTTTAATTATTTCTGGTCCTTGTAGCGCAGAAACTGAAGAACAATTATTAACTACAGCACATTTATTGGCTGCAACCGGTAAAGTATCGGTATTAAGAGCTGGTATCTGGAAACCACGTACCCGTCCGGGAGAGTTCGAAGGTATTGGAAGCATAGGTTTAGAGTGGTTAAAACGCGCTAAAGCAGAAACAGGTTTACCAACTGCAGTAGAGGTTGCAAATGCAAAACACGTTGAAGAGGCTCTGGCAGCAGGTGTAGATATCCTTTGGATTGGCGCACGTTCTACCGTAAATCCATTCACCGTTCAGGAAATTGCAGATGCTTTAAAAGGTCATGATGTTCCTGTATTGATCAAAAACCCGGTTAATCCTGATTTGCAGTTATGGATTGGTGCTATCGAGCGTATTAATGGTGCAGGTATTACTAAAATCGGTGCTATTCACCGTGGTTTCTCTTCTTTCGAGAAAAGTTCTTTCCGTAACGAACCAATGTGGGAACTTGCTATCCAATTGAAAACTTTATGCCCTGAATTACCGATCATCAACGATCCAAGTCACATCTGCGGTAACCGTGAGCTAATCCCTTACATTTCTCAAAAAGCATTGGATTTGGATATGCAAGGTTTAATGATCGAATCGCACGTAGATCCTTCAGTAGCCTGGACAGACGCTAAACAACAGGTTACTCCAGCGGCTTTGGCAGAATTGGTTGATCGTTTAACCGTTCGTGAGCCGGAAGCACCAAACGAAGCTTTCGCAGATAAATTAGCTGATTTACGTAAATCAATTGATAAAATTGATGATATCTTATTGCAAAAATTAGGTGAGCGTATGGCTATCGTAGAAAAAATCGGTGAATTTAAACGCGATAACCAGGTAACTATTTTACAGGTTAACCGTTGGGATGCCATCATTCAAAAAGGTCATGCTTTTGCAAAAGCTTTGAAATTAGACTTAAACTTTACTGAGAAATTCTTAGAATTGATGCACGGGGAATCAATCCGTAAACAAACCGAAATTATGAATGCCGGCAAAGCTGAAAAAGGTATTGCTGCTGAACAACATAATGAGGTTAAAGCGTAATTAAACCTTTAAGCTGGAAGACTAAAGCAAAAAACAATGTCTCACAGCAGTGTCATCCTGAGCCTGTCGAAGGATATGACGATTAATAATATATAATGTGGTGTCAGGTGTTTCCATCCGACACCACATTTAAGAATAAAACAGAATAAAATGTCGAAAAATGCCTTAGTTTCTTTTAAACGAACCAAGAATATTAATACGGAAATCCAACTAACAGGCTCTAAAAGCGAATGCAACAGGGCCTTAATTATTAGCGCTTTAAGCAAGAAACTGGTTAAAGTTGAAAACCTTTCCAATGCTGCCGATACAGTAACATTAAATGGTATCCTGAACAAGTTGGGAGTTGAGGGTAATGAGCTGGGAGGAGACTCCAAACTAAAAACGGCAAACTCCGAACTGGTAGATGTTGGTCCGGCAGGCACGGCAATGCGCTTTCTTTCTGCCTATCTTTCTGCTAAGAACGGTAATTTCCTTTTAACCGGAACCGAGCGGATGAAACAACGCCCTATCGGAATTTTGGCTGAGGCTTTAAAAACTATCGGGGCAGATATTTCCTATGCAGAATCAGAAGGTTTTCCTCCTTTGAATATTGTTGGTCCACTGGATCAAAAAACGGCCCAGGTAAAGATCAAAGGCGATATCAGCAGTCAATACATTTCCGCTTTATTAATGATTGCCCCTATCCTGCCACAAGGTTTAACTTTAGAAATCGAGGGTGAACTTACTTCCAAACCATATGTGGATATGACTTTGGATATGCTTGCAGAAGTTGGCATTAAACATACCTGGAACGGGAACTTAATCACCATTGAACCCCAGGTATTTAAACCGGGAACCCTGGTTGTTGAGCCTGATTGGAGCGCTGCATCGTACTGGTACAGCATTGCAGCATTAGCTGATGAAGCGGAAATAGCTTTACCTGCTTTAAAGGAAAAAAGTTTACAGGGTGATAGCCAGATCAAAAATATCATGAAGATTTTTGGTATTGCCACAACTAAAACCGATAAAGGGATTGCCATTAGCAACTTAGGACTTACTTTAGACACTAAAGAAATTTTAGACCTTAAAACCTGTCCTGATTTAGCACAAACCATTGTGGTTATTGCAGCTGCTTTAGGCAAAAACATGGCCTTTACAGGTTTAGAAACCTTAAAAATTAAAGAAACCGACCGTATTGCGGCCCTTCAGAACGAATTGGCTAAAATTGGTGTTACTTTAACTGAAGATAATTTCGTTTATACCTTAAATACTGATAATCTTTATTTCCCTGATAAAGTTACCTTTGCTACTTACGAGGACCACCGTATGGCGATGGCTTTTGCTCCACTTGCATTATTAATCAACGAAGTAGAAATTGAAGAAATGCAGGTAGTAGAAAAATCTTATCCTTTTTACTGGGAAGATTTGAAAAAAGCGGGTTTCGAGATCGGTATCAAGTAATTTGAGTATCAAGGTTAAAGCACTAAGTATCAAGATTTAATTATTAAGACTGAATAGCAACATTCAATCATTAAAAAATCAATCATTCATTCATTAAATATATGGCAGGCAACTCATTCGGGCAACTATTTCGCATTACAACTTTTGGAGAATCTCATGGTGTAGCCATTGGGGTAATTATTGATGGCTGTCCGGCGCAATTGGATATTGATATGGATTTTATTCAGTCAGAACTGGATAAACGCAAACCGGGTCAATCCAAAATTACTACGCAAAGGAAAGAAAGCGATACCGTTCAGATTTTATCGGGTGTTTTCGAAGGAAAAAGCACGGGCACCCCGATTGCACTTTTAATCCCGAATGAAGATCAGCGTTCGAAAGATTACGGACACAATGTTGATGTTTACCGCCCAAGCCATGCCGATTATGTTTACGATGCAAAATACGGTATCCGCGATCACCGCGGTGGCGGACGCTCTTCTGCTCGTGAAACAGCAGCACGAGTAGCTGCAGGAGCCATTGCCAAATTGTTTTTAAAGCAACAAGGCATCGAAATTTTCGCCCATGTAACCTCTGTAGGCACCATCGAGGCATCAAATTTAGAAAGCAACGATCTATCTGCTTTGCTAGCCATCAGGGAAGAAAACATTGTACGTTGTGCCGATCCGGCAACAGCCCATGAAATGATCGAATTTATTGATTCGGTAAGAAAAGACGGCGATACCGTAGGCGGTAAAATCGGCTGCGTGATAAAAGGCTGTCCGGCTGGTTTAGGCGAGCCTGTTTTCGATAAACTACATGCCGATTTAGGCAAAGCCATGTTAAGCATCAATGCTGTTCATGGTTTCGAATATGGTTCTGGCTTTGCAGGAAGCGAACTACGCGGATCGCAGCACAATGATATCCCGCAGCCAAAAGCTGCAGATTCGAAAGTGTTTAAAACCACCACAAATTATGCAGGTGGTATTCTAGGTGGCATTTCTAATGGAATGGACATCACTTTTAAAGTAGCTTTTAAACCTGTAGCCACCATTATGCATAACCAGCAAACCATTAATGCAGCTGGCGATGCTGCCGAAATTAAAGGAAAAGGCAGGCACGATCCATGTGTAGTACCCAGAGCTGTAGTTATTGTAGAAGCCATGGCTGCCCTGGTTTTGGCCGATCAGTTTTTGAGAAATAAAGCAAGCGTAATTTAATCATGAAAATTCTTACTTTTCTGTTTCTGTTGATCAGCATTAATGGCTTTGCACAAAGCTATGAGGAGCAGATTGCAAAACACCGTGAGGCTTATAAAGAAGATTTTATTAAAGACAGCCGCTCGCCATTAAAGAAAAACGATCTTCAAAATCTTCATTTTTATGGGGCTGACAGTACATATAAAGTACTGGCTGAACTAGAATTGTTAAAGAATGAAAAGGTTTTCAAAATGCCAACTTTTAATGGCAGCAGCAGCGATTATTATCGTTATGCACGTGTAAACTTTAATTTAGACGGCAAAAAATTGCAGATGACCTTATATCGAAGTGTTGCACTATTAACCAATCCTACATATAAAGATCACCTGTTTTTACCCTTTACCGACGAGACCAACAATAAAGAAACTTATGGTGGCGGCAGGTATATCGATCTTGATGCTAAAGAAATTAAAGATAACCATATAGAAATCGATTTCAACAAAGCCTATAACCCTTATTGCGCTTATAGTGATGGTTACCGCTGTCCGGTTCCGCCAGAAGAGAATGACCTGCCACTGGCTGTTAAAGCCGGCGAGAAATTATATACAGGCGAAAAAAAGCATCAGAAATAGATTTTAAGGCAACATTTAACAAAAAAGTGTTGACTTAATTGTGTTTTAATTCTCATTTTAGCGTATTTTACAAACATTAATTTTTGTTCCCTGTTGTTGACAACAATAATCCCATATCCCTAAATGACCTACACCTGCATAATTGTTGATGATAACGAAATTGAAAGAGACGCTATTGAAATGCACCTCAAAAAAATCCCTTCATTAAATATATTAGCGGTCTGTAGTAATGGTATTGAAGCTTCGCAGATTTTAAGCACAACACCTGTTGATATTGTTTTTTCTGACATCGATATGCCTGAGCTTTCCGGAATGGAGCTGCTAAAAAGCCTCAAAAAACAGCCTTTATTCATATTCATTACCTCTTTTACAGAATATGCAGCAGAAAGCTTTAACCTCGATGCTTTGGATTTTATAGTTAAACCAGCAACTTTCGAAAGAATATTAAAGGCGACCAACAAAGCTATAGAATACCTCGAGCTGAAAAAACTGGTTGGCAAAGAACCACAGCTTGCAGATAAATCGACCAATGAACAAGGTGATGATCATTTCTTTTTCAGGGAAACCAAAGGAATTACCAAATTGAGATATGATGATGTGATCTATATAGAAAGTATGGGCGATTTCTCTAAACTATTTACCCGTACCGATAAACATATTGTTCTGGTTAGCCTTAAAAATCTGGAAAAACAACTGCCGAACAAAATATTTTCGAGGGTGCACAAACAATACATCATCAATATTAACCATATTTCTACCCTAACCAATCATGAAGTTCATTTAGAACATGACTTTGTTGTTCCAATAAGTGTATCAAACAGACAGGAATTGTTAGAAAAAGCAATTGATAAAAAAATCCTTTCCCGGTTTTTGAAATAATTATTTTTTCAATGTAATGGTAAAGCAACTGCCACCTGCCGGATTATTGCTAACGTTTATATTTCCATCCATCAAGCCTACAAAAGTTCTGCACAGCAATAAACCCAAACCTGTACCCTTTTCTTTATTGGTACCCAGTGTACTTACACCAGCGCCAAGATAACCGGCCTTATTAAAATGGCTTAATTGCACCGGATTTAACCCAACACCTGTATCAGAAATTTTAATCTCCTGCTGATTACCGAGATCAACCGAACTAATTTCTATTGAACCTCCGCCAGGCGTAAATTTAATGGCATTACTCACTAAATTACGGATCACAAGACTGAGCATATTCTCATCGGCTTTGCAATAGGTTTGAACAGCAATTAAGTTTTCAATATTAATCTCCTTCCGGTCTGCACTATCTTGCAAAGAGTGGATTACTTCACCTGTCAGATATTCAATATCCAACGATTCAAGGTATGGATTAAAACCCTGCATCTGACTTGCGGCCCAGTTTAGCAGGTTTTCCATCATGGTTGAGGTATAAGTAAGGTTATTTTTTAGTGACGAGGCATAACGGCTTAATTTTTCCTGCTCAATGTTACCACCTTCCAGCAGCTGCATAAATGAAATGAGTGAATTTACAGGCGTACGCATATCGTGGCTCACCACGCTAAAAATACGGTCTTTAACCTTACTCAGCTGCTCTAATTCCTTTTTTTGATTGCTGATGATCTTATTCAGCCTTGTGGTTTTTCTCTGGTTTAAAAAGATAACTACAGCGATAATCAAAATTAAAAATGTAGCAATACTCAGAAATATTTTGATACGTTCATCAAATTTAATCTGCTGATTTTGCTTACTGATTTGTTTATCCTTCACACTAGCCGTAAGTTGCGCCTGATATTTAGCTTTTGCAAATTTACCCTCCTGGGCCAAACGCTGAATATCAAGATCGGCTTTGGCTTTTTGGAAAGTTAACAGATCCAATGCTTTTTCTTTGTCGCTCAAAGCCAGCTGCTGTCTTTTTAAAATCAATTCCTGCTGCTGTCTTTTTAATTCTGCTTCAGTAAGTTTCTGTTTCAATAAATAATCGCGCTCTTTTACATTAAAATCGAGCTGCATTTGTCTTCTGGTAATTTCTTTTTCTTTATCCTCGTTAAAAATCTGGTCCCTTACCTTTATGTATTGCCTGTAATAGGCTAAAGATTTGTTGTAATCTTTTTGTTTTTCGTAAACTGTACTCAGTCCCAAACTGGCATCCTTTTCTATCTCCAAAAATTTATTTTCCTCAGCAATTTTTAAACTGCTGCCCAAAAGGGAAATGGCATTTTCAAAATCATTTTCACGCTGATAAAAATTTCCCAGTGCATATAATGTAGAGGCATAAGCCTCTTTATCATCACCATTTTTGCTCAGCTCAATCGATTTTTGATAGGATTTAAGTGCGGCATCCTTTTGCCCGATAGAACTGTACAGTTCCGCCAGATCGCGTTTGGCGGTTGCTATAATGCCAACATCATTAATGGCTTCTGCAACCTTTAACGACTTATTATAATATTCTAAAGCCAGTTTAATCTTCTGACCGGGCAATACATTCATTTGCATCAGTTCATGGCTTGATGCCTCAAAATAATTATTCCCCATCAGGCCATAAACAACAGCTACCCCCCTCGAATTTTCGCCTTCTTTAGAAAAAACCTTTAGAGCCATTTTCATATATACCAAAGCCTGGCTCTGGTCTCCTAAACGCTGATAAATGGTAGAAATATTGGTATAACAACTGGCCATATCAACCTCATTACCCATTTTTTCATATATCGTAATGGCTTTTTGATTAACTTCCAGTGATTTTACATAATCGGGAATAGTACTGTAAAGCGCTCCAAGATTGAGGTAGGTACCGGCCACCATATCCAGATTGCCAATTGAAGAAAACTCGCTTACCGCATTTAAATAGTTTTCTTCTGCCTTTTGATAATTGGATCTGCCATGGTACATCAAAGCCCTTCTGTAATAAGCCATTGCAGAAAACTTTTTGAGGTTTTTTTCATGCGAAAGCTGGATGGTTTTATCCAGGTATTCTTCAGCCTTCTCCACCTTCCTCATGCGCATATACTGGCGGTACACTTCCGTCAACACTTTAATTTTTGTAGAGTCTGTTTTCTGGTTCTTTTGATTAACCGCTAACAAACTATCGAGTTTCTTTTGGGGCGCACTGGTTTGCGCAGAAACAGTTATACTGAAAAATAAAAGCAACAGAAACGTTGCGCTCATTTTAAAAAACAAGGCACAGGCATTCATCTGTTTATCAACAACGCAACATACCATTATCCTATAAAATCTAATTGTTAATTTTATTGGAATACGGGTACAAAAAAGCTTGAAAATTACAGTGTTTCACAGAGGTGATGATATAAAACATACTGAAATAAAAAATTTGTTTGGATGTATAAATGTATATAAAAATTCCATTACCAAGTAACCGGATTTTTACCGAACACCTGAAAAGGCGATTTTATTTCTTTTGTTTAAGCGAAAAAAGGTTTAAGCACTTATAAAATAAGCATTTAAACCTTTCTATTAAATTCAATATATTTTAACTATTAAAAAAGTGCAGGATATTTAGCCGGATTGGCATCATGCATCATCTGGTAAATGGCTTCAGTTACATCATCAACCGAAGGTTTACTGAAATAATCACCATCCGATCCAAACGGTGGACGGTGAGCTTTCGCTGATAATGTTTTCGGCTGTCCATCCAGGTGGAAATAACCTTTCTGTTCTTCCAGTACTTTTTGCAGAATATATGCAGAAGCTCCCCCCGGAACATCTTCATCTACAACCAGTAATTTATTGGTTTTTGAAAGAGAATTAACACAAATATGATCGATATCGAAAGGTAAAAGGGTCTGTGGATCAATAATTTCGACTGAAATACCTAAAAGTGCCAGTTCTTCTGCCGCTTCCTGAACAATCCTAAGCGATGAGCCATAAGAAACCACCGTAATATCAGTTCCCTCCTCCAAAACTTCAGCTTTCCCTAAAGAAACTGTAAAATCGCCAACATTTGACGGCAACTTTTCTTTCAGGCGATAACCGTTTAAACATTCAATTACTACGGCAGGTTCATCTGCCCTGAAAAGCGTATTGTACATTCCTGCAGCCTGTGTCATATTCCTCGGTACGCAGAGGTGCATCCCCCTTAACGAACCTAAAAGCATACTGATTGGTGATCCTGAATGCCAGATGCCCTCCAAACGATGACCACGTGTGCGTACAATAACAGGTGCTTTTTGGATGCCTTTGGTGCGATAAGATAGTGAGGCCAGATCATCGCTTAATACATTCAGTGCAAATATCAGATAATCAAGATATTGGATTTCGGCAATTGGTTTTAAACCACGCATGGCCAAACCGATCCCCTGTCCCATAATGGTCATTTCCCTGATCCCTGTATCAGTAATTCTCAACTCGCCATATTTGGCTTGTAAACCAGCAAAGCCCTGATTTACATCACCAATATTCCCTAAATCTTCACCAAAAGCAACTAAACGCTGATCGCGGGCAAAATTTTCGTTAAAACAGGCATTCAGCACTTCCCTGCCATCAACCATTTTGGAAAGTTCATCATATTCAGGCTCAATAATGGCAATTTTAGCCGGACTTTCTTTGCCGTCCGTATGCAATTTAGAATTATACCTGTCGTAATTATGTACTTCCTGTTCTTTATACCAGGCTAAAAGTTCATCACGTTCTGCTGAACGCGTATTGGCTGACAAGCGTATGGCCTTACGGACGGCCACAAAAACCTCCCTGCGTTGTGCATCTGCAATTGAAGCCAGGTTTGCTGCAATCTTAGCCAGTTCAGGTTGATGTTTAGCTATACCACTTATCAGGTCTATTGCCTGCTTTTGTTCGGGTTTAATGCTGTCTAAAAATTCATTCCAGGCTTCTTTTTGGGCATTGCGTACAAAAATCTTTGCTTCTTTTTCAATTTCAGCTATTTCTTCTTCTGTGGCAACGGCCGAATCGAGCATCCAGGCACGCATTTTCAGGATACAATCATGTTCAACTTCCCAGCTCAGGCGATCTTTAGATTTATACCTTTCGTGAGAACCTGAAGTTGAATGCCCCTGAGGCTGAGTAAGTTCTGTAACGTGAATCAATACAGGCACATGCTCGTCCCTGCAAACATTGATGGCTTTTTCGTACACTTCGCACAAAGCGGGATAATCCCAGCCATTCACTTTATAAATTTCATATCCTGGCTTTCCGGGCTCACGCTGAAAGCCTTTCAACACTTCAGAAATATCTTCTTTGGTAGTTTGGTACTTAGCCGGAACAGAGATTCCGTAAGCATCATCCCAGATCGAAATGGCCATCGGAATCTGCAGCACTCCTGCCGCGTTAATGGCTTCAAAAAATACACCCTCTGAGGTAGAAGCATTGCCGATGGTACCAAAAGCAACTTCATTCCCATTAACAGAGAAATGTTTTAAATAATCGAGTTCCCTGTTTTCCCTGAATAATTTAGAGGCATAAGCCAAACCAACCAAACGGGCCATCTGCCCCCCGGTTGGTGAAATATCTGATGAACAGTTTTTGATCTGCGTTAAATCATTCCAGCTGCCATCTTCATTAACTGATTTTGTAGCAAAGTGACAGTTCATCTGCCTGCCGCCTGAAAAAGGATCGGCCCCATTTGTTGTGTTTGCATACAGCTGAGCAAAAAATTCTTTTATGGTAGAAATGCCTGTTGCAAAGGCAAAAGTCTGATCACGATAGTACCCTGAGCGCCAGTCGCCATTCTTAAAAGCTTTTGCCATGGCAATCTGCGGTACCTCTTTACCATCGCCAAAAATGCCAAATTTAGCCTTCCCTGTTAATACCTCCCTGCGGCCTAAAACACTGGCCTGTCTGCTCTCACAGGCTATCTTATAGTCGCTTTTAACAATTGATTTGAAATCATTAAAACTCAGTTCGGAAGCATTAATAGCGTTGGTCATCAATTTTTCATTCGGCATAGTAATCAAAGATTGGTTGCGGCAAATATATACAAAATTAAAAGTTTGCCTTTAACCTCTATTGTAAAATTATATATGGAATTGGAAAATAATATTTGGAATAGTTTTTGTTTTACATTGAAAACATTAAATTTGTTTTAGAAATTAAAAAAATAAATTACACCCAAATAACATGAAAAAGATCTTAGTATTATTCGCTTTTGTTTTAGGTTTTGGTATTGCTGCAAATGCACAGGCTAAACCTGCTGAGTTTAAATTCGAAACTGAAACACATGATTTCGGTAAAATTGTTTTAAACAAGCCAGTAACTTACGATTTCAAATACACAAACGTTGGCGAAGAGCCTTTAATTATTACTAAAGCAGAAGCAAGCTGTGGATGTACTGTACCAAAATACACTTCTACCCCATTGAAAAAAGGTGAAACCGGTGTAATTTCAGTAACTTTTAACGCTGCTGCCGGTCCGTCTACTTTCTCTAAAGCGGTTACCATCACTTCAAACGCTAAAACACCAATTAAGGTGCTTTATATTAAAGGTGAAACTGTAGCTGCTGCTTCAAAGTAATTTTTTAACCGATAATATTTAAAAAGTCCCGATTTTCATCGGGACTTTTTTATTTTTGTACCATGCCAAAAATTTCACAAAAAGGTGTGCAGATGCCTGCATCGCCGATCAGAAAATTAACCCCCTTTGCAGATCAAGCTAAAAAAGATGGTAAAAAAGTGTACCACTTAAATATTGGTCAGCCCGATATAGAAACACCTGAAGGAATGTTAAACGCCATCAAAAACATTGATTTTAATGTTTGGGCCTATACACCATCAGAAGGAACGTTAGCCTACCGCTTAAAACTTACCGAATACTACAATAAACTGGGTTATAACATTACGCCAGAAAACATACTGGTAACTGTTGGTGGCTCTGAAGCCATTACCATTGCCATGCAAACCTGTGTGAATGAAGGTGACGAAATCATTATTCCGGAGCCTTTTTATGCAAACTACAATGGTTTTGCCTGTATGAGCAACGTGGTAGTAAAACCAATTCTTTCGTATATCGAAAATGGTTTTGCCCTGCCTCCTATTGCCGAATTTGAAAAACTGATTACCGAAAAAACCAAGGCAATTATTATCTGTAATCCTAATAATCCGACCGGTTATTTATATTCGAGAGAAGAATTAGAAGCTTTAAAAACACTTTGTGTAAAGTACGACCTGTTTTTATTCTCGGATGAAGCTTACCGCGAGTTCTGCTATGATGGCAGGGAATTTATATCGCCAATGCACCTGGATGGCCTGGACGAAAATGTGGTAATTATGGATACAGTGTCTAAACGTTACAGTGCTTGTGGTGCACGTTTAGGTTGTCTGATAACTAAAAACAAAGAAGTAATTTCCTCAGGATTAAAATTTGCACAGGCGAGGTTAAGTCCGGGTATGGTAGAGCAGATTGCCGGTGCCGCTGCTGTAGATACGCCAGATAGCTATTTTGAAAAGGTAAATACAGAATATACTTTACGCCGCGATACTTTGGTTGGAAGGTTAAATAAGATTGATGGCGTATTCTGTCCGAACCCGGGTGGTGCATTTTATGTGGTTGCTAAATTTCCAATTGATGATGCTGATAAATTCTGTCAGTGGATTTTAGAAGAATTTAGCCATGATAATCAAACCGTGATGATGGCACCTGCCACGGGCTTCTACTCTACTGCAGGTTCTGGTAAAAACGAAGTGCGTATGGCTTACGTTTTAAATACCGACGATTTAAATGCAGCGATGAACTGTCTGGAGGTAGCGTTGCAGCAATATCCTGGAAGAACGGAATAATTGATGGAAGATGTGAGAGTGAAAATGTGAAAAGGATGATCTGAACTATAAATAAAGAAACCTGCAAATGAATAATTTGCAGGTTTCTTTTTGTGGAGCCGAAGGGAGTCGAACCCTTGTCCAGTTGTGAGATAAATTATACCTTCTACATGCTTATTTTTCAATTGATTTTCGGGATATAAACGGGCTGAAAACCGACCTTGCTTATAACCTTAGATACTTTATCTCACTTTAAGTCGCATCTCCTTAAAGCCAGCTTTGTTGTTTCGATGCCCCGGATTCTAACCCAACAATGCAGCAGTTAGAGGGACAAAAGCTAAGCTAGTTCTAAACTAGGCAGCTAAGGCGTAAGTATTTTCGCCAACTAAAATGTGATCGTTCACTTTAAGTGCTCTCCGAACAACGCACTGCATGCTAACATAACCTTCGCCACCCCGTCAAATCCAAGAACGGCCCCAGTTTTTAGTTTCGGTTTACAGTTATGAATTGCAAAACCGGACTGCAAATATACAAAATTACTTTGTAAAAGGTTATTTTTTGGATCCAATATCTGATATATACAATCCGGTTACAAGCTAGAACATCATCTCATAAATAATTTTGTGTAAAATTTATTAAGAAAATCATACAAAAAAGCACTAACTACAACTACAAATCTGATTTCGTGTAAAATTTCAGGACATGCACACAACTGACTATCATAATCTTTAACAGTTATATATATTTGCTGCTCATCCCACATAACTAACTATTTAACTATGATGGGAAAAATCTGTATTCGTTTTAATCTTCCAGAACTTAATCGTTCAACAAACCACTTCTTTCATTCCGGTATATCGACTAAAGCTTCTGCTAACAGGCTTTTCGTAATACTCAAAATACCTCAACGGGTGTTTCTCAACACCAGCAGTTTACACGCACTCAAACCTATAATAAATTAAAATACTGAATACCAGTAATTTAATATACAGCAAGATCAATTCATTAACTAACTTTTAACTATCAAACTTATGAAAACATCATTTTCAAAATTAAAAACAGGCTATGTGCTTATTTTATTAACCGGTATAGCCATTGCCATCAGCTGCAAAAAGAACAACACAACTAACGAAAATCAGGACCAGACTCAACTTACTAAAGATGAGGAAATGGCCATAGCCAAAGCAGGTTTTTCTCCTGATAACGCCTTTAAAAAAGACGGAGGCTATATTGTAGAGGGCGATATTTTCCTTGATGCAAAGAACCTTGCTACCCAACAACAAATCGTTGGAGATTTAAGGCAGAATAAACCTACAACAGAGCAATACCGTTCTACTAACATTGTAAACGTTGGAACATCAAGGGTGCTAAAAATAAAAATTGACGCAGGTACATCACAAAAAGTGTTTAATGATGCAGCAACTGAAGCCGTTAAACGCTATAACGATCTAAATTTAAGATTAAGCTTTAAACTTTTAGATGCCAGCTCTGCAGAAACTGCTGATATTTCGATTATTGGAGCAGATTTAGGAAAAGCACCTAACGGACAAACCATTCTAGGTCAATCTGCTGGCTTTCCAACAAATGGAAATCCCGCCAGCCCGATCAAATTAAGTAATGTGGTTTATGGTCCAACTTATGCTAAAAACAGTTTGCTGGCTACCGTAATTGCACATGAAATTGGCCATGCAATTGGCTTCAGGCATACTGATTATGCTGATAGAAATTTTAGCTGCGATATACAGACATATAATTCGTGGCTTGGAAAATACCTCAAACAAAATGAAGGACAGGCTGATGTAGGTGCTGTTCTGATACCAGGAACACCAAAGGCAGAAAATGGCGATCCGGATTCATGGATGCTTGCCTGCTTAGGCGAAAATAGCCGTCCGTTTACAGCTTATGACCTAGTAGCATTAAAAGCCCTTTATCCGGTAAAATAGCGATATAAACCTTATTGATCTTGCGGAAATGGTAACCTTACACGGGTTACCATTTTTTATGTTTTGTAAGCCCTGTGTAAATAGAAAAATATAAGGC
Organism: Pedobacter sp. 22226; assembly: GCF_052045455.1. Lineage (NCBI taxonomy): Bacteria > Pseudomonadati > Bacteroidota > Sphingobacteriia > Sphingobacteriales > Sphingobacteriaceae > Pedobacter > Pedobacter sp. 22226. The sequence continues at coordinate 184,943 of NZ_JBQEPB010000001.1, read as the reverse complement.
ATATAATTGCGACCGATTGTTCATATTTGCCCTGTCATGAAAAAAGCCGAACGCACCAAGCAATTCATTATCGAAAAATCTGCACCGATTTTCAATACAAAGGGTATTGCAGGTACTTCTATGAACGATATTATGGAAGCGACACAATTGGCAAAAGGTGGCGTTTACAGACATTTTGCCAGCAAAGAGACTTTAAGTCTTGAGGTATTTAACTACCTGAGCAACCTCATGCACGATGGCGTTACAGCAGTTGTAAGGGAAATACCAACGGCTAAAGGCAAACTTTATGGCTTGCTTGATTTCTACGATAACCGCATTTTATCAAAATGGGGCGGTTGTGCCATCCTGAATTTTGGGGCAGAAGCCGACGATACCAACCCGGTAATGAAAGAGAAGGTAAGGGCAGCCATCCACCGGTTTAAAAGCCGCATCAGTAAGATCATCATTGATGGACAAGAAAGCGGCGAGTTTTCTAAAGATTTCGACGCCGGACATTATGCCATAAAAGTTTTCACGATGTATGAAGGTGCCGTGCTGATCAGTAAGATAGAAAATAACCCTGAATACCTCCATAACATCATAGCCATGCTGAAAAAAGAAATTGATCCTTATATCCTCTAAAATTTTTTACCTAGAAAGAGACCGAACGTTCACTTTAATAAATTTATTATGTCTCCTAAGCCTGAATAACTACACTACTAAAGAACCAATCATAATCTACTAATTTTTTTACCTAAAAAGAGACCAATCGTTCACTTTTATTCAATACCAGATGAGCAGTTTAAAACGAACCCTATTGATTATTACAGTATTAATGGCTGCCGTAATGGAACTCATTGATACCACTATTGTAAATGTAGCCCTTTCGCACATGAGCGGAAACCTTGGAGCTACATTAGAAGATACTACCTGGGTGGTAACGGCGTACGCCATTGCCAATGTGATTATTATTCCAATGACCAGTTTTTTAACGGCTATGTTTGGCCGTAGAAATTATTACATCGGCTCTATCATTATATTTGTTTTTTGTTCTATTATGTGTGGGGGCGCACCGGATATATGGACATTGGTTGCCTTCAGGTTTTTACAAGGACTGGGCGGTGGTGCTTTGCTATCAGTTTCGCAGGCCGTAATATTTGAACTTTTTCCTAAAGAAAAACAGGGTGTAGCAAGTGCTATTTTTGGCATAGGAGTATTTATTGGTCCAACTATAGGCCCTACAATGGGTGGTTTGATTATTGATAATTACAACTGGCCACTTATTTTCTATATTAATATCCCTATAGGCATCGCTGCAGCTGTTTCGTGTTATTTCCTGCTTACAGAGCCGCTCATCAAACCAAAAATAAACAAAGTAGACTGGTTAGGCATCATTTTGCTCGCGGTGGGTATAGGCTCATTACAAACTGTGCTCGAACGTGGTCAAACTGAAGATTGGTTTGCTACGGGCTATATTATCGTACTCACTGTTACCGCCATTGCGGCTTTAACAGCGTTTATCCTCTGGGAATTACATGTGGCTCATCCTGTGGTTAACCTAAGGGTATTTAAAAGCAGATCGTTATCTATAGCAGCGATTTTAACCTTTATTACAGGCATTGGCATGTTTACTTCGGTTTTTATTACACCCGTTCTGGCCCAGCGTCTGCTTGGCTTTACACCTACCGAAACAGGCCTGATGCTACTGCCTAGTGCGGTAATTGCCATATTTGCGCTGATTGCTTCTGGCAAGTTAATGGCCAAAGGGGTATCGCCGATTTTAATTGTTGTTTTGGGCTTTATCTGTTTTATATATTTCAACTGGAGCATGGCAGGAATTAATTTTGGTATTTCGGCCCGGACCATCAGCATTAACCTGATTTTCCGTGCCACAGCTATGGCTTTTTTAACGGTACCACTTACCATGCTCGCGGTATCTTCACTGCCGCCTGCAGATATTCCGCAGGGTGCATCCCTCAATAATATGATGAGACAGTTGGGCGGTGCATTTGGCATATCAGCAGTAAACACCTATTATGCACAGCGAATAGCGATACACCGCACAGATCTGTTGAGCCACATTAACATATATAATCCGCAAGCAGTTGAACGATTAAACTCGTTAACCGCTTATTTTCAGCAAAAAGGAATTAATGCAATGGATGCCCGCATGAAAGGAATCGGCGTAATTGAACATACCATTAGTACGCAATCTTCCATGCTCAGCTATATTGATTGTTATTATTTTGTTGGGTTACTTTTTGTAGTTACCCTGCCCCTTCTGCTATTCGTAAGCAAGAGGCCAAAAAACCCGGCGATTGGTAAAATGGTTATTTCGGATCATTAAGAGCTTGATTTATTATTAAGTCATAAGTCTGTAGTCGATTAATTGATTTAAACAATTAACGATAAGTTATAAATCAATCATCAAACGGCAATAAACCAACAATTTGATTTTCTGCATTTCATTGTATAAATTGAACCGGAATATAATCCCCCATCAATCATTATGAAAAGATATCTTGTTATCATTCTTTTGGCACTCTCTTTTTCTGCGCAGGCTCAACCCAATCTTAATCATTATAAGTATATTATTGTGCCAGAGAAATTCAGTTTTCTTAAGCAGGCTAATCAATATAACTTAAATAACCTTACCAAAGCCCTTTTTGATGATTTGGGCTTCACGACTTACTTTGATAATGCAGATTTACCGACGGAAATTGCAGGCGACAGGTGTAAAGCCTTGACTGCTGATATAGAAGAAAAAAACAGCATGTTTGTAACCAATCTTACAGTGGTGCTCAAAGATTGTAAGGGAACAGTGGTGCTAAAAAGTAAGGAAGGGAAAAGCAGGGAGAAAGAATACAAAACTTCTTTCAATCTGGCCTTAAGGGATGCATTTGCTTCTTTAACTGATTTTCGTTATACCGCAGGCAGCATTCCGGACGCTTCGGCACCAACGCCTGCTGCACAGGTAAAAGAAGCTAAAACTGAAACAACTCCTGCCCCTGCTACCCAGCCAGTAGCTACCGAAGCAAAACAGACAGATGCGGTATTGTATGCCCAGACTACAGCCAATGGTTATCAGCTGGTTGATGCAACGCCTAAAATTGTGATGACTTTATTTAAAACTTCTGTTGAGGATTTTTTTATTGCCGTTAATGGAAATACGAATGGTGTGGTTTTAAAAAAGAATGGTAACTGGTTTTTTGAATATTACAAAAATAATGTATTGGTTTCGGATAAGTTACCAGTTAAGTTTTAAAGCTAAGGGGTTTATTGGATGAATTGGTTAATTGTTTAAATCGATTAACTGAGGCAAAATGCCTGATAATCATTTAAACCATAAAGAGCACAGAGCCAACAAAAACTTTTTGGTAACTCTATGCTCTTTTTGACTAAAGACTTTGCTCGATTCCCATCAGGTTTTGCAGCTATCATTATTAACTTATTCTTCTTTTACTTTGTTCCAAATGTCGTGGTAAAGTTCTTCGTGTCTTCTAAACTGCAAATGCACATAAGGACAAAGCGGAATAACTTTCAGGTTATTTTCACGAACATAATTTACCATGGCATCGAGCAATAGTTTTGCATAGCCCATCCCCTCTTTTTCAGGCGATACTTCTGTATGGTAAACAGTGAGGTCTTTTCCCTGGATATCAAATACCATTTCGCCAACTTTTCCATCTTCATCGAAAAGATCGAAAGCGCCTGTTCCATTTTCCTGAATATTGATTTTAACTTCTGCCATAGGGGTGTGTAATTTTATGGCAATTTAGTAAGAATTAAGGTTTTTGTACGGAAGATATACGGGTAGAATTTTATCGTAACAAAAAAGTGGCTTCACTTTCAGGCTCCAATTAATTCTGCCACGGATGCACAGATTACAAGGAATTACGCTAATTAGGTGTACTCCTACGGTTACCAATTAAGCAGTTAACCAATTACCAATGATTATTGAACCAATGACCAATTACCAATGATTAATGAACCAATGACCAATAAACCAATCACCTGATATCCTTGCTGAGCTGATCTAGATCACGAATGCAATAATCAACACCGGAAAGATGGCTAAAAACTTTAAATTTCTTTTCATTTTGCAGATTTTAATATATGTTTAACGTTTGTTGCCAGTTCCCAGCCATAAAAGTGCATTGATTAATAATTTATCCTGATTAGGATTGCCAAATGAAGAAGAAAGTGATTTATTGGTATTGTTGTATTTATGTTCATAATCCATATCGTTATGCCCCATGTTTACATAGACCATTTTAAACTTTTTGTTGCTCCAAACCACAGGATAAAAGCCACTGCGCCAGATTTCACTTTGTTTTGGACCTGTACCAAGCGGAAAACTTGCTGAATCGACCGACAATAAAATTTCGATATCAGGGTTATTGCGAAGGTCGTTTTTCCAGCGGTACCATTCGTTGGGCTGGGCCTTAAAAGTTTGTGGCAGTTTTGCCGTAACGGGATGTTTGGTTCCAACTTTCAAAATAGCGCTGGTTGGTCGCCAGGTATTGCTTCCGTATTCTCCTGACCCCAAAAATGTGTTATGGTACCAATCCCAGTTTTGGGGTATGGCCGAATTGTTTAAACCAAAGGCAGCAAAATGGAAACCCATCCAGCCACCACCTTTTTCCATGTATTTCTGAAAGGCTTCCCGCTGTTCGGGCTTTTCGGGACGGGTATCTAAAAATAATACTACCTGATAATTAGCGAGAAATTTTTCATTCAAATTTTCCCAGTTCGAAGTAGAATCGTATTCAAAATTATATTCTTTAGCCATTTTTGGGAACCATACATTGGCTTCGTGTACAAAACTAATGTGCGCCAGATCGCTCTTGGCAGTATAAAAGGCAATTACTTTAAATTTCTTTTTGGGCAAGGCTATTACAGTGTTAGCACTTAAAAGACCAGCAAACAGGATGATACAGATCAGTAACGTTCTTTTCATAATGGTTTTCTTTAACGCTAAAAATAGCTAAAAACTGTCCTGATTTTACCTTTCAAGAGCTACAAAAAAAAACAAAATTAATTTCATCATAATCTGTTAAAGAATATTTTAACTAAAATGCTTAGATTGAGATGGTATAAAATTACCTGAATCAAAAATGCTTTAATATCGAAATCCTTAAAAATAAGATGATGCTCATTAAAACCTACCTTCCGAACATTTTTTTCCTGATTTTCTTATTCAGTGCCCTGTCTTCTTCCGGACAGATTGTATTAAAGGACAAGAAATACCGTGTTGACACTAAAATATTTTCGCAAACGGATTCTGCACCGCTGAAAATGGATATCTATTACCAGGGACAAATCACAGAAAAAAAACCAACACTGCTGTTTGTTTTTGGCGGAGGTTTTGTACTGGGTCGCAGAGATAGCAAACTATACGAACCCTATTTTAACACCCTGATTGAGCATGGCTTTAAGGTGGTATCGGTTGATTACAGATTAGGACTTAAGGGCAAGAAATTCCCCACCCCTTTTAACACTTCTAGTTTACGGTCGGCTATTGATACGGCTACAGCAGATGTTTACAAAGCAACAGATTATATGATCAAAAATGCTAAAACCCTGGGTATCGATACAGGCATGATTATTATTTCCGGATCGAGCGCCGGAGCCATTACGGCATTACATGCCGATTACAACAAACGGAATGCTACACCCCTGGCTGCAAAACTTCCGGCAAACTTTCAATATAAAGGGGTAATTTCTTTTGCGGGAGCAATTTTAAGTTATAAAGGTGCTCCAAAATATGCTGTAGCTCCTGCACCAACCATGTTTTTTCATGGCACAGCGGATAAACTGGTTCCGTACAACAAGGTAAGACTACTTAACCGCGGCTTTTTTGGATCGAAATACCTGGCGCACCGGTTTAGAAAGAACAACTACCCCTATTATTTTCAGTATGTACAGAATATGGGCCACGAAATAGCAGGATCGCCAATGGCCGAAAACCTGCCCGATATTTTATGGTTTATTGAGAATTATGTTGTTAAACACAAACGCTATTTTATGGATGTAGATTTTAAGGATGCCGACAAAAAACGTACTTTTAACCTGTCTGCAGCCAAAAAAATTGCTGGAAATTAAAAATTGAAGATTGTGGAATAATCAATTTTCTTGACCACCTTTCTGTTCGCTGAGAATACGTTCTATCTCAAGCATCATCTGTTCGGCCAAACGTTGCTTGGCCAATGATTTCGACAGGTAAGCATCTGCAAAAGTAGCCTCAAGTTCATCCATAATAAAGGCGTATTTGGCCTTAAGTTCTATGAGATCAATCTGAAGCTTCTTCGAAAGGTTTTGCATGCTGCAAAGCTAAAAAAAGCAGAACATAATTCTCCGATATATCCTGTCATTTTTCCCTTTTTAAAAAAATATTGAAGAATTGGTAAATCGTAAAACAATCTTTGCATCCTTTCGTTTATATCATAATTCCGGCGTGGTTTCCGGAATTCATTTGTTTGGTTAGTTGATTAGGGATCAATCTCAATTGAATCCCTTTTCTTTTTTACATTAAAAAACCAGATGTAAATTAAGTTTATTTGGTCACTGAAACTCAGCGTTTTTATCCTTTTTAATCTGCGGAAAAAACAATAAGCCATTTATTATATTTTTTCCCGTTCATGGCGCAGAAAACGCAGATCTAAAGAGATTTTTTTATCAAAATCCTAAACTTCTAACTTTACTATATAAGGAATATAAGTTCATAGAAGCTTATATCCCCTTAAATGTCTAATATGGTTAAAAAATGCTACGGATAGTTTACATAAATGTTACTATAAGCACAATGAAGAAATCTTCAAACATAACTTATTCAAAGATTTCTCCATTTCAATACCTTAAGTCGAAAAGAACGATATTATTTAGCCATTATAAACTGCAGCGAATTCGGTTGCAAAATCCTTCAGTTTAATTTTACCTGCCGGAACAATCCCTTTTGCTTCAAAATCTTCCCATAATACTTTACTTCTGATTGCAGTACCCATTTCTACATAATTCCTGGCCATTTCTTCCGATAAACCCGCAGCAACCATACCTTCATAAGCTTGTGTGTCATCAAACTCAACCCAGGGTAAATCTGATTTATCAATTGCAGCACCTAAAGCTAAAGCTACTTCACTCAATTTGCGTTTGTCGCTGGCAATATAAAGGATACTTTTGCCTTCAAAGCCTTCTTCAACCTTACTTGCGGCAACCGCAGCAATATCAGCTGGATGAACCAGTACAATTGATTGATCTGCACCATAATTTGATCCGATAATGCCTGCATTTTTAATCAAACCAATATTCGCATAAAAATTAATGTAGAAAAATGCCGGACGGAGAATAAGCAAATCAAGTTCTTTCAACTGACCAAATATTTGCTCAACATCATGTAAACCTGCAATTGGTCCGGTACCACTATCTAAATGTGCACCAATGCTGCTTAACAAAATTACCTTTTTCGCTCCCGCAGCCTTAACTGCATTGGCATAATGTTGCCCTACACTTTTTATGTAGCCGCGAAGATCAGTTGCGCCAAAATCAGTTGGAACCATTAGATAAATTAAATCCGCACCTGTAAAAGTATTAACTAAAAAACTTTCGTCTGTTACCGAACCTATTGCAGCCTGCGCACCAAGTTTGGTTATTTCTGCCGATTTCTCAGGGTTACTACTTACTACAGTTACTTCCTGTCCTTGGGCAATTAATTGTGTTGCTAAGGGTTTGCTAATGTTCCCTAAAGAACCTGTTATTATTATTTTCATGATTGTTATGTTTTAATTTAAGACAAAGTTATATTTGCACTTACTTTTATACAAGTACTTACCCCAAAGTATGTAACATGACAGCCATTAAAGAAAACTCGACATTAAACGCAAACAGGAAAAGTAATCAGGCCAGCTGCCCGGTAAGTTTTGTGATGAATAAAATAGGCGGTCATTGGAAACCCATTATTCTTTACCACCTTTTAAGTGGTACGAAAAGGTATAACGAACTGAAAAAGCTTATTCCGGCTATTACTGAAAAGATGCTGATACAACATTTAAAGCAGATGCAGCAAGATAACCTGGTGATCCGTGAAGCACAAAATGTGGTGCCGCCGTTTGTAACTTATCGTTTAAGTAAGGAAGGAGAGCAATTAAGACCTGTGCTTGATGCCATGGTTGTATGGGCTTTCGCGCAGGATTTTAAAATGGATTAAACTATTCAATAGCTGCAGTAGTATCCTTAATTTCAAGTGGTTGTTTTTTACCCTTGTCATCAACCACAAATGTTTTATCATTAATAAAAAGAACTGCTTTTCGGTTTCCACTGTGCTCGTTTACATCAATCCCGATCACTTTTCCGCTATAATATCCTGCAATATTTTCTTTGGTAATGGTGTGGCCAACTACAATCTGTTTGCAGGAAAACTTCGCTAATGTAGAATCAACGGTGGCTGGGTTAGTGCGTTCTTTCCCGAAGTAACCCCTGTACCAAAATGGTCCGGCACTTCCCATTAATAGGTGCCCTTCTTCTGGTAGTTTTTTAGTAGCAGTACCATAATAGCTCCTGCACTTATCATTAATGGCTTGCAGGGAGAAATCTGTCGCATTAATTTGAGGTGAAATACCAGCATGCATAAAAATCTTATCGCCAATTTTTTCAATTGCATTTTTACTCCTCAGCCATTTTCCGATTTCGCTATCAGCATCTATCAATTTTCCATACTCAAGGTTCATTAATTTAGCCGATGCAGTGTATTTAGGAGAATGATAGCGTAAATCGCCTGCCATATTCATTACATCATGATTGCCCAGTATAACGTGTACATAGCCACCTTTTTTGGCAGCATCTGCTTCTAATTTATACAATAGCCATAAATAAGGCATTACCTCTTTGCCACGGTCGAAAAGATCTCCGCAGATTACGAGCTGCCCTTTGCCAAATGTCCAGTTATATTTTTCATCCATCACGCCATTTCCGATCATTAAAGCCCGGAAGGCTTCAAACTCGCCTTCAATATCAGAAAGAACGAACATTTTATTTACGCCTGCATAGCTTGCAGGAGGCACAACAATTTTTTTATGAAGTTTAAAGCTGAAATTCCAGTCGGTATGATTAGCAAAACGCACCGCTATCGGGGCATCTTCTTTTAAAGAATCTACATGCAATACGTTACCCAGGATGTAACGGCTAATAATCTGATTACCAGCGCGCCAAACATAAGGTCCATCTTGCTCAACCTGTGCATATGCGTGCGTAGACAGCATTAAAAATAGCGCAAAAATCACCTTTTTATACATTTTCATTTTGGGTTAGGTTGGTCTGTTTAACGAATTTCGGGTCGGCAAATCTAAAAAAAGCACTTGGCAATTTCCAGCCACATTTTAACTGGCTATACAAATTAATTGATATAAATTATACATCCTTCAAAACAATGTAGGTACCGTTACGTTTATATCATAATTCCGGCGTGGTTTCCGGAATTCATTTGTTTGGTTAGTTGATTAGGGATCAATCTCAATTGAGTCCCTTTTCTTTTTTATAATGGTTTTTCGAAAAATTTCAGCCAATATTCTCTAAATTCAGACTTTTAAATTAATCTTGTAATGGAAGAAATCAGATGGGGCATTATTGGCTGTGGCGATGTAACCGAGGTAAAAAGCGGGCCAGCCTTTAATAAGGTAGGCAACTCTAAATTAGTAGCCGTAATGCGCCGTGACGCTGCCAAAGCTGCAGATTATGCAAAGCGGCACCAGGTACCCAAATGGTACGGCGATGCCTCCCTGTTAATTAACGATCCGGAAGTAAACGCCATTTATATTGCTACACCTCCGCTACAGCATGAGGCCTATGCCATTGAAGCCCTGCAAGCTGGCAAGCCTGTATATGTAGAAAAACCAATGACCTTAGATGCAGCTGCTGCACAACGTATGACGGATGCGACAAACCAGCTTAATGTAAAGCTATGTGTGGCCCACTACCGCCGTGCGCAGCCTATGTTTTTAAAAGTTAAGGAGCTGCTGGCCAAAAATACAATTGGCGATATCAGGTTGGTGCGGTTAAAGATGCTCCAGCCGCCAAACCCTGCGTTGATAGCCAAAACAGAGGATAACTGGCGGATTAATCCGGCCATTTCTGGTGGTGGTTTATTCCACGATCTGGCTCCGCATCAATTGGATCTGATGACCTACTATTTCGGACCGGTTAAACATGCATCTGGCATTGCTGCCAAACAACAGGAAAATACCGCGGTTGATGACCTGGTTACAGGAAATATCCTTTTCGAAAATGGAATTGTTTTCAGTGGTACCTGGTGCTTTTCGGTTGCTCCGGAAGATCAGGCGGATAACTGTGTGATATATGGCTCGAAAGGTAATATCAGTTTCCCGATGTTTGGTAACAAAATCACGGTTAATACAGATGAACCGAAAGAATATGCCTTTGAACCTTTGCAACATGTACAACAGCCGATGATAGAAAAGGTAGTAGATTACTTTTTGGATAAAGGACCAAATCCATGTAGTGGTGAGGATGCGTTGATTACAATGAAGTTGATGGATGATTTTACCTCCAGATAATTCACTGCGTACCCATAATAGTTTTTCTTCCTACCGCTGTTATCCTATTTTAATACCTGAGGATTATTAATAGCTACCCCGACAACTTAAAAGGCGACACAAATTAATCTTATCGAAACTATTACCAGCCCTTCACGTTTAATAGTAGCCCATATTAACTGTGATCCTGCTGAAATGAAAATACTTTTAAAATACCTCAAACCACATCAAAAACTCATTATCCTCTCACTCTTACTGGCTGCAGCAGCGCAGCTTTTAAGCTTGCTTGATCCTATTATTTTTGGAAAGATCATCGATAATTATTCAACCAATAAACACCATTTAAGCGAAAAACAACTCATTAGCGAAGTTTTATATTGGTTGCTGATTGCGCTTGCCATTGCGCTGGTGGCGAGGCTTTGCCGATCGGTACAGGAATTTACTACGCGTAAAGCCGTAGCCCGCTTTGGCATGAATATTTTTAACGACGGATTAAAACAAACCCTTCGCCTCTCTTTTCAGGAATTTGAAGAAAGCCGGAGCGGAACAACACTTTCGGTGCTTCAAAAAGTAAAAACCGATGCCGAACGTTTCATCAATGCCTTTATCAATATCCTTTTTTCATCGCTGGTAGGCATTGGCTTTTTATTGTGGTACAGTCTGAATAAGAACTGGTTGCTGGTGCCGGTATTTTTTATTGGTGTATTGGTACTTGGCTCTTTAACCGGATTGCTTTCTAAAAAAATCAAAGCCATTCAGCGCTCTATTAACCGGCAGGCCGATAAACAGGCAGGTGTAATTACCGAAAGCCTGCGCAATATCGAACTCGTAAAGAGTTTAGGTTTAACCTTTGCCGAAATCAGAAGATTAAATGTGCAGACCTTAAAAATTTTCGATCTCGAAATGTTAAAGGCCAGAAAAGTAAGCATGTTATCTTTTTTGCAGGGCAATTTGCTCAATTTATTAAAGCAATCAGTTTTGTTTATCCTGCTCTGGCTGATTTTTAGAAAAATATTAAGTACAGGCGAATTAATCGCCATGCAGTTTATTTCTACCGCCATTTTTACGCCTTTGCAGGATTTAGGCAATATGATTATTTTATACCGGGAGGCCGATGCATCACTTAAAACTTTCGATAACCTGATGCAAAAACCCATCGAAACCCGGCCAGAAAATGCCGTAGAACTGGATGCGCTAAACCGGCTTGAATTTAAAAATGTAATTTTCAGACATAAAACAGCCGGTTATAATGCCATTGATGATATCTCTTTCGAAATCCAGAATGGAGAAACCGTGGCCTTTGTGGGCCCATCGGGTTCGGGTAAATCTACTTTAGTAAAGCTTCTGGTAGGCCTTTACCTTCCAGTTGATGGCGAAATACTGTTCAACGAAACCAGTTCTAAACGAATCAGGTACAACCCTTTACGCAGGCAAATCGGTTTTGTTACGCAGGATACGCAGCTTTATGCAGGATCGATCAGGGATAATATGCGTTTTGTAAACCCTACCGCAAGCGAAGAAGATATTGTTGAAGCGCTGCGAAAAGCATCAGCTACTGCACTTATTGCCAAAGCTGCCCAGGGGATCGATACAGTATTGGGTGAAAATGGCATGAAACTATCGGGTGGAGAAAAACAGCGGATTTCGATTGCCAGGGCATTATTGAGAAAACCAAGGTTACTGATTTTTGATGAAGCTACTTCGGCACTCGATTCACTCACTGAAGAAGAAATATCGGCAACCATCCGCGAAATATCCGACAGAAGGGAACAGATGACCATCCTGATTGCCCACCGTTTATCAACCATTATGCATGCCGATAAAATCTACGTACTTGAAAAAGGAAAAGTCTCTGAAACGGGCAGCCACAACGAACTGCTCGAAAAGAAAGGTCTATATTACTCCATGTGGCGGCAACAAATTGGCGAACGCAGGTAAATGAAGTAGCCCATTTGCTGACTACAAATTGCAAAACGCTGTTCCTAAACCTGATTGTCGGGGAAAGCTTCCGATCCTTCATCGGAACTTGTACCAAAAGCAGGGCTGCAAACCGCCAGGAACAACTGTCCCTTCATTTCCAAATCATAAAAAAGATGCAGCAGCATTCAAAATTTTATCTGGCAAGAATTGCGTTTATGATTGGTTTAAATTATTGCTCTTAAACGGAGATCTAAATACCGACAATATTTAAACAAAAAACACCCGGCTCCATTTATAAGCGCAGGGTGTTCAAAGTTTAATATTTAAAATTCTATTAGGTTTAGAATTAAGCCTGCTTCGGAACTTCCGGTTTCTCTTCTTCCTGTCCGGCTTTAAATTCTTTTATTCCCTTACCAAGGCCTTTCATTAATTCAGGGATTTTTTTTCCACCGAACAATAATAAAACAGCAACTCCAACAAGGATCAGTTCAGGCCCTCCAAGCAGGGCGGCGATGGTTGTATTTAACATTTTGTTTTAATTTAAGTGATACCATTACACTTACGCATAAAGCAATGTTTTGGTTCTCAATTGCGAAAATTAAAAAAAAATAAAAAAAATGATTTTTATTTAAAGTAATTTCCAAAGTGAAACGTCTACCCCTACAACAAACCTAAAAATCTTCTTTATGATAGCCGTTTTCAAAACAAATGTATCCTCAGATAGCGAGTTAAATGAAATCAGTCCATTACTGAACAGCCGCTTCAAAGAAATCAAATGGAACATTGATCTGTGGGATAGCGATAAAATTCTTCGTGTAGATTCGCCAAGAGACTGGACCAAAGAAATCACAGCGCTTTTTAACAGCATTGGATTACGCTGCGTTAACCTCGAAGTTTTTCATTCGGAACCTTTCTGATTTAATTTTATTACCATCAGCGTATAAATTGTTACTGCCCAAACAAGGCAATATCCTTCTCTTGCAACATTTGTAATAGATTATCATTAAATTGCCGCTATTACATTCCCTGATGAAAGAAATTACCGATATACTTAAGGCGTACCAGAAAGCAACAAAGGAAAAGAAGAAAACTGCATTGGCAACAGTGGTTAAGGTAGAAGGTTCTTCTTACCGCAGGCCGGGTGCCAGGATGCTGATTACCGAAGATGGCCAGTTAACCGGCGCCATTAGCGGAGGCTGTTTAGAGGGCGATGCGTTACGAAAAGCACTTTCCGCAATTGTGCAACAGGAAAACAAGCTGATTACATACGATACCACCGACGAAGATGATGCCAAATTTGGCGTTCAGCTGGGTTGTAATGGCATTGTACATATCCTTTTCGAACCCATTAACGAAGAAGACAAATTAAACCCCATTGCCATTTTAACGGCATTGCAGCATAAAAGGGAAGATGCCATTTTAACAACACTTTTTGCCTTAAATGGTAAACTGCAGCCGGGAACCAGTATGCTTTTTAAAAAAGGTGCTATTCTATCCAAAATACCAGCGGAAATTGAAGAAGATATCATCAAAGATGCTAAAGAAGTTTTTGCCGGTAAAACGGCAGCATTTAAAGTATATAATTACGGTAACCAGGAAACAGATGCTTTTATCGAACTTATCCACCCTCCTGTTTCACTAATTATTGCAGGCGCCGGCAACGATGCACAGCCTTTGGCCGAAATGGCGTACCTTTTAGGCTGGGAAGTAACCATAATTGATGGCAGACCTACCCATGCCACAGCACAGCGTTTTACAAATGCAACTAAAATCCTGGTAAGTAAACCCGAAAATGTAATGAGCCAAATCGATATTGATGAACAAACCGCATTTGTACTGATGACACATAATTACAATTATGATATCGAACTGCTTAAACATTTATTATGTACCAAAGCATCATACATCGGCACACTGGGACCAAAGAAAAAGCTCCTCAGAATGCTTGATGAACTGAACCTTGCCACCCCTGAAAATGAAAACCGCGTACACGGACCAATTGGCCTGGATATTGGCGCAGAAACGGCCGAAGAGATCGCGATTTCTATCCTGGCGGAGATAAAATCGGTATTTACAGGTGCTTCAGCAGTTTTTTTAAGGGATAAAAAGACTCCCATTCATGTTTATGGATTAAATAACAGCTAAATGAAAACGGAAATCATCATTTTGGCCGCAGGAAATTCATCCCGTTTGGGCAAACCAAAACAGCTTTTAAATTATAAGGGAAAAACCCTGCTCCAAACCGTGATTGATGAGGCTTTAAAAACAGCTGGCGCAACAGTTACAGTAGTTTTGGGAGCATATGCTGACGAAATATTGGCAAAACATCAAAACGATCAGGTTAATTTCGTGATCAACAAAAACTGGGAAAGCGGAATGGCATCGGGCATTGCTGCAGGAATTTCTGCTGTGATTGAAAAAAACGATAAAACAGAAGGTATCATTATTGCAGTAGCCGACCAGGTTTTTATAAAAATGAGTACCTTTAATCACTTAATCGAAAAGCATCAGGAAACCGGCAAAAATATCATTGCCAGTGCTTATGCCGGAACGATTGGTACCCCTGTTTTGTTCGGGAAACAATATTTTGATGCACTTTTAGCACTAAAAGGGACAGATGGCGCCAAAAAAATATTAAAACAACATCAGCAGGATGTGGAAACCGTAGTTTTTGACGGCGGTGAAACTGACATTGATACAGAAACCGATTACAATAATTTAATCAGCCAGGAATGATAGCAGATTCTTTTGGAAGAATACACGACTACCTGCGGATATCGCTTACCGATAACTGCAATTTTCGCTGCTTTTATTGCATGCCGGAGGAAGAGTATGATTTCACTCCAGCTTCCAGGCTAATGCAAACCAACGAAATTATCAAACTTGCTGAAATTTTTGTGGCCAATGGTGTAAAAAAAATCAGGCTAACAGGCGGAGAGCCGCTGGTAAGAAAGGATGCGGCCCGAATTATTGCTGCATTAGGCAAACTTCCCGTAGAACTGGTAATTACCACCAATGGAACCCGAATTGCAGAAATGCTGCCTGTATTAAAAGATGCAGGTGTTAAAACCATCAACATCAGTCTGGATACCCTTCAACCCGAAAAATTTTTCATGATTACCCGAAGGGATGTATTTCATCAGGTGCGCAGCAATATCGAACTGCTTTTGCAGCACAAAATCAACGTAAAAATTAACATGGTGGTGATGAAGGGCCTTAACGATAACGAAATTAACGATTTCATCAGCTGGACTAAACATAACCCCATCCAGGTTCGCTTTATTGAGTTTATGCCCTTCAGCGGCAACAAATGGACGAGTAACCAGATGTTCTCTTTAGAAGAAATCCTTGCCGTAATTGAAAAGGATTTTACGGTTTTGCCAGTTAAAGGAGTGCCTAACGATACGGCCAAACATTTTATGATTCCTGGTCACAAAGGTTCTTTTGCCATTATCAGTACCATGACGCACCCTTTTTGCAGTACCTGCAACCGCATGCGGCTAACCGCTGATGGAAAACTAAAAAACTGCCTTTTTTCTGACAGCGAAACCGATCTGCTTAGCAACCTGAGGAAAAATGAAGATGTGCTTCCACTAATTCAATCGGCAATCTGGAGCAAAAAACAGGCTTTAGGCGGACAATTGGCCAGCGATTTCGAAAAAATAGATGCTGCTACCATTCAAAACAGAAGTATGATTACCATTGGAGGATAAAATTTTCATGATCAGCGTAAAAGAAGCAAAAGACCTCATTTCTCAACATATTAGTCCTTTAAACCCAATCAGTATTAATCTGGCTAAAGCAGCCGGCCATACACTGGCTGTTGATATTTATGCTCAATTCGATATTCCTGCCTTTCGTCAGTCTTCCATGGATGGCTATGCCTTAAAGTTTGAAGATCATGAAAAAGAACTCCGTATCATTGGCGAAATGGCCGCCGGAACTACTCAAAACATCACCATCCAGAATGGCGAAACGGGTAGAATTTTTACAGGTGCACCCTTACCAAACGGAGCCGATACCGTAGTCATGCAGGAGAAAATAACCCGATCAGGTGATAAAATTACTTTACAGGATCCCAATTTAAAATTCGGCTTAAACGTGCGTGATAAAGGTTCTGAAATTAAAGCCGGGGCTTTAGCCATGGAAAAAGGCTGTTTGCTTAGCCCGGCTGCCATTGGTTTTCTTGCAGGGATTGGCATTAATGAGGTAAGTATTTATCCTATGCCAATGGTATCGATAATCGTTACAGGTAAAGAACTACAAGAACCCGGTAAGCCTTTAGCATTTGGTCAGGTGTACGAATCAAATTCCTATTCGCTCGCGGCAGCTTTAAAACATGAAGGCATCAGTCAGATCAGCATTTATGAAGCAGATGATGACCTTGAAATCCTGAAAAAAGTATTGCAAACCGCTTTGGAAAATAGCGACCTGGTATTGCTAACCGGTGGTGTAAGTGTAGGCGATTACGATTTTGTGATCGAAGCGGCAGCGCAATGCAATATTAAGCAGGTTTTCCACAAGGTGAAACAGAAACCCGGTAAACCCTTGTTTTTTGGAACCTATTGTCAGAAACTCGTTTTCGGACTTCCGGGCAACCCCTCGTCTGTACTGAGCTGCTATTATAATTATGTACTTCCTTCGCTAAAATTATTATCTCAAAAAAATAACAGTGTAACCGAGGTAGCGGCCGAGCTTTCCCACCTTTATAGCAAGCCCCCTGGTTTAACTCATTTTCTGAAAGGAAAATACGAAAACGGAAAAGTTACTCCTTTAAACGCACAGGAATCTTACCGCCTGAGTTCTTTTGCACAGGCAAATTGTTTAATCTGCCTTAACGAAACACAAGCGCATTTCGAAAAAGGCGATATTTTAACTGTAATGATTTTACCAAATTAACCATGCAAGAAAGTTTTATCCTGTTTTACTGTTTACTATTCATTGTTGCCTTTCTTTATGCTTCGGTAGGGCATGGTGGCGCAAGCGGTTACCTGGCATTAATGGCTATTTTTGCCATTTCGCCAGCCATTATGAAACCAACGGCCTTATTGCTCAACCTGTTTGTTTCTTCCACTTCCTTTATCCAGTTTTACCGTGGCGGTCATTTTAAATGGAAAATATTCTGGCCTTTTGCAGTTGCTTCTATCCCACTCTCTTTTGTTGGTGGTACAATGGCCATTGAAAGCTCCATTTATAAAAAGATTTTAGGTGTACTTTTATTAATCCCCGTTATCCGTTTCTTCTTTTTTCAAAATACCGATCCGAAAGATTTTAAGCCTTCAAACATTCCTTTATCATTAGCAATTGGCGGCATTATTGGTTTACTTTCGGGCATGATCGGCATTGGTGGTGGCATTATTCTTTCGCCGGTTCTCCTGCTTTTAAAATGGACCGATCAAAAACAAACGGCAGCCATTAGTGCCGCTTTTATCTTTGTAAACTCCGTTGCCGGTTTAGGCGGACAACTGATCAAAGGGTTCGAATTTAACAGTCATATGCTCGCTTATGTGGGTGTGGCTTTTGCTGGGGGCATTTGTGGCGCTTACTTTGGCGCCTTAAAATTTCCGCAAACCGTTTTAAAAAATGTTCTGGCCTGTGTACTCGCGCTGGCAGCTTATAAATTACTATTTACACATGCATAATATGAAATACATCATCTTCGCCCTGTTATTTTTAGGTTTTACTGCGAAAGCACAAGAAAGCAAACAATTTACTATTGAAGGAAAGGTTAAAACGCCATTAACGATAACTTTAGACAATTTAAGCGCTTATAAATCCGTTAGTTTGGATAGTATCACTATTTTTAATCACCTTATGCAACATAAAAGCAGCATTAAAAACATTAAAGGCGTTCTTTTAAAGGATATTTTAGCCAAAGTTGAAATTGATGCCGCTTCGCCAAAGACATTGAGCGAATATTACCTCGTTTTTACCGCAAGCGATAATTATAAAGTGGTGTACTCATGGAATGAAATTTTTAATTCGCCTACCGGAAACCAAATACTGGTTCTGAGGAGTTATGATACCGATCCTGCTAAAGCCGAAAAAGGAAATATTGCCATGATTACGCCCAGCGATTTCGCTACCGGAAGAAGATTTGTAAAGGGATTAAGCAAAATCAGCATCTTACAGGTAAATTAGCAGCATGGAAATCGAAATCATCAGTTTTGGCAAAATCTCCGAGTTAATCAGCAATCAAAAGATTGATTTTGATGGAATTGCCGACACCGATAACTTTAAGCAACATCTGGAGCACCTGTTTCCGGCTTTAAAAAGCATGAAATATAAACTTGCCCTGAATAAAAATATTGTTCAGGAGAACACCGAAATCATCAACAAGGCTACTATAGCCATTATGCCTCCGTTTTCCGGCGGTTAAATTATATGAGTGCAGAGCGATATAACAGACAGATTATCCTGAAAGGATTTGGGGAGGAAGCACAACAACAGCTTGTAAAAGCTAAAGTGCTGGTAATTGGCGCTGGTGGCCTGGGTTGCCCCGCACTACAGTACCTTGCTGCTGCCGGCATTGGCCACATCGGGATTGTTGATGATGATACCATTTCGCTATCCAACCTGCACAGGCAGATATTATTTACAACGGCCGATATCGGAAAACTGAAAGTAGAGGTTGCGGCTAAACGTCTTCAGGAAATGAATACCCAGATCGGGATCATCCGCCATCCTATCCGTTTACAGCAGAGCAACATCCTCGATATCATTTCCAGATACGATTACATATTGGATGGTACCGATAATTTTGAATCAAGATACCTGATTAATGATGCCTGTGCCCTGCTTAACAAACCGCTTATATTTGCTGCAGTTTCGGGTTTCGAAGGTCAGCTGGCCATATTTAACACACCCGATCATTTAACACCCAGTACCAATTACCGTGATCTTTTCCCTGTTCCACCCGACAAAGGCGAAATTCCAAACTGTGCCGAAAATGGAATTATAGGCGTATTGCCCGGAATAATAGGCACCATGGCAGCAGCTGAAACCATAAAATTGATTGCTAAAATCGGGCAGCCGCTCAACAATAAAATATTAAATTATAACTTACTTACACAAGAACAATATACCATCAGCATCAGTCACGGAAGCGGTTATACACTGCCCAAAACTGTTGATGAATTTTTAAATATGGATTATCAGGATACGAGCGAAGGGCCACAGGGCTACATAGAAATTGATGCCAGCGAACTGGTAAGGCTGCAACAGTCGGAATCTGCTATTTTAATCGACGTTCGCGAAAAGCATGAAGTTCCGGTATTGGATAAGCAGATTTATACGCAGGTACCGATGTCGGAGTTTGGCGCATTTTTAAATAAAGAATTTTATCAAAAACATGTGGTTTTAATCTGCCAGCATGGAATCAGAAGTGTTGCCGCAGCTGAGGCATTACAAGAAAAATATGGCGATGCCAAAAAAATCTATAGTTTAAAAGGCGGGATTGTAAAATGGAGAGATCATTTTTTAAGATCGTAACATGAGCGAAAAAAAGATAAAAAATATATTTGTTAACGGTCCGATAACGCCTGCTTTTATAGCCGACAGCATTGCGAAGCACAGCAGCAAAACGGCAATCGGCGGACATAGCATTTTTATGGGCCAGGTGAGAAAAGATGAAATCGACGGTAAATTTGTTGCTGCGATAGAATATACAGCCTATAATGAGCTCGCGCTCGAAAAAATGCACCAGATCAGGGAAGACATTTTCGAAAAATACCCGCTTAACTGCATGCACATTTACCACAGTTTGGGCACGGTTAAAACAGGCGAAATCTGCCTCTTTGTTTTTACATCCTCCGCGCACCGCAAGCCTGCAATAGAAGCCTGCAGCGAAGTAGTAGATCGTTTAAAAGCCGAATTACCGATCTGGGGCAAAGAAATATTCGAAGACGAAACACATCAGTGGAAAGAAAATACATAACATGGTAAACATCACCAGGAAATCCAACTCTTTAAGGATCGCTATTGCTACCGCTACCGTAAAAGTATCAAAGCAGGAAACCATCGACGCCATTGAGCAACGTAAAATACCCAAAGGTGATGTGTTCGAATTTGCACGTGCCGCGGGATTATTTGGCGTAAAAAAAACCAGTGATGTAATTCCAGATTGCCACCCGCTCCCGATAGAATACACCGCCATTACCTACGAAATTGTGGGTTTAACCATCATTATTACCGTTGAAGTACATACCATTTACAAAACCGGTGTAGAAGTTGAAGCCATGCACGGCGCCTCGGTTACTGCGCTAACAATGTATGATATGTTGAAACCGATTGATAAGGGTGTAGAAATCGAAAACATCAGGTTACTCAAAAAGTCAGGCGGAAAGTCGGATCTTAAAAATGCTAAATTCCCTGAAATTAAAACTGCTGTTGTGGTTTGTTCTGATTCTGTTTTCGAGAATAAAGCACAGGATACTTCCGGCAAGGCCATCATTATGCGTTTGGAACAGTGGGGAATTAATACCGCGAAATATGAAATTGTTCCGGATGAGACGGAAGCGATTAGAAATAAGGCTATCGAATTAAATAAAGCGGGATTTAAATTGGTCATCTTTACCGGAGGTACAGGCCTTTCGCCACGTGATGTAACACCAGAGGCCATTGCACCATTAATCGACAGAAATATTGAGGGCATTATGGAAACCGCCAGACGTTACGGGCAGGAGCGTATGCCTTATGCCATGCTTTCGCGTGGTGTAGCCGGTTTTATTGGTGAAACGCTTGCGCTTACCTTCCCGGGCTCAAAAAGTGGTGCAGAAGAAAGCATGGATGCACTATTTCCACAGGTTTTGCATTTGTTTAAGGTAGTAAAAGGAGAGAAACATTAAATCCCCTACAGATCTGTCATTCTGAACGCAACCTATATTATAATTAAACCGGATTACAGATCCGGGTATCAACGGTCAGGATCGCAGATCCTGACCAATACAAATGTCAATAATATTATACCAAACAGCAAAAAACTCTTTTGCGATAAAAAATTAAGTCCTATTTTTGCGGCATGTCGTCTAAATACAAGATTTTATACTTTTTCCAAAATTCAGATACCGCTATTCTAGAAATCCAACGCCTTGATTTGCCCGACAATGCAGATGCAGAAGCAACCTACCACTGGCTTTATTACGATAAGCTTACAGGTTCATTAATCAAATTATGGTTCAGATCACTAGATTCTTCTACCGAAATTGAAGAACGTTATTTTGAGCAGGGTTATCTTAAATTTAATAAAACAGAGGCTACATACATCGAAAAACACAATTCGTCGCAACAAAAACTCAACAATATGGGTAACAGAGCCCCTGGTGATGAGATTAGTGCATTAATAGATAATTACCTGAAATAATTCAGGCCATTTCGGGTAATTCAGATTCAAGTTTAACCTTACTTAAAGGGTATCGTGAAGTGTGAAATGTTTTAAGGGAGCTGCAAAATTCAGGATACCATTTTTCCTTCTGCATCTTTTCTAAAAGTTGCATAAAAGATAGTACATCGGCATCAGCCTGGCTAATGGCCTCCGCAACATAATTTACTACCTCCCAGATGCCCTTCATCATCAGGAACCTGAAGGTGGAAAGAATGGCTGACCATTGTACTTTTTTGGCCTGCAATAAAAAAAACCTCGAAACCGGGCTGCACAACCGTTTAAAGGCCATGTAATCTTCTTCCGCACCTTCAAGATTTAAGAGTTCGTCGCTGTAAGGAAGGTTTACAATTTCTGCAGCAATTTTATCAAGGCCATGCAGGTAAATGCTTCCTGCACAAATAGAAGAAATTGATATCAATGATAAATGATCATAAATTTCGGGGTGCATTTTCAACTTACCATTACGTACAAATATAAGTCCGCCCTTTTTTACTGCTCCCACTTGTGTGCTCATGGCCGATAGGCTTAAAAGCTCAAATTCAGCTTCAAAATTTAACGCAGTTACAAACTGGGCCGCGGCCATAAAAGTGCCCCGATCAAGAGGTTTGTTACTAATAACAGGTTCCTGAATTGAAAAAATAGAAAGTTGCAAAAATCTTTAATTTGTTTGGTTCCGGCCGAATAGATCGACAATAACAAAAATAAAAATCCAATCCACAAAATAACTATGCAGAATGCAGTTAAAATAGTTAAAAACGGTAATCGGCTAGAAATGAGAAAGAAATTTTTTCAGTCTTTTTGTTCAGTAATTAAACCACTGGATTTAAAATCGGCTTACTAAACTCCGGGCAAAAAAAAAGCAGGACTAAATCCTGCTCAAAATCTTTTTGGGGAAGAATTAAACAACTCTTACTTTCACTGCATTAAGGCCTTTTTTGCCTTCTTGAACTTCGTATTCAACTGTATCATTCTCTCTGATTTCATCAATCAGGCCTGATGCATGCACAAAAATCTCAGATCCACTTTCTTCTTTAATGAAGCCAAAGCCTTTTTCTGAGTTAAAAAATTTTACTGTTCCGTTTTTCATTATACTGGATGTTTTTTAAATTAAAACTCAAAAATAGGATTAAAACGCAAAAACCAAAATTACTGGCAAACAAAATTGAGTTTACGGCGAAAAAAGATTTAAAACAGCAAAATCTGAATACACTAAATCGAGTTTCTCTGCGTAAGTGGAGAATACCAGTTGATGGGATGCGACCTTAAGTTCATGCCATCACTTTCGATGTGATAAAGGATAATGGGCATGCTAAAATCTACAAAACGTTCTACCTGGCGGGAAAGTTTACCCAGAAAATCCATACTCGATATTCCTTCCTTTAAATGAACGTAAATTACACTGCCTGTTTTAAACTCAAAGCGCTCTACCACGCCCGGCCACTCTGCTTTTATCCTGGTGAGGAAAGCTTTAATTTTGGTTTCTTCTTTTAGATTTTCCATAAGCTTATCAGGTTTTTGAATATATGCTAATTTAAAAAATTATTCCTGATAAGATTAAAATGTAACAGTTCCTATACATTATTTAATGGAAAATGTAAATGGACGGTGGAATTAATTGTCATGCTTTACTATTTCTAAACGCGCTAAAGCATTAACATTGCCAATTAAGTTGGAAATGACACCACCTATTAGCTCCTGATTATTTAGCCGAAACAACGTCTATATTTCCATTTTCTAATCCTTTACCTTTAACCTTCAACGCTATTGTACCACCTTTTTTATCAGACTGTACCACCACAACCAGTTTTCCGCTGAATAATTTCATGCTTGGTTTTACAAAAGATTCTAATGAAGTGGCATCACCATTACAAACTGCTTTAAATGTTCCTGCGCCATTTACCTCAAAATTTAAGGCATTGTCGGCTGTAGGACAAGGAACTCCATTTTTATCAACCACCGATACTGTTACAAAAGACAAATCCTTTCCGTCAGCGGTAATTTCTTTTCGATCAGGCGTTAACACAATTTTGTATGGCTTTCCGGCTGTGGTAATCTTTTCTTCGGCTACAGGCTTTCCGTTGCCGTCAAGCGCTACCACTTTTAATGTTCCTGGTTCGTATTTAACATCCATCCACATCAATCTGTAGCGGTTTTGCGGAGATGATTTATCTTTTTTCCGCACCCCCAAACTTTTCCCGTTTAAAAAAAGCTCGGCACTATCGTAACTGGTGTACACAAAAACTGGTGTTGTTTCACCTTCTCTTCCCTCCCAGTTCCAGTGCGGTAATAGATGTAAAGTAGGTTTTGTTTTATTCCAGCGACTTCTATACAGGTAATAACGGTCTTTGGGTAAACCTGCAAGATCAGAAATCCCGAAATAGGAACTTCTTGATGGCCAGCTGGTATCATACGGAGTAGGTTCGCCCAGATAATCAAAACCGGTCCAGACAAACTCCCCGATTACCCATGGTTTATCATCCTGCATTACAAAATCATCGTCAGGTACATTAGACCAGCTACAATATTCCAGATCATAAGAAGAGGACTGAAAATCAGGATATTGTTTATCAAAGCCTTTTACCACCGGAAATTTATAAATCCCCCTTGAGCTTACGGTTGAAGCCGTTTCTGAACCAAGGATAAACCCCTGCGGGAAAACCTTATTGGCTTCTTCGTAAAGGTGTACCCTGTAATTTAAGCCCGGAATATCCATCAATGCGCCAAAACCCGATTGCATCGTCGCCTTCACCTGGTCCATGCCTACGGTAACCGGACGTGTAGGGTCTTCGCGGTGGAAAATTTCCTGCAACCATTTTGCCCTTTTAACTCCTTCGGCCCCGAACTGATCTGGAACTTCGTTTCCTGAACTCCACATCACAATACACGGGTGGTTTTTATTGGCCTGCACCAGGTTAATAATATCTTTTTCGGCATCGGTATTGAAGTATAGGTGGTAACCGTTTTCTACTTTAGCTTTTGCCCATTCATCAAAACTCTCGGCAAGGAACATAAACCCCATTTCGTCGCATAGCTCCAGTTGCTCAGGCGACGGCATATTGTGCGAACTACGGATGGCATCGCAACCCATTTCTTTTAAAATAGTGAGCTGCCTTTTTAAAGCTGCGGTATTAATGGCCGCTCCAAGCGGACCAAGATCGTGGTGTAAACAAACGCCCTTAAACTTTCGTACCTTACCGTTCAGGCTAAAGCCAATGCCCGCGCTGAAACTAATCGTTCTAATCCCTAATCTTGTTTTTACTACATCTTTTAAAGTGTTTCCTTCATACACGCTTGATACTGCGGTGTACAGGTATGGGCGCTCCGGGCTCCAAAGAACCGGATTGCTGATTTCTAAATTCTGATCAGCCTCATTGCCAAAAATGCCTTTTGCCGTATCAATAGCCACCTGTTTACCTAAACTATCTAAAATTTGCGTTACCAATCGAATACCACTCCCTGTTAATTTGGTCTTGATGTTTACTTTGGCAAATTCTTTTTTTACGATTGGTGTGGTAACGGTAATCCCCCATTGATCGATACTTTTTTCTTCTTTAATAATCAAATGTACGTTACGGTACAAACCCGCACCCGGGTACCAGCGCGATGATTTTGGCATATTTTTAAGGTGAATGGCCAATAAATTATCATTCACTTTTAAATCATTGGTGATATCAATATAAAAGTAATTGTAGCCATAATTCCACTGCCCAACCTGTTTTCCGTTGAGGTAAACACGGGGTTCGCTCATGGCGCCATCAATTTGCAGCAAAACTTTCTGATTTGCCTTTAGCGTTGGAAGATTGAGTTTTTTCCTGTACCAACCTTCGCCTATATAGGGTAAGGCACCTGTTCTGCCTGTTTTTTCACTGGCCCTGGTTTCGTTGTTTTGGGTAATGGCGGTTACCTGCTTGTCTATTTCCTTATCGAAAGGTCCGCTGATGGCCCAATCGTGTGGAACGGTAACCGTTTCCCAGCGGGTATCATTAAAACCGGCTTCAGCAGCATTTGGAAAATTTCCTTTTGAGAATTTCCAGCCTTCATCGAGTAAGACTTCAGTCCTTTGTGCAGCGGCATTTAAATAAGCAAGGCTAAGTATAAAGATGGCAAAAAGTAGTTTCTTCAATCGGAACATGTAATTGATGGTTATTTTAAATAAATAGATTCGATAGCAATATTGATCGGTTTAGTACCAGCCCCATAACCAAAAGTAATTTCGAGCTTTTCGGCATTTTTTAAGTCGAATGCAGCTTTGTCTGGTGATTGATAATAAAGTGGCAAAAAGCCAGGATAAGGACGCGGGAGCAATAACTGTGCATCATTTTTAAGCTGATTTAATGGAATTTCAATCAGTTGAAAATCTTTTCCCGCAAGGATTTCAGTAGAGAAGAAATGTGCATCAGTATCAATTAAGCCCACTTTAACTTTAGTGTTTTCGGTATTTGCCTTTATTTTAATGACCATTTTTTTTAAATTATTCAGTTCCGAAACTCTTCCAGCCATTTTATTAACAAAATAACTTTGAAAACCCATCAGTTGGATACTTTTAGGTATATTGATAGAGAGTTTCATATTTAAAACGGATGGATTTTCTTCTGAAATGTATTCTACCTTACTATTTCCCCAATCCGGATTATAAATATTGCTGTTTTTTCCATCTAAAGCTGCATTGAAGATTTCTACAATGGCATATTTAGCGGCTACATAGGTCTGGTAACTTTCCGTTTCAAGCTTATCCCAGGCATTTGGATTTCCCTTTACATTTGCCGGAAAAGTGATGTAATCGCCATTTGCTTTATGAACGATGATCTGATATTTCAACAGGCCATTTTTTACCATTTCAGCAGGCACTGTCGCAGTGTATTGGTATTCCTGAGCTTTTTGCAATGGAATATTTTTCCAGCGGTTGGCAGCATTTAACTGAACAAAGGCAGAATCTTTTAGGCCTAAACCTGTAATTTCTGCGATGATTTGAAAAGCAATATCTTCTGAAACCGTTTTTAGCGCCTGATGCTTCACAAAAACATCTCCTGCTGAAGCTTTTGGTGCAACAAATTCGCCTAAAATGATATTTTGGTAAATACTTTGTGCGTTCAGGTTGGTTTTCAGGTTTTTCTTTACCAATAAATAGGCGCCGGGTGAAACATTGAACTCATTTTTAACAGCTACCAAATTCAGCGTATTGCCTTGATTTAGGCCCTTAACAGTAAAACTGGGACCTAAATCCGGCAGGTTAATATTCATTGGCAAAGTATTCCATACAATTCTGGTTACCTCTTTTTGGGGCGATGTTTTTTCAAAAGGATCCCTGATCTGGATGGCATCCGGCATTATTTCCAAACGCCATACGCCCGCAGCCACCTGATCGATAAAGTATGCCCCCCTGCCTTCATAGTGAATAATTTTAGAGTTTCCTATCCCTGCAATATGTTTTAGTTTTGTTGCATTTACAATTTTGGATGAGGTGGAATTTGTGTAATAAAATTCTTCGGCAGTATTCATTTCGCTCAGCGAATTTTTGTAATCGATTTTAAAGGGACCAAAAGTATTGCCATTGTTTAAAGTATCTAAACGACCAAGTTGATGAAAAACCTTTGAAGCAATTAACATGCTGATTGCTTTTGATGGCGTATATGCGAGATTTAAATAATGAGTTTGATATTCTGTATTGGCATAAGCAGTTGCCATCGGATCATAGGCAAACTGGGTGGCCCATTGAAAACCTGCAGCCCTAAAACTCCTGGCCATAGCAGGGTACATTATCGGTGCCATTACATCGCCCGCATCAAATTCGTACACTGCTTTAGCACGGTTTTTAAACGCCGGAATGGTATCAAAAGGTATTTTATATTTCGCCACATTCGGGAGGTAATTGCCCTGCAAGGTATGTCCGGCAACTAAACCTGTTGGGTACCATTGAAAAGTATGTCCCTGAACATTTGCTTTTACAATCGCATCGGCATACCAGGGCGATTCGCTAATGTTATAGAAAATGGGTTTAGTCCAGCCGGTACTTTTTATAGCTGCTGTCATGCGGTTAACGTATTCCGTCGCCCTTTCCTTTAGTCCGCTATGGTGAGGTTCGTTATTGATCTCTGTAGCTAAAATATCGGCGTCCTCCTGGTAAGTTAAACCTGTATAAGGATTTTTGTGTTTGAAAAACTGTTTCAGGTAATTTTCCTGTGCTTTAAAGGCTTCTTCGCTTACTACCGATTTATCTTTACCATATTTATTGGCAAAACTACCTGTATTTTCATCTTTCTCAGGATAACCGTTTCCCCAAAAGGCAATTGGCGTAACCAAAGTTTTGATTTTACGTTTTTTAAGTTCTGCAAGCAGAAAATCGAAAAGGCGCAAATGTTCGTTATTGATGAGGTTGCCTTCGGCATCTGATATTTCCTGATCCCAAACATGTACACGGAAAGCATCTAAACCCAAACGGGAAAAATGATACACATCGTCTTTTATGGCTTGTTCGGCAGTTACGCCCATTCTTAAAATGGCCCGATTGCCATAGGCAAAAGGTGCGGTATAGTTGGTACCGAAAAAAGCAGCTTCCTTATGGTCTTTCTCCCAGCGGATTACGCCCGATGCATCTACATAAACACCCTGTTTATTTTGGGCATGCGAAACCATCACCACAAGGGCAAAAGCAAAAAGAGGGAACAGTTTTTTGAGTAAAATCATAAATAAAAAATTGTTTATTAACTGCGGATTTAAAATCCTGTTGGTCGGGATTTGCAATCCCGACGCTCTAATTGCGGATTTAAAATCCGCCCTCGCAAGGCCCGGATTACAAATCCGGACCAGCTGCCAAGTTAAGGCAGAAATGCATCCATTGCAACTGTTGGCTTACCCGAATCATCGAAGGCGCCCAATTTATAACCACTCCAGCTATTGTAAGATTGCGGCTCCCAATAAAAAACCCCTAAGCCTTTGTTATTGGGCAGCGATCTATTCTTCGCCATTAAATCTTTTATAAAAGCTTTGCAGGCTACTGCTTCCGAAACCGGCATTCCCAGTTCGCAAATCATCACTTCCGATCCGTAACGCGAAACCATATCCGTCATATTGGCTAAACACTGGGTATTTTTTGCAGACCAATCTGTAGCCGCTGGGTACATCGACATGCCGATGACATCCCATTTAGCGCCATTATTTTTTAATCCATCAAATATCCACCTAAACAAACTGTTATCGTAGCCGTTAGAAATATGCACCACCACTTTTGAAGTTGGATTTACTGCTTTTACACCATTATATCCCGAAAGTACCAAATCTGCAAAATTTTTCATGTTAACAGAGGCTTTTCCATCGTTCCACAACATGCCATTATTGGTTTCGTTACCTACCTGCACCCATTCTGGCACAATTTTATTGTTTTTCAGCACTGTTAGCGCCTCAACGGTATGGTTATAAACGGAAGTTTTCAAGGTTGCAAAATCCTGTGTTGCCCATGCAGCAGGTTTATTCTGTTGTCCGGGATCTGCCCACGAATCGCTGTAATGAAAATCAATCAGCAAACGCATATTCATGGCTTTTGCTCTTTTTGCCTTCGCCAAAACATCAGCAGTATTGCAATAACCGGCAGCCGGATTTACCCAAACCCTGAGGCGAATGGTATTAATGCCCTTATCTTTTAAAATTTTAAGCAAATCCTGTTGTTCTCCTGCAGCATTGTAAAACTTCTTGCCCGCGGCTTCCATTTCGGTCAGCCAGCTCACATCGGCACCTAAGGCATAAGTTCCAACCGGATCTGGCTCCGGATAAATTTGTGTTTCTCCCTTAACTGATTTTTTACATCCGATACTTATCATTACCAGTAATAAAGTAAATCCCAGCCATTTCATGCTGTTTATGCTTATATTTTTTAACATCTCTCGCCTATTTAATTGAATACGTATAATTTCCGTCACCAGCACTTAAATCTAAAGTAACGGTGAAAACGCCTGTTTTGGTAACCGGGATATTGATACCACCCCAGGTTGGTGCACCAGCATAAACTAAGGCACCGTTGGCATCTACTTTGTAGCTGATATCGTAACCACCATTACAGGTAAATACAAAAGTTTTGCCTGCCGTTAATGAAACGTTCGCAGCAACCCACTTGCCTGTTGTTGCATTGTAAATCAATGGTGTTGATGAAGTACTCCAGGCATTATCATCGCCAGAGATAAAGAATTTAACAGGTGTATAGGTGATCGTCAATGCATCTACATCGGCATTTACTTTCATATAAGCCGGAGCTGGTGTAAGATACAAATTACCTCCTGTTAAGCTCATCGTAGTTGAAGTACCTCCCCAACCGTAAACCTTGCTGGCATCTTTTGTAGATACCAATTGAAAAGCATCGCCACCATAACCATCGGCATTTGGCAGATTAAGATAACCTTCGTATTTCGAATTGAATTTAGCTGAGGTTAGTACAAAACCATTGGTTCTTGCGGTTGGTGTTTTCCAGGAATTACCTCCTTTTACCATCAAAGCAGGATATTCTATGGTGGCTTTGTATGGGTTAACCATCATGGTTAAACTCGAATAAACTGGTTTAACAGCAGAAGTCGTTCCGGTATTTTGGGTTACTTCTGCTTTCAAACGTACTACTAATGTACTTACTGCACCTGTTGGCAACAATAGCTGATTGGCCAGAAGTGAATTAAAATCGGCACCTGAATAAGTTTTTTCAAAAGTACCTGCAGCAAGTTTAACGATAACAGCGTTTGCCCAGG
The DNA here is from genome assembly GCF_052045455.1 of Pedobacter sp. 22226. NCBI lineage: Bacteria > Pseudomonadati > Bacteroidota > Sphingobacteriia > Sphingobacteriales > Sphingobacteriaceae > Pedobacter > Pedobacter sp. 22226. The sequence goes on along the minus strand of NZ_JBQEPB010000001.1, from coordinate 154,392 downwards.
CATTTGCACCTGAGGTATCTGCAGGTACATCAAACTCTAAAGAATACGTTGGGATTACGCTTACCCCAAAATTTGCTGCTTTAAAACTAAATGTAGCTACATTGGCAGCATCAGTTGCTGCTGTTAACACCACACTGGCGGCCGAACTTTTAAAAGCAAGGCTACCCGCACCTGGTGGGGTAACGATATTTGTACTATCATCTTTTTTGCAACCCAAAAACAGGCTGATTAAAAGCAAAGTATAGATAAGCTGAATGGATTTTTTCATGATAATTTAGATTAATAACCTGTATTCTGACGAAGATTTGGATTAGCCGAAAGATCGGTTGGCGGCAATGGATAAAGATTGTATTTGCCATTTACGGCTGCACCGTTTTTAACGCCACCTTTCCATGCCCATAAATAAGCAGCGGTGGTAAACTTTCCAAAACGGATCAAATCCGTTCTGCGGCTTGCCTCGTACCAAAGTTCACGCCCGCGTTCATCTAAAATAAAATCGGTAGTTAAAGCGCTTGAGGTGATGTTTCCAGCTACGCTTCCGTTATACGCACGGGTGCGCAACTGATTAATGTACGTTAATGCCTGTGTTAAACTACCGCCTGAGCCACCGCGTAAAACAGCTTCGGTATAAGTTAAATAGATTTCACCTAAACGAAAAAGCGGAAAATCGATATCCGAAAAGTCTTTGGCTACATCCTGATGTGGGGCTGGACCACCAGAGCGGGTTTTGTTACGGAATTTAGTGCTCGAGTAACCATCATTTGAGGTGTACAAATCGTTCACCTCCATGTTTTGTCCGGACATGTAAAACTGTGCCCTTGTATCTGTTGCGCCGGTTTTATCGGCAAAAAGATTAACAAACTGTTGGGTAATCCTTAATCCGCCCCAATCGCCGTTCGATCCTGAAACTTCTGCCGGCACGTGTGCCGGACCATGCATCAGGTAAGTGGTACCCCCAAAATTTTGGGTACTGGTGCCATCATAATTAATGGTGAAAATGTTCTCGTCGGTATTCAAGTGGTTATCGGCGATGGTCAGCTCACGGTAGTTGCCATGAAGCGTATAACCCGCAGCGGTAATTTTGTTGCAATAGGTAATGGCATCTGTATATCGGGCTGTACCGGTATATACTTCTGCATTTAAATATATCCTTGATAATAAAGCCCATGATGCGGCCCTGTCTGCACGGCCATATTCGCCGGCTTTTGGTGCAGCTAAATCATTTTCGATGGCTTTAAGCTCCGATTCTACATAAGCGAATAAATCTTTACGGGTAATCTGTTTGGGTAAATCCTTACCTCCTACCTCAGTGGTTTCGGTAACCAATGGCGGATTTCCATAAAGATCCATCAATACCGCATATTGATAAGCCCTGATAAAACGCGCCTCTGCCCTAAACCTGCGCACCTGATCGGCATCAGCTCCAACAATTCCTCTTTTGCTTAAATTATCATCAGAAGATTGATTGATGAAATCGTTGCAAAGGGTAATCTGAAAAAATGAACGGTAATATAAACCATTGATGATCGAATTGATAGACGACCAGGTCATTTCGTGCAGGCCCTGGATACCTGCATCGTTTTGCCACGACCAAACCGCCTCATCAGTAGTGAGTTCCTGTAAATTCCAGTATAAACGCAGAAAATCGGAATTACCTTCATCTTTGATAATCTCCATCGGAATATCGGGCTGACCAACAGAAGCATTTCCGGTAAGGGCAAAAGCACCATACACCTTGGCCAACGATTGTTTGTAACCTGCTGCAGAGGTATAAACCTTATCAGCTGTGAGATCATTGGTGGGTACTAAATCTAATTTGTTGCATGATGTGGTAAAAATTACCCCAGTGCAAGCCAGAATAAATAATTGTAAAACACGTGGTTTCATATATTTTTTGTTAAAGCAATTCATCATCTTAAAAATTAACATTTAAGCCTAAAGAGAAAATACGTGGTCGGGGATAGATATTGTTATCCACTCCAGAGGCAACTTCCGGATCCAAACCTTTATATTTTGTAATTACAAACACATTCTGTACGCTGGCAGTTAAGCTAAGGTTTGCTTTGGTTTTTAAGATCTGACCAAAGGAATAGCCCAGGTTAACATTATCCATTCTCAGGAATGATGCATTCTGAACATAGTAATCGCTCAGTAACTGCTGTGTTTTAAAATTGGTAGTAAGGTAATTTGGCGAGGCATTTAAAATTACGGCCGTACCTAAAATCTGATTTAAATTACCGCTTTGGCTATAGTTATTATTGTACAGGTAATTACCTAAGTTAGCCCTGAGCGTGAAAGACAAATTCCATTTTTTGTAGCTTAAATTGTTGCTAAAACCTAAAAACACTTTAGGATCTGCCTGTTTTCCTTTTTTGAAATCGTTTTGATTAATTACGCCATCCCCGTTCTGATCTACATAAACCCCCTCAATAGGGTTTCCATTCTGGTCGTAGGTCTGTTCGAACAGATTGAAAGTATTTTTAGGTCCGCCAACTGCATTAATAAACGCATTTTGACCGCCAACACCGCCTGCAATGGTTCCGCTGGGGAAACCTGCATAATTTGGATCGTTTGGCACAACCGTTAAATTGGTAATGGTATTTTTATTATAGGTAGCGTTAAAACTAAAATCCCAGTTGAAATCTTTCTCTTTTACCGGGTTAAAGTTCAGGGTTAACTCTACCCCTTTGTTTTCCATATCACCAACGTTTACCACTGCGGTTGCGGCAAAATTTGTTCCGGCAGGCTGAGGAATTAAATTCAATAAATCGCTGGTTTTCTTACGGTAAACTTCCAGCGTACCCGTAATGCGGTTATCTAAGAGTCCAAAATCTAAACCAATATTGGCTGTGGCCGTTTCTTCCCATTTCAAATTAGAAATGTACGCACTTGGACGGTACATCTGGTAAAAGATATTTCCGAACTGATAAGACGCATTTAACGAACTCAGGCCATAAGTAGACATATATCCATAGTTAGGAATTCCATCCTGTTGCCCTGTAATACCATAACCCAAACGTAATTTCAATGCAGAAACGATTTTGTTATCCTTTAAGAAAGATTCATTTTTAATCGTCCATGCTAAAGCTGCCGATGGGAACACCCCATATTTATAGGCAGGCCCGAAACGAGATGAACCATCTCTGCGGATTGTTCCTGTCAACAGAAACCGGTCGTCATAATTATAGTTTAAGCGCCCAAAATAGGAGATTAAACGGTTTTGTGGTTTGTTAAAAGCAAAAGCCGGCGTAGCATTGGTCTGATTTCCACTGGCGTCAAAATTTGCATAAAAATACTGGGTGGTTAAATAATCATTATAAGAATAACCCGCTGTTGCATCTACCCTGCTTTTGATCGATTTAAATTCTTTAACATAGTTGAGGTAAAAATCGAGAACGGTATTTCTCCTGTTCTGTTTGTATTGATTATTTACACCATTACCAAGGCCATTTAAATTACCAACAAATGCTTCAGCTGCGTTCGGGTCGACAAAAACAGTACCTTTTCCTGAAGCTACATCATAGGCGGCGTTTAAATTAGCGTGCAATTCTGGCAAAAAGTGAAAACTATAATCGAGCTGAACATTACCGATGCTGCGCATTGGTTTAGCACGATCTTCTCGTTGTTCTAACAATCCAACCGGATTACGGCCAACCAGATTAACCAATCCTGTTGGTGTAGTAGAATCCAGCCATTCCCAATAACCATTATAGTCTGATCGGTTGGTATAGGTAGCTTGCGTTGGATCGAAACTTACCGCGCCACCAATAGCGGCCGTATTTGCAAATCGCGTTTTCTGCATGCTACCTTTAAGGTTAATATCCAGTTTCAGGTGATTATCAAAAAATCTCGGGTTAAAAACAATTGCTGCTGAAGTTTTCTGCAATTGGTCGGTTCTTAAAACCCCCGTTTGATTTTGGTATCCGATGGATAAGCGGTAAGGCAATTTTTTGATTCCGCCACTAATGCTGATGTTGTTATCGGTAGAAAAACCATCCTGATAAATCAAATCCTGCCAGTTGGTATTAAAAGTACCCAACTGTGCTTTTTGAGCCGAAGTACCTTTAGCGTTTACAATTGTGCGGATCTCGTCAGCACTTAACACATCTAATTGTTTGGTTAAGGTAGAAACAGCGTTTACCGAATTAAAAGTAACTTTTAAGGCATCGCCCAATCCTTTTTTGGTGGTGATGATAATTACCCCATTTGATGCCCTTGCGCCATAAATGGCTGCTGCTGATGCATCTTTTAAAACTGTAAAAGTTTCAACATCATTTGGATTGATGAAACTTAAAGGATTTGATGCGCCCGAAACACCGCCGCTTTCTAAAGGTACCCCATCAATCACTATTAATGGATCGTTACTGGCATTTAACGATGAACCGCCACGGATCCGGATGGTGCTACCACTTCCCGGCTGACCACTGTTCGAAGTAATCGACACCCCCGACACCTTGCCTGATAACATTTGCTCCGGCGTACTGATGCTTCCTTTTTGAAAATCTTTTACACCAACAACAGCTACAGACCCGGTAAGATCTTGTTTTCGGGTAGTTCCATAGCCTACAACAACTACATCATTTAAAGTAGATGCATCTTCTACTAAGGTGATGTTTAAGGTAGTGGTTTTAGCAACCGAAACATCCTGAACTTTATAGCCGACTGAAGTAAATTCGAGAATACCGGCCTTTGCTGGTATTTTGATGCTAAAATTTCCATTTGCATCGGTCGAGGTGGCAATCGCTGTTCCCTTTAAGCGAACGCTTACACCTGGCAAACCTAAATTATCGGGTGCTGATTTAACAACTCCGGTAATGGTAGCCTGCTGTGCAAAGAGATATCCATGGGTAAAAATCAGTAGTAAAAGCATTAACATCCGCTTGTTACTCTTGATGAAAGATGTAAAAATGTGCATAGAATATTATGGTTAGAATTAACGATACAAATGAAGGCTTTATGGCTTTATCCGCTTTGTGCTATTGTTCATTTCTTTTGTGCTAATCGACATATTATTGGTTTTAATAGCGTATTAAGCCTTATTTTAATGCAATCGTTCTAAACGCTTTGCGTCATTCCTTAACAGTCCAACCGTTTGGAAATATCTTTTTTTAGAACATTTTATGCATTTTGCTAACCAACTTTAATAAAGCCCGGATTTTAACCATGCACGCCGTCAATCCCAAGTGGCAGAAAAATCAAAAAAACAGTTCTCCCCTGCGGTCGAAATGACGGTTTATTGAAATAGATCATTGCGATTATATATTTTTCGAAACTGAGTTTAAGTAATGACGATATTCGGTTAATCCACACCCATAAAAAAGGTTCACAAAAATCAATTATCTTTATTGCCTCAGAACTATCCCACCAAACAATCAAATGAACGCGTTAACGAGAACCATTCTCCTGCTCCTTCTAATTTTTTCAACCGGGAATATTAGCGCGCAAGGTTTAAAGTTTAAACACGTAAGCGTAGAAGACGGGTTATCGAACAGCACCATCGAATGCATTTTTCAGGATCACCGCGGCTTTATCTGGTTTGGTACACGCGATGGACTGAACAAGTATGACGGCAATCAAATCACCGTTTTCAAACATAGCAAAAACGAAAATAGCATCAGCGATAATTTCATCAGGTGTATTTTCGAAGATCAGCACCACATCTTGTGGATTGGTACATCAGACGGGTTGAACAGGTTTAATGCCGAGAAAAATAATTTTACAGTTTATAAATCTACAGACAAACAAAACCAGACCAATAATATCATTACTTCGGTTAAAGAAACGAAAGATGGAATATGGATTGGCACATACGGCGGCGGACTTAACCTGCTTGACAAAACCACGAATACCTTTAAACGATACCCATATCAGTCTGACCAACTAAAAAACAGCCGGAGAGATTACATTAACGATCTGTACTGCGATGCTGCAGGAAATACCTGGATGGCTACCGATGCCGGCATTCATGTTTTAAACCTTAAATCGGGTAGCGCAACAGCCATAAAAACATTGGAAAATGAATCTTTCAGGGTCATTAAAAAAGATCCGGATGGCTCCTTTTGGTTTGGAACGGAAGAAAACGGTTTAATCCATTACGATCCCAGCAAGAATATCATTAAAACCTATCAACATCAGGAAAAAAACAGCAATAGTATAGGCAGTAACCTCGTAAGGGCTATTGTTTTCGATAAGCAAAAAAAACTATGGATTGGAGGCATTAACGGAGGACTGAATTTTTTTAATCTCAAAACCGAAACATTCACGCACTACCAGAACGAACCGGGAAACGTCCTTAGTTTATCGCAACGCACTGTTTCAGCACTTTTTGTCGATCAGCAGGAAAATTTATGGATAGGCACGCACCGCGGCGGGGTAAACTTATACAGTCCACAGGCAGAAAAATTTAAACTCGTGCGCCAGGAATCCAATAAAAACAGTTTGAGTTATAATGATGTGCGGGCTTTTCATGAGGATAAAGCCGGTAACATTTACATCGGAACCGATGGCGGCGGACTCGACATCTACAACAAAATAAGTAAAACCTTTACCCACCACCGCTATAACCCTTTTAACCCCAATAGTATCGGTGCAGATGCCATTCTGGATATCACTGAAACAAAAAACGGCATGTTATTGGTCGGCACGTGGGCTGGCGGATTGAACGTGATGCACAGCGATGGTTCCTTTACCCGTTTTAACCACAACGCCAGTCCTACATCGATTTCATCAGATTACGTCCAAAAATCATTCGAAGACAGCAACGGAAATACCTGGGTAGGTACATATTATGGTGGCTTAAACCTTTTCGATACGCAGACTAAACAGTTTAAACGCATTACCAGTGGGAAAAATGGCAGTAAACTGATTGGAAACAACATAGTTGCCATCAATGAAGATCAATACAAAAACCTTTGGATTGGTACCGATGACGGGGGTTTAAACTGTTATAACCTCAATAGCCAGGTATTTACCCATTATTTTATGGGCGATGGGAAAAGGCCCGATTTAAGGGTAATTTTTACCGACAGCAAAGGTAATTTATGGATCGGGCAGGCTGGTCTCTATCGTTTTAACCGTACAAAAAATAAATTTGAGCTTTATACTACTAAAGCGGGCTTATCAACCGAATTTATAAAGGGAATTACGGAGGATGAAAAAGGCAATTTCTGGATTTCTACTGCCCATGGCCTCACCAGATTTAACCCTCAGAACCAAACCTTTAAAAAATACAACACCGGCGATGGTTTGCAGGGACTTGAATTTGAAACCAATGCTTACTTAAAAACAAGGAACGGAGAGATGTTTTTTGGAGGAATAAACGGTTTCAATTCCTTTTTCCCGGATGATATCCATACCAATAAATTTATCCCGCCTGTTCATTTAACGGAGTTTCAGATCTTTAACCAGAAAATACTTCCCAACGCAGAAGGATCTGTATTAGAAAATGATATCAGTTATACCAAAGAAATTAAGCTGGATTATGACCAGGCTTCGATATCGTTCCGTTTTGCCAGTTTAAATTATGTAGCCAACGAAAATAACAACTATGCGTATCGGTTAGAAGGTGAAGATAAAGACTGGATTTTTGCCGGCCATGCCAAGCAGGCCTCTTACACCAATCTCGATCCCGGCACCTACACGTTTAGGGTCAGGGCATCAAACAATGACAACGTTTGGAACACGACAGGCACAGCTGTAAAAATTATCATCTCTCCTCCTTTCTGGGCAACCTGGTGGTTCAGGCTCATCGTTATAGCCACTGCGCTATACTTAACCTATTTAGCACTCAGTTTTAAACGCAGGCTGGAAATCAGAAAAATAGAGGAAGAAAAAAGAGAAGAAATCCACCAGACACAGCTTCAGTTTTTCACCAATATTTCTCATGAGTTCCGTACACCGCTTTCATTAATTTTAGGGCCGATTGAGCGACTGCTCAAAGAAGACACGCAAGAAAGTTTCCAGAGTTATTACAATACCATTCACCGCAACGCCAACCGTTTATTGAGGCTCATTAACGAACTGATGGATTTCAGGAAAACGGCTTCGGGTGCTTTAAAACTCAATGTAGTAAACGGTAACCTGAATCTTTTTATTGATGAAGTGGCTGAAGAGTTTTCGGAAATGGCAGCTGAAAAGGAAATCCGTTTTACCGTAGAAAAAGAGCACCTACCCGATGATGTTTGGTTCGACAGACAGGTGATTGAAAAAATTATCCTTAACCTGATTAATAATTCTATTAAATACACTAAAGCAGGCGGAACGCTTAAACTTCAGGTATTTACCGATCTAAGCCATTATAAACCTGCTTTCGAAAACCAATTGGTGGTTAATAGTGATTATGAAGCCCGTTCCTACATCTATTTCCGCGTGATTGATAGTGGTATCGGGATTTCGAAAGATTCCATCCAGCATTTATTTGAACGGTATTACCGGATCACTGAAACGCATTTGGGATCAGGCGTAGGCCTTGCTTTCGTAAAAAGTTTAACATTGTTGCATAAAGGATTGATTCAGGTATCGAGCCAGCGGAATGAAGGAACTGAAATTATTATCGGTATCCCGGGCAGCAAAGCAGATTATACGCTAAGTGAACAGTTCAGTAAAAACAGTGAACCCGGAGGCACCCGTTTAGAAAGCATCAGCTATCGCTCAGAAACTGAAATGCCCCAACCAGCAACCGAACAAACACCTGCGGATACCACAACCCATATTCTTTTAGTAGATGACAATGAAGAGCTGAGGGCATTTTTAAAAGATACTTTAAGTCCCTTTTATTCTATTTCTGAAGCTTCGGATGGCCATTCAGGACTTGAACAGGCCCGAAAAGATCTGCCTGATCTCATTATCAGCGATGTGATGATGCCTGGCATGAACGGAACCGAATTTTGCCAGCGCATTAAGGAAGATATTGAAACAAGCCATATTCCATTTTTAATGCTTACCGCTAAAAACAGTGTGGAAGCTGAAATTGAAGGTGCTGCATCGGGTGCCGATCTTTATTTCACCAAACCCATCAACATTAACCTGTTGCTGCTTACCATCAAAAATATTTTTGAGCAAAGGCAAAAATTGAAGGAACACTACCTGAAAAATAAGGATACCGAACCCAAAGCACTTGCCCATTCGGAAAAAGACAAGGCATTTTTAACTAAACTGCTTTCTATCATTGATGCCCAAATGGTTAACCCTGAGCTGGATATCGACTATTTATGTAAAGAAATCGGCATGAGCAGGACCAAACTTTACCAGAAAATAAAATCGATTACAGGACAATCTATTGGGGAATTCGTCAGATCGGCACGACTCAGGAAGGCCATAGAGATCATGAAAACCGAGGATGTGCTGATGACGGAAGTAATGTACCGGATTGGTATCCAGACACAATCGTATTTTACAAAGGCTTTTAAGAAAGAATTTGGAGTAACGCCTACAGGTTACATGCAGAATTTAAAATCTTAAGATAGGTTATTAGAAATTTGTCAAGCTGAGCGTAGTCGAAAGGGCCTGTCTGTCCAGTACACTTAAAAGAAACTTTACAGGATCTCAAACCTTATTTACAGGATTAAATAAAAGTAAAAAAGCCCTTCAATCCTGAGAGGGCTTTTTCATAGTCGTCTATCCCTATAAGTAGGAACCCAAAACTAAATAATGCGTTTAATATTTTTAGAGGTTGAATAAACTGAACAGAAAAAAATTTTGCACTGGTTCATCCTCAGTTTTCGGGCTTTAAATGCATTTAAACCACTAAAACTATCCGTTACTCTACTCCTTTAGCATTTACCGGAATAACGTAAAGCGATTTTGAAGCCGTGATAAAAAGCATATTTCTATCCTTTCCACCAAAACAAATGTTACCACACCACTCTTCGGGCACATCGATATGGCCTATTTTTTCGCCATTTGGTTTGTAGATATTTACCCCTTTTCCGGTTACGTAAATATTCCCGTTGCTATCTAAAGTCATTCCATCAGAGTGCTGGTTAAGGATAAGTTGCCTGTCTGATAATCTGGCATCTGCACCAATGGCATAACGGTAGGTTTTGTTGGCGCCCATATCGGCAATGTACAGGAATTTACCATCAGGTGTACCCACAATACCGTTTGGTTTAACCACATCATCGGCCACAACAATGGCTTCTTTTTTACCTTTCGGAAGATAATAAACTTTTTGTCCGGGTATTTCCGGCGATTTCCTGATCCAGTAATCACGTTGATAATATGGATCGGTAAAATAGATTCCTCCTTTTGCATCTAACCAGATATCGTTCGGCCCGTTTACCTTTTTACCTTCATAATCTGTAAAAAGGATTTTGATCTTTTTGTTTTTATCGATAGACCAGATCTGGTTATTTTCATCGGCACAAACAATCAGATTGCCTTTTTTATCAAAGTAGGTACCGTTTGCCCTGCCCGATTTATCCATATACAGGCTCAGTTTGCCATCAACACTATATTTCCAGATTTTATCGTTCGGCTGGTCGGTAAAAAACACATTCCCCAGTTGATCAACCGATGCACCTTCAGTAAACTTAAACTGTGAAGAAATCAACTTTAAACTATCCTGAACAAAAAGGTTTGAAGCTGTACCCTGCGTAAAAGAAACCAGGCATAAGGCAGAAAATGCCAGAGAAAAGAAATATTTTTTCATTTGTGTTTTTATTAATGTTAGTCGGGATTTGTAATCCCGCCTGTCGGACTAAGGATTTTTAATCCTTTTAGTGAATCCAAAACTCATTAAGTTGAGATTCCAAATCTCGACTAATATATTAACTTACCCGTTTCCCTTTAAGTAACATATTTAATGCATCATTCAGCGTACCTGCTTTTTGCACTTCGCCTTCATTTACAAAATAAATTTCGTCGGCGTTTTCGATGGTATTTAAACGGTGGGCAATAATTACCAGCGTAGTTTCTTTCGACAGTTTATTCAAAATACTTCCCAAAAGCTGCTCGGTAATGGTATCGATATTGGCTGTAGCTTCATCCAATATCAACAGCTCAGGATTCCGTAAAACCGCACGCATAAACGCAATCAATTGCTTTTGACCTAAACTGATGCTATCAGAGCCCGAAGTAATTTGTGTATTCAATCCTTCATCAAAAATGGCCAGAAGCGCGTTCAGGTTGGCTTCCTCGATGATTTTTTCCAGTTCGGCATCGCTAACATCTTTATATTGACTATTGCCATAAAGGATATTTTCTTTTACCGATCCTGTAAATAAAAATGGTTCCTGCAAAATAAAGCCAATCTTTTGCGTTCTTTCTTCTGCAGAAAATGACCGGATATCTTTACCATTTAATAAAACAGTTCCTTTAGTAGCATCGTACAAACGCGAGATTAACGAAGCTGTTGTGGTTTTTCCGCCACCGGTTGGGCCGATTAATGCATAAGTTTTGCCTTTTTCGAACCTTAAATTGATGTTATGCAGGATTTCTTTACTGTCATCATAAGAAAAGTGAACGTTTTTAAATTCCAGCAAGGCATCAGAAGTAACCGTTTCGTTCACCTCCAATTGTTTTAAATTGCTTTCTAAATTTAAAATCTGCGATATCCTGTCCCAACTCGCCATCGCCACCTGAAAACTCGTCCACAGTGCCGCCAACTGCCTTAACGGGTTATAAAAATTCGTGGTGTAAGAAATATAACTCACCAGTAAACCCAGGGTAAAATGGCCTGTTGAAATTAAGTAAATACCAAATAACAGCGTGATTAGCTGTGCCACACTGGATAGCAAACCATAAACCGGTACAAAAATATTATTGGCCAAACCTGCACCAATTGCAGTTTTATAATTCTGAACATTGGCCTCATCAAAACGTTTTCTAAAATAATCCCTGCGGTTAAAGGCAATAATCACTTTAAAATTATTCAGGCTTTCCTGAATTTCGGCACTCATGCCACCCACGCTTTTTAAGTTTTTAGCATTTTTTCCTTTTACCCAGGGCGATAAAGCCACGGTAAAAAGCACAATCACCACCGCAGGAGAAAGTGTAGCCGCACCCAACTCGAGATTAATGGAAAGCAGGAAAATACCCGCCCCGATCATGGTGACAATGCTGCCAATAAACTGCATTAAAGACTGCGAGAAAAACTGGTTCAGTTTGTCTGTATCGTTATTTACCCTCGATATCAGATCGCCTGCCTTATTCTGGTTAAAAAATGAAACCGGCAGTTCCTGTAATTTATTAAATATGGCATTGCGCAAGGTATAAAGCATCCGCTGGCCTACGCCCCCCATCAGCCTGGTTTGGGTATAACCGGTAACCATGGCAATCATGTACATTACCAGTAAAATCCCCCCAAAAACAAGTACCCCATGGAACTGTCTGGTGCGGATGTAGGTATCAACCGTGTGTCCCACCAATAACGGCCCTAAAAGCAATAAGCCTGAATTAACCAGAATGGCAATCAGTGCCAGCCAAAGGTTTCTGCGTTCGGCCGAGATCAGTTTTAGCAGGCTTTTCAGCGCCTTATAAGTCGACTGCTTTTCCTGCTTTGTGCTAAGCTGGTTAAGATTGTAGTTCATAATTACTGGTGCTCTGTTGTGAATTGTAAATCTGAACATATTCAGGACTGCTTTTTAACAGTTCCTGATGGGTTCCTTCTGCAATAATTTCGCCCTGCATCAGCAAGATTACTTTATCATAATGTTCAACAGAAGCTATTTTTTGAGTAATAGAAAGTAAAGTTAAGCCCGGATAATGCTGCTGGATATTCTCCAGAATCCTCTTCTCGGTATTGGTATCTACACGGGCAGTAAAATCATCGAGTAACAGGATTTTCGGATTTACAGCTAAAGCCCTGGCCAGCATGATCCGCTGTTTTTGTCCGCCTGAAAGGCTGTTTCCCCGTTCAGAAACGATGGTATTTAATTGATCAGGCAGCGCATCAACAAAATCTTTCAGTTCTGCAGTGGCAATGGCTTTGGCCAACGATTCGTCAGTAACGGTATCGCTAAAAGCAATATTCTCCCTGATGCTCATATTAAACATAATGCTATCCTGAAAAACAAAACCTACCTGCTGGTGGAAATCTTCCTGTTTGTATTGTTTAATCTCCTGCCCGTCATACAATACCGATCCCGCATCAGCGTCGGTTAAACCTGTTAAAATATAAAGCAACTGTGTTTTTCCCGCAGCAGTTGGCCCGATAATAGCCGTTTTAGATCCTGCTTTTGCAGTAAAAGAAACCGATTTTAAAACGGGTTTTTGTCCGAAATTTAAAGTAATGCCTTTCGCTTCTACCTCTCCTTTTAATGTTGTGGTTAACGTTCCCGGATGATTAATTTGTGGGGCATTCAAAACGCTTTCAATCCTTTGGTAAGAAGCCGTAGCCTGTGCAATTACATTGCTCATAAAGCCGATCACTAAAATCGGGAAGATAATGAGTGTAAGGTAACTGCTAAAAGCGGTAAATTCTCCCAGGCTCATCGAATTGGTAATTACAAAGTGACCGCCCAGTACCAGAATACATAATCCTGCTAAGTTGGAGGTGAAAACAATCACCGGAATCAGTGCTGCAAACATCCGGAGGATGGATATCCCCAGATCCCTTGCTTTGGCATTGGCATCTAAAAATTTATTGTACTCCAGCATCTGCGAATTGATTACGCGGATTAATGCCGAACCCATAATGCTTTCGCTGATTACCTTGTTTAACCAGTCGATTACTTCCCTGCTCTTTTTAAAAAGCACCCTTACCTTGCTCAGCACATAAAAAAACGCCCCCCCTATAATGGGTACAATCGCAATTACGCATAGCGCCAGTTTCCAGTTAATCATCAGCAGCAGGATACTGGCACCCACAATTAAAAAGATAGATGAAGCAATGGAAACAATGGCCTGCGAAACAAACATTTTGATCGAATCGGCATCTGCAGTGAGGTTGGTTAGCAGTTTAGAGGGATTGGCCTTAATAATATAGGCGTGACTTTGCCGCGAAACCTGATCAGAAAGTTTGGTCCTTAAATCTTTTGCTACACGCTCTGAAGCATAGGTTTGTACAATACTTTGTAAATAGGTAAAGATGAAAACCAGTACAATGGCCAGCGAAAACTGGAACATGATGTGTTTTAAATCGAAGGTTTTGTTCGTGTAAGAATCGATACCGCTTGCAATAATTTTTGGTAAGAGCAGATTGATGCCGTTACTGAGCAATGCGAACAGGATGAGCAGAAAAATTAAGCCCCTGTAATTTCCAAGTAAACTGAAAATACCTGGCTTTTTGGCTTCTTTGGTTTTTTTCATATCAATGAAGATACCTTAAATTGTAGGTTCCAAATTTAGCCCAAAGAAATGATTAAATGAGAAAATAATTAATCAGAGAATGATTGAATTTTGAGTAAGTGAATGTTTGAGGATTTAATTAAAATCATTCACTCATTTTATCATTCTGTCATTCACTCATTTTATCTTTCTGTCATTCAATCATTCTATAACTCCCTCATTCAATCATTCTCTCATTTTATCATTCAATCATTTTATCATTCAATCATTTTATCATTCAATCATTCTCTCACTTTATCATTCAATTATTTACTCTCCTTCAAAACCATATAAGATATTTTTAGATAAGCCGCGAAAGTATAGATTTTTTTTCATGCACTGTAATCCTGAAAGGTTTAACCACAGATGCACACAGATAAACACAGATTTTATTTATTTGCTTTACAATGCTCCTATTACACCTATCATCCCGGGCTTGTTGAAAGAGCCACAGATGCACAGATGTACACAGAAATTTTCTGCAACATGCCTAACCAATAAACCAATGACCAATAAACTAATGAACCAATGACTAATAACCAATAAACTAATGACCAATGAACCAATAACCAACGAACCAATAAACATTACTACCTTTGCAAACGAAAAGCCATTGAAGAAAATGGTTAAACCCCAATAAAATGATTGAAATAGGAAAATACAACGAGTTAAGGATTTTAAGCAAAACAGAAGCCGGATTAAACTTAACCGATGGCGATAAACTGGTAATCCTCCCTTACCAATACGTACCAAAAGGTGCCGAAATTGGCGATAACATCAGCGTTTTTGTTTATATACAGAAAGATGGCCGCTTAACCGGAACTACTCAAAAGGCTTACGCAGAAGTGGGCGATTTTGCTTTCTTAAAAGTGGTTTCTGATGGCGATGATGGTGTTTTTATGGATCTTGGTATCGATAAAGACGTTTACGTACCTGCCCGCGAACAGAAAAGGCCAATGCAAAAAGGCTATAAATATGTAGTGTACCTTTATTTGGATGAAAATAGCGACCGCTTACTGGCTTCTTCCAAATTATACGATTTTGTAGAGGAAGAGGGCTTTGATTTTGAGGAAGGCGATGAAGTAAGCTTGCTGATCACAGAAGAAACAGACCTGGGCTACAATGCCATTATCAACAATACTTACATTGGTTTGCTTTATAATAATGAGGTTTTCGATAATGTTCAACCCGGCGAAATGCGTAAGGGCTGGATCAAGAAAATCCGTGTAGAAGGCAAAATTGATTTAACCCTGCAGCCAAGTGGTTACGGTCATATTCTCGATTCGAAAGAGATGGTATTGAAGGAACTTAAAAAGAATGGTGGTGTAATCGAACTGGGCGACAAAAGCTCTCCTGAAGATATTTACCACCGTTTCCAGATCAGTAAAAGTGCCTTTAAGAAAACAATCGGATCACTGTATAAAGAACGTTTGATTGTACTTTCTGATGATTCGATCAGGTTGGTTACAGATGAAGATGCTGAGTAATTAACCCCTAAAGTTCCCGTCATTTCGACTGGAGTGAAACGGAACGGAGAACCACGAAGTGCTCAGCGAAGCTAAATCTGCCTCGGGATAGATCTCTCCGCGCAACTACATTTCGGCCGGGAGTACGAAACCGGTTTAGCCACAGATGCACAGAAAAACACAGAGAAATTAATTCATCCGTGTAAATCCGTGCATCCGTGGCAAAAAACACACAAACCACGCAGGTGCTCAGCGAAGCTAAATCTGTCAAGATAGATCTCTACATTACGGTCGAGATGACGAAACTCGCTTTTAGCCACAAAAATTCAGATTAACACGGAATAATTTTCTGTAATTTCTGTATCTCCACGGCAAAAAACAATGAAACCTTCCTGCAATATGCAGTGCCTAATCATGAGGGTCATGAAACCTCCCTGCAGTATGCAGTGCCTAATCATGAGTAATCAGTAATAACCCGGTAAATTGGTTTACAAAGATCGATTCTCAGTTCAGTTATTTTAATCGTTTTATCATCCTGAGCGTAGCAAAAGGATCTCCGTGTTTTCAGTGCCTCAGTGGCTGATAAATTATTGAGAACCTTTCTTCGTGCCTTTGTGGTAAAAATCTAATTCAAATTAAACTTATCACTCTGTATCTTCACCGCATTCGAAGCTGAAATAATCGCCACAATCATAATTCCGATCACAATGGCCAGAATTACCTGCAAGGTAGAGTACACTTTGGTTCCCGAAACAAAAATCTGTGAACCTTTAATCAGGTCATTACCCACCTTAGATTGTATTTTAATTAAAGCAGAAAGCTTGGCCAATGTCTGATCAGCAGTGTTTTTACCTATCGACTCATAAATAATCCTGCCTTCGGCACCGGCCATATTTAATATTTTAGCCTCCAGCCCCCGCTGAACAATCAATGCCTTTTTTAGATCGTTCAAAAAAGTTTGCTCCTGTTTTACCAATAAAGTAAGTTCGTATTTATTGATTACAGAATCTATTTTACGGTTGTGTTTATTCACTTTAACAAGCGCCGCTGAACCCTGCAAAACATCGTTTCCGAACAACACTTCCTGCAGGATCGCATTTTTATGGTATAAATTTTCAGCAATGAAGTATAAATCCGTTGCCGGTACAAGCCTGTCGTTATACATCGAAATAAACGAATCATTAATTTTTTCTACACTTTTATCTTCCAGAAAACGGATCAGTAGCGTGCAGCACATGATACAGAAAAGCAAGAAAGCAATTTTAAGCTTGTTTTTGAGACTAAAAGCAAATTTCATAGTACAATTTGTTTGGACGATAGCTATTAAAAATAATCCTCTTGTGCTGTCTTCGCAAAAAGCTGTGGCGCAAAATTGACTAAATATAGCTCTTTTTTCGCACGGGTTACCGCAGTATATAACCAGCGGAGGAAATCAAGATCGATCATATCTTCCGTTAGGTAACCCTGATCGGCAAAAACCGCATCCCATTGCCCACCCTGTGCTTTATGGCAGGTAACTGCATAGGCAAACTTAATCTGAAGTGCATTATAAAAAGGATCGGCTTTAATGGCCAGCATCCGCTGACGCTTATTGGCAATATGTTCATAATCCTCGTTCAGCCCGTCAAAAAGCTTCTTATTCTGCTCATAAGGCAAATTGGCGCTTTCTAAATTCAGCGTATCCAGCATAACCTTACAGCTGATTTGTCCTGCCGCCGGGAAATCCATAAACTCCAGAGTCGCATCCGCAAAGCGGAAACCATAACGCTCTTCTTCTCCCCTCACGCGGATCACTTTCGCCATATCGCCATTGGCAATAAAAGCCGTATCCTCATTATCAGGCAACCAGAAATAATTGTTCCGCACCACCATAATCTGATCGCCACCTGTTAATTCCTCTTCGCGGTAAAGCAACCTCGCCCTGATCTGCTGGTTATACACATTGGCCGATTTATTGGAACGGCATACCACCAGGGTATTTTCCATGCCAAATTTCCGGTATGCATATTCCAGTCCCTCTACCAAACGGGCGCCCGGCATGTTGTAAATATCAGTGTAGTTTTTAGTCAGAAATTTAGGCAGGGGATTTTCAGGATTTTTGGCAATCTGGTTTCTTAGCATGGTTGCATTGGCCAGAATACCGGATTTCTTTCCCTGCCTAACAACTTCTTTCAATTCGACCGACGAAACCGTTAAGGCAAATTTGTCTTTCAGGTATTGTTCATTCAAAGCGGGACTGTCCAAACTGCCCACTGGCGGTAATTGCGCCGTATCGCCTACAAAAAGCAGGAAACAGTTTTTCGTATTGTACACAAATTCGAGCAGATCCCTCAATATCGACGAACCGGTTTCATTAAATTCATCGGCAATCATTGATGCCTCATCAATAATAAAAAGCGTATTTTCAGACAGGTTTGGAGCGAGTTGGAACTGCATTTCGGGCGATGCTGCAGAACGTTTCCTGTAAATCCGTTTATGTATGGTTAAGGCCTTCCGGTAAGAATACTGGCTCATTACTTTTGCCGCCCTTCCCGTTGGAGCAAGCAACTCGCTACGCAGGTTAAATTTAGCCAGAACCTTAACTAAAGCCGCTACAGAAGTGGTTTTACCGGTACCGGCATAACCTTTCAGCACGAAACAGCGGTATTCATCTTCCTGTTGCAAAAATACCGACATGCGCTCGCAAAAAAGCAATTGCTCTTTGGTTGGTGTATGTTCGTATGCAGAGGCGATAAGCTGGCTTTTATCAGTTAACATTTATTGGTTGAAGGTTTATGGGTAAATTGTTTCAAAAATTGCCTTATTGCTTATTTGAAAAGCAGTTGTAGTGCTAATTTGTTCCTACAGTCCGTCTTTCCGCTATATCCCCGATAAAAACATCTGACATAATTAAAATATAACTTAAATCGGGGGATGCCGCTCCAATACGGTTTAGATGGCAAAGATAAAGCTCTTTTTAATGCAATGCCTACCCAAACCATATAACAATGGAACAATTAAACAATTTTTGCTACAAAAGTAGTGTTTCAATACGGTGTGCCATTACCATATTTTGCTTTTTGCTATAACTGAAAATGGTAAAATGCCCATCCTGAGAAGCAACCAAACCAACCGACTGTGGCTGATCATTCACAAACTGTGCAACAGAGAAGTGCCTTGTTCCGCCAAGCTGCCCAGGGTATAAAATCTTATCTTCCCCGCCAACAATCGGCTCAGAAAAGGCAATCTGTTCTACCGTAGGTTTGCCTTTGGCCCGGCCAATTTTAGCGCCAAATGCAATCAGATCAAATTCTTCATTGATAATTGTAGCACCATCAACTGCGGTTAAACCCGCCAGGTGCTCTACCTCGCGACGTACAGCCCCCTGCGAGAAAATTTCACTCTGGTTACCGCTCTGTTTAGCCAGATTGGATAAGCCACAAAACGGAGGCTCAACTAAATATTGTATCGGATGAATAATAGAATCTTCCCATTTTGTATCGCCTTTTGGTACAATTAACAATGCCCCGCCCCGGCCATGTGCACGCATGGAAACTGAAAACTGGATCAGGATATTAATCGGATCGTTCCAGCTGGCTAATACCGTTAAATCCAGCAGGGCCTGCAAAATCGGCGGACAATCTTTATTTGTACAACTCCGGTCATCAACGATACGGATTTGCTCCCCTTTTAGTACCGCTACATTGGTAAACTTGCCAATACCATAAATCCGGCGGTGTTTAATCACAATTAACCCCGGCTCAGAAACATCCACCACAAAGCAAAAATTAGGAATGTTAAGGGTTGTACCCCAGATATAAAGCTCGCCATCTTCTTCCCAAACACCAAGGTGAATACCAGAACGTTCAATTCCAGGGGCTATTTTAGTTAAAGTATTGGCATTTAGCGGCAGTCTTTTTGCAAAAACCAAAGGTTTAGAAGTTTGCGCAGGAGGTAAAAATGCGATTGAAATTCTGGGCGAATGTCCTTCCTCTTTACGCAGGCTGCTCCAGAACGCAACATCAATAATCGCTTCAATGATTTGCCTGTCTGGTTGAGTAGCCAAATCTATCTCACCCTGTGCAATTGCATTTTTGTGCAGTTTAACAAAATGTTGCTCAATTGTAGCCGAAATCGTGTTTGCAGCTTTATAAGTAGGCTTGTAACTCATGTTCCGAATTTAAGCCGAATATTTTGATTTTTGAACAGACGAAAGGTTTGATTTTGGTAAAAAAACACAGACATTTTAACCACAGATTTCCACAGATAAACACAGATATTTTCGATGTTTTTTAACCGCAAAGCACACAAAGAAGAATATTAACCACAAAGGCGTAAAGAGCACAAAGTTAATTGTGTGTCTTTGACCGAAAATTCATTCTTCAGCTGATAAAATATATGATTTTATTGGTTTATTAGTCATTGGCGTGATGAACAAAATTATTCCGTGTCAATCGGTGTCTCCGTGGCAAAAATAGATAGTAAAACCAAAAAATTACCGTCGTTTTGCCATTAATTATTAAAAAACTCTATTTTTGTTTCAATGAGTAACAATAGTCTCTTATTGGTTGATCCAAACTTTAACACAGATGCATCTGCAAACTGCCATTTATTGTTAAAAATAACGAATGACAGCTTTTCTTATGCCGTGGTAAGCAAGGATACTGAAGAGATTAATATTATTTTTGATAAACAGGGTTGTGAAGATGTACAAAAGGACTTAAAATCTGCTTTTGAAACAGACAACTACCTTTCTTTAAATTACGCAACTATAAAGGCGGCTATACATACATCAAATTTCATTTTTATTCCTGATGAGTGGTTTGATGATGAAAATTTAGCGGTTTATGCACAATATCTAGGTTCGGATGCTAAAGTTTACACTAAACACAACAAAGTACTTGGTTTTAATACCGTTTTTTGTTTAAATGATGAGGTAAAAACACATTTACCTGAAAAAACAGACCTGTTTCCACAATCAGAACCCCTGGTTGCTTTGTTCAGTCATTTAGCTGACGAAGCTTTACTGATCGATTTTACGGCAGTTTCATTTAACGTACTTTACACAAAGGATAAAAAGGTGGTTTTTCAAAATCACTACGAATCAGAAACTGCTGAAGAATTTAATTACTTCCTGTTGCTGATGATAGAACAACTGGGCTTAAATGATTCCATTCCGGTTTATATCCAGGGTATTATTAACGAAGATGACGAACATTACAATTGTTTATTAAAATATTTCAATCAACTTTATTTTTTCTTCCCTGCCGGAAAACAGCATAGTGAATTATTGGCCGATATGCCTAAACACTATTTCAGCGGACTGCTTGCTTTAGATTTATGCGAATAATTGGTGGAAAATTAAAGGGCATCCGTTTGCAGCCCCCTGCAAATTTACCGGTGCGCCCTACTACGGATATGGCGAAAGAAGCGCTGTTTAACATCCTTAACAACAAATACGATTTCGAAACCTGTACCGTACTCGATTTATTTTGCGGTACCGGAAACCTCACTTTCGAATTTGCTTCACGCGGTGCAGAAAGCATTTTAGCAGTTGATATGGATTATGGCTGCGTAAACTGGGTAAAAAATACCGCTAAACAACACCAGTTTAATCAAATCGACGTGCGCAAAGGCGATGTTTTTAAATTATTAAAGCAAATGACCGGCAGTTACGACCTGATTTTTGCCGATCCGCCATACAATATGCCCAATATCCCTCAAATTCCGGTGATGGTTAAAGAGCAGCAATTACTTAAACCCGATGGTTTATTGATTGTAGAGCACCAGAGCAATATGAAACTAAATAGCCAGCCAGGGTACACCGAAACGAGGAAATATGGTAATTCTTCTTTTAGTTTTTTCGAGTTTAGTTCGATAGGTTAACTGTTTACCCTTCGGCTACGCTCAGGGGGTTAATCGGTTAACCGTATAAGCTGGATAACTGCAGTCTCTTGCATCACATCTTCCTAATCCAGTCGTCATTTCGATTGGAGCGCAGTGGAATGGAGAAATCTATTCCATACATTTTCATTCTAAAAGATCCTTCATTATTTTCAGTATAACAAACTAGCTGATTTGTAATCAACTCCAAAAACGGTCGCTCTTGGTAATTAAATATTGGTTATTTGTAATTGATTTATTGCTCATTAAATTAATCCACGCTTATCGCCAAACGCTATCCCCTCTCCCCCAATTCGCCATTGCAAACCGAAGAACAGGATGATCTGCGCGGGCGTGAAGCAATCTTTCTGAGCAGTTTTCGCTAACCGCCAAACCCCTTACGCTAAAGTATTCCTCCTTTCATCACAAACAGCTATATTTGAAACATGAAGATAGCGCTATTTCCAGGCTCATTTGATCCGATCACCATTGCCCATGTAAACATTCTGCAACGTGCCACACCGCTTTTTGATAAAATTGTAGTCGGTATCGGACTAAACAGTTCTAAACAGAACTTTTTGAGTGCAGAGCAGCGTCTTCAGATCCTGCAAACCGTTTTTAAAGGTTATCAGAACATCGAAATTCAAACCTACGAAGGTTTAACAGTAGATTTCTGCCGTAAAATTGATGCTAAATATATGGTACGTGGCATCCGATCAGCAGCTGATTTTGAATACGAAAGGGCCATCGCACAAATCAACCAAACGATGATGCCTGAAGTAGAAACAATTTTACTTTTAAGCAAACCCGAATATTCGGCCATCAGCTCAACCATCGTTCGTGATATTTTAAGAAACCACGGCGATGTAAGTCCGTTTGTACCCAAAGAAGCACTTGGGTTTTTATAGTTTTCTTTTAATGTCCACTTACCGTCCTCTCGTGCGGTCCCGATAGCTATCGGGAGCAACGTAGTTGAGAGATCTATCAAAACAGATTTCTCCGTTTCGCTTTGCTTCAGTCGAAATGACGGTCGTTTTATTAAATTGTCATCCTGAGCGTAGTCGAAGGATCTCCATTCCGCTACCGATGTAAAATCGGTACAGGTCGCGTTCCAGTTGATAGTTATCGGATCGATATGACGATGTTTTTCTTTCCCCTATCTGTGTTCATCCTTTTTATCTGTGGTTAAATATTATTTTTACTAACCTGTAACGTTTTAAAAAATCTGTTACCAATGGGTTATACCTAAAATGAAAGAAACAGAAAACATATTTCTCACATTGATCAACCAGCACAGGGCGATTATACATAAGATCACAAAAATGTATATGAACGATGCGGAAGAACAGCGTGATCTGTTTCAGGAAATTGTGCTGCAGTTATGGAAAGCCTACCCCACTTTTAAAGGGAAAAGCAAATTTACCACATGGATGTACCGCGTGTGCTTAAATACAGCGCTGATTTATTTCAAAAAAGACAGCAGAAAAATAGATAAAACATCACTGGATGAAAACATCGACATTATTGATGTAAATGAGAGCGAAGTAAAGGAAGAAAAACTGGCTTATTTATATGCGGCAGTCCAGGAGTTAAATGTGGTAGAGAAAGCATTGATATTCCTCTTTCTCGAAAACCAGTCGCACCGCGAAATTGCCGAAAACATGGGAATCAGCGAAGTAAATGCCCGCGTTAAACTCAACAGAACAAAAGAAAAATTACAATTCATTATAAAGAAAAACGGTTATGAATTTTGACGATTTAAAAAACGAATGGAATGCTGAAAACCCTGAGGGAAGCCACATTTCTACCGATATGCTTAAAATAAAACAGGCCCATACCCCTATCGACAAAATCAGGGCAAAAATGAAACATGAGTTTTTTTATCAGCTTTTCTTCCTGGTATTTATGGCTTTCGTTCCTTATATAGCCAGGTTTTCAACTGCCTTAAACCAGGCATACCTCATGACTTATGCCATCACCTGTGGATTTACGGCTTACTATTTTTTTAAGTTTTATATCTTCTATAAAAATTCTTACGATATGAGTATGGATAGCCGAAAAAATATCCTCTGGTTTTATTACGAAATGAAACTGAACGTAGAGCTGTATAAAGCTTTAACCTACATTGTGGCTTTTATTGCGGTTGGTTTTCTTTTTGCTTATTTATTTATTGAGCAGGCATCCATGTTTATCAGGCTCATCAGGAAATTATCAACTGTATATATCCTGATTAACTGTTTCATTACCATTTTAATTATAGGAGCCATTACCGAACTATGGGCCTGGTTTTATTACGGAAAGTACCTTAAACAGGTAAAAAAAGTGGTTGATGAACTGGATTATGAGTAGGAATGCTAGTCATCACCCTGAATTTATTTCTGGGTCTATCTAGCAGGAAGGTGTTGATCCCGAAGATTCGGAACAGCGTAACGGTCGCAATATAGGAATCTACAATATCCCGCCAGTCTTCAGCACATCCATAATTGATGGAAATGTATTTTTAACAACCGGTGAAAGGTGGTTTTTATCCAGCCAAACCGCTTCATCAATACCCTCTTCTTTTTGAGGTATCAGTTTCGGTTCGCCTTTAACCTTCATTTTGTACCAGTTGGTTTTCTTGATCACCATTTTATTGCCCATCGGGTACACATGGTACGTTTTACAAAGTTTCTCTTCGCGTTTAAAAACCCTGATCCCACATTCCTCCTCTACCTCACGAACGGCAGTTTCTTTCATTTTCTCCCCATCTTCCAGCTTACCTTTTGGTAAATCCCATTTTTTATTCCTGAAAATAAAGAGGTAATTGCCATTTGCACTTTCTACCAGGCCACCTGCTGCTTTAATAATGGTGCAATCTTTTTTTAGCTTCCTAAAAGTTTCCTTTGGATTTTTGGTTAAGAAAATGTAGCTCTTTTTAGATCCGTTTTTTAATTTTTTATAGAATGTTTGCAGATCAAAATCCTGGAATTCAAGCTGCTGGATTTTTTCTTTTTGTTCTGGCAAAAAATCGGAGATAAACAAAGTGTTATCGTTGATGTAGATTCTATAATTTCTTGGCATATTCTTAAAAAATTCCGGTTATTTTATCAGGTATAAAAAAAGGTTACAACAATTAATGTTGTAACCTTATCTAAATTAACGCTCTCAATCAAAGATTGATGCAAGGCTCTCACCCCTTGCTTGGTACAAATATATAATAATTTATATTAACTGATAAAAAAAATCCAAAAATATTTCAGCAATGTAATAGCGCTACCTTTAAACTACTGAATGATAACGGATTGTTTTTATGCAAAAATTATTATTTATCAAAAATCAGATACACTAGATTGTAAAAAAAATGGTTTAATATTAATAATGGAACATTTGAATGGAAAACAACGCTTATAATTCCTTCAACGATAAATATTTTTTATAATTTTAGCTTTTTAATCTACCATGCCCATACCTTCATTATCAGAAAAAGATCTGGAAGCATACCGAAATGATCTTTCTAACCCGGAAAAATCAACAAGCGAGCTTTTTATCAAATTAAATGGGCTTTACCAACGTTTTGCCGGCAACGAACAGCTCCTGGCAGATTTCGAATATGTTTCGGCACTTAACAGCCTCGAAAACACCTATACCTCAAAAAAAGAGCATTTTAACAAAGAAATTGTTGAACTTAAAAGGCAGTTTAAACAACTGGATAACCGTATTGTAGCGGCAGAACAGAAATTGCGACATGGCATACCGGAAGACCTGATGGTAATGGACAAAATTATTGCCGAGCAGGAATCGATTGTAGAAGACCAGGAAAAACTGAACAATGCCGAATCTCATATTGTAGAGCAGGTGAGGAAAATCGATATTGAACATGGGAAAGACCTGCAAAAATTAGAGCAAGAACAAAATAACAGGGAAATTCCTTTTAAAAGTAAGTTTTCTGCCTTTAGCGATCAGATCAAAAACGCCGAAAAAAGCATTGGTTTTAAAGTAAGTGCTTTTTCGCTGATTGCCATTATTGGCATTCCTTTAATTATCGATTTATTTTTTGGCATAGCAGGCCTCACCGGATTCGCCAAGAATACAAACAACATTATTTTCAATCATTACCTTTTTCTGATCAGCCTGGTTCTGGTAGAATTGTTCCTTGCTGATAAAATCAGAAACAGGATTTCACGGATGTTATCGATATCCTATCTCAAAGATTCGCTGGGTACGTTAGAAAACCAGTTAACTGAAAACGAAAGACAGGTTGCCAGAGTTGAAGCAGAACACCACATCCCTCTGACCGAATTTATAAAAAGAAGCCAGGTGCTTTAAGTAAAACTAAGGTGACCTAAAACGTCTTATACGCTAAAAAATGAATATTAATCATCAGTTATCAATATAAACAAATACTGATCAACCTGTCGTAATTAATGCATCTTAAAAAAAGGGATTTAGAAACCTTCTGTTCCCAAATCCCTATCATTTTATTGGTTATGCATGAACTACAAAGTAGCCATATCAATTACAAACCTGTAACGTACATCGCCTTTTTGCATCCTGTCGTAAGCAGTGTGAATATCTTTCATATCAATCATTTCGATATCTGAAACAATATTGTTTTCTGCGCAGAAATCAAGCATCTCCTGAGTTTCGGCAATACCGCCAATACCAGATCCGGCAAGGCTTTTTCTGCCACCTAATAAACTGAAAGCCGCAATTTCTGCCGGTTTTGGCGGAACACCAACGCAAATATGGGTACCATCTGTTCTCAATAAAGAAAGGTACATGTTAAAATCGTGCTCTGCAGATACCGTATCCAAAATAAAATCGAATGTACCCCTGGCCGCTTTAACCTGCTCAGGATCGGTAGTTACCACAAAATGGTGCGCACCCAGTTTTTTGGCATCTTCTTCTTTTTTAGGCGACGTACTTAATACGGTTACTTCAGCACCAAAAGCTACACCGAATTTCACTGCCATGTGGCCTAATCCACCTAAACCCAATACAGCCAGTTTATGGCCTTTTCCCACTTTCCAGTGTCTTAACGGCGAATAAGTAGTAATACCTGCGCATAAAAGCGGCGCCACGGCAGCAAGGTTTAATTTATCAGAAACATGTAATACAAATTCTTCCCGCACCACTATCGTATCAGAATAACCACCATAAGTAGGGGTTTTGCCGTCTCTTTCCAAACCATTATAAGTCTGCGTATTGCCTTCTAAACAGTATTGTTCAAGATCGCGTTTGCAGTTTTCGCACTCCTGGCACGAATCCACCATACAACCTGTACCCGCAAGATCGCCCACCTTAAATTTCTTAACATGGTCGCCAACTTTTACTACCCTGCCCACAATCTCATGACCCGGAACCATCGGGAATATTCCAGGGAACCAATCGTTTTTAATCTGGTGCAGATCTGAGTGGCAAACTCCACAGAAAAGTATTTCGAACTGCACATCGTGAGGTCCCACTTCCCGGCGCTCAAAATTCCAGGGTGCAAGATCCGTTTCGGCATTTTGTGCCGCATATCCTTTTGTTGCTATCATAAAAATTTAAATTAATTAGTTACCGTAACAAATGTAAAGCGTGCTTTGTTACGAACGATTACGCAATTCAAATAATTCATTGCAAAATTCAAACAATGAATGCCATCGCAATATAAATTTTACCTGTTAGCAGTAGATTAATGCGCTGTTAAGAAAATAAGCCGTGGGTAACTTCTTCAACGGCATCATCCGCATAAAAAAAGATGGTAAAGAAGCTTGGAGCCTGCGTAATGGCTAAAATATCTTCCCGTTTAATGTGGTTTTCATTGATAAAACGGGTAAGGCGCTCGTGAGAGGAAAAATAATCGGATTTTAAAACAATCATAATTTTTTAGATTTTGATTAAGACGGTTAACGTTAAATATTGTTACGCCAAACGCTGCTTAAAGCTAATCACCAAATATTTACAGCCTGTTTTCAAACGCCACGATTCTTTATCACCCTGATTTACAGGAAGTGGTAAGAAATACCTTTTAGCATCCATCAAAATTTCCGATATTTGTAGTATTGGAATGTCGAAATCAAATCCCGATTCCCACATTTTTCTTCCCCAATGCAAAACAAAGGGGATTAATAAACGTTATGACAAACACAAATAAATCTGTAATTTTGAGCCATGTATAATAAAAGTGATATTGAATTAAAGGTAGCGGAATTTTTATTACAGATAAAAGCAATTAAATTACAGCCAAACAATCCCTTCACCTGGGCATCTGGCTGGAAATCGCCAATTTATTGCGATAACAGAATTACCCTTTCCCACCCTCAGGTTAGAACTTATATTCGTCAGAAACTGGCGCAGGCCATACAGGAAGAATTTGGTTCTGTAGATGTAATTGCAGGTGTTGCAACCGCTGGTATCCCGCAGGGCGTATTGGTTGCGCAGGAACTAGGTTTACCTTTTATCTACGTAAGGGCTAAAGCCAAAGAGCATGGCACCGGAAGTTTAATAGAAGGCGAAGTAGTAGAAGGTCAGCGTGTGGTGGTTATCGAAGATTTAATCTCAACCGGAAAAAGCAGTTTACAGGCTGTTGAAGCTTTAAGGGCTGCAGGTTTATCAGTTGCCGGTTTAGCTGCAATATTTACCTATGGTTTTGAAAAAGCGGATGAAAATTTTGCCGCTGCGAAATGCCGTTTCCTTACTTTATCAAACTATGCTGCTTTAATCGATTATGCTGCCGAGCATAGCATCATTGCTAAAAGTGATATGGAATTATTAGGAAAATGGCGTTTAAATCCATCAGAATGGGGACAGGGACAAGTTTTGAGTTCAGAGTCATAAATTTTGAAGTAAGAACAAAAATCTATAAAAATATATAATGACTGTTATTGAAAGCACAGTAGAAGTTAATAAACCCGTTGCTGAGGTTTATACTTTCCTATCCAATATGAACAATCATCAGCAATTGATGCCTGAGAATATTTACAACTGGGAGTCAACTGAAGATGATGCACGGTTTACCATCCAGAATATGGCAAAATTGGCCATCAAGATTTCTAACCGTGTAGAAAACCAGGAAATAACGGCAATTCCAAGTGAGAAAGCACCTTTTGATGTAGAATTAAAATGGACGGTTGCCGATAACGGAAATGGAACTACCACTGCGAAACACATTATTTCAGCAGATTTAAATATGATGATGAAGATGCTGGCATCGGGTCCTTTGCAAAAACTGGCCGATCATCAGACAGAAAAGCTAAAAGAAATATTAGGATAAAAAATGATTTTACCGATTTGAGTGATAACACAGATAAAAAAAGACGAGTTAAAGCTCGTCTTTTTTTGTGCGTAAAAATTCCATTGCGGTTCTTCTATCAGCATATTATTTTAATACCTTAGTTTTTGGATAAGCCCTAAACTATGAACCAAAGATTTTTACAAATTACCACTTTACTTTTTGCCCTTTCTCCACTTTCCAAATCATCTGCCCAATCGGTTACTGCTTTAAAAACCGAATATTTAGTTAACCCCATTGGCCTGGACAGCACAAATCCACGTTTTACCTGGCAAATGGATGATGCCAGCCAGGGCGCCAAACAAAGTACTTACCGTATTCTGGTTGACACCGATTCTGCCTCATTGATAAAAGCTAATGCAAAATTATGGAACACCGGCTGGGTGAAATCAGATCAAAATCTGATCGTTTATTCGGGCCAACTACTAAAACCTTTTACCAAGTACTATTGGCGGGTAGATATCGCCAACGGAAACAATAAAAAATCAAATAAGGTGAACATCGCCAATTTTGAAACAGGCATGATGAAAATGGGAAACTGGCAGGGCTCATGGATTTCGGATACCGAAAACACCAAACTTAAACCTGCCCCCTATTTCCGCAATACCTTTAACGCCAATAAAAAAATTAAATCGGCAAGGGCCTACATTGCTGCTGCCGGATTGTATGAACTTTCGATCAACGGAAAGAAAATCGGTAACCACCGCATGGATCCGATGTACACGCGTTTCGATCGCCGTACTTTATATGTTACCTATGACGTAACTGATGCCATTAAGCAAGGAAAAAATGCCATTGGCGTGTTATTGGGTAACGGTTGGTACAACCATCAATCAACCGCTGTTTGGTATTTCGACCGTGCTCCATGGCGTAACAGACCCACTTTTTGTCTCGATATACGCCTAACTTACGAAGATGGTACCACCGAAACCATTAAATCGGGCAAGGACTGGAAAACTGCTTTAAGTCCTATAATTTTCAACAGCATTTATACGGCCGAGCACTACGACGCACGACTGGAAAAAACAGGCTGGAATACTCCTAACTTTGATGATAAAGGCTGGAAAGACGTGATGTTCCGTTCTGCTCCTTCAAAAAATATTGTGGCGCAGGCGTTACATCCCATTCGTAATGTGGAGGAAATAACCAGCAAAAGCATCAGAAAATTTAATGATACCACTTACCTGTTCGATCTGGGCAGGAATATCTCGGGGGTAAGCAAAATCACTGTAAATGGTCCTGCCGGAACAGTCATTAAACTAAAACACGGCGAACGTTTATACCCTAACGGACATGTGGATATCTCAAACATTGATGCCCATTACCGTCCAACGGATAATACCGATCCGTTTCAGACTGATATTTTGATTCTAAATGGAAAAGGTAAGCAAAGTTTTATGCCTCACTTTAACTATAAAGGTTTTCAATACGTAGAAGTAACCAGCTCTGGTCCTATCCAATTGCAAAAAGAAGATCTGGTTGGTTATTTTATGCACAGCGATGTGCCGGTTGTGGGCGAAGTTAAATCGTCAGAACCGATTATCAATAAAATTTATTATGCCACCAATAACTCATACTTATCGAATCTTTTTGGCTACCCGACTGATTGTCCGCAAAGGGAGAAAAATGGCTGGACGGGTGATGCACAGATTGCCATAGAAACAGGCCTGTATGGCTTTGATGGTATTACGATTTACGAAAAATGGCTGGCCGATCACCGTGATGAACAACAGCCGAATGGCGTTTTACCCTCTATTATCCCAACCGATGGCTGGGGCTACGAATGGGGAAACGGACCAGACTGGACCAGTACAATCGCCATCATCCCATGGAATGTGTACCTGTTTTATGGTGATGAAAAATTACTGGCCGATTGTTACCCAAACATCAGGAAATATGTAAACCACATCGACGAAACCTATCCTACAGGTTTAACGACCTGGGGCCTGGGCGACTGGATCCCGGTAAAATCAAAATCTCCGGTAGAGCTTACTTCTACCTGTTATTATTATGCTGATGTGGTAATTTTAGCCAAAGCAGCCAGAATTTTAGGTAAAAATGATGATTACCTGAAATATACAGCCCTCGCTAAGAAAATAAAAGATGCTTTTAATGCCAAGTACCTGAACAAAGAAAAAGGGATTTACAACACCGGCATCCAAACCGAAATGAGTGTTCCGCTTTACTGGAAAATTGTTCCCGAAGAATCTGTTGCCCTAGTTGCCAAAAATCTGGCCAAGCGTGTAGAAGCTGATGGTTTCCATTTAGATGTTGGTTTACTGGGCACCAAAGCCATTTTAAATGCACTTAGTGAAAATGGCTACAGCGATGTTGCCTATAAAGTTGCTGCCCAAAAAACATACCCAAGCTGGGGTTGGTGGATGGAAAATGGGGCCACTACTTTATACGAAAACTGGCCGATTGATGCCAAATCAGACATCTCGATGAACCACATCATGTTCGGAGAAATTGGGGCATGGTTGTACAAATCACCGGGAGGCATTAAACCTGATGAAAAACAGCCTGGTTTTAAACATATCATTCTCGATCCGCATATTACGGAAGGTCTGGATAATTTCGAAGCCAGCCACATTGGCCCTTATGGAAAAATTACCAGCGCCTGGAAAAGGATTAATAACGGGATCAGATATGATATTACCATTCCGGCCAACTCTACTGCCACTATAAATTTACCGGTAAATTCCGGCGCAAGTATTTCTGTTAATGATAAAATTACAAGTAGTAATAAAATAGATTTACCAGCAGGTAAGTATGTAATCGAGCAAAAAGTTGGGAAATAATTAAGATGCTACTGTCCAGACCTCGCAGGTTTTTGAAACCTGCGAGGTCTGAAATAGAAAATGTTTGCGCTCGTTTCCAAACGAGTGCATAAATAGCGAAACGATTCTATCGTTTGAAACGATAAATTATTCAACGCTCGTTAGAAACGAGTGTTAGCTAAAACCCGCTTTAACCTTAATAAAAAATCTATCGATATAGATCTCTCCACTACGTTTCGGCCGGGATGACGACACTTTTTTATGAAGTGGCCTAACGCGATAAATACCGCGTTAGGGATTGTAAGGGTTCAGTACCGATCCTTCATCGGTACCGGAGCGAAGCGCAGCCCTGAAAAGCCCGACCCTTTCCCGATTTTTCATCGGGATTGGGTAACGCCCAAATCAGTTAACAGTTACCAATTGTCAATACAAACCTCGCAGGTTTCGAAAATCTGCGAGGTTAAGCACTTACAACACGACAAATTTTCAGCACAAAACACTATAAATCAGCAATTTAGTCATTAAAAATAAAATCTTACCGACAAAATTTCCGATTCTAAAATCAAAATAACAGTGGCATTTGTTTTGTCTTAAAGCGGATATGAACTTCAACAATTTTACGATAAAAGCCCAGGAAGCAGTTCAACAGGCTTCTGAAATAGCCCAAGGCAATCAGCAACAGGCTATTGAAACGGCACACCTGCTTAAAGGTTTGCTTACTGTTGATGAAAACGTGGTTTCTTATGTTTTAAAGAAACTGAACGTTAACCTGAATACACTAAATCAAAACTTAGATGCAGAGATTGCCAAATTCCCGAAAGTGAGCGGAAGCAATGTCTATCTGTCATCAAATGCCAATAGCGTTTTACAGAAAGCGCAAACATTTTTAAAAGAATTTAAAGATGAATTTGTATCCGTAGAACACTTGTTATTGGGTATCCTTGCCGTTAACGATAGCACGGCCAAATTATTAAAAGAGCAGGGTGTTAACGAAAAAGACCTTAAAAAAGCCATTACAGAATTGCGTGGTGATAACCGCGTAACCGATCAGAATGCCGAAGCAACTTACCAGGCTTTAAGCAAATATGCCCGTAACCTGAACGAATATGCTGAGAGCGGAAAACTGGATCCGGTAATCGGTCGTGATGAAGAAATCCGTCGTGTAATCCAGATTTTATCGCGCAGAACCAAAAATAACCCGATTTTAATCGGTGAGCCTGGTGTGGGTAAAACCGCCATTGCAGAAGGTATTGCTTTCAGGATTATTAAAGGCGACGTGCCCGAAAACCTGAAAAGTAAAGTGGTGTATTCGCTTGATATGGGTGCATTAATTGCAGGTGCAAAATACAAAGGCGAGTTTGAAGAACGTTTAAAAGCCGTAGTTAAAGAGGTTACACAAAGTGACGGGGATATTATCCTGTTTATTGATGAGATCCATACTTTAGTGGGTGCCGGTGGTGGCGAAGGCGCCATGGATGCCGCAAACATCTTAAAACCTGCCCTGGCCCGTGGAGAATTACGTGCCATTGGCGCAACTACTTTAGATGAATACCAAAAATACCTTGAAAAAGATAAAGCCTTGGAGCGCCGTTTCCAGAAGGTAATGGTTGAAGAACCTGATACCCAGGATGCGATTTCGATCCTCCGCGGATTAAAAGAGCGTTACGAAACCCATCACAAAGTGCGGATTAAAGACGAAGCCATTATTGCGGCTGTAGAAATGAGTCAGCGGTATATTTCTGATCGTTTTTTACCAGATAAAGCCATCGATTTAATGGATGAGGCGGCTTCTAAATTGCGCATGGAAATGGACAGTGTACCAGAACATGTTGATGCTTTAGACCGCGAGATTATGCGTTTGGAAATTGAACGCGAAGCCATTAAACGCGAAAAAGACGATAGAAAAGTTCAGGAACTTTCGGAAGAAATTGCCAATTTATCGGCAGAGCGCGACGAATTTAAAGCCAAGTGGCAGGGTGAAAAAGACCTGGTAGATGCAGTAAACAACGAATTAGAGCAGATTGAGCATTACAAATTAGAGGCCGAACAGGCTGAACGTGCCGGAGACTATGGCAAAGTGGCCGAAATCCGTTACGGAAAAATTAAAGAGGCTCAGGATAAAGTGGAGAAACTTAAAGCCGATCTGGAAAGTCAGCAGACCGATAGCCGCATGCTTAAAGAGGAAGTTACTGCCGATGATATTGCAGGTGTAGTGGGCCGTTGGACAGGTATTCCGGTTACCAAACTGATTGCCAGTGAGCGCGAAAAACTGCTTCATTTAGAGGAAGAATTACACCAGCGTGTAGCCGGACAGGATGAAGCAATTGAAGCTATTTCTGATGCCATTCGTCGCTCGCGTGCAGGCTTGCAGGATAAACGCAAACCAATTGGATCTTTCATCTTTTTAGGTACAACCGGGGTGGGTAAAACCGAATTGGCAAAGGCTTTGGCAGAATTTTTATTCAACGATGAAAATGCCTTAACCCGTATCGATATGAGTGAATACCAGGAACGCCACGCCGTATCGCGTTTAATTGGAGCGCCTCCGGGATATGTGGGTTACGATGAAGGCGGACAGTTAACGGAAGCGGTAAGGCGCAAACCATATTCTGTGGTATTGCTTGATGAGATTGAGAAAGCACATCCGGATGTATTTAACATCCTGTTGCAGGTGTTGGATGATGGACGTTTAACCGATAATAAAGGCAGGACGGTTAATTTTAAAAACACCATCATCATCATGACATCAAACATCGGAGCGCATTTGATTCAGGATAATTTTAAAAATTTAAGTGATGAAAACCGCGATGAAGTAATTGCCAAAACCAAAAACGAATTGTTCGAGGTGTTGAAACAAACCATCCGTCCGGAGTTCTTAAACAGAATTGATGAGCTGATTATGTTTACCCCGCTAAACCGCAGCGAAATCAGAAACATTGTTGGTTTGCAGTTTAAACATGTACAGCAAACCCTGGCAGAAATGGGTATAGAAATGGAAGCCAGCGACGAAGCTTTAGATTGGCTGGCACAATTGGGTTACGATCCGCAATTTGGTGCCCGACCGCTAAAAAGAGTAATCCAAAAAAGAATCTTAAACGAACTGTCAAAAGAGATATTAGCGGGTAAGATAGATAAAGACAGCAAAATTAAGCTGGATATGTTCGATCACAATTTTGTGTTCCTGAACCAGAAAGCAGATTAATACATATCGATTAAATTAAAATCCCATCCTGATTATACCGGGATGGGATTTTTTTATTTAAAAGCCAGGTTACTTTAAATTCAAAAAAAAGTCGTCATTGCAATGACGGCTCAAGTTGGTCTGGATTTGCAATCCAGATCCCCGAACTGTGGATTTATAATCCACTCACAAAATACTTCCTTTACGTAACTAACATGCTAGTTCATTTTCTTGTTTTTTAATTCAATAATGATTATTATTGATTACACACAAAAACACAAATAAAATGAAACCTAAATTAATCATTATGGTGCTTCTATGCGCCATTAGTTGGCGCAGCTATGCCCAAACTGAAAAAGGCTCCGGCTTTGCAGGCGGAAGCGTAAGTTTTGGAACTTCCAAACAAAACAATTCCTCACCCAGTTTAAACACGTTTACCTTAACGCCAAGAGGAGGCTATTTTCTAGCTAACAATTTTGCCATAGGCCTTGAAATTCCTTTAAATCTTTCAAAACTCAGAGGTGAAAGTTATATCGCATGGAACGACGAATACGGATATTACGAAGAACAGCGTGGGGTAAAGGAATTTAGTTTTGGTATCTCCCCTTTCGTACGTAAATATGTGGATATTAAAGATCGCTTTAAGTTTTTTATGCAGGCTAACCTATTACTGCAGATCAATACTTTTAACAGAATTGATGAAGAAGGTTACCTGATCCGAACAGATGCCAAAATAAAGGGATGGGGTGCAAGTATAAGTCCTGGCTTTAGTTATTTCATATCCAAACATTCGGCTTTAGAGTTTTCACTGCCGGTGGTATCTTTTTTCCATCAAAATTATTATGCAGCAGAATCGCTTTACAATTACGACAAAACCAATAACCTGAGGTTAGCCCTGCAAAACTTTACCCCAACATTTACATTTAATTATCACTTTTAACAGCTCATAAAATGAAAAATATATTCGCCAAAATATTAAGTTTAACCGGCATAAGCTTAATATTACTTTTAAGTTTACCAAACCAGGTAAATGCTCAGCGCTTTCGTGGCAGAATAGAATATTACAGCAGCGTATTCCCTTCTGAAGATGGAAAAATCAAAACTATAGATGATACTAAAATTGAATATTATAATTCGGTTTTTAAATCAGAAGATGGTAAAGTAAAATCAATTGGCGATACAAGGGTAGAATATTACAACAGTGTATTCCCATCTGAAAATGGAAAAATTAAAGCCATTGGTGATATTAGAATTGAATATTATAATTCCGTTTTTAAATCGGAGGATGGAAAAATTAAGTCGATTGGCAACATCAGGTTCGAATACAATAACACCGGCTCTCAAAAAAGTGATGGCAAAGTAAAATCAATCATTAACGAAAACGATGACCCGGAATCAGAAGATGCGCTGGATACCTATTACTTTATTGAAAAACTGAACCGTCAATAGTTTATCTCCAATAAACCGCATAATCCAGGCTAATATTTAGTCTGGATTTTTTTCGCACTGACAATCAAACAATTAAGATAAAATCAACTAAGCGAATAGTTTATGTCGTTTTTTTATTTTATCATTGGAAACACAAAAACACAAATGAAAATGAAAAAACAATTATTAACGCTGGCAGTGGTATGCGCTATCGCTATGGGAGCCACTGCCCAAACTGAAAAAGGAGACAATTTAATTGGAGGAAGTTTTAGTATTTCTTCGTCAAAAATGGAATCACCTAATTACGAAAAAAGAAATTCGTACGGCATCAATCCTAGTTATGCTCACTTTTTTTCTAAAAACTTAGCTATCGGATTAATAGCAGGTGCCAATTATAGTAAAAATACCAATAATAATTTCGACTCTTACTATAATATTACATCAACAAGAACAAGCAAACAAAAAAGTTTTTCAGTTGGTCCTGTAGTGAGGTATTATGTAGATATTGTTGATAAACTTAAAGCTTTTGGGCAGGTTAGCGGAACAATTGGATTTTTAAAAACAGATGAAACCTATACTGGCAATTATAACTATAATCCTACACCCAATACTAAATTTACCCAATACAATGCATCAATCAGACCAGGATTGGCATTTTTCCCAACTAAAAAACTTGGTATAGAGCTTGGCTTTTCTCTGCTCTCATACAATAAAATTGATTATAAAGGTGATGCGCCAGCTAATACCTGGTACGATGCAGAAGCATTTGATTTCGGCTTTAATACCTTTAATCCTTTTTTAGGGTTTAATTTCCATTTTTAAACCTATGAGGCTATCGAAACGCTATCCATAAAATCATAGCGATTCCTTAGACAGGTTATCGTTGATATATTTCCATAAAAGTTCGTCATTCCCTCGCAGGCGGTTGGGAATGACGATTTTTCGTGGCAATTTGATTAGCTAATCCCCTGTCATTCATATTGATTTCTACTTCTTCTTCGTTTCAATATTAGGCAGAAAACCTGTCAACAAACCAATCAGAGGCAGAAACGCACAAATATTAAACACATATTCAATACTCGTAGAATCGGCCAGCTTGCCTAACAAAGCCGAACCAATACCGCCCATACCAAAGGCAAAGCCAAAAAACAAGCCGGCTACCAAACCTACCTTTCCGGGAATCAGCTCCTGTGCATAAACCAGAATGGCCGAAAATGCCGAAGCCAGAATCATCCCGATGGGAACGATAAGCACGCCTATCCAGAACAGGCTGGCATGTGGCAACAATAATGCAAATGGCGCAGTACCCAATATCGATGCCCATATTACATATTTCCTTCCGATTTTATCGCCGATAGGACCACCCAATAAAGTACCTGCAGCTACCGAAAATAAGAACACAAATAAATAAATCTGCGAAGTTTGCACCGAAACGTGGAACTTATCAATCAGGTAAAAGGTAAAATAATTGGTTAAACTCGCCATATAGAAATATTTGGAGAAAATTAACAACAATAAAATACATACCGAAAAGATCACTTTGCCCCTCGAAAATTGGTTTACAACTGTTTGAATATTAATCTTTTTACTTCTAGAAAGCATAAAGCCTTTGTACCAGTTGCCCACATAGGTTAAAATCATAATGGCCAATAGCGCAATAACTGAAAACCAGATTACGCTGAACTGTCCATACGGTACAATGATCCAGGCGGCGAGTAACGGTCCTAATGAACTTCCGGCATTGCCGCCCAATTGAAATACAGACTGCGCCAGTCCCCTCTTCCCGCCCGATGCAGCATGTGCCATCCTCGAAGCTTCGGGATGAAAAATGGAAGAACCGATACCGATAAAAGCA
Source organism: Pedobacter sp. 22226 (assembly GCF_052045455.1). Classification (NCBI taxonomy): domain Bacteria; kingdom Pseudomonadati; phylum Bacteroidota; class Sphingobacteriia; order Sphingobacteriales; family Sphingobacteriaceae; genus Pedobacter; species Pedobacter sp. 22226. The sequence goes on along the minus strand of NZ_JBQEPB010000001.1, from coordinate 116,300 downwards.
ACAGAAAGCAGCATGGTATAAAAATGGGCCGATTGTGAGAGCGAAATCAAACCGATCAGGGTAAATCCCATCCCTACTGCCAGCGAATATGGCTGAGGTTTTTTATCCGTATATAAACCCACAAATGGCTGTAATAAGGATGCCGCCAATTGAAAAGTAAGCGTAATTAAACCAATCTGCGAAAAACTTAAATGATAACTGGTTTTAATAATCGGGTAAATCGCTGGAATTAAGGATTGTATGGTATCGTTTAAAAGATGCGAAAAACTTAAGGCGAAAAGTATCGGAAAAACGGTTTTTTCAATAATGGAGGTGGTAGATGTATTTTCTGTCATAACGAATAGCTTATAAGCCAAAAATAAGGATAATAAATTTTTAAACTACACCTGATGTCCTTGCAAAAACCAAACATTTTGATAATGTTGCGGTTTTATAGCTATGGAAAAAATTAGAAAAATTGTGGGTTTATGTGGAAGCTTGCGTAAAGGCTCTTATAATGCAATGTTGCTTAAAGTAGCAGGCGGATTGATTCCTGAAGGAATCGAATTTGAAATTGTAGCTTATGATGACGTTCCTATTTATAATGCAGACCATGATTTGCCTGAAACCGAAGAACGCCCGGCAAGCGTTACCAAATTTAGGGAAGCACTGGCTGCTGCCGATGCTTTTATTATCGCATCACCCGAATATAATTATTCTATTCCTGGAGGATTGAAAAACGCCATCGACTGGGCCAGTCGCGGTAAAGATTCGCCCTTGATGCACAAACCTGTTGCCGTAATGGGTGCTACGCAGGGCATGTGGGGAACAGTTAGGATGCAAACTGCTTTTTTACCCGTTTTTACTTTCTTAAATATGAATCCTGTTTTACAGCCGGAAGTATTGATTGCACAGGCGCAAAATAAATTCGATGCGGATGGAAATTTAACCGACGAAAGAACCATTGGCATCATTCAAAAGAAAGTAGAAAACCTGATTTCAGCTTGTAAGGTTTAATTATAATAGCAAGAAGGTTTCTCTAAAAACCTGCCATTTCTGCTATCATAAAATCTGACATTTATACAAAAAAAGTCAGATTGTCAATTTGTCATGCCTAAAAAATTAATCAATCGATTGATTTTTCGTCACACCAAAATAATATTGACTTAACATTAAATTTACATTAGTTTGTGAACTAAGGAGTTAGCCAAAAACTGATTTTTTGATGACGCAGGCAATGTTTTTTGGCACAAGTGTTGACTTTTAGGCGAATATAGTCAGACATTAAAATAGTAAAATTGACTATATTTTAATAACAAATAAATAATAAAAAAGATGAAAAAACTATTATTATCTTTAGTAGCAGTAGCAGGTTTAGTTTATGGTGCAAAAGCACAAACTGAAAAAGGAAATTTTATGTTAGGTGGTAATGTAGGTGTAAACTCTACAAAAGTTGATGGCGCTCCAAAAGCAGATTTCAGCTTCACCGTATTACCAAGTGTTGGTTATTTTATCAGCAATAATTTTGCAATCGGTACCGGTGTTGGTTACGAATACAATAAAACAGTAAGCGAAAGAACACAAAACGGCGCTTTTAAAGTTGCTCCTTTTGGTCGTTACTATGTTGGTTTATCAGATCAGTTTAAATTCTTCGGACAATTATCTGTGCCTTTAGCTTTCGGTCAGTTAAAAGTAACTGATGCTAACGGCGATAACGCAGTTAAAGTGGGTACTACAACTAACATCGGTGTAGAAGTTGCTCCGGGTTTTGCTTTCTTCCCAACTAAAAAAATCGGTATCGAACTTTCGGTTAAAGGTTTAAGCTATGATAACTATACTGTTAAAGCTGAAGGAACAGGCGCTAAAGTAAAATCAAACAGCTTTGGCTTAAACGCTGATACTTTTGCACCAAGATTAGGTGTTCAGTTCTACTTTTAATTAAACCTCCCTTCGGGGAATGTTTAATAAATGACTTTTTTCAAGAAGCGTCCCGGTTATAAATCGGGGCGCTTTTTGCTTTTATTTCTTTTCTCTGATGGCTTTAAATTCAGATCCCTCTTTCCATTTCGGATAGGAATCTTCATTACTGATGCGGTAGCCCAAATCAAAAAGCATGCGCACATCTTCAATAATACCTGATAAATCCCAGGTTTTGGCATCGAAATTATCCTGTGGCGAATGGTAGCGGAACTTCGTAAAATCGGCCACCTGCTTTAAGCCCCACTCCCTGCCGTTTTTAATATTATCTACACCCGAGCCGGTAAATAAAGAGGGTACACCAACCTTGGCCAGGTTAAAATGATCAGAACGATAATACAGGCCTGATGAAGGCACAGGATCAGGCACAATTACCCTCCCCTGCTTTTTAGCAGATTCGGCAGCATAATCTTCCAGCTCCGATTGTCCAAAGCCATATACCACAATATCTTTCGTTTTACCGGCAATGCCCATCATATCCATATTAATATTGGCCACAGTTTTGGACAAAGGAACAGCAGGATGTTTGGCATAAAATTCCGATCCCAGCAAGCCCTGTTCTTCTGCCGTGTACGAAATAAATAGAATAGTCCGGCCTGGTGCTTTGGGTAATTTCTTAAATGCAGAGGCTATTTCGAATAATGCAGCAACTCCGGTGGCATTATCAACAGCGCCATTATAAATAGAATCGCCCTTTATCTTCTCTCCCACACCCAAATGATCCCAATGGGCTGAATAAATGATGGCTTCATCTTTACGCTTTTCGCCCGGTATCTTAGCCAACACATTATAGGTAACCGATTTTTTGATGGTATTTTTAACCTTTAACGAGGTGGTCATATTCAAATCGACTGCTTTAAAACCTTTTTTACGTGCACTTATAGCCAGCTGATCGAAAGATTTACCATCCATTGCAAAAAGTTGTTTCGCTTTATCTAAAGTGATCCAGCCTTCTACCACAGCCCGGTTCATGCCATTATCTTCACTTTGCAAAGTAAGTTTCGATTTCGACCAGCCGCTGCGCACCACCGTCCAGGGATAAGCTGCAGGTTCAGTATCGTGTACAATAATAATCCCTGTAGCACCCTGCCGGGCAGCTTCTTCAAACTTATAAGTCCACCGACCATAATAAGTCATGTTTTTACCCTTAAACAAAGTTGAATCGGCAAAACCCGGATCATTGATCAGTACCACTACTGTTTTTCCTTTTACATCCAGATTGGCATAATCATTCCAGCCGTATTCGGGAGCCACAATACCATAACCGGCAAAAATTAGCGGCGAATTACTAATGCTGACCTCGTTTTGAACCCTTCTGGTACCTGCTACAAAATCGGTTAGATAATTTAAGGTTAATGAAGCAGTTTTCCCTTTAAATACCATTTTATCTTCCGGTATAGATTTAATCTCGACCATAGGCACTTCCTGAAAAAAACTATTGCCATTACCTGGGGCCAAACCCAGTTTTTCGAACTGCGCTTTCAGATAATTGATTGTTTTGGTTTCGCCATTGGTAAAGGGTTTTCTTCCTTGCAAGCTATCGGCCGCAATTACAGATAGGTATTGAGTTAAACTGGAATCGTTAATGGCTTTTATCGCTAAAGAATCGGCACCATCACTGCTACTTTGAACACTTTGTTTACAAGCGCCAAAGAAAAGGAGCGCACAGCCTGAAAATAGTAGTATTTTTTTCATTTATAAGGAATTGGTTTTATTTATTGATCGCATTTGCTGAAAAATACGAAGAAAATGCTAAATAGATTAACTGTAACTGAATATTGTTCTAAGTGATCAGGCACATATATTTTATTTATTTGTATATTAGTTTACGTTTTTATCAAAACTATCCTTTAAAACGTATTCATCCCACATTATTTTTTGATTATTTAAAATTTAAACGGATGAAAAACGACCTGCACCTATTGAACCGGTTATTGGTTCAGATTTTACCGACTACTGAAACATCTTTTACAGCTCACCAAAGTATTAATAATTAGCCAACTGACAGAAACATAACGAGTGGATTAACATATGGAGATGGGGGCCCGGCAACCGTTGCTTACAATAACTGGTGTATATCTCCAAATATTGGTACTCATGAATTTTTTCATACCTTAACTTTGGATGATTTATATGGCAAAGCAAATGCTGATAAGTTGATGTCTGCAATTGCTTCAAAAACAAACAACAAACTTTCGAATCAGGAATTAGCCAAAATGAATATATACTTAATGGAATCTCTGGTAAATATGACTAATGGATCGTTTACAAATCCTAATTTAAATACACTGAATAAATTAAGAACCTTTTTAAACAACCCTATTTATGGATTTAAATTCAACAAAACCAAATTTAGGTAGCTTATTTATCGGTCTGTTAATCATCGGATTTTCCAGCTGTAGCGACCCAAAAGAAAAAGATGTAAAGATTAGGCAGACTAAAATAGATACCTGTAATTTAAACCTGGAAAAAGGTCATTTACTTGAGGTCGATGTGAGCTGCAGAAGCTGCCATGTAGAAAGTGAAAATAGAACTTCTCTTGATTTGCCAACGATGTACGATCTCTCCCGGATGGACAGCTTAAAGTTAAATAACTTTATATTCATCAGTAAGCATAAAGACTATTTCAAAAAAGATACACTTTTAGATTTCAGGTTAAAAAGCATTACTCGTTTCTCGGAATGTGAACGAAAAAATCTTGTGCATTATATAAAAAACTACAAGCGTTACACCCGATCAGATTTTTAATGTTTCATTTAGATATCTGTAATATGATCAAAACAAACTTAAATATATTAAGGATAAGCAGTTTGCTAATGTTTTCTTTAGCAATTGGCTGTACAAACAGCAACAAAACCAGCATTGCAAAAACGGATATACCACCCAGAGATACCTGCGGACCATGGTATTCTGCTGCAGGAAATGACATTAGAGACAGCAAAGGAAGTGATTTAGCATTTGATATTGGCTGCAATAGCTGTCATCCTTCTGGCGGAAATAGAACCATGATTACATTACCAACCTTCGAAGAAATATCACGGATAGATAGCTTAAAGTTAAGGGACTTTATCTTCATCAGCAAGCATAAAGGTTATTTTAAGAAAGAACCAGCATTGAACTATAAAATTAAAAAAATCGATAGCCTATCAGATTGTGACCGCAAAAACCTGATACATTATATCAAAAACCAGAGCAGAATAATTGTACATGTTTTGCAAATACCCAATGATCCTTCAGATACTGTACCTGTAAAATAAGTTTTAAATACCTCTACCAATGGATTTAAATATAACAAAGTTAATTTTAGGTAGTTTCTTGATTATCTTATTTATTATTGGCTGTAAAGGTGAAAATAAAGAAGTAACCACTAAAAATGATGCTAAAATGTTAGCCGATACTTGCGGTGCTTTATACCCTGCAAAAGGAAGTGAGCTAGAATTTAGTATCGGCTGCAGAAGTTGTCATGCTCAACAGGAAAAAAGAATTTATTCTCACGTACCTTCTTACTTTGAGCTATCAAAAATAGACAGCCTAAAACTAAGAGACTTTATCTTCATTAGCAAGCATAAAGGATACTTCAAAAAGGAACCATTCTTAAATCATAAAATTAAGACTTTAGATAGTTTATCAGATTGCGATAGAAAAAACCTGATCCATTATATTAAAGAATACAATCGCCCACATGTGTACATATTAAGAACCCCTGAAGATGTTAAAGATACCATACCTGAAAAATAAGCGTAAGTTCTAAACTCTCCCACCAATGGATTTTAATATAACAAAGCTAAGTTTAGGTAGTTTATTAATGGTTTTAATTGCTTTAAGTTGCAGAAACAATGATAAAACTGATGTGCTGGTTAAAAACAAAACTGACACCTGTAAAGTAGATACAGAAAAGGCCGAGAAGCTTGGACGAGGTATTAGCTGCACAGGTTGCCACACTTTAGCAGATGAAAGAGTTGGACCTAATGTGTTTACCATGAAAGAGGTTTCTGACATGGATAGTTTAAAATTAAGAGATTTTTTGTTCATCATTAAGCATAAAAAAAATCTTAGTTTATATAAAGAAGCTCCAATTGCAAAACAACGGCTTGAAAAAATTGATAGTCTATCGGAATGTGACCGCAAAAACCTAATTCACTATGTAAAAGAATACAATCGCCCAAATGTGTACATATTAAGAACCCCTGAAGATGTTAAAGATACTTTACCTGAAAAATAAGCGTAAGTTCTAAACTCTCCCACCAATGGATTTTAATATAACAAAGCTAAGTTTAGGTAATTCCTTATTATTGGCTGTACAAATCATAATCAAAACAGCAACTAAAATCCATATCATTAATTGATACTTACGGAACCTGAGAAATAAGATTGTATCTTCTCACCTTCCAACGCTGGTTTAAATTAACCTTATTCACTATCTCTTAATCAGTTTAAATTTCTTCAACTGCTGTCCGTTTTTATTGATTACACCAACATAAATACCCGAAGAAAGTGCATTAAGCGCAAATTTATTCGAGCTTGTGGCTTTTTCTTCGAAAACCTTTTGCCCTAAAATATTAAAGATAGAAAGGCTGTAATCTTCGAATGATCCACTTAAAATGGTTAAATAATCAGTTACCGGATTGGGAAAGAAAGAGAATTGATCTGCCTTAAGGAAAACCACCGAAACGAGGTCGCTCTGCACCTGCCCGCTGGCCGTTTCGAAAATTACCCGGTAAAACTGAATGCCTTCTTTGGGTTTATCATCAAAAATGGCATAATCGAGTTGGTTTGAAATTGGTTTGGTTTGCTGTAAAACACTAAAAGTATTCGGTCCCGTCTGTTTTTCCCAGATGATGTTCTTCAGGTCCAGCGTACTGCCGATGTTCAGATCAACCCTGATGCGGTTATCATCGGCTACCGTCGCGAATAAATTCTTTACGTAACAGGCAATTCCCTGCTGCGAATAATCGATAGAATAACTTTTTAAACCTGTAAAACCTGCTCCGTTAGCTGCAACAGCAAAATACTTACCTGAAATTTTACTGATATCAATTTTGGTAATGGTATCGGTAAGGGTTAATAATGGGCTAAGCACGTTATCTGTAACATGATAAAGTGTATAATCTTTGGCCCCAGGTTGTGGATTCCAGTTAAGTACAATACCATCTTTACATACATAACCCACCTTTAAAGTGCGTGGGCTCGAAATCACAAAAGGCTGGCCTTGTATCGTATTGCCTTCAACCTCCATCCTGATGATCGCTTTCGAAAACTGATCTGGCGCAGTCCAGTTGTAAAAACCTTTACTAAGGTCAACATTCTGCGCAATTGATTTCCATGTTGCGCCATCATCGTAACTTACCGATAAATTTCCGGTTTTAGCAGAATAAGTATTCTCCCAACGGATATAATTGCCTTCATTGGCAAAAAAATATCCGTTTTGGTCAGGACTGATAAAAGAAAAAGTATTTTTAAGCTTAAATTGATAAGCCAGTGCAACTGCCTGATTGTTTCCTTGTGATATTCGGTTGCCTTTAATATGAATATTGTAAGTGCCTGCATCAGGATTATCCAGACTAACCTGTTGTGCCGTATTAATCAGATCTGCTTTACGTACCGCTGGCTTTGCAAGCGAATCTAAATCAGGATAGGTGCTTAAAACCCAAGGAAGGGTTATACTTCCGGACGGATTTTCCAGACTTAAATCCAAACCATTTACCAAACTTTGAGCGGCATTTACCGTAGCGGGGGGATCATTCCAGGTTATGGTTAATTTAACTTCGGCCACATTTGCAGGAACAGTTAAGGGCACCACCAGATCCTGATTTGTAGCTACATTATATAAAGCAACCCGGTTTTCATCCAAAGTTTTTAAAGATTGAGCCACATTTAACTTCCCATAGCCATACAAATAATCAACCTGTGGTGCTCCTAAATCTTCTGCAGCGTTAATCAAAGTTGCCCGGATGAGTGCCGCTGAAGCAGCTTTTTTATATTTCTGCTGATAAAACTGCTCCAGTAAAGCGATGGATCCGCTGGTAATCGCTGCCGAACCCGATGTTCCGTCTTCTCCCAGGGCTACAAGCTCCGGTTTTACGCGTCCGTCATAAGCCGGGCCTTTACTGCTCAAGCTTTCGGAAACATTTTCCCTGTTGATGCCGCCGATGACCAATAAATTTTTGGCCTGTTTAAAATTGCCCGTTAAATTAGCCCTGGCAGTTATGCCCTGATATAAACCAACCGATGGTGTTGATGTTCCTTTATTTCCTGCAGAAAAAACGTGGATCAGCGTATCGGTTTCAAAAATCTGTTTATCGTAGGCCGCAGCCTCCATGCCATAATCGTTATCTATATCAGTACCGTAAGAATGGTTCTGAATGCTGATTTTAAGTTTAGCCAGTTCGCTGGCTGCATCGGGCATCAGGTTCGAAAAATCAGCATAGGCAAGTTTCGCCTTAGGTGCGGTGCCCAAACCGCGGATAAAGGAATTGCCGCTTCCGAGTGCCAAAGTAGCCATAATGGTGGCGTGGGTAGTGGGCACTGAACCGGTAATGGCACCTGGTACCGTTTTTCCTAATAAATCAAGATCAGTTGCATCATACATCTGTTCTTTAAGTGAAAGGTTAATTCCTGTGCCATCAATACCAGGAAAAAGGCTGTGCGCATTCGAAATCTGATTTAAACCCAGGTCGAGGCCGTTAATAACAACTTCTTCTTTAGCTACGGGCAAAACATCAGCATATAAAATCTCTTCCTTTTCCAATAGCACCATTAAATCAGCTGGCAAAACATTAATAGTGTAAATATTATTGACTTTATCTACTGATTTTATATTTAAGGATCGGGCTATACCGGATAATGTCTCCACATTTTTTAAGGCTAACCTCACCAGAACAGAATCGTTCTTTTTACCTGCTTTATCCAGTACTTTCATCAGCCGTTCGCTTACCTTCCAGAGCGCATTAGCCTGTTGCTGATAAACCACACTATTAGAGAGGCTCGAAATGGCTGATTTTTGTACAATAAAATAATCGCCGGAAAGCCTTTTTTTAGGATTTAATGACCTGATTTCTGCAGGACTTAACACATGGTTAAATCTAACCAAAACTGGCTGATCTTCACTTAATTTTAAAGAAGTTGAAGTTTTAGAAATATATTTTTCATTTTTTTTTTCTATTCCTGCAGGTTGTATCTGTGCGTTTAAACGAAATACAGACAGACAAAAATATACAACTAAAAATACAGTGCTGACTTTCAAATATTATTTTATTATAAAATTTTGATTACATCGAATATCTTCCCTAAATTAGGATTTATTAGGTAATCCACAAACATTATTAACTAACTTATTCAATTTAAAAAAATCAAACCTAAATCAAGATGAAAACATCCCAATTTTTATCCATTGCAGCCGCATGTCTTTTATTCACTACTTTATATTCTTGTAAGAATAATAATACAGAGAATGCAGTAGAAAACAAGACTGATATTTCAGCCGACAAATTATCACAGATCAAATCATTAGGCTTTAGTACAGACAATGTCCGTAAGATAGACGAAGGATATCTGGTAGAAGGCGACATCCTTTTAACAGATGATAATTTAACTGAACCATCTGCAGGCGCAAATTTAAACATTGCCGAAACTGAGCAGTACCGAACCACAAACGTTGTTAAATCTTTACCACGTGTTGTTACAGTATCAGTTACCAATTTACCACAGGTATATAGCGATGCAGTAAACACCATGATTTCGAGATATAACTCATTGGGTTTACGCCTTACTTTCCAAAGGGCTAGTGCCGGTGCAAAAGGAAACATCGATATTGTTGGCTTTAACGAAGGTCCGAGCGGTGGTTTCATTACTTTAGGCTCATCGGGCTTCCCTACTTCATCAGGTGCGCCATATAGCCAGGTAAAAATGAACACCAACGCTGCAGCCTATGGTACAAACCCTAATTTATTGTACCTGGCATCCGTTCTTCAACACGAGGTTGGTCACTGTATTGGTTTCCGCCATACAGATTACATGAACCGTGCTTTTAGCTGTGGTTCAAGCGGTGCAGGAAACGAAGGCGCATCTAATATTGGTGCGGTAAGAATCCCTGGAACTCCTTCTGCTCCGGATGCTGCTTCATTTATGTTAGCCTGTTCTAATGGTGGTAACCGCACCTTTAATGCAAACGACGTAATTGCAATTAATTACCTGTACAAATAAGATCAAAACACCCAAGGATTACCTAAAAACCTAAGAAAAGGCCTCTCTGACGTAAAAGTCGGGAGGCTTTTTTTATGCGGCTGTTTTTTTTTAGCCACGGATTAACACGGAGGTATTTTTAAATCGTTACGTCATTCTCAACCTGATTGGGAATCTTAATGCAAAAATCATAAAATTATTAATTGTTGATTCGTGAGGACACGAACCAGGGCATTTTTTTCAGCCACGGATGCACGGATTAACACAGAGGTATTTTTAAATCGTTACGTCATTCCCAACTGATTGGGAATCTTAATGCAAAAATCATAAAATTATTAATTGTTGATTCGTGAGGACACGAACCAAGGCATTAGAATCTTAATCCAAATAGTTATAAAATTGCGAATTAACTAATGACATTAGCAGCAACTGGCATAGAGCAGACTTTGTAAGTTAGCAGTAGCGGCCAATCGGGACTATAGGCAATAGCAGGACTACCCTAACCGAAGAACTACAGTACCTTGTTTTTCAAAAAAAACATAAACGTTAAGACACTACTTAGTTTCCTGGTAGCTAAAACGGTTCGTGGAGACAAGAACCTCGGCTATCGGCATAAAAAATGGCCTGTGTTTCCACAGGCCATTATTAAACTTCTTCAAATGATCTGTGGCAACACAAACCACGGGTATTTTAAATTAATTTCTACTTCCCATTCTGCTCAATATCCCTGTCCATTTCAACCAGATCTACATCGCTTGGTTCAGAAAAATCACCGATTAAATATTTATTGAAATGATCGGCCAGTTTCCAGAAAGCATACTCCGTCATATCTCCGAAACCATGGCGCTGACCTGGAATAATCAGAAAATCGAAGCGTTTACCCGCTTTCATCAACGCGTTAGCCACACGGATTGAGTTTGCAGGATGCACGTTATTATCTACATCGCCATGCATCAGCAATAAATGTCCTTTCAGGTTTTTAGCCAGATCAGGATTTTTATCAATGCTGTATTTAAAAGAAGTATCGCCTTTTAAAGAGATCGTTTCTTTTACGCCATGGTGTTTCTCGCTCCACCAACGGTTATAAATGCTGTTATCGTGGTTACCCGCATTTGAAACCGCAGCTTTAAAGAAATCAGGATAAACCAGCATGGCGGCTGTGGACATAAAACCACCACCCGAGTGACCTGTAATGCCCACTTTAGCTTCGTCGATATACGAATATTTCGCTGCCAGTTGCTCGATCGCTGTTTTTTTATCTGCCAAGCCATAATCGCGGAGATTACCGTAACCATAAGTATGGTACCATTTAGAACGCGAAGGATTACCACCACGGTTACCCACTGTAATTACGATATAACCAAATTGTGCTAAACGCTCCGTACGGTCCATGCTTTTGCTGAATGCTTTATTTACCGCTTCAGTTTGTGGTCCTGGGTACACATACTCAATAATAGGATATTTTTTGTTCGGATCGAAATCGAAAGGTTTATACATAACCCCATATAAATCGGTAATGCCGTCATCTGCCTTCACTTTAAAGGTTTCAGGGAATTTATATCCCGCAGCCATTAATAAAGAAAGATCTGTGGTTTCAAGATCCATAATCTTTTTACCGCTTACATCATATAAAGTAGCTTTCGGCGCCGTGTTTACCCTCGAGTAATTATCAACAAAATAAGTATTGTTATCGTTCATGTTGGCCAGATGGTCAAAGTCGCCCGCATTTAACAATTTCATGTTCGAACCGTCGAAATTAATGCTGTACAAATGCAGGTAATAAGGATCTTCTTTTCCCTCACGTCCGTTGGCGGTAAAATAGAGAATGCGTTTTTTCTCATCGATATTTACAATACTCTCGCAGTGGAAAGCACCTTTGGTTATCTGGTTTTTCAATTTACCATTCTCATCAAAAAGATAAAAATGTGCCCAGCCATCGCGCTCGCTCCAGTGAATCAGTTCTTTACCGTCGTTTACCAAACCCGGACGGTTTACTTCGACATAGGTATTAAAACGTTCGTCGATGATTGGCGTAACCTTACCTGTCGCAATATCAACCGTACCAATATCAATACGTTTTAAATCGCGGCTGGTGCGCGAAAAGTAAAAACGGCTGTTGTTACCCAACCAGATGGATGGGCGGAATTCATTATCGCGGTCTTTATTTAAAGACGGTTTGCTCCAAACGGAAACACTCTGATCTTTAAAGGCGGCAACACTCAGTTTTTTGTAAGATTTTGCGGCAAAATCGAACAGTAAAACTTCATCCTGTGGTGCTTCGGCCTCTCCCGGCATCTGGTATTTATAAGTTTCCAATGTGGGGCGGCCCGGAGTAACACTGTTAATTACCCAAAGGTCTTTCACCTTACGCGAATCGGTCCGGTCCAACACAAAATATTTCGAATTTGGCGACCAAAGTACATAAGCACCACGGCGTTTTTTATTGTTCTTTTCGTTTTCTACGTTGTTTTCACCATCACCATCACTTCCGTACGAATAAAACTTAACCCCATCTTTGGTAAGCTGGTGCTCTACAATGGTGCTGTCATCTTCGTTTTTAACAGCCTTTTTATAATTCTCCTTATCCATCCAGTAAAGGTTGTAGTTACGGGAGAAGATAATGGCCGACGAATCTGGTGCTACCGAGCCCCAGGCTGGTTTAGGTTTTGGTTTGCTGAAATTTGGCAACTCGGTTAATTTAGCGGTAGCCAGTTCATATTTAAAAGAATAGATTTTTTTCTGCATAGAATCTGCAGCTTTTTTGTCTTTACGGTCTTTTTTCAGTTCATCTACACTGCTTTTGATCTCGAAAGAAATGCTTTTTTCATCTGCAGCAAATTTCAGGTTTTCGAGTGGCAGATGCTCCGCATCAAAGGGATCGCGTACAATCAGCGTAATATCTGCTGCCAGCTTCGAATTATCGAACATCACTTTTTTGCTTTTCGAAGCGGGATCTACCAGGTACCAGAATTTTCCTTTCGGACTTTCGAAAGTGTACCAGAAACGGTTACTCAATTTTAGCCAATGCGGGTCAACCGCAGTAGAATAAACCATTTTCTTTAGTTTATTTGGCGAAAATCGCGAGGCCAGCTGATAATTTGCCTTAGGTTGTGGCTGGATATTTTCGGTTATGGTAAATGTTTTGGTTTGTGCCGCTACAGTTAAGGATAAAAACTGCGCACACAACAGGAGTTTATAAAGTTTATTCATCAAAATTTGTTTGAGCTGCTAAATTATTTAATAATAGGATATTAAACAGGCTTTAATATGTAATAAAAGCGATAGTTAGCACAATTTAAATTTAATTCAAAAATAATTCACAGTGGAACATCTTATCATTATACCACAAGGCAAAAGCCTTTTGTATTATCCATTTTAAAAAGCAGGTTGAAAACTTTTTTCTATCATCGAGCTATGTTACTGTCTTTATCACATGATCAAAGGTTTCTTTCACGCGCTCTGTAATACTTTACATATCGCATTTTTCAGTAATACCTATGCTCCTCAAAATTCTAAACCTTTTTAGTATATTGCAGCTGGCTGTCGCTCAGATAAAGCACGTTGTCAATTTAATAGCTCTTGTGATGTATTATCCAAAAATTGGCAATGCATCTTCTATAGGCTTGTGCACATACAAAATATTATTTATTGATTTTTGAAACAAATTCTAACACTAAAGTTAATTGCACACAAATGAAAAAAAAACTGATCTTTAAACTTATTATTTCACTATTTTTTGCAACTATTTGTGAAGCTAAAGCACAGATTTATAACATAGTGCAGGCTGTTAATGTTGATAAATACAAAGGAAAAAATTTTAAATTAAAAGGTAAAGTTTATTATAAAGATATTTTATCTAAAAAATTTCAAGTTTTTCTGATGGCTAGATCAGGGAAGGATAATTTTTTCAATCCTTCTGATCTATCTTACAAAGCAAATGATTGGAGTAACTATGAACTCTCTGGAAAAATTAGTAAGAAGGGAGATTTCCTATATATAGGAGTTCAAGCAATTGGTACCGGTAGTTTTTACTTGGATGATTTTAAATTGTTCATTACAGATGACGTAAGTGAACAAGAAGTGCAATTAAGAAATGGCGATTTTGAGGAAAATACATTGTCTGACTGGCGCACGATTGGTTTCGATAAAGGCACAAAATTCGCATTTTCTAACAATAAGCATTTTGCTGGAAAACAATCATTATTTATAGATAATGGCGATCTAAAGGCAGCCCCAGGTTTTGGAGATAATCCTGAGTATGGAAAATACATAGAATTAAATGGAGTTAAGCTTTACTATGAAATCTACGGAAAAGGCGAACCTCTTATTTTGCTTCACGGTAATAATTTATCCATGGTCTCCTTCTCCAATCAGTTAGAAGTATTGAGTAAAAAATATATGGTTATTGGCTTAGATAGTAGGGGGCAAGGAAAATCAACACCTAATAATGAAAAACTTACCTATGAAGTTATGGCAGAAGACGTAAATACTTTGCTAGATAAACTAAATTTAAAAAAAGTAAATGTACTTGGCTGGAGCGATGGAGGAAATATTGCCTTAATTCTTGCGCTCCATCATCCTGATAAGGTAAAAAAGATGGCTATTATGGGAACTGTTTTGTATAACGATGAAACTTCTGTTGTACCGGGTATAAATCTTCAGCTCAGAAAAGAAGTTAAGGAAATGGAAGATAAAGGTATTCCCAAGTCTGATATGAATTATCGTTTAAAAATACTGCTGTTAACCGAACCACATGTAAATCCAGATTCATTAAAGAACATTAAGGCCAAAGTGCTAGTAATGGCCGGCCAGCATGATATTATAACTGAAAAACACACCAAATTAATTGCACAAAAAATACCAAACAGCAAACTCATTATTTTTAAAGGTGCAGATCATGAAGCTCCTAGTAAAATTCCAGAGATATTTAACCGAACGATTATGAATTTTTTTGAAAGTGAGAATTAAAGATAATAGTAATATCTTAAATAGGTATAAAAAATTGTTTATCTATTTTTCAACAGGTCCTTAAATAATTGCCGGATTTTATAGTTTTGTAGCCATACATCCCTGATAATGAAATATAGCTTTTTAACCATTTTAACTGCTGGTGCAATTTTATTTGCCAGCTGCCAGTCTAAGTCTCAAACCGAAAAATCTGCTGATAAGGATTCTACTACACAAACCACTAAAACAACAGCAAGCACCGCAACACCGGTTGATGTTTCTAAAATAAAAGTGGCTGACGCCAAAACCATCCTGGCCAGAAAACAGGTACCTATCTTATGTTATCACCAAGTAAGAAACTGGAAACCAACTGATGGAAAAGTAGGAAAGGATTATATTGTAGAAATTCAGAATTTTAAAGACCAGATGAAAATGCTGGCCGATAGCGGTTACCACACCATTTTGCCCGATCAGCTTTATGCTTACCTAAACACAGGTGCTGCCTTGCCGAGCAAACCCATTATGCTAACTTTTGATGATACCGACATGGACCAGTTTACCGTTGTACGCCCAACTTTAGAAAAACTGGGTTATAAAGCGGTATATTTTATCATGACGGTTTCGATAGGCAAAAAAGGGAAATTTGTTGATTATATGACCAGAGAGCAGATTAAACAGCTTTCTGATGAAGGCAACATCATTGGCAGCCATACTTACGACCATAAAAATTTTAAAAAATATGCCGGTAAAGATTGGGAAGAACAGTTGGATAAACCAACCAAAAAACTGGAAGAAATTACAGGCAAAACAATGACCGAATTTGCCTATCCTTTTGGTTTATGGAACGCTGAAGGCATCCCTGAGCTGAAAAAACGTGGTTTCAGAATGGCGTACCAGCTATCAACCAAACGCGACGAAAAGGATCCGTTGTTCACCATCCGAAGAATTATTGCCAGCGGTTACTGGTCGCCAAAAACATTAAGCAACAGCATTAAAAATAGCTTTTAAGCAAATCAATCCCGACAAACGTCGGGATTTTCTTGTTTAATAGCAGCTAAAAAAGACTTTATCCTTTCTGAAAACGCTGTATCTTTGATCAAATAAATATTAAAAAATTGAATCCACATTTAAAACCAGCTGCCCATACCCTGTTATCAATCCTGTTTCTAGGTTCATTTTCACTGGCTTGTTCGGGCAATAAGCAAAAGGAAAAAACGGCTGTTAGCAGCACCAGCGGACAACAGGTTAAAACAGATTCTACGAATACAAAACCTGCTGATAATAAAACCATTATGGCCCGCAGGGAGGTTCCTGTACTTTGCTACCACCAGATCAGGAACAACATTGCAAGCGATAGTAAAAGGGCACACGATGATATTATCGCCCCGGATAAATTCCGCGAACACATTAAAATGCTGGCCGATAGCGGCTACCACACCATCCAGCCCGATGATTTATACAATTACCTGGTCTATGGGGCTAAATTGCCCGAAAAACCAATCATCATCAGTTTTGATGATACCGACGAAGATCAGTTTACCGTTGGCAACAGCACATTAAAAAAATATGGCTTTAAGGGCGTTTATTTTATCATGACAGTTTCGATTGGCAGAAAAGGCCGGATTAATTATATGACCAAAGAGCAGATTAAACAATTATCAGACGAAGGAAATACCATTGCCAGCCATACCTACGACCATAAGAACTTTGCTCAATTTACAGATGCCGACTGGACTACCCAAATTGATGAACCCACCAAAAAACTGGAGCAGATTACCGGAAAAAAAGTAGAATACTTTGCATTTCCATACGGCGTTTTCAAATCATCTACCTTACATAAGTTAAAAGAGCATGGTTTTAAGGCAGCTTTTATCCTGTCTACAGCAAGGGATGAAAACTATCCGCTTTATACCATCAGAAGAATTATTGACCCGGGAAGATACACTGCCAAAAACCTTTATTACAGCATTAACAAGAGCTTTAATAAAACAAAATCCAGGTAGAGGGGTTAATTAAGGGAAGTTGAAGGAGAAGTTTGAATGTTGAAAGAGGAGTTTGAATGTTGAAAGGTTTGAAGACAAGTTTGAATGTTGAATGTTGAATGTTGAATTGTTGAATGTTGAAAGGTTTGAATGTTGGAAAGGTTAATGCAACCTGCCTTTAAAACTTTCCAACTTTATAACGCTATAACTTTCCAACTTTATAACACTAAATCTTCCAACCTTATAACACTAAACCTCCCAACTTCACCACGCTATAACCCCTACATACCAGCCCTTATGAAATACTCTTTTTTATTATGCCTTTTCGGAATAGCGATACTCTCAGCCTGTAACAGCCCTAAAAACGGGAATAATAATACCGTAAAAACTGATAGTACCGCAAAGGTAAAAACAGAACTTACCGGGCATTTTTATAAGAGACTAGAAGGCACCATTGCGGGTAAAAAAGTAGTAATGCACTTGCAAAAGGTCAATGATGACGTAAGTGGTTCTTATTATTACGATGGCTCATGGCTTAACCTCTCAACCGATACTTTAATCGGGAAAGACAGCATTGTACTTACCGAATACAGTTATTACGAATCGTATTTTACACAAGATTTTAAATCGCCGCATCTGGCCTTAAAGTGGAATGGAAACGGTTTTAACGGCACATGGGAAAGCGGAGATAAAGCCAAAAAATTCCCGATTGTGCTTACAGAAAAATATCCTGATGGAAGTTATCAGTTCAATGCAGGCATTTACGACGATTCGGTTAAGGCTTTTGCCAACCAGCCTAAATCGCCGTCTGCACAAATCAGTTTTGAATACCTCGAAAGCAAAAATACCGACGAATCCAGTACCTGGTTAAATACACAGCTTAAAAAAATGTTAGGATTAGGTTCACAGGTGGCCCTTACAACCGGTTTTAAAAATATAGCCGCCGGTTATTTTAAAGATTACAAAGCACAGGCTGCCGAACAATCTAAAAACGGTCGCGATGATGATTTTCAGGCCTGGCTAAATTACACCAACAACAGTCAGCAATCAGTAAGCTATAACGATAATGGTTACGTAGTAATCGATTTCCTGGCCGATGCCTATACTGGCGGTGCCCATGGCAATTACAGCAGTGTAATGTACTGCCTTGATGTAAAGAACAAAAAACAAATGGTGCTTGGCGACATTGTCAAGATAGATTCGAATACTTTACAAGGTATTTTAGAACGCAATCTCCGTAAAGAATATAACATCAAGGCTAAAGATGCTTTAAGCTCGGTGCTTTTCGATGATTTTATAAAACCGAATAATAATTTCTACTTCAACAACAATGGAATTGCTTTTATGTACAATCCTTACGAAGTAGCCAGTTACGCCCAGGGACAGATTGTCGTATTTATACCTTACGCAGATTTAAAAACTTATTTAGTCCCTGCTTTCGCAAAACGGATGGGGATAATTTTGTAAGTTAGTTTATTGGTTGATTAGTCATTGGTTAATTGGTTAACTGTTGAAAGGGTTAACCGGTTAATTGTTTGAATTGGTTAACTGTTCAAAACTTCCCGCTAGTTAGGATTTCTAATCCCGACTTATGAACTAAGGATTTTTAATCCTTCGATAGATAACTTTAACGGTTGAAATTGGTTAAGCGATTTTCTTTTAAAACCGGTTAACTGACTCCAAACTTCCAGTTAGTTGGGATTTCTAATCCCGACTTATGAACTAAGGATTTTTAATCCTTTGATAGATACTTTAACTGTTGAAATTGATTAAGCGATTAATTATTTAACTGGTTAACTGACTCCAAACTTCCAGTTAGTTGGGATTTGTAATCCCGACTTATGAACTAAAGATTTTTAATCCTTCGATAGATAACTTTAACTGTTGAAATTGATTAAGCGATTAATTATTTAATCGGTTAACTGACTCCAAACTTCCCGTTAGTTGGGATTTCTAATCCCGACTTATGAGCTAAGGATTTTTAATCCTTCGATAGAAAACTTTAACTGTTGAAATTGATTAAGCGATTAATTATTTAAACCGGTTAAACTTCCAGTTAGTTGGGATTTGTAATCCCGACTTATGAGCTAAGGATTTTTAATCCTTTGATAGAAAACTTTAACTGTTGAAATTGATGAAGCGATTTTCTTTTAAAAGCGGTTAACTAGACTCAAAACTCCAGCCTCCTAACTCCCAACTAAATCAACTATTGATCAACTGCTAACTGCCATCATAATCCTACCCACTGCAAACATAAAACTATCTACTGCAAACATAAAACTATCTACTGCAAACATAAACCTACCTACCCCTTTGATAGAGTTGCGAACTGCCGTGATAAACCTACCGATGGAAAGTATATATCTATTAACTGCAAGTTCAAACCTATCGATGGAAAGTATAAACCTGTCGACTGCAAAGATAAACCTACGACCTGACGCGATAATGTTATCGTTGGAAAGTTTATAACTGTCTACTGCAAGTTCACAACTTTCGATGGCGCCGGTAATATTGCCATGCGCAAACTACATTCTGGCAACTGCAAGTATAAACCTACTCACTGCAAGTATAAACCTGGCCACTGCAAGTATAGATCTGGTTACTGCAAGTATAGATCTGTTAACTGCAAATTGTAAACTACCAGCTGAAAACTTTTATAATATCTCTTTTACAGTATATTCTTTACCATTAAACTTGAAACTTTCGTTTTTGGCCTTTCCGATCAAAACCTTACCTATAGGAGAAGCTTGCGACACGGCAAAAAATTTCTGTCCACCCGTATTTAATTCCCCTGCACTAATGCTGATGTAAAAATTACCTTCGGAGGTTAGCACCACGCTCCCGTTTTTAACAACCTGATCCGATTCTACATTTTCGATCTGCTGTAATGCAATTTTCTGTTGCCCCGCTTCATAAAGCAGTTTATTATTGCGATCCATTTCCTGTTGCATCATTTCCCGCGTGGTTTCATATTTATCGCCCGCACTGCTTTTTGTGTCGTCGTTTGAGGCCTGCCTCGCCTGTTGCAGCGAATATTCGATATTTTCAATCCTGTTTTGGATAAAAGTTAAGCAAAGCTGGTATAGTGTAGATTTTAATGTAGACATAGAGGTGATGGATGATGTAAGATGGACGATGTAAGATGTAAGATGGGTGATGGAAAATGGTTGATGGTCCATAGTATAATAGCCTTGAACTATCAAACCATAACACGATTGATGACTCAGAATTCCGGACCAATGACCAATGACCAATGACTAATGACTCCAGACTAATGACCAATGACTAATGACTCCGGACTGATGACTATGGACTAATAACTCAAACCTACCCCTCTATCCACTTCACTTTTTCGCTCATTGGCGTACGGTTGGGTGCCCAGGGTTTTTCGTTATGATAGCCCATATAGAATAAGCCGATGCACTTTTCATGCTCACCCAGACCTAAAAAATCACCCAGGTCGTTAATTAAAGGAGGCGAACTCCAATAAGCGCCAACCTGTAAACTTTCGGCTGTTAGGGCCATGTTCTGTACCGCGCACGATACTGCTGCCAACTCCTCCCACTCTGGTATTTTACCGCTTAACTGCATATTAATGGCAATAATGCAATCAGCCTGACTTGTTTTCTCGGCAAAGCTATCGTACTTTTTCTGCAAAAACTGCTGCGGATTCACCAATGCCTTGTATAACCGGCCCAGTTCTTCGCCCAGTTTAGCCAATCCGGCTTTCCTGATCACCACGAAGCGCCAGGGCTGGGTTAATTTATGTGTTGGGGCATAATTGGCCGTTTCTAAAATCTGATTAATAACCTCAACCGGAATTTCTTTTTTAATATAGCTTGCAGGAAATATACTGCGACGTTCTTTTATAACTTTTGAGATGGTTTCGTATATAGTACTCATTCGGTAAAAATAGCTAAAAGCTGAAAGACTAATGCCGAAAGAGAAAGACAAATTCGATATATCCTGAAAGATTTGACGCTATGTTAACTGATAACTGTAAATTGGTCATTAATCATTGGTTTATTAGTAACTGTTAACTGATAACGGCTAACTGCCAACTGAAAACTGTTTCCTGATCTGTTTCACCTTTGAAAAAAAGCCAATGCTTTCCCTATCAACCAGAAAATCCATGGTTTGCAGCAGTTCTTCCTTAATCCAGCTGTGCTTTACATTTAAATTCGCCAGGATATTAAGGCAGTGTGATTTTATGGCCACAGGTATTTTTTCATCGATGAGCCAGGCGAAAACAACCTCTGCCAGATGATCGGTATTGTAATCAGAAATGATCTTTTTAACAGATTCATGAGCATTTTTCTTGGTCATAAAGGCCAGGATTTTAACATAATGCCTCAGTGCCGATAAATTATGTTGTTGTGGCAGCTTATCTAAAAAATAAAGCGCATGAGGCAAAAAGCGAAGCTGGTGAGCTGTATATACATTCTCTAAAATCCACGCTGCCCTGAAACCAATCTGTTCATCATGGTAAAAACTTAAATCGATTAATTCTTTTACCGAAAAAGTATCTTTAGAAGCAATAGCAGCCAGTTTTTCTACTTTGCTTTTTTGAAGTGTGGTTTTAATGGTTTCGAGCAAGAGATCGTTTTGCATAGGACTAAAATAAATATTTTACCTTAAAGTACATTGAGATAAATCGTCACGAGGCTGTATCATAAATGTAATTCAATCGAATTTGTCACGTTGAGCCTGTCGAAACGCTTTTTAAGAGATTTAAAACAGATCCTTCGACAAGCTCAGGATGACAAATCTATATTTATGGAGACGGCCTCATCTGATTGGGAACCAAGAAGTGCCATCTAACATAATCTAAATGTGATATACAGCTTGCTTTAAGATTCCCAGATGCACTGGTTTTTAAGCCATTGAACAAAAGCACCAACCACTATCAATAAACCTAATTGAACGGAAATAATTTAAAATTGCATTAACCCCAATATACTATCTGAGGCACGAAGCATCTGCAGCTATGAAACAGATGCTTCGTGCCTCAGCATGACAGAAGTTTTTTTTAAAAGATTGAAGTGAAAGCGGGACTGCCTAACCCACAAAACACCAACCCCTCCATTTCCTAATCTTCAAACCTTCTAACCGTTAAACATTTCAACTTTTAAACCTTCCAGCCTTTCAACAATAAAACACCAAACCATCAAACAACTTCCTACCCTCAACCTTTTTCCCTATCTTTGCGCCTTATTTCAATTACAGCATGATTTCAGTTTCTAATTTATCATTACGATACGGCAAACGCACATTATTTGAAGATGTTAACCTAAAATTTACCCAGGGCAACTGCTATGGCGTAATCGGGGCTAACGGTGCAGGTAAATCTACTTTCCTGAAAATATTATCGGGAGAAGTTAACCAGACTTCTGGTAGCGTGGCTTTTACTCCAGGCGAAAGAATGGCGGTTTTAAAACAAAACCACTACGAATTTGATGAGTTTTCGGTATTAGAAACCGTAATGATTGGCCATAAAGAGCTTTATGCCATCATGAAAGAGAAAGATGCCATTTACATGAAAGAAGATTTCTCAGAGAAAGACGGCGAACGTGCGGGAGAACTGGAAAATCTTTTTGCTGAAATGGACGGCTGGAACATGGAAAGCAATGCCGCAACCATGTTGAGCAATTTGGGCATTACCGAAGACAACCATTATAAATTGTTAAAGGAACTGGATAACACCCAAAAAGTACGTGTGTTATTGGCGCAGGCCCTTTTCGGTAATCCGGATATTTTGTTGTTGGATGAGCCTACCAACGATTTGGACATCGAAACGATTGCCTGGCTGGAAAACTTTTTGGCCGATTACCAGAATATTGTATTGGTGGTAAGTCACGACAGGCACTTTTTAGATGCCGTTTGTACCCACATTGTGGATATCGACTTTGCTAAAATGAGTATTTACACCGGTAATTATACGTTCTGGTACGAATCGAGTCAGCTGGCCTTAAAACAACGCAGCGACCAGAATAAAAAACTGGAAGATAAGGTGAAGGAGCTTCAGGAGTTTATCCGCCGTTTTAGTGCGAATGCTTCGAAATCAAAACAGGCAACTTCACGTAAGAAAGCTTTGGATAAGATCGATATTACCGAAATTAAAGCTTCGAGCAGAAAATATCCTGCAATTATTTTTAACAATACAGGCCGTGAGGCTGGCGACCAGATTTTACAGGTAGAAAACCTGGGTAAAACCGGAAATGACGGAATCTTATTTGATAAAGTTACTTTCATGGTAAATAAAGGCGATAAAATTGCTATTTTATCTCAGAACAGTTTGGCTACCGCAGCGTTTTACGATGTATTAACCGGTAGAGATACTGACCATAAAGGAGAATTTAAATGGGGTGTTACCATCAGCACTGCAGATATTCCGAACGATAACTCTGAATACTTTGCCGGTAAAGATGAAAACCTGGTGGATTGGTTACGTGAATATTCGGGAACGGATGCTGATGAGCAATTTGTTCGCAGTTTCTTAGGTCGTATGTTATTCTCAGGTGAAGAAGTACTTAAAAACGTAAAAGTGCTTTCAGGAGGCGAAAAAATGCGTTGTATGTTCTCCAGAATGATGTTGCAGCAAGCCAACTTATTGATGTTTGATGAGCCAACCAATCACCTGGATCTGGAATCGATCGAGGCATTAAACAATGGCATGAAAGACTTTAAGGGTGCAATATTGTTTACCTCACGAGATCACCAGTTAACAGAAACGGTTGCCAACCGCATTATCGAAATTACACCAAAAGGTACCATTGATAAGTTAATGACTTACGATGAGTATATTAACAGCAGTGATGTAGCCAAACTCCGCGAAGAGATGTATGCTTAACTAACCACATTGCTATATGAATTATTAAAAGAGTTTTGATATTACGTCAAAACTCTTTTTCTTTATAAACAAAACCTAAAATTGTGAAAAAACTTACGCTGCTCCTCTCCTTCTTTATTCCTTTATTTGCTTCTGCACAAAAAAGCGATTCAACCAGTACCGAATACAAAATTATACGTGGTGGTTTTATCGAGCACAGTACCGAATTAAAATCGAAACGTTACATCAAAAACGGTTTATCTGAAATTAAAGGCGGGCGAAAAAAAGTTGCCTCAGGTGCCTACAAAGATGGGGAGCGGATTGGTAGATGGTATTTTTTCAAATTTGCTGATAGCGCAATTGTAGATCAGATTTACAATTATAGCACTCACGAAGTGGAAACCAGCAATGTTCCTGAAAATACCACTTATGAAATTGAAGGGTCTGAAACCAGCAAAAATATAACCTATCCCTGTAAAATTGGCGGTTTTGACTATGGTATGCATTTTTTGACAAAAGAGTTTAAAATACCGGGTGAATTGAAATCTTTAAATGGCAGGCATGATGTATTCTTAATATTTACTATTGATAGTGCAGGTAAATTAGAAAACTACGAGCAAAAAATAGCATCTACATCTTATAATAGCAGTAAAACGGTAGATCTTGCCAAATTCAAGCCAGATGATTTAACTTTTATACCTGCGAAAGTAAACGGGGTTGCTGTAAAAAGTAAACTGATTTTAAAAAAAAGTATTACAATAAATTAACCCGATATCTCAATTCTCAGCAAACTAATCTTGTAAAAATGATTTCAGCTGTAGCGTTTTCATTCCATTAATCGTTTTACAAGAAAAAAGCGTTAATGGCCATTAACCAATTTTGTTCATAAAATTGATTTAAACATTAAAATGAAAACGAATTTGAAAAATTTTAGCACTACGGCAAAAATTATACTCTCTCTCTTTGCAATAACCTTAACCATTACGGCATGTAAAAAAGATTTCAATAACGATCCGATAGAAGCAGCAGGTATTGGTTTCGTACATGCATCACCAGGAACAGGTCCACTGGATTTTATCCTCGACAACCAGAAAATCAACTTTTTTAGTTACACCAAAGATTTGGGTTATTATGCAGCCTATCCAGGAACGAGATTGGTTGGAGTGGCTAAAAAAGATTCTTTAAAATATGTAACTACGGCTACTGCAGGTTTAAAATCAGGCTTCTTCTATTCAGTATTTGTGGTTGATACATTAAAATCGACAAAACTTCTGATTCTGGAAGATGATTTAAAAGCTCCTGAAGCAGATAAAGCAAAAGTTCGTTTTGTAAACTTAAGCCCCGGAACTGCAACTTACGATTTAGCTGTTGCCGGAACTGATGCCCCATTGTTTACAGCAAAAGCTTTCAAAGAATTTACAACCTTTACCAACATTGCGCCTAACGATAGCTATACTTTTCAGTTAAAACAAAGCGGAACGGTAAAAGTAAGCTTACCGGCCATTAAAATTGAAAAAGGAAAAATTTATACCATTTGGGCCAAAGGTTTAACCAGCAAAACCGATAGTACCGGACTGGGTTTATCTGTGATGACAAATAAATAAAGAATCGCACTACCTGTGATCGTGAAAATTGACACCACTCAAAAAATCGGGTGGTGTTATTTTCTTAAATTTGCAAGCAATTAATCATGATAAACCTTTAATAAATAGTCCTTTACAGGGTGATAAAAAAAATACTCAGTTTTGAGGAAATTTTAAAAGGCTGTGTAAAAAACGACAATAGCTGTAAAGAAATGATGTATAAATCATTTTATGGCTATTTAATGGGCATTATTTTAAGGTACACCAAGAACACTTCAGACAGTGAAGAGCTTGTAAATGATAGCTTTATCAAGATTTTTAAACATGTGGCGGGTTTTAAAGCGCCCAAAAACCCGGAAGAACTGCAGCGGTCGTTTAAAGGCTGGATTGCCCAGATTGCTTCGAGAACAGCAATAGATAAAATACGGAGTTCGAAAGTTCAGTTCTATGTAGACGACCTGGCCGAAAACGAACATCCGGTTACGCAGGTTTCGGTTGCTTCGGAACTTCATGTGAATGATATTTTGAATTTACTAAATCACTTACCAGATACGCAAAGACTGGTATTTAACTTATACGAAATTGAAGGTTTTGCACACGATGAGATATCGAAGATGCTGAATATACCCGAAAGTTCGAGCCGTGTGTATTTAACACGTTCTAAAAATAAGTTACGTACCCTTTATTTAAATACCATGGTTAATTCGTACAAGAAAAATGGATAAGGAATTAATTGAGCATATCACCGCGCAACTCCAAAACCATGAGGAAACATACCCTGATGGTGCCTGGGAGCGCTTTTCGGTAAAAGAAAATAAAAAACGGAGCATTGCATTCTGGCCGTTGTGGGCAGCTGCTGCCCTTATTTTTGTTTTCGGCGGGGTGTTTTTTGCTCTGAACAATACCGGTCAAAAAACTGATCTTGCCTTAACCAAACCTAAAACGCAACAAAAATCAAACACCGATCTTAGTAATAGTGCACCTGAAAAAAATACCCCTACTCCATTAAATGATCAAACTACTGTTTTAAATAACCCTATTGCAGCCAGCTCTGCAAATAAAATTACAGAAAGCACAAACCCAACTGTTGAGGAGTATAAAAATTATCCCTATGTAGATGATACACAAGGTTTATTGCCTTTAAATGGTAATTTATTGGATAATAAGCTTGCAGGTGTTAATATTTCGACACTTAGCCCTAAGAACTTTGAGATTTTAACCGAAAAGAAAAAAGATTTACCTACCAAAAAAACAACATTTGAAGAATTACTTGCAAAGGATAGCCGTGCAAACCAGCAAAAAAATTCATCTAAAACAAACGAAAACTCTAAGTGGCAACCTGATGTGTATGTTGCCCCTGCAATGGGTAACGATAATAAGGTGAATATGAACTATGGCTTTTCATTATCGTATGCCATTGCAAATAAACTGTCTATCAGTTCTGGTGTTTCTTATGCTGCCATCAGCACTTCAGAATCGCTGAACGCGGGCGCTCCGCAAACTTTATCGGGTAGAAACCTGGAATCTGTTGACTCTAAAGTGCGTGGAATTAATATTCCTTTAGAACTAAAGTATAAGATCAGCGAAAAATTGTACACCAATATCGGGGTTTCTGCACTAGCGGTTCTAAATAGCTCACAACAGAATAATTACATTGTAAACCAGGTACAAAATTTTTCTTCTGCACCTGTAAATGGCTATGCTGAATCGAAAACATTTATTGTAGCGGAAAAAACCACAGAGCCTCAGCCCGAAGCCAGTATAGATCCTGATAAATACATCGGATTTTACAATTTTTCTTTAGGTTACAAGCAAAAAATATCTAAAAAAAATAATATTGCCATTGAGCCGTTTTTGAGACTGCCGATGAAAACTTTCTCTAAAGAAAACCTGAACCTTACCAACGGCGGACTACGTTTAAAAATCGATTTTTAAAAACTAAGATATTTAGTATATTTGGTTAAATGCCATATGAAAAATATCAAACCATATCCAACTGAAGACGAACTACCTCCCATTAAAACAGTTAACGAGGTAGATTTTTCTGCAAAATACAGCTATGCAGATTATTTGCGCTTTGAATTTGAGGAGCGCTTAGAAATTATTAAAGGATACATTTTTAGGATGAGTCCTGCTCCTTCGCGGATTCATCAGGGCGTTTTAACCAATATTTTCGGGCCAATATATAATATCTTAAAAGGAAAGCCATGTCATGTTTACACGGCGCCGTTTGATGTCCGTTTAGCAAAGAAAACGCAGGAATATAAAGAAATTTTCACCGTGGTACAACCTGATCTGGTTGTAATTTGCGATCAAAGCAAGTTAGATAAACGCGGTTGTATCGGTGCACCTGATATTGTTGTGGAGATTTTGTCGCCAGGAAACAGCAAAAAAGAACTGATCAGTAAATATGAGGTTTATGAAGAAGCAGGCGTTAAAGAATACTGGATTATAAGCCCTGAAGATAAAACGTTTTTCAGGTATCTGTTGGATGATCAGGGCAAGTTTCAGCCCACTAAACTGCTTACCGAAGGCGAAAAAGTAACCACGCCTATTTTGCCGGGCTTTACGCTCATTTTAGAGGAAGTTTTTCAGGATTAGTCCAGCTATATTCTAACAAAAGAAGTCAGGTTTAAATAGCAAAATTGTTATTTAAAACCTGACTTCTTTAAAATCGTTTATAATCGATTGATTAATGACCTGAATGACCGTCAGCTCCGTGAGCATGGCCATGAGCTAATTCATCTTGTGTAGCTTCACGCACATTTAAAATAACACCGCTGAACAATAAATTTTTACCAGCCATCGGGTGGTTTAAATCAACTGAAATGGTTTCATCATGAACCGCAGTAACACCTGCCCTGAACTGATTGCCATTGTTATCCTGTAAAGGAATTACATCACCAACGTTAGGCAATTCGCCACCAGCCTCAGTAAACATCGTTTTAGGAAGATCAGCGTAAGCACCCGGATCGATATCGCCATAGCCATCTGCAGCAGAAAGCTCGAAGCTATATTCATCACCAGTTTTTAAACCGGTTAAATGCTCTTCAAATTTAGGCAACATCATGCCAACGCCATATAAAAATACTAAAGGATTTTGTTCGTCAGCTTTTTCTACAAAAACTTGTTGTCCTTCTTCGTTAGTAGTATGCAATTCGTAAGTTAACGCTACTACAGAGTTTGGTGAAATATTCATTTAAATTAATTTATTGTAAATACTCTAATGCGTCCTCAACAGTGTTAACCGGCAACTGGCATACTTTATTTCGGCAAATATAAACTTTTGTTTCATTGCTTTGC
This sequence comes from Pedobacter sp. 22226, assembly GCF_052045455.1. Classification (NCBI taxonomy): domain Bacteria; kingdom Pseudomonadati; phylum Bacteroidota; class Sphingobacteriia; order Sphingobacteriales; family Sphingobacteriaceae; genus Pedobacter; species Pedobacter sp. 22226. Next base: position 87,519 of record NZ_JBQEPB010000001.1, on the reverse strand, counting down.
TTACCTTTTAACAGTGGTAAGTTACTTTTTGTTCCGCCCAGTGTAATTTTGTTTGGAATATAATGACTGCTTAATTCTAATTTAATCACATCGGTTTCCAAACCTGTAATGGCGATTTCATTTATACCATACACTTCATTCAATAACTGAATGGCCCAGTTTGAGTAGGCAGAGCCATAAGTTTTAATTTTTGGCTGAACCGCAGCAAGCATGGCTGAGGCTTTTTCTGCATATTCTTCAATATCAAATAGTACACCCAGTTTCTTTAAGTTCTGTGCCATGACAGAGTTTGAAGCCGGAATTACGTTATCCATTACTTCGTGTTTGCGGGCAATTAAATCTTCACTTTCGGCAGAGGTATAGAAAAACATCGGAGAATCTGGATCAGTAAAATTAGCGATAACATAATCGGTCAGTAATTTTGCTTCTTCCAGCCATTTTTCGTCAAAATCATACTCATACAAAGCAATTAAAGCTTCTGTTAAAAAAGCATAATCATCTAAAAAACCCGTAATCGATGCTTTCCCGTTTTTATAATTGCGGTATAAACCTCCCTTTTCCGATTTGAGGTGATTTAAAATAAAAGAGGCTGCAGCTGATGCTTTTTCATAATAACCGCTTTGGCTTAAAATCTGTGCAGCATCTGCAAGGGCCTTGATCATCATGCCATTCCATGCGGTTAAGCATTTATCATCCAAGCCCGGACGAACCCTTTTGCTCCGAACCGCCATTAATTTTGCTTTGGCTGATTTTACCTTATCATAAAGCACTTCTGCTTCAATATTAAACCTGGCAAGCAAATCATCATCACTGATGGTTTTCCGCAGGATATTGGTTTGTTCCTCCTCCCAGTTACCTTCTTCTGTAATATTGTAGTAAGCGCCCAATAATTTTGCATCTTCACCTAAAACCTCATCAAACTCTGCCTTATCCCAGATGTAAAACTTGCCTTCTACACCTTCACTATCGGCATCCAATGCCGAATAAAACAGTCCGTCGGCCGAAGTCATTTCATCAAAAACCCACTTGATGGTTTCTACAGCAGTTTGTTTGAAGGAATCGAATTTGGTACATTGATAAGCTTCTGCATATAAACTGATCAGTTGTGCATTATCGTAAAGCATCTTTTCAAAATGCGGCACATGCCATTTATCATCAACCGAATAACGGGCAAAACCGCCTCCAATCTGATCGTAAATACCTCCCCTGCTCATTTCTTCGAGGGTATGGCATACAGCGGTAAATACTGACTCATCATCCTTTAAAAAACCGTAACGCAATAAAAATACCCAGTTATTAGGTAAAGGAAATTTTGGGGCACGGTTGTATCCGCCATAACCAATATCGAAATGGCGTTTCCAGGGTTCGATGATTTCGGTGAGGTGTTCGTTTGTATATGCCTCATTTTCAGGCGCCTGGAATATTTTTTCGCTGTCTTTTATACCTGAAGTTAGGCGCTCTGCATATTGAATGGCTTTATCGGGCTCGTTTGCCCAAAGTGCAGCAACATTTTCAAGAATATTAATCCAGTCGTTTTTCCTGAAATAAGTTCCGCCATAAATCGGCCGCTGATCGGGCAAACAGATGCAGTTTAGCGGCCATCCTCCACTACCCGTCATTAATTGAATGGCATACATGTAAATCTGGTCAATATCCGGACGCTCCTCACGGTCTACCTTGATACAAACAAAATGCCTGTTCATTACTTCAGCAACTTCATGGTTTTCGAAGCTTTCGCGTTCCATTACATGGCACCAATGGCAGGCGGAATAGCCTATACTCACCAATATCAGTTTATTTTCTGCTTTAGCCTTTTCTAATGCCTCTTGCCCCCATTCGTACCAGTTAACCGGATTATGGGCATGCTGCAATAAATATGGTGATGAAGCGTGGATTAAATTATTGGTTTCTGACATGACGGGTGATGTAAAATGTAAGCGGGAAAATGGAATTAATTTGAGGCGTAAATCTATTAATAATCTACAAACCTGTTTCTATTTAGTTTTTGTTTTTATACTTTAGTTGGAAATCTAGCCTTTAAAAAAAAATGAAAATCACCCACACCGAAATATACCGCTTTAGCATCCCCATGGAGCCATTTGTTATTGCCACGGGAACCATGCATTTTGCGCAGAATGTACTGATCAGGATTTTTACCGATGCAGGTATCCATGGCATTGGAGAATGTTCTGCTTTCCCGATGATTGTGGGTGAAACGCAGGAAACCTGTATTGCCATGGCCAAAGATTTCGCGGCGATTTTAAAAGGCAAAGATCCTTTGGATATTCCGGAGCGCATGAACGATCTTTTAGGTTATGCCGACCATAACAATACGATTAAAAGTGCTTTTGATATGGCGCTGTTCGATATTGCAGCCAAAAATGCGAAACTGCCACTTTATAAATTCCTTGGCGGACAAAAAAGGACCATCGAAACCGATATGACGATCGGTATTGATACTCCTGAAGGAATGGCCGCTACGGCATTGAAATATAAAAGCCAGGGTTGCAGGATCATTAAAATTAAACTGGGCAAAAAGGTACACGATGATATAGAAAGGGTAAAACACATCCGCGAAGCGGTAGGTGAAGATTTAACCCTAAGATTGGATGCCAATCAGGGCTGGAGTTTTGATGATGCTTTATTTGCTCTGGGCGAACTGGAAAAATATAACATCGAATTTTGCGAACAACCCATGAGGACCTGGTACGATGATAAACTGCCTGAACTGAATGTAAACTCACCCATTAAACTGATGGCTGATGAGAGCTGTTATAACCATCATGATGCCCGCAAACTGATCAATAGCCAGTCTACAACCTACCTAAATATTAAATTTTCAAAATCGGGTGGCATTTTAGAAGCACAAAAAATCCATGAAGAAGCATTGCAAAGAGGTGTAAAATGCATGATTGGCAGTATGCTTGAAAGTAGGATTGCCTTGAGTGCTAACCTTCATTTCGCATTGGCAAGTCCAAATGTGGAGTTTTTCGACTTAGATACTGCCCTATTGGGCCATCTGGTAGATCCGGTAGTTGGCGGACTCACTTATAATGGCTACTTTCTTGATGTTCCGGAAGAAATTGGCATCGGTGCCGAAGCTGACGAATTTTTCTTGGAGAAATGTGAAAGCTGGATGGTTTAGTTCATTGGTCATTGGTTCATTGGTCATTGGTTCATTAGTCATTAGTTTCCGGTATAGTGCCGGTAATAGTTTGGAGTTGGGCGTTTGGAGTTTGGAGTCGATTAACCGATTTAAACAATTAACCGATTAACTATACTTTACAATTAACCAATTAAAACAATTCAACCTGGCTTACAATTAACCTTAGCTTACAATTAACCAACTATCTAACTAACAACCTGTCTAATGCTAAACTATCGCCATTAAAAGCATTAAAATCGACCACATGTCCAATGCCATTAATTTTGGCTTTATCAGAGTGTTGCCAAAATTTCCATCGGCTTTTATCCAATCGTAACTTAGGCTGATAGTAATGGGCAATCCATAAGGGATAATCATCAAAAAAATTCAGCAAATAATCTTCATAAAATTTAAGTCCGGTGTAAATGATCGGCCTGACTTTAGTTTTCAGTTCTACATAATTAAGAAAATCAGACAGTTCGGCCCTCATTTTTAGAGGAGAAACACCATCTAAGGCTTCAATATCCACTACGGGAGGCAAATCGCCTTTTTCTATATTTACTACCTGCAGAAAAAATTTAGCCTGCGTTTTTCCATCCTTTTTTGGTCTGAAAAAATGGTAAGCACCACAGATAATGCCTGATTTTGGAGCTTCGCGCCAATTGCGCTGAAAATAGGGATCAACGAGTAACAATCCTTCAGTTGCTTTGATAAAGGCAAACCTGATGCTCACCTCATCCTCTTTCATCTCTTTTACCTTTGGCCAGTTTATTTTGCCCTGATAATAAGAAACATCAATTCCATGAATGGTATATTTTTTGGGGATTTTGATGTTAAAACTCTCGTAAGTTCTATAATTAGGATCTTGCCCCCAATCTTTAACCCATCGCCAGGTAGCCACAAAACTTCTTAAAACGTATCCGTAATAAAATGGGGAGAGTAAAATCAATAATAAACCAGCAAGGAATAATTTGAGCTGAATGGATAAGGCACTCTTCTTTTTTTTATTTGTTGCAGGCTTTCTAACTGCCGGCTTTTTTACGCCAGGTTTTCTGGTAACGGGGGCTTTATTCGGAATTCTTTTCTCTGGCGGCATACTTGTCCGGCAAAGTTGAGGAAAAAGTAGGGAAATAAAAATTTGAGATTGAGAATAACACTAATCCACAGCTGCTACCTCCATAAATCCCTGCCCTACCTATTAAAAATCAAAAGTCCCAAACCACTAATAAACAATAAAGCCGGGTGCTTCCTTTAAAACATATCTGAATTTTAATTTTTCAGGAGCTGGTTTATCGGTCTTAACTCTTTCCAGTATGTTAAGCGAACAATCGTTAAAACCTAAAAAATTATCCTGATATACTTTAATTTCAGTAGAAAAATAGAGCGGTTCATTTTCTTCTATCTCATTTTCTATAATTACCTCATCAAATTGCCAGTTAAAGCCCACGGTATTGCTGACAAGTTTTTGCCTCAAAGATGTGTTAAACTCCATCAAATGCTTTATTAATTTTGGCCTGGCGCCACTTTTTTGCTGCGTACTTATGCCAACATTAATTTCTTCAGGTATAAAAATGGTATCTGAGGGCAATTGCCTTGCAAAATTAAGCATAATGGCAACCTGTGGTTCTTTGATGAGTGCACGACTCATGGTTTCACTTAAAACAATATCGATATTTGCATTTTCGACCTGATAAATTGTGGCATCTGCAATTTCACACTTTGCCACGTAATCTTTTAAATTAAAGGCTGCTAATACTTCCTGTAAAATATCATAGGTTTGCTGATTGATTTCCAACATTGTAAACTGAACTTCAGCCGGACTAAAGTGCATCATTACCGGTAAAGCCAGGGCAGCAAATGGCCCCGTGCCCGCGTAAATTACCCGAACCGGCCCTGGTTTTTGACTTAACTTTTGTTTAATTGCCAAATATAAGCTCCTTACAAAACGTTGGGTCCTTAAAATTTCCTTAACACACTGCGCCGCCCAAAATGTACCGATTGCTTCGCCCATTTCACTCTGAATGTGTTTTCTATGCTGTTCGTCATTATTATCGATTTTTACGATTATAGATAGCAGGGCTGCATAATCAGCTATGGCAGGTGCAAGTTGATCGTGAAAATCTCCGGGTTTTAAAATTTCATTACTTATACGACGTAATCTTTCTTTCAGTTGTATTGCTTCCATTTATAGGGGTTTATGGGCAGATTATATTTGATTAAAACTTAGGTATTGAACAAACCTTGGCACATCAGCATAATTAGGTGTAGCGGCATGCGGAATTGATTGCAACCATAAAATCAGGTCGCCTTGTTTGCCCGCTACAGGTACAGCCAGGTTTTGCTCCGCTAACTGCTGAATTAATAATTCGGGGCTATTATGCTGTAATTCTGCTTCAATTTTATGATGATAACCCGGAATAAGGCTAAATGGACCTCGGTTTACCGGAACATCATTTAAATAAAGTAAACCTTGAATATAATATTTAGGGCCAATGTTAAAATCAATATCCCAATGAAGCGCACTTCCTTTAAAGGTAAAATTTTCATTTACAGGTGGATTAAAACTTACCTTTTCGCAGTTAGGCAGTAATGCACCAGAGCCATACAGGCTAGCAAAAACCGATTTTACCTGCTCATCGTTCCGGATAGCATCAAGCGCCTTATGCTGATAAAGCTGGAGCATAAGCCCTTGTAGCAACTGATGATCATTATACCAGGTTTCCGGTTTCTCCATATCCGCACTGAGTGTTTTGATGATCAGTTCGATTACGGCATTACAACGTTCGGCATCAATTACACTATCAATTTTTAAATAGCCGTTTTCTTCCCAAAATTGATGCTGGGCTTCACTTAAAACACGATCAAACGGCTTGTTTATTCCATCTTTTACGCCCAAGTACCATTGATTAAATTTTGCACTGGCCTGTTGATAAAAATCAGCTCCTTTTAACCGGATAATCCAGTTTTTAAAATGGTCATCATCCCGGCATTCGCTATATAAAAAATTATAGGTTTCGAAAAGCCCGATCTGAAAAATGCTAAAAAATACTTTCTCCTGATGGTGATATTGTTCCCCTACATCTTTTTTGGTACATTTTAGGTCGTGATATTTCCTCACAATACTTAAAAATGGACAATCTGCAGGTTGCTGAGCGTTCGGGATGAGCATGATCTTGATTTATTAAGGGCAATTCTAACAAAAAATTAATTAAATCCATGATAAAAATTGCTAAGCCATTACCAAAAAATTAAGGCGTAATGCTTCTACATTGCTTACTTTTGGTACGCTACTACACGATCTATGATTACCGCAATTTACAATACGTATAAAACCTCTTTTAGTGGATTAAGCAAAGAAACCTGGTTATTGAGTTTTGTGATACTCTTTAACAGGTTTGGGAGCATGTCGGTTCCGTTTATGGGCTTGTTTGTAACCCAAAGTTTGCACAGATCGGTAACGGATGCAGGTTTAATCATTATTTTATTTGGGGTTGGTTCTGTTCTTGGCTCTGCAACAGGGGGTAAATTAACCGATATGATCGGTTTTCGTCCGGTACAGGTTTTATCCTCTATCGTCAGCGGGTTGTTGTTTATTTTATTTTCTACCCTAACCCATTTTTACAGTCTGTGTATTTTGGCTGTGATAATCAGTTTTTTCTCTGAAGCTTTCCGGCCTGCCAATTTTACAGCAGTTGCCCATTATGCTGCAGAAGGTACTTTAACAAGATCGTACTCGCTAAACAGGCTGGCCACAAATATGGGCTGGTCTATCGGGATCAGTTTTGCAGGTATAATCGCTTCAATTAATTACAGGTTACTTTTTATTGTTGAAGGCGTGGTAAGTATAATTGTTGGTTTGTTAATCCTGACGTTTTTGCCACAGGTTAAAGGTTTCATTAAAAAGGCAAAGGAAACAGCCAGTAGTATGATTATTATGAAACCATGGAAAGATGCTTTCTACGTAAAATTTATCCTCCTAACTACCATATTTATTACCTGTGCATTTTTAATGTTCAGGATTGTGCCCGTATTTTTTAAACAGGAATGGCACATAGATGAATTTGCCATCGGCATCATAATAGGCATTAACGGAGCAGTAATTGCCTTGTTCGAAATGGTGATGATCAATAAAATTGAAGCCAAACGATCTCCCATGTTTTTCATCATGATCGGTGCAGTTTTCTTTGCCTGCTCCTATGTTATATTAAGTGCTCCGGTAAGTTTCCACATTGCAATGGCCATATTAACCGTAGTGGTTTTTACCTGTGGCGAGATGCTTACCCTACCTTTCATCAATACAATTGTAATTAGCAGAAGTAATGAGCATAACAGGGGCTTATATGCCGCGGGTTATACCTTAAGCTGGTCTTTTGCACAGCTTGCAGGCCCTTATGTTGGTTTTATGATTGCAGAACACCTTGGTTACAATTTTCTTTGGCTGGGACTTGCCTGCATACTTTTATTATGCACCTGGGGATTTAATACCCTGAATAAAAAACAGGTAAAAAAAGTTCTGGAAGAAAGTGAAATGCTGCCGGAAACGGAATAACATCTCCGGCAGCTTATAGTTATTTTACTTTTTGCGCTTTAACGCCTTCGTTAGTAATTTTTACAGGGAGAATGTTGCCTGCTGCGTCGAATTTCATTTCATCGATACAGGTAACGCGATGATTTCCATCGGTTTCGGTTAATGGCCTGCGGTGGTAAACAATATAATACTGTCCTTTTTTCTCATTGATGATTACGGAGTGATGGCCTGCTCCTGTTGCAATGGCAGCATCTTGTTTTAATATTTTACCTACTCTTTTAAACGGACCGAATGGCGAATCGCCCACAGCATAAGCTACAGAATAATCCGGACCAGTCCAGCCGCCCTCGCTCCACATGAAATAATATTTACCGTTCCTGATGAACATATACGGTCCTTCTACATAATTATCGGGCGTAATTTCTTTAAAAGTGGTACCATCTTCAAAAGGCAGGAAACCGCTAAAATCTTTGTTCAGTTTGGCAATGTTACAGTGTTTCCAGCCACCATAAATTAAATAATACTGGCCATCTTTATCTTTAAATACAAACTGATCGATCGGTTGCGCACCATTATGGAATTTATCAACCAAGGGTTTGCCTAAATGGTCTTTATAAGGTCCTTCCGGTTTATCGGCAACCGCTACTCCGATCCCCCCGATTTCATTATCGCTCTGAATATCATTAGCGCCGAAAAACAGGTAATATTTTTTGTCTTTTTGAACAATTGCAGGAGCCCACATGGCTTTATTGGCCCATTTTACGGCTGCAGTATCTAAAATATGGGGGTGTTTTTTCCATTTCACCAAATCGTCAGACGAGAAGGCATCTAAAAATACCTGTTCTTTATACTTGGCAGAATAAGTTGGATAAACCCAATATTTGTTGTTAAAAATAGCAGCATCGGGATCTGCATACCAACCTTCAAAAATTGGATTTCCAGACTGGTTAATCGTTTTAGTATCCTGAGCAAAAGAAGTGAGCCCCGATAAAAGTAAAAGAGATGAGATGAGGTGTTTCATGGTACCAATTTAGAAAAAAATCTGTGGTAAAAAAATTAACCACAGAAATCAATTGGTTGAAACCAGATGATATGAAAACAACAGGGATGGTCTTCGACTCCGCTCAGACTGACAACAGGCTCTGAAAATGCAGTTGCAACTGTAGTGCTGCATCCGGGAGCTGTCCGCAGTTAAATAAACCCGACAGAGCGGATAGCCCGCAGTGAAGTGCAACGAAACGAGGACTATAAGCGATGGCGGGACGAAAGCACCTATGAAAAACAGTCCGCACATTTTCAAAAAAGGAAACCAATAAAAAATCCCTGCTTATATAGATAGGCAGGGATAGTCTTTAACTCCGCTCAGACTGACAGTTGGGCTTTAATTTTTTGGAAAGCAGTAACAGTGCTTTTCGGTTTCAGCAGTCCCGCCCTTCGTTTCAAATCCTCGCCCTCATGCTTCGGGCTGTGGGTTTTACACTTCGGTCGGGTTTAGCTGGCTAGGCCTGTTATACTATTTAAAGGTACAAATTGCATATGTAGTGTTGCCTCCTGGGAACTGCCTGCAGTTAAATAAACCCGACAAAGCTAAATAGCCCGGAATGAAGTGCAACGAAATGAGGACTATAAGCGATGGCGGGACTACAGTACCTATGAAAAAGGAACAATCATTTTCAAAAAGGAAATCGTCACCTCGACAGAAGTTTGGCGAAATAGAGAAATCTGCTGAAAATAGATTTCTCGACTGCGTTGCACTCCGCTCGAAATGACGATCTGTTGTTTAGATGATATTTCTTAAAGCAATCCGTCAGAACGGATAAATTAAATCGAGCTTATTTGCTCAATTCAGCGAAATACTTATGGAATAATGGCAAAGTTTCTATTCCTTTATAATAATTGTAAATATCATATTTTTCGTTTGGAGAGTGTAAGGCATCGCTATCTAAACCGAAGCCAAAAAGTACAGATTTAATGCCCAATACATCTTCAAACAGAGCTACAATCGGGATACTGCCACCACCACGTGTTGGAATTGCTTTTTTACCAAAGCTATCTTCAATTGCCTTTTCTGCAGCCTGATACGCTACACTATCAGTCGGGGTGACCACCGGCTCGCCACCATGGTGAGGAGTAACTTTAACTTTTACATTTTTAGGCGCAATGCTTTCGAAATGTTTGGTAAAAATCTCCGCAATTTCTTCTGAACTTTGATGTGGCACCAAACGCATCGAAATTTTAGCATTGGCTTTACTAGGCAATACCGTTTTTGCACCTTCGCCAATGTAACCGCTCCAGATTCCGTTAACCTCTAAAGTTGGACGCGTACCGGTACGTTCTAAAGTAGAATAACCTTTTTCGCCCCAAACTTCTTCAATATCAAGGTCTTTTTTATATTCTTCCTCATCGTAAGGAGCAGAATTTAATGCTTTTTTCTCCTCATCGGTTAATTCGAGTACTTTATCATAAAAAGCAGGAATAGTGATGTGGTTATTTTCATCGTGCAATGAAGCAATCATTTTGCAAAGAATGGTAGCCGGATTTGCTACTGCACCACCATAAACACCAGAGTGTAAATCGCGGTTTGGACCAACTACTTCTACTTCCATGTAAGCTAAACCACGTAAACCGGTTTCGATTGAAGGGTGATCCATACTAATCATCGAAGTATCTGAAATCAGCACTACATCGGCTTTTAAACGCTCAGCATTATCTTTTACAAAAATACCCAGGTTTGCAGAACCTACCTCTTCTTCGCCTTCGATCATAAATTTAACGTTGCAGGCCAAAGTATTAGTTTCCATCATCAATTCGAAAGCCTTTACATGCATGTAAAACTGGCCTTTATCATCACAGGCACCACGGGCATAAATTTTGCCGTCGCGTACTGTTGGTTCAAAAGGCGGGGTATGCCAAAGCTCTAACGGATCAGCAGGCTGAACATCGTAGTGGCCATATATTAAAACGGTTGGTAAAGAAGCATCTATAATTTTTTCGCCGTACACAATCGGATAGCCGGCAGTAGGGCAAATTTCTACGTTATCTGCACCTGCATCCTTTAATTTCTGCGCAACATAATCGGCTGTTTTTAAAACGTCGCCTTTGTATTTCGGATCAGCACTAACCGATGGAAAACGCAATAATTCAAACAGCTCATCTAAAAAACGTTGTTTGTGCGTTTCTACATAATTTTTAATCTCTTGCATAACAAAATGAATTTGGACAAATATAGGCTTTACCAAATAAATGGCCTACTAAGTGGCTACAAATTATAACTTTCTATAAGTTAAATTCCTGTATGCCCTGAAACTGGCTTTTTAAATTTCTGGCCGTCTTTTAACAGATACAAAAAATAGTTTATTGTTTGTAAAAAAGAGTAAGCCAAACTATCAATTATATTTACTTTTTTGTAAATTGCGCCTTTAACAGATATCCTTAAATCCTGTACGAAAGAATTTTAACAATGAAGTTTAGCGCAAAAGTTTTTTTATCTCTGCTGCTGCTTCTGTTTGTCCGCATTAATTCTTTTGCACAAGCTCAGAACCCCACACGGGTAAGTTGCCCTGAAGCAGCCCAATACTACTCTAAAGACAGCATCAATATTGTAACATTTGGAGCCAGTACGGTAGAAGGGGTAAATGGCCTTGGCTTCCAAACCATGCTCCAGAATAATTTTTTAAACTGCTATACCAATAAAACAGTTGATATTACGAATCACGGTATCGGCGGACAGACAACTTTTCAAGGTTTGCTGAGAATTGATAATGCGATAGCGAACAGAACAGGCTTTATTGTAATTGATATGGGGATAAACGATGCCCTTGCAATTGCCAATGGTAAAGGTAGTGTGGCAGAAACGGTAGCCAACATGCGGGTATTTATTACTTCTAGTTTAAAGCAAAAATTAGTACCCATTTTGTGTACCCTGCAGTTTGTTGATGACAGAACCAATAAAAGCTACGTTGCTGTTAATACCAATATAAGGAACATTAACGCGGCTTACAGAAAATTAGCAACGGAATATAAAATTTACCTTGCAGATGTAAATGCCGCAATGAGGCGCGATTTTACTTTATATCAGGATGCTTTTCACCCAAATGCACGTGGCTACAGATTAGTAAGTTATGTTATTTTTGATGCGATTAACAAAGCTATTTTCGATAAATTTTTAAAATTTACCGTTTCGCAGAATTACCCAAACCCTGCGGCCATGCAAACCTTTATTGATGTGGTATTACCGGAATCTGATAAACTTAATATTCAGATTTACGATTTAATGGGCCGGCTGGTTAAAACAGTGGTAAACGAATATTTAAATACGGGTAAACATACCCTCGAAATTAATACCTCTACCTTTGTGCCGGGTATTTATTTTTTTAAGATCTCTTCCGATTCCGGACAGTATAACGCTGCAAAAAAGTTTATTGTAGCGAGGTAACAAAAGCATAAAATATTAGTCAGATATTTGATTAATACGTTTTATAACTTTAATTATGTCCTCCGATACCTCTTTTACCAACGAAACAGTTGATCTTGATCATCTTCCCAAGTATGAAGAAATTTTATTAAAGCAGCCACACCCCGATTATTGGAAAATCATCTGTATTAACTTATCGGTTTTTTTTGGTTTAATGGGAATTGGCCTGGGTTCAATTTTATTATTTGTTGATGAAGTAAGGCCAAATGCAATTTGGATTATACCCCTTTATTTTACAGTAGTCATTATCTTTTTCCTGCTTTTCCGGCTAAGTTTTAAAAAACGTGGTTATGCCGTTCGTACACACGACGTAATCTATAAAAGTGGAATTGTAGCCGAATCAACCACGATTGTTCCTTTAAACAGGATCCAGCATATCGAATTAAACGAAGGTATTTTTTCAAGAATATACAAACTGGGATCTCTGCAGGTATTTACCGCCGGTGGCCAAAGCGGGCATATCCACATTTCGGGCATAGCAATTGAAGAGGCAAAAAGCATCAGGGACCTGCTTCTGAAAAAATTAGACCTGCTCGAAAATCCGGCCACTGAAACTGAAGCATAATGGAGAACGATTTTAGTAAACCGCAGCGCGAATCGGCCTTTGGCATTATTGTAATGGGCGCATACACTACTTTTCAGATCATTAAAGGAACTTTCTTCATATTCGTTATCGCATTTTTAAAAATGCAGATTAATGACATTATTTATGTTTTGCTAGGCGCCATCGCTATTATCCTGTTCAGTTTCGTTCTTGCTTACTTACGATACCTAAAATTTACTTTCTTTCTGAATAAAGAAAAACAGGAATTTGTGGTAAACAAAGGCATATTTAACCGCGATCAGGTCATTATCCAACTCGATAAAATTCAGCAGGTTAACATAAACCAGAATATTCTGCAAAAAATTATCGGTGTTTACGGCTTAAAAATTGATACGGCAGGTGCCCATGGAGAGGAAGTAAGTATAAAAGCCATTGATGAAACTGCTGCTTATAATCTTAAGGCGCACTTGCTTAACCGTGATACCGCACTTGATACGCAGCCAGAAATGGAATATGAAAACCATTTGGCAGAAGAAGCACCGTTTTTAAGGATAAGTGGCTTTACGTTGTTTAAAGTTGGTTTAACTTCTAATTACGGGCAAAGTTTAGCCTTACTTACAGCATTTTTTTATACCGTAATTTATGAAGGCCGCCAATTGCTTGATGCTTTTAAAATTAACAGAGATGAAATTCAGAGCACGGTAACCGGAATGCTGACTATTGTTACGGTTTTCATTTTAATTGCATGCCTTTTAATTGTATTGCTGATTATCAATCTGGTAAGAACTTTTTATAAATACTTTGAGCTCGAAATTAGTCAGCATAAAGATGCCCTGCTCCTCTCTTCCGGATTAATTGCCAAGAAAAATACCCTGATAAGTCCAAATAAAGTACAGATTACCAAATACAGTCAGAATTATTTTCAGAAGAAGATGCATATGCTGAACATGAGTTTACGGCAGGCACATTTTGGCCAGAGTAAAAAAGGGCATGAAATGCAGGGGAATACTTTGGAAATTCCGGGTTGCAACCCTACTGAGCGCGATGAACTATTAAAAATGATATTGGGTGAAGCACCTTTAAAAGGAAAAACCTTTATCCCCGACTGGCGTTTTTTAAACCTGCCAATTTTCTTTAAACTGATTTTACCTGTATCGGTTTTTTTGATTCTGGCTTTTAACATTCCCGAAGTGAAACTTTTTATCGGTATCGCAATTGCATACTTTGCTATCGGAATAATGATGATTTACATCAGTTACAGGAGGCACCGCATTTCGGTAAGCCAGGATTTTATCATCAAAACCAGTGGCATATGGGATGTTTCGAATGAGATTGTACAGCCCAATAAAATTCAGGCCATTACCACTTTTCAATACCCATGGCATAAGGGTGTTGATGTTGGCCATCTTTCTTTACATACCGCTGCTGGTCAGATTCATTTTAAATATGGCAATTACACAGAAATTAAAAAACTGGTCAATTATTGGCTTTATCAGGTAGAAAGCGGGAACAAAGATTGGATGTAATGAAGATAGAAGGTTTTAAAGTTGAAAGTAGAAGGTGAAAGACATTGATACGGCATAATGTTTCATATCTCCAGAACCATTATGCCATATGATATCAGATCAATAATTTTATACCGGCTAAAACTTAGAGGATCATAATTCCCTTGATGTTTCCGGCCTGCTTATAAACAGCAATTACCTCATCAGCATTTTTCATTTGCTTTTTTACTGTAATGGAAACATATTTCCCTGTTTTTGAAGGTTGCTCAATAAACTCATCATCAGGTAAAATAGCTCTTAAATCCTGTATTTTCTCCAGTCCGCCGGTAATAATAAATTTAAAATTGTAAATACCTGGAAATTGCTCTACACTTTCCAGTTTCTCTTTTAAGTTGGCGTAAATATCTTTATTTGCCCCATCCGGGATATCAGTAAACTCAATATCTTTATTTATATTTTTCTCTTCCATAACAAAAACATATCAAATTCTATACCCAAATAATCAGGGTGTAATTCTGACAGCATACTGCATTTATTTAACTCACAGTCCCGCCATTTTGCGCATAAACGGAGGGTTTTAAGCCATTAATAGCAGCACCGCACATTTTAAATAAACCTTGGCGAAGCGGATACCGGCCCGGAGCATAAGGCCTGCAGCAGTATGAGCGAAGCAAAGGACTAACGATGCCAATGAAACACAGGTTTGGCTTTTCTCAAAATCAATTAAATAAAAATTCACCTTCCATCCAACTGCTACAAACCTATCAAAATAGATTCTGAATCAAGTTCAGAATGACGATGAGATATAATTACCAACACCTTTGGCAAAAAGCCCCAATTATTGTTATTTTTGAACCTCAAAAAAACAGGAGCAGATTTGGATTATTTAGAAGGATTAAACCCACAACAAAGAGCAGCAGTAGAGAACACAAAAGGACCGGTAATGATTGTTGCGGGTGCAGGTTCGGGCAAAACCAGGGTAATTACGTTTCGTGTGGCCCACCTGATCCAAACCGGTACCGATCCGTTTAACATTCTGGTTTTAACCTTTACCAACAAAGCGAGTAAGGATATGCGCGAGCGTATTAGTAAAGTGGTTGGCGCAGAGGCTAAAAACATCTGGATGGGTACTTTTCACTCCGTTTTTGCGAAAATTTTACGTGTTGAAGCCGAAAAAATCGGTTATCCGAATAATTTCACCATTTACGATACGGATGATAGCAAAAGCGTACTGCGTGCCATTTTGAAAGAAATGCAGCTGGATGATAAGCTTTATGCGGTAAATTTCGTTTTCGGCCGGATTTCATCTGCAAAAAACAACTTAATCTCGTGGGGCGAATATCAATCTAACGATCAGATCCAGGCAGAAGATATCCAAAATAAACGTCCGCTTATCGGCCAGATTTATGAGCAATACGCTAAACGTTGTTTCAGGGCCGGCGCAATGGATTTCGACGATTTATTGTTCAAAACCAACATCCTGTTAAAAGAACATCCGGAAGTTTTAAATAAATACCAGCAGAAATTCAGGTACCTGATGGTGGATGAGTACCAGGATACCAACTTTTCGCAATATACTATTGTAAAAAAACTGGCCGCGGCCTATCAGAACATCTGCGTAGTGGGCGATGATGCGCAAAGTATTTACGCTTTCCGTGGGGCCAATATCCAGAACATTCTAAATTTCGAACGCGATTACCCTGATTTAAAGGTTTATAAATTAGAACAGAATTACCGTTCTACCCAGAATATTGTTGATGCTGCCAGCAGTATTATTGCCAACAATAAAAACCAGCTGGAAAAAAATGTATTTTCTGAAAATGTTGAGGGCGACCGGATCAAAGTTTCTCGTGCATTTACAGATAATGAGGAAGGTAAACTGGTTGCAGAATCCATTATCCAGGAGCGCAGCTTAAAAGGTTACACTTACCATGATTTCGCCATTCTTTACCGTACCAATGCGCAAAGCAGGGCGATGGAGGAAGGTTTGCGCAAGCTTAATATCCCTTATAAAATTTATGGCGGTACTTCTTTCTATCAACGTAAGGAGATTAAAGATTTAATTGCTTACTTCCGTTTAACTTTTAACCCTAAAGATGAGGAGGCCATTAAACGCGTAATCAATTACCCAAAACGCGGTATCGGCGATACTTCTATAGATAAAATTATTGTTGCGGCAGATCAAAACAACCTCACCATGTGGGATGTGATTTCGAACGCGCACCAATATGTTGACGGGCGATTGGCCAACCAACTGAACGATTTTTCTATGATGGTGCAGAGTTTTCAGGCGGAAGCAAAAAAACTTGATGCTTACGACTCTGCTTTGTTTATTGCACAGCACACAGGTATTTTAAAGGAGCTTTACACGGACGACAGCGTTGAAGGCCGTGCCCGTTATGAGAATATCCAGGAGTTATTAAATGGTATTAAGGAGTTTGCAGAGCGTGAAGATATTGAGGAAAAAGGCCTTGATATTTTTATGCAGGATGTTGCCCTTTTAACCAATGATGATAAAGACGGCGATAAGAATAAGGATACGGTTTCGTTAATGACGATCCACTCTGCCAAAGGTTTGGAGTTTAAAAACGTATTTATTGTGGGTTTGGAAGAGAATCTTTTCCCTTCTCAAATGTCGGTTAACTCCCGCTCCGATCTGGAAGAGGAACGCCGTTTGTTTTATGTGGCCATTACCCGTGCTGAGATTAAGTTAACCATTACCTATGCAACTTCTCGTTACCGCTGGGGAACTTTAACCAACTGTGAACCAAGCCGTTTCATTAATGAAATTAACCCGAAATTTTTAGAACTGGATGTAAAACCGGCTAAATCGAATTCTTTCGACGGCAATTTTGATGATGAGCGCAAAACCTGGACTTCGCAGCCACGCGATTTCTTTAGCAAACCGAAACCGGCTGCAGGAGCAACAACTTCTGCCCCACCGGCGCGACCAAAAACTACAACTTTATTAGCAAAAGCACATATACCTACCCCAGGTTTTACCCCATCGCAACCACATGAATTTCAGGGTGGTATGGAAGTAGAACACGAAAAATTCGGCTTCGGGAAAATCATCAGCTTAGAAGGAACATTACCAGATGTTAAAGCAACGGTATTTTTCCAGGGATTGGGCAACAAACAGTTACTGCTTAAATTTGCGAAACTAATGATTGTAAAATAAGTTTTTTACCACAAAGGCACCAGGTCATGATTGTGTTTTTGTGCCTTAGTGGTTAATTATGAAAAATGTAATGTGGATGATGGAATAATTTATCTTTTTAACTTTGCGTCCTTTGCCCTTTTCTATCCCCGGCCTTTGCACTTAAACCACTTGAAAAAACACAAAATTATCCTTAATATTGAGGTCGGTTTTCCCGAAAACAAACCATGCAACTTACCAGGTTAGAAATTAAAGGTTTTAAGAGCTTTGGCGATAAAGTGACCATCAATTTTAATGAGGGGGTTACGGCTATTGTTGGACCTAATGGTTGCGGAAAATCCAATGTAATTGATGCCATGCGCTGGGTTTTGGGCGAACAGAGTACCAAAGCCTTACGTTCTGAAAAGATGGAGAACATCATTTTTAACGGAACAAAAAACCGTAAACAGGCACAGCTTGCAGAGGTTTCGCTAAGCTTTGATAATACCAAAAATATTCTTCCTACTGCATATTCACAGGTTACGGTAACCCGCAAACTTTATCGTAATGGCGATAGCGAATATCGCTTAAATGATGTGCAGTGCAGGTTAAAAGATATTACCGACCTGTTTTTGGATACCGGTATCGGCTCGGATAGTTATTCTATTATCGAGCTGAAAATGGTGGATGAGATCATTACCAATAAAGAGCATAGCCGCCGTTCACTGTTTGAAGAAGCTTCTGGGATTTCGAAATACAAATTACGTAAAAAACAGACTTTCAATAAGTTAAAAGATACAGAAGCCGATTTAGAACGTGTAGAAGATTTACTTTTTGAAATCGAAAAAAATCTAAAAACGTTAGAAAATCAGGCGCGTAAGGCCGAACGTTATTATAAATTAAAAGAGCAATACCGCGAACTGAGTGTTCAGCTGGCTACACACCGCATTGCATTCTTTCGTACCGATTTAAACGCGTTGGAAATCCAGGAGCAAAGCCAGCTGGTAAACCGGACAGAACTTAATACGAAGATAGACACCGGCGAAGCCGAACTACAAAAACTGAAGTTGGGTAGCATCAGTCAGGAGAAAAACCTTTCGATTCAGCAAAAAGCTACCAATGAGTTTGTTTCCAAAATCCGCGCCTACGAAAGCGAGAAAAAAGTAAAGAACGAACAGATGCGTTTCTTACAGGAAAAAGAAACACGGTTATCTGGCGAACTCGAAAAAGATAAAAACCAGGTTAACCACATCAAATACAACATTAAGCGTTTAAATGAAGAGGTTGTAACGGAAACAGAAGTTTTTAACCGTCTTGAATCTGATTTAAAAAGCTTAAAATCTACGCTCGATACTTTACGCGAACAACAGCAAACTGAGAAAAACAGGATTGATAACCTTATAAAATCGGTTAACGAACTGCAGAACACGGTTTATCAATCTCAAAAGGAAATCGATATCCTTAATATCCAGAAAGATGCCCTGATACAGGAAAGCAACCGTAATGTTGACGATACTGAAACCAAAACCCTGGAATTGAAAGCATTTGACCATGCATTGGCCGAATTGGATATTCAGGTAAGGGAAAAACAGGCTAATATTAAAAATTTAACCGAAGCTGAAGAAGTTTTAAAAGAAAAACTCGCTGCCTCAGAAAGCAACTTAAGTTCGAACAAGGAAAAACTTACGGCCGAAAACCGTAAAAAAGATGCCAAGCAGAACGAGTACAATCTGACTAAATCGCTGGTTGATAGCTTAGAAGGTTTTCCGGAATCGATCCGTTTTTTAAAGAAAAATAGTGCTTTTGCCAAAAACGCCCTGCTCCTTTCTGATATTTTATTCTGTAACGAAGATTACCGGATTGCCATAGAAAATTACCTCGAACCGGTAATGAACCATTATGTGGTCGAAAAATATACAGATGCCGTTCAGGCGATCAATCTTTTAACAGATGCGAGCCGTGGAAGGGCGAATTTCTTTATTTTAGAGAATGTTCCGGATAAAAACCCGGTTATTGGTACTCATGAGGGTCTGGTTTCTGCACTTTCAGTAATTGAAGTCGACAAAAAATACCAGCACCTCTGTAACCTGCTTTTACAAAATGTATATATCGCAATAGCCGAGCAGGAAAATATTTTCAAAGAAACACCAACAGATAGTTTAACCATTTTGGCCAAAAACGGAAAATATGCACAAACCAGATTCACTTTGGCGGGTGGTTCCGTAGGTTTGTTTGAAGGTAAAAGGATTGGTAGGGCCAAGAATTTAGAAAACCTGGCCAAAGAAATTAAAGCGTCAGAATCACTGATTAATCAGTACAATGCTGCGATAAAAGCCGAAACAGACAATATATTTAACCTGAAAGAAGCTTCAAAAATTAACCAGATCAATAGCCTGCAACAGGAAATGAATCGTTTAAATAACGAACACATTTCTGTGCAGACGCGCCGTGATCAATACCAGGAGTTTATTACCACCAGCGAAAACCGTAAAACAGACATTGCTCAAAAAATTGTTTCGATAGAAAAAGCTTTATCCGAAAAATTACCTGCTTTGGTTCAGTTACAAAAAAATCAGCAGGAAGCGCATGTAAATTTACAGGAGCAACAACTTAATTACCAGGAAATTGCCGATCAGGTGAACGAAAGTGCAGGTAAATATAACCAGGACAATATCCGTTTTCACCAGCAACAAAATAAATTATCAGGCTTGGAAAAAGACCTCGATTACCGTTTTGTACAGGAAGAAGCTTTAAATAAACGTATAGCCCAAAACGACAAAGAACTGCAGGAAGCTTTAATTCAGATTACTGCAACTTTACAGCATACCGATTTGAATGATGATACGCTTTTAGAGATGTATCAACAACGTGAGGAAATGGAAAAAGGACTTGCGGAGGCCGAACAAGCCTATTTTACGAGCAAAGGAAGCATTAACGAGGTAGAAAACGACCTCACCAACATCCGTAAAAACCGCGAAGAAACTGATTTTCTGTTAACGGAAATCAAGGATAAAAAGAACGCTTTAAAGATCGACTTAAATGCCTTAAAAGAACGTTTAGCAGTTGAATTTAATATTGACATCAATGATCTTTTAGAAACCGAGACTGAAATTGAGGCTTTGGAAAGCGAATTTGAGCTGCGCCAGAAAGTAGAAAAAATGAAACGCCAGCTGGATGAGTTTGGCGCCATTAACTCGATGGCTATGGAGGCTTTTAAAGAAATGGAAGAGCGTTACACTTTTATTCAAAACCAGAAAAAAGACCTTAACGCTGCTAAAACCGATCTTTTACAAACCATTAAAGAAATAGACGATACCGCAAAAGATAAATTTATGCAGGCTTTTACACAGGCCCGCGAACATTTTATTGTGGTTTTCCGCTCCTTATTTAATGAAGAAGATAGCTGCGACCTGATTTTATCAGATATCAACAATCCTTTAGAGGCTGATATCGATATTGTAGCTCGTCCGAAAGGTAAAAGACCGCTGTCTATCAATCAGTTATCAGGTGGAGAAAAAACGTTAACGGCTACCGCCCTGTTATTTTCGCTTTACCTGTTAAAACCTGCACCTTTCTGTATTTTCGATGAGGTTGATGCCCCTTTGGATGATACGAACATCGACAAATTCAATAATATTATCCGTAAATTCTCCGATCAATCTCAGTTTATCATTGTATCGCATAACAAACGCACCATTGCCAGCACCGATATTATTTATGGCGTAACGATGGTAGAACAGGGCGTTTCGAGGGTTGTAGCGGTGGATTTAAGGGAAGTGGCGGCGTAAAAGTTTAAAGACAAAAGCAAAAAGACCAAAGTAAGACTATCACTCCCGTCATTCGATAATTTGTGTTTTTTGCCATACTTAGGCACGAAGCATCTACAACCTACGAAACAGATGCTTCATACCTCAGCATGACAGCATATTCAGGATTGCTGCAAATAAAAAGAATTTCCATTTCCATCAGGTTTAGCAACGCAATACAGTAAAGTAAACAGCGTTTGAATAGCGTAACGAAAAATGTATATTTGTTAATAACGATAAAAATATGTTAGCTACAGTTAAAGGATATTACGAAAAAGGAAAAATAACGCTCAAAGAAAAAGCGCCTTTACATACAAAAACGGAAGTTATTGTTACTTTTTTAACAGAAGATAAACCGGTTCTTGATAAAAGAATTCCAGGTGCACTTAAAGGCAAGATATCAATTCCAGATGATTTTAACAACCCTTTAGATGATTTAAAGAGTATATGTAATGGCATCTAATCACTACCTTTATAACCATGAAAATCCTATATATCTTACCCTTAGCCATGATGCTAAGCTGCTGTTCATCAGTAAAAAATCAAACCGGCGCTACTGATTCCGGCAAATTAGATACCCAGTTACTAAAAGACGTAGAAGTATTATCATCAGATGCTTATCAGGGACGGAAAACAGGTACTAAAGGTGCCGAGATGGCAAGAGCTTACATTATCGAAAGATTTCAAAAATTAGGCTTAAAATCTTATCCCCAACATGTAAACTATGCACAGGAATTCACTTTTAACGGAAGAGGTGGCACAAAAATAAACGGAACCAACATTATTGGTTATATTCCAGGTAAAAGCACAAACGTAATTGTCGTTTCAGCACATTACGACCATTTAGGAGTAGCAAAGGATGAAGTTTTTAATGGTGCCGACGATAATGCATCCGGAACTGCAGGTTTATTAAAAATTGCCGCCTATTTTGCAAAAAACAAACCCAATAACACCATCATTTTTGCCTCTTTTGATGCTGAGGAAATGGGTTTGCAGGGTGCAAAAGCATTTGTTGGCAATCCTCCGGTGAATATCAATACCATTGCGATAGATTTGAATATGGACATGATCAGCCATAGTGATAAAGGTGAACTATACATCTGCGGAACCTATAAATATCCGGATTTAAAGAAATACGTAGATACCACTAAAACCAATATCAAATTACTTTTTGGTCACGACGATCCTAAACTAGGCCACGATGACTGGACCAACCAGAGTGATCAGGGAGCTTTTAATGCTAAAAATATTCCCTTTTTATACTTCGGTGTTGAAGATCATAAAGATTACCATAAAGCCACCGACGAGTATTCGACCATTACCAAACCGTTTTTCAGTAACGCCGCCAATGCTGTTTTAGATGTTGTAAAAAACATCGACAAGCAAACGGGCCTGCAACTATTGTTAAAAGATAAAATGAGGATGACGGATAATCCAAGAAAAGCTGAAAGGTTTTAACTACTGCGGTACATAAACCACGAATTTCGTTTCAAAGAAATCTTCCTCAAAATAAGCTGAAAGCGGATATAATTCTGCTTTCAGTTTCGATTCCTTAATTTCATCAGCTAAATCGCCACCTTTTAGATACAGGATTCCATTCGGAATAGCATTTAACGAGTCTTTTTTAAATTTTCCCTGTATCCATGGGTAAAATTCGCCTAAACGTGTTACCGCTCTCGAAACCACAAAATTAAATTTTTCTTTAACCTGTTCAGCCCTTAAATGGTCGGCCCTTAAATTATCCAGTCCAAGTGCCGAAGCCACTTCTTTTACCACCTTGATTTTTTTCCCGATCGAATCTACCAGATAGAATTGCGTTTCAGGGAACAAAATGGCCAGCGGAATACCCGGAAAACCGCCGCCTGTACCCACATCTAAAACCGATTCTCCAGCTTTAAATGTACATACTTTGGCTATCCCTAACGAGTGCAATACATGGCGTTCATATAATTCTTCGATATCTTTTCTGGAAATTACATTGATCTGGGCATTCCAAAAGCTATATAATTCGAACAACTGCGAAAATTGAGCAAGCTGTTTTTCGCTTAAATCAGGAAAATATTTTAAAATGATATCAGGCTTTACATCAAGCATATTATAATTACTAAAGATTATCGAATTATTTCCAGTTCACTTTTTTCTTACCAAACAAGGCTAAAAATCCGTTCAGGGTTAAAAACAGAAACAAAAGTATGTCTAAAATCGGGAACCACCAACGCAAATCGCTATAGTTTAATCGTTTCAGCAATTTTGGATAGATAAAACACCTGATGATGATGCTTAGTGCCAGGATTCCCAAAGCTATATATTGCGCCTCACGGCTAAAAAACATGCATGCCGCGAAGAAGCCATAAAACAGAAACTGAAAAACAATCTGCAGGCTCAAAATAAATTTATGTTTTGATTTATACAGCTTTCCAGCTCCAAAATGGCGCTTTTTCTGTCTCAGGTAACCACTCCAGGTTTTATTTGGCTCACTCCAAACATGGCTATCGCGGTGTAAACGGATTTCGGTATTGTATTTATTGGCATGAGCATTTACAAATAAGTCATCATCACCTGATGGAATATGCATGTGCGCTGCAAAACCTTTATTTTTAAAAAAAAGCGACTTTTTGTAAGCCATATTACGTCCAACCCCCATATATGGCATGCCTTTTAAGGCGAAAGAAAGATAATTTACTGCAGTAAAAAAAGTTTCAAACCGGATCAGTGCATTTAAAAGGCTTCTTCTTTTCATATAAGGAGAATACCCCAATACAATTTCAGTATTTTCATCGGCAGGCTGCTGCATATCCATTAGCCAATTTTCAGAAGCAGGCATACAATCGGCATCAGTAAAAACCAACCAGTCGTATTTGGCAGCCTTTATACCCATGGTTACCGCAAATTTTTTGCCCGCAATAAACTTATCATTATCTAAAATCTTTACTACTTTGAGATTGGAATATTTCTTCTCCAGCTGTTCTAAAAACTCTTCTGTGCCATCCCAGGAGCGATCATTAACCACCACGACTTCAAATTCAGGGTAATTTTGGTTAAATAAAGAAAGAAGATACTGCTCCAGATTTACAATTTCATTGCGGGCACATACAATTACACTTATAGGCTTACGCGCAGATACAGGCATTACTTCAATCCCAACCCTGGCCAGTTTTAAATGAACAAAAAGGACATAATAGAGCTGAACCAAAAGGCAAAAAGCCAATATCGAGAGCAGAATAATTTCAAGCAGGGTTAATATCACGATGGTAAAATAAATAGGCGCAAATTTCTCATTTTTAATCTGTAAATCACTTTTATGTGGATAAAAAATTAAACAAAATAATGCCCTCAATTTTTGCTATTTTTGGCAGATTTTTGACGAGAAAAAACACATTATGAAATTTAGTTTACAGGCTAACGATCCCCTATCAAAGGCCAGGGCCGGGACGGTAACAACTGCCCATGGCGAAATACAAACCCCTATTTTTATGCCTGTGGGCACTGCCGGAACGGTAAAAGCCGTACATCAGCGCGAACTTAAAGATGATATCGACGCAAAAATCATTCTCGGTAATACCTACCACCTTTATTTAAGGCCAGGTTTGGATACTCTTGAAAAAGCAGGTGGATTACATAAATTTATTGGCTGGGACCGTCCGATTTTAACCGATAGCGGTGGTTATCAGGTGTATTCTTTAAGTAAAGTTCGTAAAATTAAGGAAGAAGGCGTTACTTTTCATTCTCATATTGATGGCTCGAAGCACCTTTTTACGCCAGAATACGCCATGGATATTCAGCGTACCATTGGTGCCGATATTATTATGGCTTTTGATGAGTGCACACCGTACCCATGCGATTATACCTATGCGGCACAATCGATCAAAATGACGCATCGTTGGTTAAAACGCTGCTGCGAACGCTTTGATACTACAGAACCGAAATATGGTTTCGACCAAACGCTATTCCCCATTGTGCAGGGATCGGTATATAAAGATTTACGCATAAAATCTGCAGAATTTATCGCCAGCATGGGCCGTGAAGGCAATGCCATAGGCGGTTTATCGGTAGGTGAGCCTGCAGAAGAAATGTATGCCATGACTGAAGTAGTATGCGACATATTACCGGTAGAAAAACCGCGTTATTTAATGGGTGTAGGTACGCCGATCAATATTTTAGAAAACATTGCCTTAGGTGTGGATATGTTTGATTGTGTAATGCCTACAAGAAATGCCAGAAACGGCATGCTTTTTACCAGAAACGGAATCATTAACATCAGAAATAAGAAATGGGAGAACGATTTTTCTCCATTGGATGCCGAAAGTGACCTGCACGCTGATCAGGTAACCAGCAAGGCTTATTTAAGGCATTTGGTGCATAGCAAAGAGATGCTTGGCGCACAAATTGCTACCTTGCATAACCTGCATTTCTACCTTTGGCTGGTAAAACAGGCAAGAGAAAAGATTATTGCAGGTGAATTTTACGAGTGGAAAAACAAAATGGTTAAAATATTAGGCAATAAGCTATAAAATGAGTCTGTTAAAAGGGAAAATAAAAATCATCGATCAGTACATTATCGGCAAATACCTGGGTACATTTATTTATACCCTGGCTATTTTCGTCATCATTATTGTGGTGTTTGACCTGTCTGAAAAGATGGATGATTTTATGAAAAGCGGGCTGAGCTTTTGGGGAATCCTCTCTAAATACTACGCCGGTTCTATTCCCTTTTATGTGAATATGCTTTCGCCGCTGATCAATTTTATTGCGGTGATTTTCTTTACGGCAAAGATGGCCGATCAGACGGAAATCGTGCCGATTTTAAGTGGAGGGGTAAGTTTTAACCGCTTTTTATTCCCTTATCTGGTATCAGCTACTATCATTTTCTCTGCCAACCTGGTTTCAAATCTATACATTTTACCTTATACGAATACGCTAAAAAACAGTTTCGAAAACACCTATGTAAAGCGTAACGACCCTTCAACAAAGTCGAACATCCATATGAAACTGGATGATAAAACTTACATCTACATTGATAATTTCGACAATAAAACGAACTCAGGTTACCGCTTTTCACTCGATAATTTTAACGGTGATATCCTGACCAAAAAAATCGTTGCCGAGAATATTAAGTGGGATTCGCTTAAACGTAAATGGCAATTAACCAATTACTCTATCCGTAAGATTGATGGCATGAAAGAAACCATGATTTACGGCAACGGGAAGCTAAAAGATACCATCCTGGATATGCGTCCGGATGACTTTTCTGCCTACGATAATATCGTGCAAAATTTAACCACAAAAGAATTAACGGATAAAATCAGAAAAGAAAAAATCCGTGGAACGGGCGTAATGAACGATCTTCAGTTTGAAAAATATAAACGCTACTTACACCCACTTTCAGCTTTTGTATTAACGCTTATCGGTGTGGCCCTGTCCTCACGTAAAGTGCGCGGAGGTGTTGGTGTATCATTAGGTATCGGCATCTTTATTAGCTTCGCTTATATCGTGTTTAATCAGTTTACACAGATGTTCTCTACCAAAGGTGGTTTACCCCCATTTGCAGCTGTTATAATGCCTACACTCTTCTTTGGCCTGTTAGGCTTTTACCTGTTGAGGAAGGCGCCAAAATAACAATGGAAGCAACCAAAAAAAACCTGCTCATCCTTCATCTTACTGTATTTGTATGGGGCTTTACAGGCGTGCTCGGGAAAGTAATTTCTATTGATGCCGTACCCATGGTTTGGTATCGTGTACTCATTGCATCGACAACTCTTTTTGCCTGGTTTCTGATTACAAAGAAGGATATCAGGGTTACTAAAAAACAGTTTTTACAATTCTTTTTAACCGGTGGAATTGTAGCCATCCACTGGATATTTTTTTTTCATGCCATTAAAGTTTCTACCGTTTCGGTTACTTTGGTATGCCTTTCTTCTTTCACTTTGTTCACCGCAATTTTAGAACCACTGATCAAAAAACAACCGATTCAGATGGGCGATATCCTGATCGGTTTGTTGATTATTTTAGGCATTTATATGATCTTTAAATTCGAAGGTCAATATACTTTAGGGATTATTTTTGGGTTACTGGCAGCGATAGCATCCAGTCTTTTTTCTACAATTAATTCGACCCTGGTACAAAAAAGTGAACCTTCCATAATTGGTTTTTATGAACTTGTTGGCGCTTTCTTTTGGATCACTTTATACCGCCTATACGACGGAACTTTGTTGCACACACACTTTAACCTGAGTGCAAAAAACTGGTTTTATTTAACGCTTTTAGGCACGCTTTGTACATCGGTTGCCTATGTTGCAGGTGTTGCTGTAATGCGTACTTTATCAGCCTTCAGGGTGGCCTTAATTACAAACCTTGAACCTGTTTACGGAATTGTACTGGCCTTCATTTTCTTTCAGAATAAAGAGCAGATGACAGGTGGATTTTATATCGGTGCAACGATCATTCTGGGTTCAATATTCTTGTATCCCATCTATAAAAAAAGGAAAAATAAACTGTAGAAAGTACCGCAAAATCTGCTGTTTCTACGTAAGCTATCTACCAAAAAGGCTCCGCTAAAAAACATTATCATCCCGACTGAAACGCAGTGGAGCGCAAAGATCTATCAAGACATATTTCTCTTAATCGAGCCTTCAAAATTCTAAACCAATTTAGACCTGGCCCCCACCTTGAATACTCAACTAAAAACGATTTGTTATTTAGATTTATGCAAGGTGTAATAAAGAGATTTTTCCCGGGATAGATTTAGCTTCGCTGAGCCTGCGGGTTCTCGGCTCCGTTGCTCTCCGCACGAAATGAAGAAAACTTAAAGGGAATCTATATACAATAATTCCTTTTCCATCATGCTGATTTTTACACAATAAACCATGAATCGAAATGATAGTAACCTAAGTGATCATTACATGAACCAGCCGCTTAAAACAGGTTTAAAATCATTACGCAAAACCATAATACCGACTAATAAAAACAGGAATATAAAAACACAAAATGCTTAACCAGATATCTAAAAAAAACAATATTGTATTGTATAAAAAAAAGATCGAAAATAGCCAGCGATTTAATTCTAAAATAACACTTTAAATACCTGTAAAATAAAACAAAAATCAGCTTGATAAACGGACTATAAAAAAGACACGATTACTCTAAATAAAACAATAAAAAAATTCATATAAAACGCGACAGTAAAATCATTAAAACACCAATAATTAATCAATATAATAGCGAATAAAAAATCGGGCAAAAAGCTCCAATAAACTTCCAGAAATAAGGAGCCAATTTTCCCTCAAAAATCTACAGATAAGCTATCCATATTGCCAGCAAAAATTAACAGGAACTATGCCTGTTAACTCATAAAAAATATAAACTAAAACACCCATTACCACAAACTACATTTCTACATCAGCTTCTTCACCCTGGTAAAAACTGACTCACCTAACCACAAAAGCAGTAATATTTAAAGATCCATTTTTAAAAAAAAGAGAGAAAGATAATCCTGATTTTGCATTTAAATTTGTCCCCTCAGGATTAAAAACCACCAAATCAGAAGCATTTTACCAACTCAAAAGAAATACAGCAAAGAGATCAAAAAATGCTGTTTAAATACCAAAAAAGCAAGTTTTTTAAACAAAAATCGAATTTTCAAAAAACCCAGTTAAAAACCCTGCTATCCGGAAATATCGCAAGGAAATCGCATTATCTAAGCCAAAAACTATCGAATTGGATACCAAATTCACTAAAAATATATACGAAATCGAGGCTTTAAGTTGAATTCCAAGTAAGAATTTGACATCCAAAATCCCTGATTAACTTAGAAAAAACACAGTATTTGAGAGGTCAAATAGAAGATTAAGACCCTTTCGAATTTATGAATCCAGCCTTACCAAAGCTATATCCATTACTTAAAGGATCCAATTCAGTTTAAATTTCAAAACAAAAAACAAAGACATTTTGTCACAACAATAGCATCACCCACATAAACTTCAATTTAAAATCATCATCAAAATTCTGAATTTAATGCTAAAGATCTTTAAGATTATCAATTATCAAGACGGTTTTTTTTGCTTTAAAACCATCAATTTTAAGCGAATATTTTAGATTTATTACCACTGCATTTCAAGCTTAGATTCATAACTAAAATCTTCATACAACTATCAAATATATCTTGGGTTAGCCTTTATTAATGAGACTCAAACCTCTTTCTACAAATCATACAGAATAGAAAAAAGCCTCAAAATTTTCAGGGAAAATCGATTAATAAGTGTAAATTAAATCAATAAATTACTGCTGGTAAAAAATGAGATGAAGCGCTTCAATATGAAAGAAAATTGAATTAAAAATCAAGATAAAATCAACAATTAGTAAATTTACATAAATTTCATTACAAATTATAAATCAGCAATTTATATCATTTAACATAAATTAAAAATTCACAATTTAGAATACCTGTAAAATTTAAAAAACTAAATATTTTAGCAAAGAATTTAGATGAATTTAAAAAACGCAAACAAAAAACTAATTATCAAGTATTTAAGTGCAATTACTTTAAGTTTTATTTCACCATCGGTTTTTGGCCAGATTTTCAGCACAGCACAAAACCCACTTAGTGTAAAATGGAACTACATTTCATCAGGTGGCTTTAAAATCATCTATCCTGAAGAATTGGAGAAAGAGGCCCAAAGAATGGCCAATACCCTACCCTATATTTACACCAGAATTGGCTTAGGTTTAAGGCAACAAAAAACCTCAATCCCTCTCCTGTTACAGAACCGCGGAACGTTTGCAAATGGCTTTGTTCAGCTGGGGCCAAAGAAGTCGGAATTCTATGCTACCCCGCCCCAGTTTTTCGACAGTCAGGATTGGCTGAACAATCTCGCTGTACATGAGCTCAGGCACATCGCACAGTTTGACAAATTGACAGGAACACAGGCACACCCCTTCCCCGAGCTGGTGTACTTCGCCTACTTTGGAGCAGGCATACCCACATGGTTTTTCGAAGGTGATGCGGTGGTAAACGAAACAGCTTTGACCTACTCGGGCAGGGGCCGGCAGCCGAATTGGATCATGCCTTACCGGGCCTCGATTTTGGAAGGCAAAAAATTTAGCTACAGCAAAGCCTATTTTGGATCGAACAAAGACGTGACGCCGGGCTACTACCAAACCGGATATTTGATGGTAGCCGACATGAAAGAAAAATACGGCCAGTTCATTTCAGACAGCCTGCTTGGCGACATTAGAAAAAGACCAGTGCGGCCTTACCCCTTTTCGAAGAGCCTGAAAAAATACACCGGAGAAAATACCCGACAGTATTTTCTGGCTACCCAAAATAAGCTGGCTGAAGCGTGGAAAAAACAGGAAGAAAAATCCACCACAGAACGCTATGAAAGTTTAAATAAAAAATCAGCATTAGCGACCAATTATTTCCTGCCGGTACGGTTAAATAAAAATCAGATTTTAGCACTAAAAGAAAGTAAGACAGATGCCCGTTATTTTGTGATTATTAACGAAGATAAATCGGAGCAAAAATTATTCGGAATCGGCTACCAGGAACAGTCCTGGTTTAGCTTAAAAAATAACCTGCTGGTTTGGGATGAAATCCGTTACGATCCGAGATATAAACAACGCAGTTATAGCGTAATCTGTTCGTACAATTTAAAGACTAAAAAATTCAACAAATTAAGCAGCAAAAGCAGGCTCTTCTCTCCAAGCCTATCTGAAGATGGAAAGAAAATTATTGCCGTAAAAGTTGAACTCAATAATCATTTCAATCTGGTTGAGATGGATGCCGCTTCGGGAAAAATTTTAAAGACTTATCCAAATCCGGAAAATGAAATTCTGCAAACTCCGTCTTTCGATAAAACCGGAAATAAGATTGCTTATATCGGTGTAACGGAGAAAGGAAAAACTTTATGGCTGATGGATGGAGATCAAAAATCGGCGCTGATTTCGAACAGCAGACAACAGCTCAGTCGCCCGGTTTTTATTAACGATAAAGTTGTCTTCAATGCACACTTCAATGGCATTGATAATATTTACGGAATTGATCTATCTTCGAAAAAAATCACAGCCCTTAGTGCGTCAAAATACGGCGCCTTCAATCCTACTGAAACCGAAGACGGAAAAATTATTTTTAATGATTATCAAATCAACGGCTACGAAATTGCTGAAACCAGCATTACAGAAAAACCGGCAGGTGAAAATAACTTTATCGATTTTTCGGCCGCAGCAGAAAAGCAGGAAAACGTTGGCAATGTTTTCGACAAAATTCCGGACAGCACGTACCAATCCAAACGCTACCACCAGGCGCTAAATCTGTTCAGCATCCACAGCATTATTCCGGTAATCGATAACGAATATGTTTTCGGTTTGGAGCTGCAATCGAACAACCTGCTTAACACCATGGACTTTTATTCGGGCGCAAAATACCACCGCGATTTAAAACGTTTTGAGTACACTGCAGACATTAGCTATAAAGCACTTTATCCGGTATTGAGTGTGTTGTATCGCAACCGCCCGAAAAGAACGTTTTACAGGGCTAAAAATGCGGTACAGCAAGGTGACTGGAGAGAGCACTACATCAAACTTAATGCTTCGCTTCCGCTATCGTTTAATGCCCGTAATGAGAACTATGCTTTTACCTTAAATGCGGCAACCAGTTTTACGCAAAGGTATATGTCCGAAAACATGCCGACCAATTTTATCCGCGAGCTTAAATTCCCGATGGAATACAATTTTACTTTCAACCACAGTGTGCGTACCACCGAAAGAGATATCGCACCAAAGTGGGCACAGGTGCTCAGGCTAACTTATGATCATCAACCTTTCGATAAAAATTTAGGTGGAGAAATTCTGGCGCTCGAAAGTTTTCTTTATTTTCCTGGACTGGCCAAAAATCATTCCTTCCTGGCAAGTTTCAATTACCAAAAAGCAAGCGGGGTAAACCAATATGCCACAGAGATTGCAACCGTATATGGATACAACAACATCTTAGCAAAAAGCAAACTGCAAAACAGTTTACTTTTTAATTATCGTTTTCCTTTTGCCTTTCCTGACTGGGAGCTGGGGCCATTAGCTTACGTGAGAAATTTCAGGGCGGGTTTATTCTGCCATTACGAGAACATCGGCAAGGGCACAACTTTTAACGATCCGAAAACTTATGGTGTAGAATTGAATACGAGTGTAAACATTTTGCGCTATCAGCCTGTTGTAGATTTAGGAGCGAGATTGGTTTTTGTCAACCAGATTTACAATCAAAATCCGATATTAGAGTTTTCATTTAATTATAGCTTTTAAGCCATGAGCGCAAAAACAATTTCCATCATCATAGTAACAGTATTACTTACCATTTTTTTAATGGTAAACACAGAACCTGTAGATTTCGATTTCCTGGTTGCCACAGTTCCGGTATCTAAACTTCTGGTGATCGGTATCTGCATCATCATCGGTTTTATTATCGGGTTCGTAGTAGGCCGTCCGCGAAAAACAGTTAGCAGTTATGATGATGAGATCGAAAAACACCAACCGGTTTCGAACAAAAAAGAATTGAGCGATGAGGACAGGGATTACATTAGCTAGATCCCTTGGTCTGTGTCTCACAGACCATCAAGTTTTTTTTGAAGCACAGCCTTTGCCTACGGCTAACTTTAGTAAGGTTCAATAAAAATATTTTGAAAAGCAAATCCCGTAATGCTATTAAGGGTTAGCCGGGCTTTTTGCTAAATCTTTTAAAATACAGCTGTCATGCTAAGGCACGAAGCATCTGTATCATCGGTTGCAGATGCTTCGTACCTCAGCATGACAATAAAAACGGAAGCAACTGCTAATTTTAAAAGGATACCGCTGCAATCCCGTTTAGGTAGGATTAGCAACTGCTGCTATTAAGTTCAAATAGCAAAACGCATAAATATTCAATTAACTAATTCAGTGCGGTCATGATTTCCCCATACAACAAGCCACTACCCCCGCCATAATGCTGGATAATTTTCAATCCGGGTTTAAGTCCGTTCAGTTTTGCTCTCAATGCTTTTTCGCATGTTGCATCAATACCGTTTCCGAGCAGCACCAGATCAATGTGCTGTTCTTTGCAAATCTCAATGGCTTCTTCATCCGTGCATACACAGATCCCCTTCCACTCCGGCCTGGCATTTAACAGGCGGTTCATTACAACCGTAATTTCAGTATCCCTGCCGATATAAAGTATGGTAGTTTGCATATTTTTTTAAATAAATAAACCCCGAGGTTCTAAAACCTTCGGGGTTTGGTTAAATTATTTTAATTCAATTCCATCGGAACATCCATCAATAAAACTTCTGCGCCTGCAGTGTTAGCTTTAAAACTGATGCTATTGGTATCCCACACGCCTAATCCATCTCTTTTACCTAATACTTGTCCGTTAATGGTTACCTCTCCGCTGATTACGAATGCATAAACTCCGTTACCGGCTTTTTTGATTTTGTATTCGGTTTCAAAACCTTCATCAAAATTCCCTAACGAAAACCAGGCATCCTGATGGATCCAAACGCCGGCATCATCTGCATTGGGCGATAAGATCTGCTGAAAGTTGTTGTGACGGGCGGCAACATCCAAAGTTTGCTGATCGTAACGTGGTGTAACGTTTTTCTTGTTCGGAAACAACCAGATCTGCAATAAATTTAACTGCTCACCGGCATTTGCGTTAAATTCGCTGTGGCTAACCCCTGTTCCGGCGCTCATCACCTGGATTTCTCCGCTTTTGATCACTGCCGAATTGCCCATACTATCTTTATGCGCAATTGCACCGGCCAACGGAATGGTAATAATTTCCATGTTATCGTGTGGGTGGCTACCAAAGCCCATACCACCATCAATCAAGTCATCATTTAAAACCCTCAAAACCCCGAAGTGCATCCTTTCTGGATTGTAGTAGTTTGCAAAACTGAATGAGTGATGTGCATTTAACCAGCCATGATTGGCATGACCGCGGGTGTTTTCTTTGTGCAAAATGAACTGTGACATAAATTTCCTTTCTTATTTATGATACAAAGTTAATACTGTACAACCTGCTGTGCATTGATGTAAGATAAGAAGTGAGTTGGGCGGAGAACGGGGAGCGCTGAGCGTTCGATGTCGCTAAAACTTAATTTTAGCAAGTACTATATCGCTGTTCAATTCCCTTAAAGCATCTAAAGCTACCCAGTTTGCTTTTTTATTGTTTTGGACAAGGATATTATTTGCAGTTTGGATGGCGTGCGTATGGAGGAAAGCATTTCGTTTACCAATCTGCCTCAAAGCCCAGTTGATTGCTTTTTTAACAAAATTACGGTTATCGTAAGCTTCACTTTCAATTACAGGAAGAAAGGCAAGAAAAGTATCGTTGGATTCTTTTTTAAGGTGAACAGCTGCCTCAGCCATCAGCACAAAATCGGTGCGCTTTACAAATTCTGCTTCCGCTGAAGCAAACTCAAAAGCTTTCGACTTAAAATAAGGCGTTTTAACGAAAAGATTTCCGCAAGCCTGATCACATACATCCCATGAACTGAAATCTTTTGTCCACGCGTTTATTTGCATCTCTGTTACTTGTTTATCATCGCCAATGATGGTGGCCAGTAAACGTGCTTCATGAAATCCGGTTTCCCAAAGCAATAAAGACAACTCCTGATTTTTACCAATCTGCTTACCCAGCTTGCGGATATTGGGCACGCGGATACCAAAAGCCTTAGAAATGTCGATACCATAGCGGGCCATTTTCTTTAGGTAATCAGGTTCACTGATGGATTGCAACTCTGAAAGGATGAAATCGATATCGTTCATAACACGAATTTAGTTTTTTGAGGGAAACTTCCGAAGTTTTGGTTCTCAATACGTAAGCTTCGGAATATGGTCCGATCCATAGTCCTCACCCTGAATTTATTTCAGTTTTTTTCATATTAAAAGATGCTTAAATTCAGTATCTCAAACAGCCCCAGGAGTAGATGCACTTTCTACATTAACCGATAATACAATCTTAGATCAGCAAGCATCAAAAATAACCAATCCTTAACACCTTTGCGGGTTTAAGTTTATATCTACCTTTTAAACTTGTTCCAATTTTACCATAACAATCAACCTGATAAAAAACCATGCAAAAAACCATTATCCCGATGCTAGTCGCGTCATGCCTGTTCGCTTTTTCCTGCAAGAAAAACACTTTACCGGAAAATCAGCTGAGCACCACTCTTCAAAATAAAAATACGTTAATGGCAACTGCAGCCGCAAGTCCCGCAGCAAGCGTAAATGCCTATACCAATACATCAGCCTACATCAATACAGGCTTTGCGTTTTTAAACCCGACACAGATCGATAAAAACCGTCAGGCAATTGGCGGAAGCGCCTACACCGAAGTATATGGCTTTAATGTGCCGGAAGAAAACCGGGTAAGGGGCATCAGATGGAATGAAGATGATGAGACCACTTCTATCTGGCGCCCGCAGGGAATTTCGGGTTTCACGAGGAATGACGTCCGTTATTTATTGGTAAGCTGGTACGCGAAAGATGCGGCAGAGAGCAAGGGATCGAGGATAACGCTGATCGACATTAGTCCAAGTTCGGCTACTTATTTAACCTACAGGCACATTTTACTGGTACAACCTACCCTGCCTACCGGTAATTTGGATTATACCCAATATGGTGCTTATGCGCCTTTAAATGTTCATGCCGGTGGAATTGCTTATTTCAACGGTAAAATTTATCTGAGCAGTACAAGCCTCGGTTTAAGGGTATTCGATTTAGATAAGATTATTGAAGTAACTTCAGGAACCGGCACCGAAAATAAGTGTGGTAAAGATGCAAGCGGCAATCTTTATGCGTTTAATTACCGTTACATCCTGCCTCAGGTGGGTTATTATAAAATCAATGATGCCGAGCCCTTTTCAACCGTACAGGTAAATTACGAAAACAATCAGTTGTGGACAGGGCAATATTATGCCGGAAGCGCAGATGCTTCTATTGTGCCTAAAATATTTGGGTTTCCCATCAATGCTGCCGGCGAACTTCAAAACTCGGGTATCCAAACGGTAATCCCTAAAAACAGTTTGTTTACATCGGATCATGCCCATGGCATTCAGGGCGTTTTCAGAAAAGGAAACAGAACCTGGCTTTCCTGCACCGGATCGCCAAGTGAATCGTACGGCTCTACTGCCCGTTTAGCGAGATATACCGATGGAGATACCAATACCACAAGGTACAGATGGCCTTATGGCGCCGAATCTTTATATCTTGAAACGCAATACAATTATTTATGGAGCTTAACTGAGTTTGAACCTAATGCCGGTGCTAAAAACGGCAGTCAGGTTAACCGCTGTATATTTGCTGTAGATTTTTCGAAATACGAATAACAGCATTAATAAAATAAAAAGAGGCTATATCATATTTTTAAATCTATCTCCTTGAGAAAATTCGTCATTTCGACTGAAACGTAGTCCCGAACTTTCGGGAGAGAAATCTTTTATCATAGTACAAAGCTTTCTCCACTACGGTCGAAATGACGATATCATGCCTTAAGCTAAAGCCTGCTCAATATCTGCTAAAATATCATTAATATGCTCTAAACCGATTGATAAACGGATAGAACCCTGTTCAATACCTACTTCATTACGTTGCTCTTCGGTAAGTTTGCTGTGCGTGCTGGTTGCCGGATGCGTAGCGATAGAACGTGTATCAGCCAGGTTTGCAGAGATAGAAAACATCTCTAAACGGTCCATAAATTTACGTGCCGCATCTATTCCGCCATCAACCACGATGGTTACAATACCACCACCCTGTTTCATTTGCTTCTTAGCAATTTCGTACTGCGGGTGTGAAGGCAAAAACGGATATTTAACCAGTTTAATTTTTGGGTGTTTTTCCAAATATTCGGCCACTTTTAAAGCGTTTTCACAATGGCGGTCCATACGGATGGCCAAAGTTTCTAAACTCTTAGATAAAATCCAGGCATTGAAAGGCGAAAGTGCTGGTCCGCTGTGACGGGCAAACCCCACCACCTCTGCAATTAACTCTTTTGTACCTAAAATAATCCCACCCAACACACGGCCTTGTCCGTCGATATATTTGGTAGCCGAGTGGATCGAAATGTGTGCACCGTATTTAATAGGCTGTTGTAGATAAGGTGTGGCAAAACAGTTATCAACTACCAATAATAAGTTGTGTTTTTTAGCGAGATCGCCCAAAAATTCAAGATCGATAATGTCGATACCCGGGTTTGATGGTGTTTCGACAAAAATCATTTTGGTATTGGGTTTAATCAGCGCTTCCCAGTCCTGTGGTTTGTCTAAATCTGCATAATCGAAAGTTACACCCCAGTTAGAGAAAACATTCGTTAACAACTGATGTGTAGAACCAAAAACCGAACGGCTAGAAACCAGATGGTCGCCGCTTTTTAAGAACGCCCCGAAAGTGGTAAAAATGGCCGCCATGCCGGTAGCTGTTGCGAAACCATCTTCAGCACCCTCCAAAAGACACATTTTATCTATAAACTCTGAGGTATTTGGATTTGAATAACGGCTATAAACATTTCCTTCTTTTTCGTTTGCAAATAAGGCACGCATTTCTTCAGCATCCTCAAATTTATAACTCGAAGTCAGGTAAATTGGCGATGAATGCTCTTTATGCAAGCTGCGTTCGGTTTGAGTGCGTATAGCTATGGTTTCAAAATTTTCGGATTTCATTTTTAGTGTCAAGTTATGAGTATTGAGATGTGAGACATCAGATTTGAGATGTTAGACATTAGATATGAGATTTAGCCCCTCAACCTTAAACCCTACACCTTAAACCTCCATCTACACCTTATTTATTTTGTAAGTAAAGTTAATTGTTGCTGAGCGGCCTAAAATATTCGAAACCGAGCAGTATTTATCGAAAGTCATTTGTAAAGCACGTTCTACCTTTTGCACACTTAAATCGCCAAAAAGATCAAAATGGATATCGATTACATCAAAAATCGGTGGCATTTCTTCTTCTTTACGCGTAGCATTTATGGCGATTTTAACATCATCGAGAGGTTCTTTTTGCTTGGTTAATACATTTACCATATCAATACCACTGCAGCCACCTAAACCGATAAGTAACATTTCCATTGGCCTGAAACCTTTTCCCTCGCCACCTATCGCAGCTTTTGCATCCAGCTCTACAGTAAAACCGCTTTCGTTCTCTGCTTCAAAATTAAATTTACCGCTTTTGCGGACTAGATTAATGTTCATCTTATATAATATTGAGATGCTGGATATGAGATTTGGGACTATAGTCACCTTAAACCTTATATCTTCAACCTCTATTTAAATTTATTTATAGTTGTATCCAGATGTGAGATTTGAGGCACAAGACATATTAGGCACCCAAAACCTTCCAACCTTCAACCTTCCAACCTTATTCGCTATTCAAACGCCACGCGCCATACGCTTTGCCTAAATACCATAAAATACTAAGTTGTTTTTTTCCAGTTCTGGCAATTTAACCGGATGG
The DNA here is from genome assembly GCF_052045455.1 of Pedobacter sp. 22226. Taxonomy (NCBI): domain Bacteria; kingdom Pseudomonadati; phylum Bacteroidota; class Sphingobacteriia; order Sphingobacteriales; family Sphingobacteriaceae; genus Pedobacter; species Pedobacter sp. 22226. Next base: position 48,912 of record NZ_JBQEPB010000001.1, on the reverse strand, counting down.
CTAAACAGTGCAAAAACCGACGAACCGCTACCACTCATTAAAGCGAATGTTGCGCCTGCATCGTATAAACTGGTTTTTATTTGATGAATTTGGGGATATTTTGCGAAAACGGATATTTCGAAATCGTTAATAACCTTATATTTCCATGTTGTTGGATGCAAATGTATGATTTCTTTTAACGATTGCAAAGGTTTTTGAGGTTTTACATGCGCGTAAGCATCGGCTGTGCTTACATGTACGGGTGGTTTTACCAAAACTTTAAACCAGGCTGACAAATCTACTTCGCATTTTTCAAATTTATCACCTTTGTTAAAAGCATAAACCGGTTTGTTTTCGATAAAAAATGCACAGTCGGCACCGAGCTGGCGGGCATAATCTTCCATTTTATCAACAGAAAATCCTAAACTGAATTTTTCATTCAATAATTTGATCAGAAAAGCACAATCTGCAGATCCACCACCTAAACCCGCGCCTACCGGAATATTTTTTAACAAATCGATGCGCTGTGCAGGGATATCAAAATCCTTTTTGATTAACTGATAGGCTTTAAAACACAGGTTATCGTTAGGATTTCCTGGAATATCAATACCGTGAGTTTTGCAGGAAGTGATTTCAGCATCCGTAATCTCAACAGCATCCTTAATATTGACCGGATAAAAAACAGTTTCGAGGTTGTGGTAACCATCGGCACGTTTTTCGGTGATATTTAAACCTAGGTTTATTTTTGCGTTGGGGAAAGATAGCATGTTAGTCCTGAGTCTTAAGTCCTGAGTACATCGTGCCGAAACCAGCAAGCGTCTCATTTTGCAAACATACAAATTTTCCGCAGGTCCCGGCTTCACGCCGGAACTACTGTAAATGTTAATAAATAGACCTTGTTATGATTTACAACACCTGATAAATTTTAGATATTTGTATTTTATTAATTATTTATAATTTAAAAGCCCCAAAAGGGGTTTGGGGTGTATGAAACAATATTTAGATTTAATGCAGCATGTGCTTGATCATGGCGCTCAAAAGCACGACCGTACCGGCACCGGAACCATAAGCGTTTTTGGTTATCAGATGCGTTTTAACCTTCAGGAGGGTTTTCCGATGGTAACCACGAAGAAACTGCATTTAAAATCGATTATACACGAACTGATCTGGTTTTTAACCGGTGATACCAATATTAAATACCTTAAAGATAATGGTGTACGCATCTGGGACGAATGGGCCGATGAAAACGGTAACCTCGGACCGGTTTATGGTTCGCAATGGAGAAGCTGGCCAACACCTGACGGACAGCATATTGACCAGATTACAAACATCATCAATACGATCAAAAACAATCCCGATTCGCGCAGGATTATTGTTTCTGCCTGGAATGTTGCCGAAATCGAGAATATGGCCTTACCTCCTTGTCACGCCTTTTTTCAGTTTTATGTGGCCGATGGTAAATTAAGCTGTCAGTTATACCAACGAAGTGCCGATATTTTCCTGGGCGTTCCTTTCAATATTGCCTCTTATGCCTTACTTACCATGATGGTGGCACAGGTTTGCGGTTTACAGGCCGGAGATTTTATCCACACCCTTGGCGATGCACATTTATACAATAACCACATAGAACAGGCCAACTTACAATTAAGCCGCGAGCCTAAACCGCTTCCGACTATGAAAATCAACCCTGATGTGAAAAGCATCTTCGATTTTAAGTTTGAAGATTTTACATTAGATAATTACGAGGCTCATCCGCATATTAAGGGTGTTGTTGCTGTTTAACAGAATTAGTATATTTGTATATGGAAACTTTTTCAATCAGCGTACCCGAAAAGAAAAGCAGTTTAGTTAAACAGCTTTTACTAGAGTTAGGTGTTATCATTAATATTGAAACGGAGAAAAAGCCGAATAAAACTACTGTTGCTTCAATGAAAAAGACCAGCAAAGGTGAAGGATTGACTAAATCCTCAAGTCATTCTGATTTAATGGAAAAGCTAAATTCATAACATGTACGATATATCTTTTTCAAATCAGTTTAAAAAAGATTATAAACGCTGCATAAAACGTAACTACGATATTTCTCTCTTAGAAGCAGTATTCAAAATACTGAGAGAAGACGGGAAGCTGCCTCCAAAATACAAACCACATATTTTAAGTGGAGATTATAATGGTTTTTGAGAGTGTCACATCAAAGGAGACTGGTTAATGACCTGGCTTCAGGACGATACCAAAAAAGAAATTTACCTTGACAGGTTAGGCACACATTCCGATTTATTTTAATCTCCCCACAATTTACTTTATCATTAATGAGCAAAATATCTATAGCTGTTGCCATTGGCGAAAATTACGCAATAGGCAAAAACAACCAGCTTTTGTGGCACATGCCGGCCGATTTAAAATTCTTTAAGCAAACTACCTCTGGCCATACGGTAATAATGGGCCGCAAAACCTTCGATTCTGTGGGTAAACCATTGCCAAACCGCAGGAACGTTGTAATTACAAGAAATACTGAATTAAAAATTGAAGGTGTTGAAGTAGTAAATAGTTTGGAAAAAGCTTTAGAAATTACCCAAACAGAAGAAAAACCAGTATTTATTGTGGGTGGAGCGGAAATTTACCGTCAGGCCTTGCCGAAAACAGATACACTGTATTTAACCACTATCCATCATACTTTTGATGCAGATACATTTTTCCCTGAAATTGACAGGAAAGAATGGAAAGTAATCAGCAGTGAAGCCCATAAAGCCGACGAAAAGAATAAATACGATTATACTTTTGAGGTTTTGGAAAGGATTTAATTTGTTAGGTCGTTATTGCGAGGAGGCTTTTCAGCAAATGAAGCATTCTTAATACTTTAGCAAACAGCGATCGTTTTAAGATTGCTTCGTCGTTCCTTCTCGCAATGACGTAATCTTAAAGAAGCACCTCTACCCCTGCAAGCTAAACCCGATATACGTGGATGCCCCCGATTTTTTCTATCGGGGCAGAAACATTAGCGGGACCGAACCAAACCCAAAGCCCACTGAAATTTCTTTCCAAATCAGTTTTAACCTAAAATTAGCCCTTTGAAATAAATCCGGCCTGATGAATTCTGCAGGATTACCACCCGATAAAAATTATTGTTAATAATTTATCAATTAAGGGGTTCTATAATTTAAAAATTTAATTAGATTTGCCGACTTGTTAAAAAACAGCGAAAGACAAATTATTTTAAACAAACAATGCAAGGAAAAGGTTTTATTAAGTTTATAGCGATAGTATTGGCTATCGTTTGTGCGTATGCACTTTCTTTTACTTTGGTAGCATCCAAGGTAGAAAAAGACGCAAAAAACTATGCGAAAGGTGACTTAGCCAAAGAAAAGGCTTACTTAGATTCGATGAGTACCGAGAAAGTTTATCCGGTTGTTGGGTTTACTTATCAAGAAGTAAAAGCCAAAGAAATCAACCTGGGTTTAGACTTAAAAGGCGGAATGAACGTAACGATGGAGATATCGTTAGCTGAACTGGTTAAATCGTTAGCGGGCAACCCTACTGATGCCAACTTCAATAAAGCAGTTCAAAACGCACAAATCCAGTTGAATGCTGGCGGTAAAGACTACATCAAAATTTTCGTTAACGAATTCGAAAAATTAAGTCCGGGTGTAAAACTTGCTGATTATTTTTCAAATCAGGACAATGCTTCGCAATTAAAACCAAACGCAAGCAATGGCGAGGTTGAATCTTTCTTAGAAAAAGAAGCAACCAGTGCTATCGATCGTTCGTTTACTGTATTACGTTCGCGTATTGATGGTTTCGGGGTAGTAAGTCCGAACATGCAAAAACAAGAAGGCAGTAACCGTATCCTTATCGAAATGCCAGGTGTGCAGGATAAAGAGCGTATTGCTAAACTTTTACAAGGTTCTGCCGAATTACAGTTCTGGCAGGTATATCAGGTACAGGAAGTTGCACCTTTGTTAGAAAACATTAATAAAACGTTAGCTGCAACCTTAAAAGCTGATGCTCCTGCAACCAAAGATACAACTGCTGCTCCGGCTGCTGGTGGTAAACTGGCCGGTTTAGAAAAAGCCGCTGCTAAAGACAGTACAGCTAAAGGTGGTAAACTTGCCGGTTTAGGTAAAAAAGATTCTACAGCGGTTAGAGCTGAACTATTAAAATCTAACCCGCTTTATGCAGTACTTAACCTTCCTATCTATCAGGGACAAAACGGACAGCAACAATTAATGCCAGGTGCAGTTGTTGGTATGTCGTTACAAAAAGATACTGCAAAAGTTAATGCATATTTAAGAATGCCTGAGGTTGCTGCTGCAATTCCATCTACGATGAAATTTATGTGGAGCGTTAAACCAAGAGAAGGTTCTAAAGTTTTCGAATTATATGCCATTAAAGTGGTAAGTGCTGATGGCAAACCAGATTTAGGTGGTGAGGCAATCAGCGATTCTCGTGCTGACTTTGATCAGAAAGGTAAACCAGAAGTAACCATGTACATGACCAGTGAAGGTTCTGCTAAATGGAAAAAAATTACTGCTGAAGCTGCTGCTGATCCAAATAATAAAAAATCAATCGCTATTGTATTAGACAACCAGGTTTATTCTGCGCCAACTGTACAAAATGAAATTGCTGGTGGTGTATCATCAATCACCGGTAACTTTACCCAGGCAGATACTAAAGATTTATCAAACATCTTAAAAGCGGGTAAATTACCTGCTCCTGCACGTATTGCCGGTAGCTACATTGTTGGTCCTACTTTAGGTGCACAAGCTATCCATGATGGCTTAATCTCTTTCGTAATTGCGTTTATCGTTATCTTAATCTTCATGGCATTGTATTATCACCGTGCGGGTTGGGTTGCTAACTTTGCATTGTTGATCAACTTATTCTTCGTAATCGGTATTTTGGTATCGTTAGGCGCTGTGTTAACTTTACCTGGTATCGCCGGTATCGTGTTAACCATTGGTTTATCGGTGGATGCGAACATCCTGATCTTCGAACGTGTACGTGAAGAACTTGCACATGGCAAAAGCGTTGCTGCTGCAATTAAAGAAGGTTTCAAACATGCAATGCCATCTATCATCGACTCAAACGTTACCTTATTCATTTTAGGTGCTATCCTTTATGTTTTTGGTAGTGGTCCGGTTCAGGGTTTCGCCACTACATTGTGTATCGGTATCCTTTCTTCGTTATTTGCTGCCGTAGCTATCTCACGGGTAATTTTCCAATCGTTCTTAGATCGCAAAATCGAAATCAACTTCGATAATAGCTTAACCCGTAATGCCTTTAAAAACTTAGCATTCAACTTTGTTGGCCGTCGTAAAATCTACTACATCATCTCGACCATCATCATTGTGGCTGGTATTGGTATGTATTTCAAAAACGGTGGTTTAAACCTTGGTGTTGATTTTAAAGGTGGCAGAACTTATTTAGTTCATTTTGATAAAGCAGTAAACACTGAAGATTTAAAATCTAAATTAACCCCTGCTTTCGGTAACGAAACTCCGGAGGTTAAAACTGCTGGTGAAGACAGTCAGGTTAAAATTACCACTACTTTCCACATCGAAGATCAGGACATTAAAACTGATAAAGTTGTAGAAGACGCTTTAAACAAAGGTTTGGCAGGTTCTAAATATGAAATCGTGAGTTCACAAAAAGTAACGCCGATTATCGCCAGCGATATCGTAAACGGTGCTTTCTACGCCGTATTGATCTCATGTTTATTCATGTTTATCTATATCGTAGTACGATTTAAAAAATGGCAATATGGTTTAGGTGCGGTAATTGCATTATTCCACGACGTTTTAATGGTATTATCTTTCTACACCATTTTAGATGGTATTATGCCATTCTCATTAGAAATTGGTCAGGATTTTATCGCAGCAATTTTAACAGTAATGGGTTACACCATGACAGAAACCGTTGTTGTATTCGACCGTATCCGTGAGAAACTAAAAGAAGCTGGTAAAGAAGATTTACATGGCGAAGAGCGTAACAACCTGATCAATTTCGCATTGAACAGTACTCTAAGCCGTACCATCTTAACTTCATTAACCGTATTCTTCGTATTATTGGTAATCTTTATTTTCGGTGGCGATAGCATTCGCGGATTTATCTTCGCCCTGTTAATCGGCCGTATCATTGGTACTTATTCATCATTATGTATCTCTACTCCTATCGTAATCGATTTGGGTAGCTCTGCAGAGAAAAAATAAGATCTAAAATCTTAAAATATGTAAGCGCTTCGGGTAACCGGGGCGCTTTTTTTGTGCCAAACCTGCGAGGTTTAAAAGTCAAAAGAAACAAAGCTTTTCATTTATTTTGAAAAGCAAATCCTGTGGTTCTTCGGTTTCGATAGTCCTGCTATACATTTCAATCTTTTTAATTAAGCACTGTCATGCTGAGGTACGAAGCATCTGTTTCATCGGTTGCAGGTGCTTCGTGCCTCAGCATAACAGCATGTTCAGGGTTGCTGCAAATTAAAAAGGATTTCCATTCCTATCAGGTTTAATTCATTTAAGACAATACTAAAAACCTGCAAAATCCCACCTTCGTCATACCAAAGTTATATATTGATCATTCATTCGAAATAGCTGCCAAAACCTCAATTTTTAAACCTTTTGGCTACCTTTTTGTTACGTTAGCTATAGATAAACCGATACATAATGGATTTACAACTTCCTAAAAGCGAATACCCTAGAGTAGTGATTGTTGGTGGCGGATTTGGCGGGATTGAATTAGCTAAACGTTTAAAAAACAAACCTTTCCAGGTAGTTATGCTCGATAAACATAACTATCATACTTTTCAACCATTACTTTATCAGGTAGCCACGGGTGGTTTAGAAGCCGATTCTATCGCTTTTCCCCTACGCAAGATTTTTAAAGGACAAAAAAACCTCATTTTCCGGGTAACTAAAGTTACCGAAGTAAATGCAGCAGAAAACTGCTTGCAAACCGATATAGGCAGGATCAATTATGATTATCTGGTTATCGCCACAGGCTCTACCAGTAATTTCTTTGGCAATAAAGAAATCGAGGCCAACTCAATGCCAATGAAATCGATCCCCGAAGCATTGGATTTAAGAAGTTTGATTTTACAGAATTTCGAAAAATCGCTGATCGAAAAAGATGCTGATAAAAAGAGCGCCTTATTAAACTTTGTGGTGGTAGGCGGCGGTCCAACAGGGGTTGAAACTTCCGGAGCCATTGCCGAGCTTAAAAAACACGTTATCCCTAACGATTATCCTGAAATGGATCTCAGCAGGGTAAATATCTATCTTGTAGAAAATTCGCCTGAACTGTTGGGCGTAATGTCGCCACAGGCACAGAAAAAAGCAAAAGATTTCCTTACCGATATGGGCGTACAGGTGATGAACGAAACCCGCGTACTGGGTTATGATGGTCATACACTTACTTTACAGGATAAACCAGCGATTTTAAGTTCAACAGTAATCTGGAGTGCTGGTGTTAAAGGTGAAGTTTTAGCAGGCCTAGATAAAGCCGAAGTTGTGCGTGGAGGAAGATTAAAAACCGATACCCAGAATTTAATTGTCGGTTATCAGAATGTTTATGCCATTGGTGATGTTGCCGCCATTATTGACGAAGAAACACCCAACGGCCACCCGGGGGTTGCGCCTGCAGCCATCCAGCAAGGACATCATCTGGCCAAAAATCTGCTCAATATCAAAGAAAATAAACCTCTAGAAAAATTTAAATACTTTGATAAGGGCTCAATGGCTACCGTAGGCCGGAACAAAGCAGTAGTAGATATTGGTAAAATCCGTTTTCAGGGCGTTTTTGCCTGGTTTACCTGGATGTTTGTGCACTTAATGACCTTGGTAGGCTTCCGTAATAAAATTATTGTTTTCGTAAACTGGCTTTGGAGTTATTTCAGCTACGATAGAGGTACACGTTTAATTATCAGAACCTTTGCAAAAGACAGAAGTGTGGATTACAGGGAGGAAGTGCCGAGTGAGGTTCATTAGTTCATTGGTCATTTGTTTATTGGTACCTAGCGATCGCCTTAATAGATCATAGTTAATGGTTTCTTGGTTCATGGCCTGGCTGCTTAATGCGATTGCCTTATTGATCATGGTTGATAATTAGATGAATCAAAGTGTAACGGTTAAATGAATTAATTTGCAGTAAATTCATGCACTATGGCAATAAACAATCTAACTATAAACCAGAAAACCATTGACCATGAGCCATAGTTACCAAATCTTTCCTTATTTTGCTAAAAATTTTTCTAGCCAATATGAGCCAAAATAAATTCAGATTAGTAGAATGCCCGCGCGATGCCATGCAAGGGCTGCACGATTTTGTACCTACAGGGCTTAAAGCTGAATATTTAAATCTTTTACTTCAGGTAGGATTTGATACGCTCGATTTTGGCAGTTTTGTTTCGCCTAAAGCCATTCCACAAATGGCAGATACAGCAGAAGTTTTAGCGCAATTGGATTTAAGAAACACTTCTACCAAACTTCTGGCCATTGTAGCCAATTTAAGGGGTGTAGAAGATGCAGTAAAGCACCAGGAGATCGATTACCTTGGTTTTCCTTTTTCAATCTCTGAGACTTTCCAGCAGCGTAATACCAATTCGAGCATTACACAATCTTTAGCTACCGTTGAGGAGATGCTTAACTTATGTGATAAGAATAATACAAAAGCCGTGGTTTATTTATCAATGGGTTTTGGAAATCCCTATGGCGACGAATGGAATTACGAAATTGTAGAAAAATGGGCTGATGTGCTGGTAAGTAAAGGTGTCGAAATTTTATCTCTGGCCGATACCGTGGGCGTTTCTACACCGGAAAAAATAGAAAGTATATTACCAAAATTAATTTCTAAGTTTAATAATATAGAAGTTGGCATCCATTTACACTCTACTCCTGCCGAACGCTTCGAAAAAATTGAAGCTGCATACCGTTCAGGGGTTAAACGTATAGATTCTGCTCTAAAAGGCTTTGGGGGCTGCCCAATGGCTGCTGATGACCTTACGGGCAATATTGCTACTGAAGATGTTATTGGCTTTTTAAATGCAAAAGGAGAAACGTTGAATCTTAATATGGATAAATGGAATGAGGCTATGGCCTTATCGGGGAAGGTATTTGGGTAGGTTTGTTTCACTTAAGATTCGTCATTTCGAGCGGAGTGAAACGAAGCCGAGAACCCGCAGGCTCAGCGAAGCTAAATCTATCTCAAGGATAGATCTCTCCGCTTCACTGCGTTCCGGTCGAGATGACGATAACTAACATATGCATACGTGGTTAAAGTTCCTACACCTTCTTTACCATTTTAAAATGCTGTATGCCAGCTTCCTCAAACTGATCCCCTTCCGCAACAAAACCAAATTTGGCATACAAACTCATTGCATCTAATTGTGAGTTTAGGTAAATATAATGCGCATCTTCCGGTAAGTCAGATAAAGCTTCGGCAATTAATGCCCTGCCAACCCCCTGTCCTCTAAAATCCTTTAAAACAGCAAAGCGTTCCAGTTTATAACCTAAATCAGTTTTACGCCAACGGCAGGCACCGCAAGGTTGTCCGTTACTGGTGGCTAAAAAATGTGTCGATTCATCTTCATGCTCCCATTCCAGTTCCGGCGGACAATTTTGTTCGTCTACAAATACAATTTTACGGATAGCAAATACTTTATCTAAATCTTCAGGGTGGTTAACTTTTTGGACGTGCAGACTCATTATCGTGGTGTTTAAAGTGTTTATTCGATTTTAATTTCAATTCATTTAATTCTTTCGCAACGTCGATCGAATGTGAGCAATGAATATCGGCCTCTTTTTTCGCAAGCGTAGCAATCGTAACGTAAAATTTATGTAACTGATCCAATTCTTTCTCGCTCAGGTCTTCAATATCCACCATGCGGTTACTTGCACCCTGCTGCGCGGCAATCAGTTCATTCAATTTTAATTGAATTGCCTTACCATCCTTGTTTTGTGCTTTCTGGATCAGGAAAACCATTAAAAAGGTAATAATCGTGGTGCCGGTGTTAATTACCAGCTGCCAGGTTTCAGAATAATTAAATATTGGCCCGCTCAACGCCCAAATTACAACAATAGCAGTTGCGCTGATAAATGCAGCAGAACTACCGGTAAACTTGGTCGCTACATTAGCGAATTTCTCAAAAAAATTATTTTTTTTGGTATCGTTTTTAGATTTTGCCATCACATTTTGTTTGCTTAAATATAACCAAAAACAAACAAAAACGCCATAAGTTTTTAACCTTATGGCGCTTTTGTTAATTATTGAATGATTGATTTTTTGGATGATTGAATGTAAATTCAGCCTTCCAAACCAATCAAAACTTATAGTTTATCATTTACGTTGATACAGTTCAGATCTTCGAAAGCAGTAGTTAAACGCTTCACGAAAGTTTCTTCACCTTTACGCAACCATACGCGTGGATCGTAGTATTTTTTATTTGGTTTATCATCACCATCAGGGTTACCAATCTGGCCCTGAAGATAAGCTTCGTTCTTTTTGTAATATTCTAAAATACCTTCCCAAAATGCCCATTGCATATCAGTATCAATATTCATTTTAATGGCTCCATAAGAAATTGCTTCCCTGATTTCTTCCTGCGAAGAACCAGAACCACCGTGGAAAACGAAATTGATCGGTTTCTCTGCAGTTAAATTGAATTTTTCCTTGATGAAATCCTGAGAATTTTTCAAGATTACCGGTTGCAATTTCACGTTACCTGGTTTATAAACACCGTGTACGTTACCAAAAGCAGCAGCTACAGTAAAACGTGGAGAAACTTTACTTAATTCTTCGTAAGCATAAGCTACTTCACTAGGTTGTGTATATAATTTTGAGCTGTCTACATCGCTGTTATCCACGCCATCTTCTTCACCACCGGTTACGCCAAGCTCAATTTCGATTGTCATGTTCATTTTAGCCATGCGCTCCAAATATTTTGCAGAAATTTCCATGTTTTCTTCAATCGGCTCTTCCGATAAATCAAGCATGTGTGATGAAAACAAAGGTTTTCCGGTTTCAGCGAAGAATTTTTCACCGTGGTCTAAAAGTCCGTCAATCCATGGCAATAATTTTTTAGCGGCGTGGTCGGTATGTAAAACCACGGCAACGCCATAATGCTCTGCCAATAAATGTACATGTTTAGCAGCCGATACAGCTCCTAAAATACATGCTTGCAATTTCTCATTATCTAACGATTTACCAGCATAAAACTGTGCTCCTCCGTTTGACAACTGAATCATAACAGGCGAATTTACTGCCTTTGCAGTTTCCAATACCGCGTTAACCGTATTGGTACCGGTTACGTTTACTGCTGGTAAAGCAAACTGATGTTTTTTAGCCTGCTCAAACAATTCTTGAACGGCATCTCCGTAAATTACGCCTTTGTAGCCTTTTAAACTCATTTCTTGTTAATTTTATTAAGTCCGAAGTTATAAAAAAAATTAACATTACAAGCTTTTGTAACAACAGAATTATTTGCCTAACAGCAAAATAAGGCCTATTTAGTGTAAAAAACACATTATCCTTAGTGTAAAAAAGACACACTACACTTTTCAATTTACAGCTGGCAACAGGCAAATGCCAGTTTTAAACTACTCCGGCTATTGGTTATCAACGATCAATCAATTAACCATCAACTATTTTTTACATCTAATAAAGGTTCGAGTTTATTTTATTTTTCGTTTCTTTGCAATCCAATTCTTTAAAAAATTATATGGCTTGGTTTAAAAGAGAGAATAAAGGTATCATTACCACAACTGAAGAGAAAAAGGAAGCACCGGATGGTTTGTGGAATAAATGTCCAAATTGTAAGAAACCGCTACATCAGGCAGAACTTCAGGAAAACAAATACGTTTGCCACTACTGCGATTACCACCTGAGAGTAGGTTCAAAAGAATATTTCGAGGTTTTATTTGATAATAACGAGTTTAAAGAGCTGTTCCCGAACCTAACATCAGGCGACCCTTTAAATTTTAACGATAACAAACCTTATACCGACAGGATTAAAGAAAGTCAGGCTAAAACCGGCTTAAAAGATGCTATCCGTGCTGGTGTTGGTAAAATTGAAGGTCAGGATCTGGTTATTGCCTGTATGGATTTCGCTTTCATCGGCGGCTCTATGGGCTCAGTTGTAGGCGAAAAAATCGCAAGATCTATCGATTACAGCATTAAACATAAAGTTCCTTTCCTGATGATTTCTAAATCAGGTGGTGCACGTATGATGGAAGCCGCATTTTCATTGATGCAGATGGCTAAAACATCGGCCAAACTGGCTTTATTAGGACAGGCTAAAGTACCTTACATTTCTTTATTAACCGATCCGACTACGGGCGGTGTAACGGCATCTTATGCCATGCTTGGCGACATCAATATTGCAGAACCAGGGGCATTGATCGGTTTTGCCGGCCCGAGGGTAATTAAAGAAACCATTAAAAAAGATTTACCGAAAGGTTTCCAAACTTCCGAATTCGTTCTGGAACACGGTTTCCTCGATTTTATTGTAGATAGAAGAGCCATGAAAGCTAAATTAGGCGCTTTTATTAAGATGATGAATAATTAGATTGGTTCTGTAGATCATTGGGCATTGGTTAATTAGTGCAAACGGACCAATAAACAAATGACAAATTAACTGTTAAACTATAATAAGAAAAGCAGGGCTTGAATAACTTAGGTTAGTTCAGTCCTGCTTTTTGCTTCTCCCGATTTTACATCGGGACCGCGGCAATCAGGTTTATATTCTGCAAGCCTGCAATTCTATGGGAAGGCAGTTTTCCTGGCGAGTGCTACAATCACCCCACCCTTCACTATCATCCTTAGCTTATTTGCGAGGTCAGATGTTCCATCTCACCTTTAAACCTAATGAATCATTTCAAGACTTAACTTGTGTCAGCTGATAACAGCTAATACCACAACTCAACTGCAACATTTCCATTAACATCCCTCAATCCTACCCTTATTTCATAAATTAGCACGTCAAATAATCAACCCTAACTAATTATGAATAAAAAATTACTATTTTCTGCACTATTACTGTGTGCTTCGGCCAGTGTTTTTGCGCAAGACCGGAAAATAATCGACAATATTGTTAAAGAAGTGAACGAAAACTCTCAATTAGAGAAACTTGCTCACGAATTACTTGATGTTGTTGGTCCGCGTTTGGTTGGTTCGCCACAAATGAAACAGGCAAACGATTGGGCCGTAAAAAAATACAGCGACTGGGGCATCTCTGCCAAAAACGAAAAATGGGGCGAATGGGCCGGCTGGGAACGGGGTATTACCCATATCGATCTGGTAAGTCCACGGGTACGTACTTTAGAAGGCACGCAACTGGCCTGGAGTCCATCAACTAATGGAAAAGCCATTAATGCAGAAGCCATTATCCTTCCGGCAATTACCGATTCGGTTTCCTTTCAGAAATGGTTACCCAATGTAAAAGGTAAAATCGTACTCATTTCGATGAACCAGCTTTCTGGCCGACCAGAAAAAAACTGGGAAGAATTTGCCACAAAAGACCTTTTCGAAAAATTTAAAAAAGAAAAAGCCGAAGCTGCAAAAGCCTGGGCAGCCAGCCTGGCCAAAACCGGTTTAACTGCCAAAACACTTTCTGTAGCATTAGAAAATGCAGGTGCGGTAGCGGTGGTGATTAATAACTGGTCGCAGGGCTTTGGTGTAGATAAAATTTTTGGTGCAAATACCACAAAAGTACCCACTTTAGATTTATCTGTTGAAGATTATGGCTTGGTTTACCGTTTGGCCTTAAATGGCGATAAGCCTAAGCTTAAAATCGAGGCAGATTCGAAAAAATTAGGTGCTGTGCCAACCTTTAATACTATTGCAGAGATAAAAGGAACGCAAAAACCAAATGAATATGTAATGCTTTCGGCGCATTTCGATTCGTGGGATGGTGCAAGTGGCGCTACCGACAATGGTTCGGGAACCATATTAATGATGGAAGCCATGCGCATTTTAAAGAAAATTTATCCTAATCCAAAACGCACCATTTTGGTTGGTCATTGGGGAAGCGAAGAACAGGGCTTGAACGGCTCAAGGGCATTTGTAGAAGATCACCCGGAAATTGTGAACAATCTCCAGGCTTTATTTAACCAGGATAACGGAACAGGGCGAGTAGTTAACATCGGTGGACAGGGTTTTGCAAAATCAAAGGATTACATCACCCGTTGGTTGGCAGCAGTACCTGATACGATTAAAAACCAGATCAAAACCAGTTTCCCTGGCACACCAGGAGCAGGAGGTTCTGATTTTGCTTCATTTGTAGCTGCCGGAGCATTGGGTTATTCGTTAAGCTCTACCAGCTGGGATTACGGCACTTATACCTGGCATACCAACCGCGACAGTTACGATAAACTGGTTTTCGACGAAATCAGAAGTAATGTAATTTTAGCTGCCATTATGGTTTATATGGCATCAGAAGATCCTGAAAAAACCTCAACTGAAAAAGCAACCGATTTACCGGTTAACGAACGTACCGGCAAACCAGCAACCTGGCCTGTACAAACCAAATCGAACAGAAAAGGTGGTTTATAGGTAAGAATATTGAATCGTTTTATAAAAAGAGCATTTGGAAACAGGTGCTCTTTTTTTATAACTCGCGTATCGTCATTTCGAGCGGAGTGCAACGCAGTCGAGAAATCTATCGAGGTAGATCTCTCCATTCCGCTGCGCTTCAGTCGAGATGACGATTTTTATTTCGAGCCATCTACAGCTTACAAAAGAATGCTAAAAGACCTATTCCTCTTTCTTCTGAAATTTATAAAACAAGTACCCTAAAAAAGGTAGTATCAGTACACTGCCCAGCAAAAGGGCTAAACCTAAGCTATAAATGGTTTTTTCTGGTCCAACAGTTTCTAATAGCGAAATTGCTCCTCCACTCTTTAAACGGATAAAATTAGGAAAGTGGGCATAACTAATCGCCAACAGGATCATCGTTACCTGAAAGCCTGCTAAAATGCGTAAAACCTTGGTTTTACCTTTAATCAACAGATACCATAATAAAATAAGGGATAAACTGGCCAGTATTATGGCGGATAAGCCAACTGTACTTTTAAACACCCAATCGATCAACGGAATTTTATCACGTTGTGCAGCGATAAATACCATGGCACCAAAAACTACCGCAGCTACATTCATAAATTCGGCCTTTTTAATAAAACGGCGTTTATCATGGTATTCATTTGTTTCGCCGATGAGATAAATGGCCGCAAGGAAACCACAAAGCGCAACTGTAAAGAAGCCTACAGCGATTGAAAACCAGTTTAACCAGCCAGAAATATAGGCCGTATAAAAATCTGTCGCCTGCGTATCAATATGCCCTGAAATCAGGCTTCCGGCGATAATACCCAGAAATAAAGCGGTAACGAAGCTTGAATACCTGAAAATGCGGTTGTACAACCATTGCATATCATCTTTTACTGCATCATAATGGCGGAATACAAAAGCTGTACCGCGTGCGATAATCCCGATAAGCATAATGGCCAACGGAATATGCAGGTAAACCGACATGGTGGTATAAATAAAGGGGAAACCTACAAAAAGGATTACAATGGCAATGATCAACCACATGTGGTTCGCTTCCCATACCGGACCAATGGCCTGGTACATGGTTTTCCGGGTTTTACTCCTGTTTTTTGTTGAAGTAAAGAGTTCAATAATCCCTGCGCCAAAATCGGCCCCGCCTAATAAAAAATAGAGCAGGATGGCCATGCATAAAAATGTAATTACAACGTATTCCATAGTCTATATTTTTGCCACAGATTTGCACAGATAAACACAGATCTTGAATAGTTTAGCCACAGCCATTAAATTTTTATCTGTGTTCATCATTTTTATCTAGGGTTAATTAATTATTAGTTGCTGTTTTATTATAAAGCACTGGCACCATTTTAATCTGCCGGTAAAGTAAAAACGTTACGATAATGCTCAGCGACACATAAATAGCCGAGAAAATATAAAATGAATAAGCTATCCCAGGCATCGGTGTAACTGCGTCTTTGGTGCGCATAATGCCATAAATAATCCATGGCTGCCTGCCAACCTCTGTAACTACCCAGCCGGCCTCTAAAGCGATATAACCCAGTGGAATGGCAAAAACAAATAGTTTTAACAACCAGCGTTTTTCGGTTAAGGGTTTCTTTTTAAAAAGAATAAAGAAATAAGTTAACGATACCAAAAGCAATAAAGTACCGATGCCTACCATAATCTGAAAAGCATAATGGGTTACCGCAACAGGAGGATGTTCGTTTTCAGGAATCTGATCCAACCCCTTAACTTCGGCCTTGAAATCGCCATGTGCCAGAAAACTTAATGCGCCCGGAATTTTGATCGCTCCTTTCACTGTTTTATCTTTCTCGTTTACAATGCCGCCAATCAATAAAGGTGCAGGTTTTTCGGTTTGATATAAGGCTTCCATTGCCGCAAGTTTTGCAGGCTGACGTTTGGCAACGTCTTTTGCAGATATATCGCCGCTTAATGGCTGTAACAAAGCAGCAATGCAGGCAAATACAGCCGCTATTTTAAAAGCTTTTAAATGGAATGCAGCATTTCTGTTTCTCAAAATCATTAAAGCATGTACGCCAGCCACTGCAAAGCCTGTAGCAGTAAATGCGGCCAAACACATGTGCAAAGCCTGACTAAACCATGCTTTATTGAACATGGCCTGAATGGGATCGATGTTAAGGTATTTACCGTTTACAAAATCAAAACCCGCCGGACTGTTCATCCAGGCGTTGGCGGCAACCACCAGTATGCCCGAGGCCAGTCCGCTTACCCCTACTACCATACCGGTAAACCAATGGAACCATTTATTCAATTTATTCCAGCCGTAAAGGAAAAAACCCAGAGCTATTGCTTCGATAAAAAAGGCAGTCCCTTCGAGCGAAAAAGGCATTCCGAATATCGGTCCGGCATGGTCCATAAATTTTGGCCAGAGCAGTCCCAGTTCGAACGACAGCATGGTACCTGATACCGCACCTGTAGCGAAAAATATGGCTACCCCTTTACTCCAGGCCTTGGTCAGGTTTTTATAGACCTCATCGTTTGTTTTAAGCCATTTATAATGCGATACGGCCATGAAGAAAGGCATCACCATGCCAATACAGGAAAAAATGATGTGAAAGCCTAATGATAAGGCCATTTGCGAACGGGCTGCTAAAAAATCATCCATGGGCTGTAGATTTTGAATTGTAACAAATATAGTTGTTAAACACTAAAGCCTATGGTAATTCAATGACGTAGAAAGGATTATTTTAAATATAGAACGTTTATAAATTGAAAAAAGATTTGGCAAATGATCCTTAATAGTTACCGTCATTTCGAGCGGAGCGAAGCGCAGTCGAGAACCCGCAGGCTCAGCGAAGCTAAATCTGTCTCGAGATAGATCTCTCCACTCCGCCATGCTCCGGTCGAGATGACGACTTTTATTTTTGAATATGAGAATTAAACCCCTTTCAATTCATCATAAGCAGCGGTTAAGCTCCTCTGGATGCCTTCACCCTGCCATTCGGGTGCATTTGGGATAGTAGTTGCTTTAAGGATATCTTCTTTGCTTTTACCTGCTTTGATTTCGCCACCCACAAAAGTTAGCAGGCTTTGAAGATAATTTTGGTAAGCTTTAACATCTGCTTTATTTCCCGTTACTTTTTCCGGATCGAGGCTATGCCCCCATATAAACAGCGTATCGTTATCAAACTGGTTCTGGATTTTATCTAAAGCAGTAATCCAGTTCCCAATGTGTGCACCATTCTCTCTATCAATGTATGGAAATTTACGGTTGAAAACCAGATCACCAACATGTACAATATTGGCATGTTCGAAATGATAAACGGCATCACCATTGGTATGGCCGGAACCATAATAATAAGCTTTGATATTTTCGTTGCCTACTTTTGCGTTCCATTTTGTACCGAAAGTGGTATCGGGAAGTAACTGTTTATCTAAATTATTTGCCTTTTCTGCACCTTTTTTCTGGTTAACCAACGAATTTTGATGTGCAACTACTTTTTCTGCCAATCCTTTGAAAGAAATATTTCCGGCGGTATGATCGCCGTGGTGATGGGTATTGATCAGGTATTTGAAAGGTTTTTCGCCTAGTTTTTTTAATTCTTCGATTACATGCGGAGCCGTAGTTGGGAATTGCGCATCTAACACCACAAAACCATTGCTCGAATTTAACCAGCCGATGGTTCCACCCTGCTCAATAAATATACCCACATCATTTCGAAGTGGTTTAAAATTATAGGCACGGAATAAGTCTTGCTGTGCAAAAACATCTGTTTTATAAATTGAAAGCAGGGCCATGGCCAATGCCGAATTTTTGATAAAATTTCTTCTTTCCATTTTGGATTAAGCTAAAAAAACCACAGCAAATGCTGTGGTTTAAATTTAATGATTTTGATCGTGAATTAACAAAATTTATATTCCCGATCCCGGCGTGGTGCCTGGCTCGTGCCCCGGACCAAAACTATTGTTCTTGCGGTCTTTATCTTTGTTAAACAGATTGGTAGTTACTTTGGATGATTTGTTATCATCAAGTGTTCTATCCTCTTTAATATCCTCTGCGGTTTTATCCAGTAAATCGTTCTCAACAACTTTACCTTTTTCTTTATTTGTTTCCATAGTAATTGTAAATTGATGTACTATAGCAACAAGCGAAAAATAAGATTGTTTTTAATAGTTGTTTTGAGAATGGGATTTATACCCGCAGAATATTTCCAACCAAAGAAATGTAACTTTACCTTTCCCGATTACAACATTGCCCCGGGCAATTTTCCTAACTCATGGATGCAGCCAAAAGAATGAAACCTCCTTTTGTGGATTTTATTAAAATGGTTCGAAGATTCAAAAGAAAAGGGATTGAAGATAAACTTGTAGATGTGTTTCCTTTCTTCATTCAGTTTTTCTTCCAGTTTAGCGTTTTCCAGATTTTGAGTGTTGTGGTTCGTTTCCATGATGATATAAATTATTGAAAACCTGGCCGGCTTTCAGGGTTAACAATTTTAATAATATTAAAGCTATTTTAAAATTTGCTTAACCTTATACCAAGAAGTGTTTGATAAGGTTTCGTTCAGGAACAACAGGTAAAATGGCGTGGATTGCCTTACGTTTGATTAAATATAAGGTTAATTATTGGGTTTTGCAAGTTATTTTTTAGCTCGTTTGGTAATTATGTGTTGAAATTTTAAAAGTCTGTTTTTTTTGGAAATCAATTGCAGATGCGTTTAGGTAAATGCAGTCCTGCTCTGCACTTTACTTCGTTGCACTCGTGTCCGTTCCGATCAGGTTTAGGTGGCACGGCCGGTAATCCTATTTGGGGTTGCAGGGTGCCGGATACTTCTTTATGCATCATGCCATTAAACCGCAAATAGCAGCAATAAAGCTGTACCTAAACCTGATTAAAGCGGATACCGGCCAGGCGCCTAAGGCCTGCAGGCGTATGAGCGAAAAGCAGGGCTAACATTAAAATGAAAGCTAAACATGCTTTCCAAAAAATCATTTGATGAATATTTAGCCCACAAAAAAAGTCCCGATCTGCACCGGGACTCTCCTATTTGGTTAATGATATTTTATGCTAAAGCATTCTGCTTCACTACCATTTTAACTTTTTCGATTACATAATCCAAGTCTTCTTTAGTGGTATATTTACTAAACGAAAAACGCACCGACGGGCGGTTTGGATCGGCATTGATGCCGTTTAACACATGCGAACCGATATTTGAGCCGGATGAACAGGCACTACCGCCCGAAGCACAGATACCATTGATATCCAGGTTAAACAACAACATATCGGCCATATCCATTTCAGGGAAAGAAACATTGAGCACTGTATATAAACTTTTATCGGCATCGGTTTCACCATTAAAGCCAATACCCGGGATTTCTGCAATTAACTGTTCTTTTAAATAATCTTTTAAACCCTGAATATGCGTTTGGTGTTCGACCATTTCTGCATAAGCTATTTCTAAAGCTTTGGCCAGGCCAACAATACCATACACGTTTTCGGTACCGCCACGCATGTTACGCTCCTGCGCACCCCCGTAAATCATCGGTGGGATTTTGATATTACTGTTTACGTATAAAAACCCAACACCTTTTGGTCCGTGGAGTTTATGTGCCGCACAAACAATAAAATGTGCTTTGAGCTCCCTTACATTATGTGGATAATGCCCCATGGTTTGCACCGTATCGGCATGGTAAATGGCATTGTATTTTTCGCAGATATCACCCACTTTAACCATATCGGTCAAGGTACCCAACTCATTGTTGGCATGCATTAACGAAACAAAAGTGCGTTCGTTGTTTTGAAGGAGTTCTTCTAAGTGATTGTAATCAACATTACCTTTTTCATCAATGTTAACGAAACTTAATTTATCGATCTCACCATTTTTAAGCATCGTATTTAGCGTATGCTCAACAGCGTGGTGCTCAATTTTAGAGGTTATAGCATGTTTAATACCGTATGCGGCAATACCGCAACGAATAGCAGTATTATCGGCCTCGGTACCACCAGAGGTAAAAAATATTTCGGAAGGTGATGCGTTTAACAGACCAGAAACGGTTTTACGGGCTTTTTCTACGAGCGTCCGCACCTCGCGACCAAGCGCATGAATGGCAGATGGATTACCGAAATAGTTTTCCATCACATTTGTCATTTCCGCAATTACTGCCGCATCTAAAGGCGTTGTGGCCGCATTATCTAAATAGACCCTTTTCATTTCTACGAATATTTAAAGTTAGTGTGTTGCAGAGGAGTTTTGCTAATCAACTTCTCTGTTTAAAATGATCAGGACTTAATCGTTTTATTAAGTCCTGACCGTTATGCTTAAGCCTAAAATCCTTTTGAGGATTAAAGGTGTAATATTTCTTTAATGTCTGAAATAATCTTATTTGCCAGATTTTCGGCAATGGTTTCATTTTCAGCCTCACTATAAATCCTGATGATCGGCTCGGTATTCGAGCGGCGTAAATGTACCCAGGTTTTATCAAATTCTATTTTCAAGCCATCAATAGTACTGTATGGCTGGTTTTTGTATTTTTCTTCTACCTGTTTCAACAAATTATCAATATCCATTTCAGGCGTAAGGGTAATTTTGTTTTTAGAAATGTGGTATTGAGGATAACTTGCCCTTAAAACAGAGATTGATTTACCAAATTTAGCTAAATGTGTTAAAAATAAAGCAATACCTACCAAAGCGTCTCTGCCATAATGCGATTCAGGGTAAATGATACCACCGTTTCCTTCGCCACCAATAATCGCGTTTGTAGCTTTCATTTTGTTTACCACGTTCACCTCGCCCACTGCCGAAGCATTGTATTCTGATCCTGCCCTTTCGGTAACATCGCGTAATGCACGGGTTGATGAAAGGTTAGAAACCGTATTTCCAGGTGTATTTTTTAATACATAATCGGCAACAGCAACCAAAGTATATTCTTCGCCAAACATGCTTCCATCTTCATTTACAAAACACAAACGGTCTACATCCGGATCAACCACAATACCTAAATCGGCATTTTGTTTTTGAACTTCTTTCGATATTTCGGTTAAATTTTCTGGCAGCGGTTCAGGGTTATGTGGGAAATGTCCGTCTGGTGTACAATATAGTTCAACTACTTTGCTAACACCTAAAGCTTTTAATAAAGCAGGGATAAAAATACCTCCCGTAGAATTTACACAGTCGATTACAACTTTAAAATCGGCTTTTTTAATGGCTTCAACATCTACCAAAGGCAATGCTAAAACTTTATCGATGTGTTTTTGAAGGTAAGAATCGTTTTTGATTACTTTTCCTAATTTATCTACATCAGCGAAATCAAAATCAGCACTTTCTGCTAAATCCAGCACCTCTTTACCATCCGTATCGCTGATAAATTCGCCGCTGGCGTTTAATAATTTTAAAGCATTCCATTGTTTCGGGTTATGGCTGGCTGTTAAAATAATCCCTCCCCCCGCATTTTCATCCGGTACTGCAACTTCTACAGTTGGCGTGGTTGATAAACCCAGGTCGATTACTTCAATGCCTAAGCCCTGTAAAGTCCCGATTACGAGGTTATTCACCATTTCTCCCGAAATACGGGCATCGCGACCTAAAACTATCCGTTTATTGCCTGTTTTTTGTACTACCCAGCTACCAAAAGCCGCTGTAAATTTCACAATATCAAATGGCGTTAAGCCGTCGCCAGCCCTTCCGCCTATGGTTCCGCGTATTCCTGAAATCGATTTTATTAAAGTCACCGTGTATAATTTATTTGAGGCTCAAAAATAACAAAAAAAACAAGATAGCCGCTATTCAGCAACGTTTTGCGCTGCAAATTTACATTGTTTTTATATCTAGGTACACGATGTATTTGATAGAATTAGCAAGGTTATTAAAATCAAACGTGTGTTTTAACTTCAAAAATATTTTTCGGTTATTTTTACTTGTAAAAAAAATCAAATCATAATATTCTTGCAACTTTATTGCATAAAAGCACATTCTGACTTTACTAGCGGTTGTAAAACCTTATATTTGCATCTTTTTAAGATAAAAACGGCTTTTATATGCAGCGCAAGTGGTTTCAATATTGGTTTAATTCGCCATATTATCATATTCTATATCAACAACGAAATGATGCTGAAGCCGAGTTTTTCATTGATAAACTTACGGAATACCTCCATCCAAAAACCGATGCAAAAATGCTGGATATTGCCTGTGGCAAGGGCCGGCACTCGATTTATCTGAATAAAAAAGGCTTTGATGTTACCGGGATTGATCTTTCTGAACAAAGCATCAAATACGCCAAACAGTTCGAAAACAACAAACTGCATTTTCTGGTGCACGATATGCGCAGGCTGTTTTACATTAATTATTTTGATGTAGCTTTAAACCTGTTTACCAGTTTTGGCTATTTTGATACCGAGAAAGACCACGTCAATGCCCTTAAAACCTTTAGAAAATGTTTAACAGCCAATGGTATATTGGTGCTGGATTATTTTAACACCGAAAAAATTATCCGCAATTTAAACTCTTGTGAAGTTAAATCGCTCGACGGCATCACTTTCAACATTACCAAAAATGTTGTTGATGGAAAAATTATCAAAAAAATAAATTTTGAAGACAAACATAAGGTATATAATTTCGAAGAACGGGTGCAGGCATTTAGTTTTGAAGATTTTCAACGCATGCTTACCAAAGCAGGAATGCGGATCGAAAAAACATTCGGCAGTTATGCTTTAGACGATTTTGACCAATCTACCTCCGACCGCTTAATTTTAATCTGTAAAAAAGCATGATAGAAAGCATCCAGCAATTTGATGTAGAATTGTTTCTGAAAATCCACCGCGGACTTTCAAACAGCTTTTTTGATTGGCTGATGCCTTTAATGCGTAACCGTTTCTTTTGGTCGCCGCTTTATCTTTTTATCATTGTATTTTGTATTAAACAGTACAAAAAACAAGGTTATTACATTATTGGCATGGTACTTTTCACCTTTGCCATGGGCGATTTAATTGCATCGAGGGTAGTAAAACCATGGGTTTCGAGGGTGAGGCCCTGTAACGATATGAGCCTGGCTAACGATATTATCCACCGGGTACCCTGCGGCAGCGGATTGAGTTTTCCTTCTGCACATGCCACCAACCATTTTGCGATAGCCGTGTTTTTAATATGCATTTTTTACAGCAGGTGGAAACCTATTTTACCCATTGGTTTATTCTGGGCGTTCATTATCAGTTTCGCGCAGGTTTATGTAGGTGTACATTATCCTGTTGATGTAACCACCGGCGCTTTGCTGGGCATTACAATCGGGTTTATCTGCTCGCGAATATTTAAAAAATTACAACCTGATTTTTAACCTATGGAAATCTGGAAACTCTGTGTGCTCTTTTTCTGTGCCTTTTTAGGTGGAACAGCTATTTTTTTGGTAAAGAGTGATAAATCTAAACTACTGAAACTGATTTTATCTTTCAGCGGGGCTTATTTGTTTGCGATTACCGTTTTACATTTAATTCCGGATGCCTACAGCGGACCGGATAAATGGCAGATTGGTGTGTTTATCCTGATCGGCTTTTTGTTGCAGATTTTCTTAGAGCAGTTTTCAGAAGGCGTGGAACATGGACACATCCATAAACACCACGACGGACATGTTTTTCCTTTCGGCATTATGATCAGCTTATGTTTACATGCCTTTTTAGAAGGGATGCCATTAGCAAAAGAACAGCATAATGAACTGATTTTCGGCATTGCGCTACACCATATCCCGGCGGCTTTTGCATTGGCCAGTATATTAATGCAAAATCATTTTAAAAAGAGCAGCATCGTACTTTATCTCATTTTATTTGCCGTAATGGCTCCAATTGGCTTTTATGTAAGCGTTGGACTAAGCAATGGTACCATTGGTGGTTTAGATGCTTACTTTAATAAAATCATGGGTATTGTTATCGGTATTTTCCTGCATATCTCTACTACCATCCTATTCGAATCGAGTGCCGATCATAAAATCAACACACGAAAAATGATAGCTGTATTATTGGGGATTGGCGTGGCACTGATTGGTTTCTTTGCGGGACATTAGTTCAGTTTTCAATTAACAGTCGGCAATTTTCAGTTCACCAATTTAAACAGTTACCCGATTAATCATTTCAAAAAGTTAACTCTGTAGTCGTTTTTAAACGTTTAACCGTCTAATCTTTGCGAACAATACAATTAAATCAGGTAAATTCGTTTATGGATGAGATTGTTAATGAGCCTCTTGTAGCCTGTCAAAAAAGGCGTTATACCGTTGAGGAATACCTGGCGATGGAAAAGGAATCAACAGAAAAGCACGAATATTTTCAGGGTGAGATATTTGCAATGTCTGGTGCGACCTTTAACCATAATCTTATATTTTCAAATGTTTTCGGACTTCTTTTTTCTAAACTAAAAGGTTCAACATGCATTCCTTTCGGAAGCGATATGAGAATGAATATCCCTGAAAACACCTTATTTACTTATCCCGATATTTCCGTCTATTGTAACGAAATCAAACATTTAAGTGAAGATGAAGACACCATACTGCAACCAACAGTAATTATTGAAATTCTTTCGCCTTCAACAAAAAATTACGACAGAGGCAAAAAATTCAAACTGTATAAAGACATTCCTTCATTAAAGGAATATATCATGATCGATTCGGAATCTGTTTCGGTTGAGGCTTATTATGTGAATGATGAAAAGAACTGGATGCTTAACCAACATAAAGCGCTTTCTGATATCTTAACTTTGGTATCGATAGGATTTGATATAGCGCTAAGCGATATTTATAAATATGTTAATTTTAAGGCTTAAGCAATATGGATGAGATTGTAAATGAACCGGCTGTTGCCTATCAAAAAAGACATTATACTGTTGAGGAATACCTGCAAATGGAAAAAGAAGCAACAGTTAAACATGAATATTACCAAGGTGAGATATTCGCCATGTCCGGCGCTGGTAATAATCATAATGAGATTTTCAGCAATGTTTTTATAGAAATAGGCAATAAACTAAAAAGCAAACCTTGCAGGCCTTATGGAAGTGATAAACGGATGCACATTCCGGAAAATACGTTATTCACCTATCCTGATATATCCATTTATTGTAATGGTCTAATACATAGCGAATTTGATGATGATACTTCAATCTTACCGACTGTAATTATTGAAATTCTTTCTCCTTCAACCAAAAATTATGATAAGGGGAAGAAAATTTAACCTTTATAAAGATATTCCTTCGCTAAAAGAATATATTATGATCGAATCGGAATCAGTGTGGGTTCAGGCCTTTTATATTGACGATGAAAATAACTGGAAACTTAACGAGCACAGGGAAATATCTGATACCCTAAGTTTAATTTCGATGGGATTTGATGTAGCCTTAAATGATATTTACAATCATGTTCGCTTTGATAAAAAGTAATCCAAACCTTAATTTTGGATTCAAAGTTAAATACCACTGCAATTACAACTGTAAATTGATTTAAATAATTGCCAACTGAATTACTTCTTCTCCTTTTTCTTCCCATATCCCCACGGGCAGTGTTTACACTTGTTTTTGCAACAATAACCCCGTTTTAGATGATAGGCTTCGGTAAAAACCATCAATCCATCTTCATTAAAATAGAAATCTTCGCCTTCTTTCATTGTTAATTTTGAATGATTGAATTAGAGAATGTAGCATGGCTGAATTTTGAATGATAGAATGTTTATGCCCAAAGTTTTGAATGAGTGAATTGGTGAATTTTGATTGATTGAATTTTGAATGATAGAATATTTTACCTTTAACCACTCAATCATTCCTTAAATCATTTATTCGGTATTCCATCCTTCAGTCATTCTCTCATTCATTAAATCATTCATTCGGTTATTCCATCCTTCAGTCATTCATTAATCATTTCCTAATTAAGTATTTTAACTTCCAGTTTATCTTTAAAATAGTCTTTAAGTTGCTTACCATCACCGTGCAAAGTCCATACCTGTTTGGGTTTTACTTTTTCGATGGTTTCTAAAATAGCACTCCAATCGGCATGATCGGAAATATACAGCGAAATTCCATTTTTTTGCTGCAGGTTTTTCCAGCCAGACGCAAAGGCCCGTACTACATTAATTGCCTTGTGATAGCTATGAAAAACCATAGGCGGAACTATATATACCTGTTGTTCGTGGTGGTTTTTCATCATTTTCCTATCGTACATTTTATAATTGCCCAAATTTATGCCATAATCTTCGTATATCTTATTGAAAGGCATAATGCTAAAATGAACCATAATATTCCTGGTTGGGCAATATTTGTTCAGCAGTTGAATAATCCGCTGACTTTTACCCAAGGCATAAGCACCAAGCATGATATTCGCATTGGTCTCATTCAGTTTTTTAATTTCATCAACTGGTGAGGGGTGCTTTGTTTCGGGATCGGCAAAGGTACTTTCGGTAATTAACACATCAGCCTCAATAAATTCAAAAGGCTCACAACTTGTGTCGGGTTCTATTTTATAATCGCCGGTGTATAGATATTTAACGCCCTTGTATTCCATTAAAACCTGCGCAGAACCTAAAATATGTCCGGCTGCATAGAAAGTAATGGAAACATCTTTTATTTTAAAGGTTTGGTGATAGCTTTTGGTAAAAAAATCGACAGCAGCAAATTTGCGGTAACGATGCTTCATGAAGCTTGCCGTTGCCGCTGTGCAATATACATTCTGGCTTCCTCCAATGGCATGATCTCCATGTGCGTGTGATACAACTGCTTCTTTAACTGGCTGTTGCGGATCGAGGTAAAAATCGCCGTAAATACAATATAAACCCGTTGGGGTAATGGTAATAAAATCTTCTAAAATCATTATTAAGATGAATAGGATTTAAGGATGGTATGATTTAAGGAGATTAAAAATTATCGCTTTTAAATGCTGTAGCCAACTTAAGAAATTGTTGATGTAAAGCTAAAACCTGCTCTATGATAGATTGCTGCTCATCGTTCACGATAAAATGATCGGCCAGCCTTGACTTTTCCTCATCGCTAAGCTGTTTATCCATGCGGGCTTTCACTTGTTCTTCAGTAACACCATCGCGTTGCATTAAACGTTTTATTTTGATTTCGTAAGGG
Organism: Pedobacter sp. 22226; assembly: GCF_052045455.1. Lineage (NCBI taxonomy): Bacteria > Pseudomonadati > Bacteroidota > Sphingobacteriia > Sphingobacteriales > Sphingobacteriaceae > Pedobacter > Pedobacter sp. 22226. The sequence continues at coordinate 21,340 of NZ_JBQEPB010000001.1, read as the reverse complement.
GCTGTAACCAGAATCGTCGTATCGCACAATTTATACGAGCCACTTTCGAACAATATTGCAGCTTCTTTTAAGGTGTAAGGAACTGTAGAGGAAATGGTGGATTCCCATGCGTCAAAAGCCCTGAAAACCGCCGGATGCACCAAAGCATTCAATTGTGCAAGCGATTTTTCGTTATTAAAAACAATGCCGGCAATGTGCTTATTATTGAGTTTTCCGTCTTCAAAATAACTTTCTTCACCAAAAGCCGTTTTAACCCCTTCTATCAACAAAGCATCCTGCGTCATGATTTCTTTAGCCACGGTATCGGCATAAAACACAGGAACCCCTAATACTTCAAAAACCTTGCAGGCCGTTGTTTTTCCACTGCCTATACCACCTGTTATGCCTACTTTATACATTATTTTTCTACTATGAAATCAATTTTCGATGGAACTACGCTCACCAGCTTACAATAATCAGGAAACTCGGTGATCTTCACGGTAAACTGCCGGTGTTTTAAAATTTGCCATTCATCTACATCTATAGTGGCGGTAATAAAACTTTCATCAACCTGATCGTAATTACTTAAGGCCACTAAAAAGGAAACTTTTACCTTTTTAGGGTAAAGCCTTATACTGTTATAGTTCTTATTATTGATTACTTTTAAAGGAACTTCGATGGTTTTCTCTGTAAATTCATCAACGGGTAATTTCACTTCTACGGATGAGGGAGAAATACTCACATTTTTATGGATACTGTGCTGTAAAGCTACCCTTGTAGTAATACTGCTTTGTATTTTATCCAACTTCAATGTATCGGTTGGCCAAAACGTTATTTTAGCGAGCTCCTCTGTCGGGCCAGCCACTTTAACATATTTTGGATTAAGCATCACTTCGCTTGCAATGCCGTATTGTTTTGCAAAACCCAGCTTATCGACCAGTTTTACAGGTACTTTTTTCACTACGCGTTTGGTAAAATCGAAATAAAGCGTATCGGGCTTAACAGAAATTACTTTTTGTGTACTTTCCAGCTGCCTGTTAATATTGAACAACTGATCGGAAAAAACAATAAAATCTTTTGAATTAAGCTGGCTTAAATTGACATTTACAGAAGGCGGACTGATTCTTAATCGGGCAAATAATAGCTGCCAACCTGTTCCCTCTACCTGTAAATCTATCGTATCAGACTGTAAGGGATAAAATGCCCTTTTGGTAGGTTCATTTTTAAAAACCAGAACCGTTTTAGCTACATAAATATACTTGTTGTTGAGTGCCATAAAAAGCCATGCAGCTACGGCCAGCAGCAGGCAGGCCAGTAAACTAAAAACACGTCTTTTTTCAATCTTCGTTAATCTGATGAAGGGCATAACACAATGTAAAAAAATGATGTAAAAAAATTACTTCTTACAGCAATATTGTCAAATGTAACAAAACTAAACAGCCGCTCAAAAACTAATCCATTTATTGATAAATTAATGCACTAATTGTATTGAAATAACATTAGATAACTATATTCGTAGTAGATATTATACTATCATGAAAAAATATATTTTAACGCTGCTTACAACTACCTTATTCTTCACTACCTACGCCCAAAAGAGAACAATGGTTACTTATTTTAAAAAAGGCATGGTTACCGAAAATAAAAGCAATTATGATTACCGAAGGGTAATAGAAGAAACGGATACCCCATCGCTGTACCGCCTGTATGAATTTTATCCGGATAATACGGAAAAAACTTTGGCAAGCATCTCGAAATTTGATCCAAATATTGTTTATGAAGGCTTGTTTCAGGGTTATAATAAACAGGGGGTTCTTACTTCAAAAGTTAATTTTAAAAATGGAGTGCTGGTTGGTGAATGTTCTTATTATTACGACAATGGGAAACTTGAAAACGTTTTTCTGTATGATGAACAGGGTAACAATCCTGGCAAGCAACAGCGAAAATGGGTAACCGGAATAGATTCTTTAGGCAATCAGTTTATCAAAGATGGTAACGGACTGTATAAACAAACGGATAAAGGAGGGTTTACGGAGGAAGGAAATTATGTTAATGGTTATAAAGACGGAACCTGGAAAGGAACCGGCAAAACAACCAGTTATGAAGAAGTTTATGAGCATGGCGTTTTTAAATCAGGAACAAGTACATTGGCAGATGGAAACCAGATACAATATGATAAAATGGAGCAACAACCTGAATTTAAGGGAGGAATGGCCGAATTTTATAAATATTTGGGCCGGAATTATAAATACCCTTCCGAAGCGCTCAGAAACAGGGTAAATGGCAGGTTATATATCACTTTTGTAGTGGAGAAAGATGGCAGCCTGACGGATTATGAGTTTAAAAACAGCTTAGGTTATGGTACTCAGGAAGAAGCAGTGAGGGTTTTAAATGAGTGTCCAAAATGGATACCTGGAAAGCAGCACGGTATTCCGGTGAGGGTAAAATATAATATCAACATTAATTTGGCACAGCGCTAAACAAAAAACGCCATCACAAAGGATGGCGTTTTTACTATTTTGTTTTAAATATTAAGCTTTAGGAGCTGCTGCAGGCGTTGTAGTTGCTTTTGTAGCATCCAAAGAAACGGCAGATTTATCAAAACGGATTTTTACACCACCTTCAACCTCGATTAGGAAAGTAGTTTCGTTCATATCGGCAATACGGCCGTGGATACCTGCTGTGGTTACAATTTTGTCTCCTTTTTTCAATTCACTGATTAATTTTTTATGGTCTTTAGCTTTTTTAAGCTGAGGACGGATCATAAAAAAGTAGAATACCAGTGCAATTGCTCCAAACATGATTAATTGTCTTGGATCAAATCCTCCTGCTGCCTGTAAAATTACTGTTGATGTCATTTCTTATTTTTTTGTTTGTGTTTTAAATAGCTGATATTAAAGCTTTAACGCTTTTCATCATCAACCAAATTATTTTTTGGCAAGTACCTCTCCTACTAAATGAACAGTAGAAACGGTAGGATTTGCATTTGAAGTAATGGTTATCACTTTATCCTGCATGCCCATTTTGCCTTCGCTGTTAAAAACTACACTGATAATACCTGTTTTACCCGGCAAAATCGGTGCGCCAGGTACCTGAGGAACCGTGCAACCACATGTAGCTGTTGCATTACTTACCACAAGCGGTGTTTTTCCTGTATTTTTAAGTTTAAAATCATGCTGTACCTTTTCGCCCTGCTCTATTTTACCGAAATCGTAAATATCACGTTCAAAAACAATAACGGGTGCATCTGCAGGGGCCACTTTAGCCGTTTTTGAGGTATCGTTACCTACAGAAACTGTCGATTTAGTTTCTGACGTCTGATTATTTGCATTGCGGCATGCTGCAAATGAAAGTGCAGCGATAGCCAGGATAAATGTTCTTTTCATGTTATTCTTCGATTAATCCGCGGCCAATCTTTTTAATGGTGTTATTTTTCTTAAGATCGCCTAAAATTTTGTCTAAAATACCGTTTATAAATGAATTACTCTTCGGTGTACTGTAATCTTTTGATAACTCTAAATATTCGTTGATGGTAACTTTAACCGGAATAGACGGGAAATTTAACAGCTCACAAATGGCCATTTTCATCAAAATGGTATCCATAAGTGCAATACGTTCTGATTCCCAGTTTTTAGTTCTGTCGGCAATCATTTCCTGATATTTGGCGTCGTTTTGTAAGGTATGTACGAAAAGATCCTGTACAAATTTACTGTCTTCCAGCCAATCAGCACTAATTTCGGTCAGTTTGTTTTTAAATGGATCGTCGAAAGTAAAGTTTTTCAGGGTTTTGGCCACCATACCTTTCATTACTTCATGATCTACCTGCCAGTTGATAAACTTCTCTTCAAAAACCTGCAAAATTGCCTGATTTTTTAAGATGATTTTCCTGAAAATGTATTTGATTATATCTTTTGACGATTCTAAACTTTCATTTGGATCAGCAAGATAATCGGCATATTCTTTCGATGCTTTTAAAGAATTGTACACCGTTTTACGGATTTCCGGATCGAAACCCCAATCTACCTTGTACTTTTTAATTGCAGATACATATTCTGGATTCTGCTGCAGTAAAATGCTAAACTTATTGTGTAGCAATTTCATGTTCGGATTGATATCCTCTGCTGTTTTAATGAATTTGTTTGCGCGTTCGGCCGCGTCGTTAGCAGTAAATTCGGTAACTTCTACCATTAAAGAGAGCATCCAGATGTACATTTCGTACACGCTATCGATACTTTGCATTAAGGTTTTTAAATCACCTTTAATGTCTTTTTTGTCTGCCATGTGCCATGCAAAAATGTTTTGCAAAGCTTTGATTCTTAAGTGCCTTCTGTTTAACATGAATGTAAGAACGAGTGTGGTTTTTTAAAACCTGTTTTAATAATTATGATTTAATATGACGATTTAATTTTTTTAACATCTGCAATCCGTTTTTCCGCAATCTGGTTTGCGGCAATATTTGTTGAAATATTTTCTGCTTTGCTTAATTTTATTACGCTACGGGTAGCATCATAAATATTTTCGGTAAGCTGTACGGTACGTTTTTTACCAAAACCAGTTAGTTCAGAATAGCATGCAATTAACCCACCCGCATTAATTAAATAATCCGGTGCGAATAAAATTCCTTTTTTCAAAAGCAATTGGCTATCTAAAAGCTCATCTTTTAACTGATTATTTGCCGAACCTGCAATGATTGCAAATTTCATTTTTTCGATGGTTTTGTTGTTTACCGTAGCACCCATGGCACATGGGGCATAAACATCGGCATCGGTAGTGAAAATTTTATCAGCCTCTATTGGTTTAGCTTTATATTTCCTTGCAACATAGGTTAACTGCTCCTGGTTAATATCACTGATGAGTACTTCGGCATTTTCTTTTCTTAACAAAGCAACCAAATGTTCGCCAACGTTACCAATTCCTTGTACTACAATGGTTCGGCCGGCCAGCATATCGGTACCAAAAACCTCCTTAACGCTGGCTTTAATACCTAAATAAACACCTTGTGCTGTAAAAGGTGCAGGATTACCTGCACCACCGATTGATTCGGGAACACCGGTAACATGGGTGGTTTCCATACGGATATATTCCATATCGCGCGTGTTAGTACCCATTTCTTCAGCTGTAATAAATTCGCCGTTCAGGTTTTTAATAAACCTGCCGTAGCTGCGCATTAATGTTTCTGTTTTATCTTTTCTCGAATCGCCGATGATAACGCCTTTTCCACCACCAAGATTTAAACCTGTAATGGCGGCTTTATAGGTCATTCCGCGTGATAAACGAAGGGCATCTTCCAGGGCTTCGCTTTCGGTAGAATAACTCCACATCCGTGTTCCGCCTAAAGCAGGACCTAAAGTGGTATCGTGTATAGCAATAATTGCTTTTAAACCTGTATCGGGATCATTACAGAAAACCAATTTTTTATGCCCATAAGCACTTAATTGATCTAAAATTGATGAATCTGACGGAGAATTTGCTGGCATATTAAACGTTCGGCTAACCTGCTGCAAAATTAAAATAAAAAACCATTATTACACGTATTTAACGAAACTATAACAAAATTAATTCGAACGGGATTAAATAAACAAAGTTATTTGTTCAAAAAAGTATTATTTGGGTAAATTACGTTTGTTTGTAGAGACACGAACCTGGGCTTGGAACAAGAAGATCCTTCGTGCCTCAGGATGACAAAACCTACAGGCTTTTGTTAAATAAACCTGATAAAGTGGAAAGCCCGCATCCCGATTCGTTACCGATGAATCGGCACTAAATTAGCATCGGGAGAGGACTTGAAGCGATAGCAGGACTGAAGTACCCCAAAAAGCACCGAACCTTGCTTTTCTAAATAACAATAGACCACCTGAGCACAGCCAAGTTATCCTACATCCCCCATTTCACATCTTCCCTTTTACATCCCAAACTGTCATTATTTTTTAAAGCTTAAGTCTGAATGTATAAATATGCCGCATGAAATAACAAAATTATCTAAGTTTGTACAACATGAAACATCTGAGCCGATTAAACAAATACTTTCTCAAATACAAATGGTGGATTATCCCCGGAAGTATTTTCGTGGTGATTTCTAATATTTTTGGTGTGGTGCCGGCACAGGTGATTGGTTACGCCGTGGATCTGATTACGGAAAACATCCAGATCTTCAACCTTTTTCACGGTTTTGATCGTCAGGCGATTATTTACGATATTTTTAGCAGCAACCTCTTATATTTCGGCCTTTTGGTTATTGTGCTTTATTTATTGCGTGGACTTTTCTTATTCTTTATGCGGCAAACCATTATTTTAATGTCGCGGCATATCGAATTTGACATGAAAAACGATATTTATCAGCATTACCAGGAGCTTAGCCTGGGCTTTTACCGGAGGAATAATACGGGTGATTTAATGAACCGCGCTACAGAGGATGTTAACCGCGTGAGGATGTACGTTGGTCCGGCAATTATGTACACCATTAATACTTTTGTGCTATCGGTACTCATTATCTGGTCGATGTTTGACGTAAATTCTAAACTGGCTGTGTATTGTTTATTGCCCCTTCCCTTTTTGGTGGTGATTATTTATTATGTAAATACCCTGATTTTTAAAAAGAGCGGAAAAATACAGGAACGCTTATCAGACCTTTCGAGTTTTGTACAGGAACGTTTTTCGGGCATCAGGATCATTAAATCTTACGTGCGTGAAGATTATACGCGTAATATGTTCGAAATCCAGAGCAATGATTACAAAAAAGACTCGATGAGCCTGGTTAAAGTATCGGCACTGTTTTATCCTACCATGCTATTATTAATTGGTTTGAGTACCATTTTAACCATATATATAGGTGGCATCCAGGTGATGAACGGCAGCATTACGGCAGGGAATATTGCGGAATTTATCATTTACATCAATCAGTTAACCTTTCCGGTAACGATGCTGGGCTGGGTAACCTCATTGATCCAAAGGGCTGCAGCCTCGCAAAAAAGGATTAATGAATTTCTGGATATCCCATCTGATATTCAGTCAAAAGAAACTTCGGAAAGGACTTTATCGGGCAATATCAAGTTCGATCACGTAAGTTTCACCTATCCGGATACGGGCATTGAAGCCTTAAAAGACGTAAGTTTTGAGATTAACAGTGGCGAATTTGTAGCAATTATCGGAAAAACCGGTTCGGGAAAATCGACATTGGCCAACCTGATTATGCGAATGTATGATGTAGAGAACGGTGCAATTGATGTTGATGGCAAAAATATTAAAGCACTAAATTTGAAAGATTACCGTGGGCAGATTGGTTTTGTACCACAGGAAGTTTTCCTCTTTTCGGATACGATAAAGAACAACATCGCCTTTGGTTTAGATACGGTTACCGATGAAGAAGTGCATACAGCTGCGAAAAATGCGTCGGTTTATACCAATATTATCGGTTTTGAAGAAAAATTTGAAACGATGCTTGGCGAACGTGGCATTACGCTTTCTGGCGGACAAAAACAAAGGGTTTCTATTGCCCGTGCCCTGATTAAATCGCCAAAGATTTTGATATTTGACGACTGTCTTTCGGCTGTTGATACCAAAACGGAGGAGGAAATATTGCAAAACCTGGGCAAAATTATGGCCGGAAAAACAAGTATTTTAATTGCCCACCGGATTTCTACCATTAAAAATGCGGATAAGATTTTAGTGCTTGATAATGGAAAAATCATCGAACAAGGCACACACAATGAATTACTTAGTAAAAACGGCAGCTATACGGAGCTTTATAACAACCAGCTTTTGGAGGAGGAAACGCGAACTATTTAAATTGTATTAAAATTGTATTTTGAACTTTAAATATTTGCTTTATATTTACCGAAACCAAAAACCAACATCAATACCAACCATGGGAGAATTCGACAACAAGGAAAGAGAAGAAGTTTTTTCAAAGAAAGTAAGAGCAGGTAAGAGAACTTATTTCTTCGACGTGAAGGCTACTAGATCGGGTGATTATTATTTAACAGTTACCGAGAGCAAGAAAAGATTAGAAGACGGTGTGTTTGTAAAACATAAAATCTTTTTATATAAAGAAGACTTTGAAAAATTTGCAGAAGGATTAAACGAAACTGTTGATTATATCAAAACCCACCAGGATGTGGTTGAAAAACGCTATGAATACTCTGAAAATGGAGAACATAGTACCAGATCAAACGACGATTTTACTTTTTAAGTAATATAATTTCAATAAAAAAAGCCTCCTGATTTTAAAAAACAGGGAGGCTTTTTTGTGTGCGTAATATTTTATTTTATGCCTCCGCCTGCGAGCACCGCCAATAGCAGCAGGAAGTAACTTGCAATAAATATGATTGTAAGGATTCCCCAAAATTTAAATAGCGATTTTACATGGGCAATGGCATCGTTTAAATTTTCCTGGTCGCCGAACAAAATTCCCTGTTTACCTTTTGTAGAAAAACGGAACAGCAATAAACTCGGGTAAAAAAAGAACAAAGCCAGTAGCAGGTAAAATATGGTAATCCCTGTAGCGCCGATGCCAGCTAACGGACCTAATTGATTGAGCATTCCTGGATTAGCAGTAACTGCAGCCCCTATACCAAACGAGCCTAAGGTTAAAAATGCCGAGATAACAAAACCCACAACTGATAAAAACCGGGCCCATTTATTCATATCGTAAAAGTAACTCCGCATTTCTTCAGTAACGATTAATTTTACTTCCTGAGGCACTTCTTTTTCAAAATCTTCCATTTATGTATCTGTATTTTCGGCTAAACATAGATAAAATATAGATTTGATACAATAGCAAGGGTTTAAATAAAGGTTTTAAAAGCTTATCTTTGCGCGGTTTTAGCGGACTTGTAATACGGAAAATGTAAGATGGATATGTGATGGATAAAGCGATTACCGACTAAAGACTGTGGACTAAAGACTTAAAGACTAATAAATAATGGCATTACAATGTGGTATAGTTGGTTTACCAAATGTGGGAAAATCGACTCTTTTTAACTGTTTATCAAATGCAAAGGCGCAGGCAGCGAACTTTCCCTTTTGTACAATTGAGCCCAATGTTGGCGTAATTACAGTACCTGATGATCGTTTAACTAAACTTGCTGAGCTGGTTAAACCAAACAAGGTGCAACCCAATACCATTGAGATTGTAGATATTGCCGGTTTGGTAAAAGGTGCATCAAAAGGTGAAGGCCTGGGAAACCAGTTTTTAGGGAACATCCGTGCTACAAATGCTATTATCCACGTTTTACGCTGCTTTGATGATGGAAACGTTATCCACGTGGATGGTTCTGTTGATCCGATCCGCGATCGTGAAATTATTGATACGGAGTTACAGCTTAAAGATTTGGATACGGTTGATAAACGGATTCAAAAGGTAGAGAAAATGGCTAAAACCGGCGGTGATAAGGATGCTAAACGTACCTACGAAATTTTAACCGTAGTTAAATCACACTTAGAAAGTGGCAAATCTGTCCGTACTGCACCTTTGGCACAGGAAGATTTCGATTTTATTGAAGATTTAGGTTTACTTACCCAAAAACCGGTGATGTATGTTTGTAATGTTGATGAAGCATCTGTAGTTACAGGCAATAAATATGTTGATTTAGTAAAGGCAAATGTTGCTGATGAGAATGCAGAAGTTCTGGTAATTTCTGCAAAAATTGAATCGGAAATTGCTGAACTGGAAAGCTACGAAGAGCGTCAGGAATTTTTAGCCGATTTAGGTTTAACTGAATCTGGTGTAAATAAACTGATCCGCGCGGCTTATAAATTATTAAACCTTTACACCTACTTCACAGCTGGTGTACAAGAAGTTAGGGCCTGGACGATTACCAAAGGTTTTACGGCACCACAGGCTGCAGGTGTAATCCACACCGATTTTGAAAAGGGTTTTATCCGCGCAGAGGTAATTAAATATAACGATTTTGTAACGCTGGGTTCTGAAAATGCCTGTAAAGATGCTGGTAAGCTTGGTGTAGAAGGAAAAACTTATGTAGTGGAGGATGGCGACATCATGCACTTCAGGTTTAATGTTTAAAAACTAAATATAAATTACACAGAGCCACTCTTGCGAGTGGCTTTTTTTGTTATAGTGCTTTTTGCCAAGGTTTTTACCACTGATGCACGGATTTACACGGAACTATGTTTACAGGTAGTAATTTATTCTGTAAAAGTCAATATGAATGAAAGATGGTTAATGCGTACAACTTCAAAAGTTACTGTCATTTCTAGGAATAATTTATTGCATAAATTACAGAGGAATTATAGCACAATAATAAGCCGCCAAATTCGTCATTGCGAGAAGGCTTTTTCAGCCGACGAAGCAATCTTTCTTGAATGTATCACAAGCAGGAAAGATTGCTTCGTCGTTCCTCCTCGCAATGACGGTACTTTTTATTGATTCCGCGCGAATTAGTGAAATCTGCGGGAATAATTACAAACTTAAACCTCCAACCCGTACGCGGCTAATTGTGTTTTGGTATCTTCGTAGCTATTGTGATGAATGCCCTTCAAACCCAAACCTTCGGCAACCTGAACAAAAAGCATTCTATCATCAATGTACAAACTGGTTTCTACATCACTTTGCGAAATATCGATGGCTACTTTAAAGATATCAGCATCAGGCTTGCGGAAATGCACAAAACTCGACGACACAAAAAAATCGACAAATTCATTCAGTTTAAAAGTGTTGATGCGGTATTGATTCAATTCCCTGCCCTCATTGCTGATTACGGCTACTTTTAAATTGTATTTCTTTTTAAGTTCGCAGATCAACCGGATCATTTCGGGATAAGGAAGTGATTTTTTGAACATGAATTCCTTAAAGTCATCATAGCTAAAGCTACGTTCTTCGAAGAAAACAATCCTTTCTAAATATTCATCAAGCGTTAGTTTACCCACTTCATAAGTGTCGAAAGTAAGGTGATGACGTTCTTCGAGATCAACAGAATCGAGGTTAAAAAGTACGGCTGCTTCTCCCCTTGCCTGCCTGTCCCAGCCATTGGTTAATAAAACGCCGCCGATATCGGTAAAAAGTGTGGTAATTTTCTTTTGCATGATATAAGTTTAAAGTAAAACGCCTTTTAAAATCAATACTGCAACACTAAAGTAGATTACAATCCCGGTTACATCTACCATGGTGGCTACAAATGGCGCTGAAGAAGTGGCCGGATCAAGTTTCAGTTTTTTCAAAATAATAGGCATCATCGAACCGATTAAACTGCCCCACAACACAATGCCAACCAAAGTAAAAAATATGGTTGTGGCAATTAAAAACCAATGCGGACCGTAGTTGTAAAGATGCAATTCCTGCCAGGTTATAATGCGGATAAAACCAATTGTACCTAAAATAATGCCCAGTAAAGCGCCCGATACCAACTCGCGGCGCATAACGCGCCACCATTCGGCTATGGTAACTTCGCCAAGGGCCATGGCCTGAATAATCAAGGTAGAAGCCTGCGAACCACTATTCCCCCCGCTACTCATGATTAATGGAATAAACAACGATAAAACCACTGCTTTTTCGAGTTCGATTTCGAAATGCTGCATAGCAGTTGCAGTTAACATTTCGCCAAGAAACAGCACAATCAGCCAGCCAGCACGTTTTTTTACGAGTTTTAAGATCGGAATATCGAGATAAGGTTCATCAAGGGCTTCGGTACCCCCTATTTTGTGCATATCTTCTGTATATTCTTCGTTCGCAATCCACAAAATATCATCAACGGTAACGATTCCCAACAGGATATTACTTTCATCCACAACGGGTAAAGCCACACGGTTATTCATCCTGAAGATGTTGATCGCATCTTCCTGCGGATCATTAGCTTTTAGTGCAATGAAACGTTTATCGGTAAGTTCGCCTATAATGGCTTCCGGATCGGCCAGTAAAACCTCTCGGATACGGATATCATCTAATAATACCCCGTCTTTATCGATTACGTAAACCACGTCGATGGTTTCAGAATTTTTTCCGTATCGCCTGATGTGTGCCAAAACGCGGGTAATAGACCATTCGGGTTTTACAGCAATGTAATCCGGCGTCATTAAACGGCCAATACTATCTTCTTTATAACCTAAAAGTGCGAGCGATTCTTTACGTTCTTCGGGGGGTAAAAGGGTAATCATCTTTTTTACGACATCGCCTTTTAACTCACTAAAAAGCGCCGTACGGTCGTCTGGCGGCAAATCTTTGATGATCTGATTGAGCTTATTGCCCGAAAGTTTTTTAATAATACGCTCCTGGGTAGGAAAATCCAGGATCCTGAATACGTTTACAGCCCTGTTGAGGGATAGGGTTTCGATAAATTTAGCTGCATATTGTGGAAGTTCATCAATCAGTTCTTCAACATCCGAAATATTCAGTTGATCGAGATATTGCTTTAAAGCTTTATCATTCTCTTTTTCAAGTAGTTCCTGAATTTCTTCCACAACTATTTCTTCCATACACCAAATTTAATTTATTACATGCCTAAACCTCTATTAACGGTTCGCAAAGGTGCATTTTTATTTCCTAAAAAGCCAACCCAAGCCCCTAAAATCCGTGTATTAAACAGGCTAATTTAAAAAGACAGGTACATAAAGCCACCATGCAGGGAATGTTAGGGAAATGATTTAATATTATTTTAACATAAAAAACATCAGGTTGAGTGGAAGCAAATTTAAGATGGGATTATTGGTTAAAATTTGCCTTATATTTCGGTAAAATGTATTTGATTTTTCTATATAATTTTCTCCGATCATTTTATTCAGATTTTATACTTGATGTAAACAACCAGGAATTCGTAGAATCAAAGTAATACTTGCAATAATTCGATATTTAGATGAGGGTGATATTTGTTAGACTGAAATATGGTTTTCGGTCAAAACCGATGGACTATCAAATTGACTAAAAACACCTATTATAAAAACTTCACCGGGAATGCAGAGTGGTAATTGACAAGACTAAAACTATGATTCCCATAGCCTGAAGGAAATTGATGGATTACCTGTATTTCTTTTTTAAGTATAGGACGATATAGCTTGGACTATGCGCCTTACCAAACTTTCTTTCCCCAAAAATATTTATTTCGAATACAATAACTAACCTTTTAAATAAGGGGTATTAAATGAGGTTTTCTTTCTGCGATATTTATTCAGTTGACTGTTGAACGACAACTGCTGATATAGTAGAACAACGTTAAATGGAAACTGGCCTGATAAAACCTGAAAGTAGGCCATAAGCATGTTGCATTGATAGTAGGGAAATTCTCAAATTAAACATTATGAAATTTAAAATGCCTGAGTTAGAAAACAGAGTTTTCAGTTCGAACGAATCTGTTGCACCAGCAGAAGCTATTTTGGTTATCGACGGGATCGTAATCATCGTTGTAGCTCTTTAACCAACAAAAATGCAGGAAAACATTTGATTTCCTGCATTTTCATTAAACTTAACCAACCGGCACAAAATGAATAACGCAGAGACCCACCGAATCAATAATATCAGCGCCATTAGGGAATTCCATGATTTTGCCTCAGCTATAGCCCCATCCGATTTCACAGAGGGATATGTAGTGAATGAATTTAAAAAAATTGCAACCCGGTCATTTCTTCCTGATCTGATCGACTATGAACTGAACCAGATCAATACCAATGAGCTGCATATTCCTTCGGGAGGTAAATACACTTCGCTCAGTTTGATCAACGCAAAAAATTACACATTAGAGCTCACTGTAGTAGATTCCCAATATATACCTGAAGTAAACGTGTACTCTTCCAGTTTTGATCAGGACGTGCTGATACTATGCTTAACTCAGGATGGAATTTCCTATAGCCTGTTCCAGCAGAAAGATACTGAAAATCCAGCTATAATAGACAAGAGCAAGAAACTTGCGCTTGTTTCGGATGACCTCAAGCTTCCATTCGGTGAATGCCTGATCATCAAAAAACACCGTGACATTTTCATCTACAATAAGGATAAAGAAAATAAGAAGATAATTATCCTTACCCTGATGACTAAACAACCGTCAACCTTCACCTGGACATATAATTTAGCAACAGGTCTCCCGGAACAGCTTGTGGCATCCGTTCACGATTCCCGGTTAGAGAATGTTTGTAACCTGCTAGCGGATCTAGGCCATCCCAGCTCCATTACATCGATGATGGAAATGCTCAAGCATGATAAACACAACATCAGATGGGCAGCATTTAAAAGCCTTATCCAGCTTGACTTTGATCAGGGCTGTAACGCGCTCGACTCAATGCTGAACGATCCACACCCCGAAGTAAGATATGCCGCGCAACAGACCAAAAAACTTATAGGACTTCAACTAACAGCATAATCATGGCATTTTCATATAACCTCAATACCGAAAAAGCAATTTCATTCGACGATTTTATAAATGACATCAATGGAATCATTAAACCAAATAACGACCAGTCATTGATTGACTGTGTGGAATCCCTGCAGATGCTATCTAACAACAGGTCTTTTCTTAGTGAATACCTGCATCGGGGCCTGGAAGAATTTGCCACTTTTCAGGAAGACAACCGCTACAACTGCGATATATTTATTATGCACAAACATCCGCTCTATCTTATCAGATGCGTACTATGGAATGGGCAACCGGAAGAAGTTCAAAGACAAAAAAAACAGGAAGACATATACCATACCTTAAGGGCCCATGATCACAATTTCTCTTTCCTGACTGTCGGATACCTTAATAATGGTTATGAAACAGACATTTGGGAATACGATAATGACCGTGTGATCGGTTATATCGGGGAAAAGGTGGATCTGAAATATCTTGAGCGGACCAATCTTCAGCAGGGCAAAGCCATGCTTTACCGCGCTTCCAAAGATATACATGCCCAGCACCCTCCCATGGAACAATCCGTATCTTTAAATATCATGTACAACGACCCGGGTATGATTAACCAGGAACAGTATTATTTTGATGTGAAGAATGGTATTATCGATTCACATGTTTCTGCCGCAGGATCGGGACGGCATTTAATTTTAGAGCTTGCCAAGATATACGGGGATTCCAGATCAATAGACCTGGTTGAACAAATAGCAACCAAACATAAATATCCACACATCAGGATCAAGGCTTATGATACATTGGGACATATAACCAATGAGAAACAATCTATCTGGACTTCACTGGTTAATGACCCGGACCGGGTAGTATCAGGCTATGCACGTCAGTTTTTAAACCAGGCCTGAGTTTTGGAAAAAAAATTAAATAAAATTAAAGAGGTTCCGGATCTGTTCAGTAAATTGTGATGACTATTATACGATTATGATCTATGTATTTGCTACAGTATCTTTTTTAGCGCTGCTCTTTTTTTTCCTGGTCAACAATCAAAAAAGATCCAAAGTGAAACTGCTGGCGAATCTGAAGAAAAACTGGGGGAAAGCTAAGGAAGACACCGTGGATATTGTTCAGCTGGGCTGGTACAGTCCCGTAAAAAAGTTAGGTGACTTCCATCAGTTAACTGCTCAAACGCTTTCAGACATTGATTTTTTTCAGCTTTTTGTCCACATCAACCATACCTCCAGTAAAATTGGTGAACAGTTTTTATTCAATAAGCTGCAAAACCCGACAGATAACCTGGATGAATTAAAAAAACTTGATCAACAGGCCGTTTTTTTCTCAGAAAACCCAGCGTTAAGGGAAGAAGTCCAGCTTGAATTGAACAGATTGGAATCGCGGGATGCTTATTCCGTTTCGCTTTTACTAAAAGATGAGCTGATAGAAAAACCCAAATGGTTTCGCTATATAATCCTTGATATACTCGCACTGGTAGCCTGCATTCTTATTTCTTTTAAATTTCCCATAGCATTTCTGGTTGCCATTTTTATCGTTGCCTATAATGTTACCTATCTCAACTATTGGAACAAGCGACATATTTTATCCTTCACCAGATCACTTATACAACTGGATATATTGATAAAGGTGGCTCAGAAGTTATCAAAAAAAAACCTTCCTTTTGACCAAAAGCCAATAAGGGGAGCAGCGGTATTCAAAAAAATCCAGAGAAAGATCCGATTACTCTTTGTTCAGACTAATCCAACCGGTGCGGCAGATATCAGCCAGATACCCATTTATCTGTTTGAAATCCTGAAAGCAATATTTCTTGTCGACCTCTTTACCATATTCGGTCTTATCAGATCAATAGAAAAAAACCAGCAACAGGTTTCACTCATTTTCGAATATATCGGTGGGATCGACATGGCAATTTCGGTGGCCTCACTGAGAGCTGGAGCTGAAAAGGTATGTAAACCTTTTCTCGTAGCACCGGGAGAGAGATTTTCAATAAAAGATGCCGTTCATCCGCTCGTTCAAGGTTGTGTACCTAATTCCCTGGACGTATCAGAAAAGGGAATACTGATAACGGGCTCTAATATGTCGGGAAAAACAACATTTTTAAGGGCGCTTGCCATCAATTCATTGCTGGCCCAGACCATCTATACCTGTTATGCCGAAAATTACAGCGCCCCATTCCTAAGGCTGTTTTCCTCTATCAGAATCGATGACGACATCTTCGAGGGTAAAAGTTATTACCTGCAGGAGGTAAACGTAATGAAGGAACTGATCGATAATGCAACAAGCGGGTACCTGAACATATTTTTGATCGACGAAATCTTCAAAGGCACCAATACCTCTGAAAGAATTTCTTCCGCAAAGGCGATCTTGTCTTACCTTAAAAATTCCGGCAATCTAGTATTTGTTTCCACCCATGATGTAGAACTGTCCGGACTTCTTGGTGAAGAATTCGATTTATACCATTTTACCGAAACAATCCTGAATGATCAGATGAACTTTGATCATCGGCTAAAGAAAGGGCCGTTGAAAACCAGAAATGCCATTAAAATACTGGCCATGTCCGGATATCCAAACCAAATCATTAAAGAAGCATCCCAACTGGCTGAAGATTTTAATAACAATAATCCTGTTAACATTCCGAAATAACCTATCCATGTAGAAAAACAGGCTTTCCGTAACGGCAATTAGCTATTTGTGAACGGATTATTACATTTGTGTCTGAACTGACACTATATGTATAAATGCATTATCGTAGATGATGAACTACATTCAATTGAAGGCCTTACCGGATATATCGATAAAATCCCTGAACTTAATCTGATACAGACCTTTACAGATCCTACAAAAGCGCTCTTAGAAATCCGTGAAATGCCGGTATTAGACCTGATACTACTGGATATCGATATGCCCGGAATGTCAGGTCTTGAACTGGCTGTAGAGATCAGAAAAAACACGAAAAAACTTGTTTTCACAACGGCCCATTCAAAATATGGCTATAATGCTTTTGAAGCTGATGCAGATGCTTTTTTATTAAAGCCATATTCTGTTGGCAAGTTTATAAGTACTTTTCAAAAACTCTTCCCAAGTCGTAGCAGAACCTCTGAACTTCAGATCGAGGAAGATTTTGTTTTTGTAAAAAGCAAGGATGACCACAGGCTGATCAGGGTAAATGTTAGCGAAATTATTGCTGTAGAGAGTAAACTGAACTATATCCAGTTGCACACAACCTCTGCAAGTATCATGACCTATATGTCCCTTACAGAATTTTCTCAGAAAATAAGACCCAGAAAGGGGCTATTACAATTTCAGAGAAGTTTCATCATAGCTCAGGAATATATCGAGTATATTGATGGAAACATGATCAAAATGGTCAATGGTATTAAAATCTCCATAGGGGATCACTATCGGAAAAGTTTTGATGAATTCATTAATACGAATCTCATCAAACCAAAACGCAGAAATCAATAAAGGTATATCAAACGACACCAGTAAGGGTCAGTGAGATCGTGGCAATCGTAGGTTCTGTTTCATTTTTATGTCCACTGCCTTTTATGGAACTGAAGAAAAATATTCTGCGGCGGATAAGTTTAACGGAATTAGCTTTCATATTTTTTTGAATGAAACTATCGATTATCCATAATTTATTATAACAGGTTATACAGGAAGCCAAGTATTGTATATATAAAAGGAATATTGCATGATTAAGACTGCATTACTTTGGGTCAGAAAAAAATGGATACATATCTTAATCTGGACCTTATTTATCTTCTACGAAACTGTAGTAGTTGGGCTGGTATTTGGAATATATGGCAGGCCGCTCACCTATACTGTTCACTATTTCACCATAATTTGCTATTTCTACATCATTGCAGAAGTCGGACTCCCATGGTGTCTTAAGGAAAAGAAGTTGATACCACTCAAAATCCCTGTTTTTTTTATCCTGGCTATAGGTACATATATATACCTGAATTTTCTAACTGATGTCCTGCTGATCCGGTTCCACTACATTACCCATATTAAAAGTGTAGAACTGGACGAAAAATTCATGCTCAAAGAACTTTACCGCTGTATATATTTCACGGCATTTTCAACAGCATACTATTTCCTGATGAACTATATAAGGGAAAAAAGAAAAAGCACCTTGTTAGAAGAACTGCGTCTTAACAACATTATTAAAGAAGAGCAGATGGGCAGAATTCTTTCCATTGCCCAGAACGACTATTTAAAAGCACAGATCAACCCACATTTTCTATTCAACACGCTGGATTTCGTGTACCATAATGTTGTCAAGTGTAGCAGTGTGGCCGCAGAAGTAATAATTTCCCTTTCAGATATGATGCGATATGCAATTGCATCTTCCGATAGTAATGAATACATTTTATTGGGAGATGAAGTTTCTCAGATTGAAAAACTGATTCATATCTATCGGTTAAGATCATCTGAGCAGTTGAATATCAGAACTCGGTTTGACAGAGATGCAATGGAACTCAGATTTTTGCCGTTGGTACTACTTACGATGGTTGAAAATATCTTCAAGCACGGAAATAGCTATGATGAAAACTTCCCCGCAAGGATATCCGTTTTATGTACTAATGATATCCTAACCATAGAAACCTTAAACAAAATAGGGTACAATAAGGGTGAAAATAATGGAAACAACGGACTCACCAACATCATAAAACGTCTAAAATTTGCGTTTGGCGATCAGGTGTCATTTCATCATGGGCCGGAAAGTAACTTCTACAGGGTTTCGATAAATATCCCCATTTCTATTTTACCTGATAAGTAAAATTTACCTTCGCACACCAAATATTGGTAATTAAAAATCCATTTGATCACTAAGCACAACAAGTATCGTATCAAATTGTGGTTGAGCCCTTGAGATCATTCTAACCCTAAAATTAGTTGATATTGAATAATTTTGGCCAATATTATGATAAGCCCAGGCCAGATCGAAATGATCATCCGTTTGAGGTTTCATTAAAAACTTTGCCTAATAAAACTAAAGCGGAAATAAGTGTATTTTTTTATCTAAATGTCAAAAAAATATGTTTTCAAATCCTATATTTGCAGCCTTGCTCCCGTAGTTCAATGGATAGAATTATGGTTTCCGGTACCATCGATATGAGTTCGAATCTCGTCGGGAGCACCTTACGAGGCAAATCAGTTTTTACGCTGTTTGTCTCGTTTTTTGTTTTACATAACT
This sequence comes from Pedobacter sp. 22226, assembly GCF_052045455.1. Taxonomy (NCBI): domain Bacteria; kingdom Pseudomonadati; phylum Bacteroidota; class Sphingobacteriia; order Sphingobacteriales; family Sphingobacteriaceae; genus Pedobacter; species Pedobacter sp. 22226. The sequence goes on along the minus strand of NZ_JBQEPB010000001.1, from coordinate 1,864 downwards.
CGTTTGATAACCAATCCTCATGATATACCAACTCGGATCTAAAACACCCTCGGGCATTTAATCCTGATGTTTGGTTTGATGAATGAATAAGATAAAGAAATTTCGTGAGTGCCGCCGCTGTAGCCCTGCAACGGACCAACGGAGAAATCGTATCCATAACCGATCCTGATTTTCTCTGAAGGAAAAACCTGGATTGCTGCTACCGCTGAATTTCGTGGGGTAAGGTCTTTTTGAAGATAGCTTTTATCGTACAACTTTACGCCTGTACGGTACGAACCACCAACCCATAAAAAATCTTTAATCATAAGGAATGCATTTACATCTAAACTGGTCGGGCCGCCACGGTCATCTTTTAACAGGAAGGAAGGTTTGACCTGAAAATCTTCGTTAAGCGGGAACAATGCCCCTGCGGTTAAATAATAATGCGGTTTGGGCTGTGGGATAAAGGCATAGCGGTCGATATTGATGTAAGTGGCAATCAGGTTATCAACCGAGAAACCGGCATAATATTTATCGTTGGCGAAGTACACCCCTGCCCTCGCATCGGGCACAATGGTACTCTGCATGCCAACAGGCTGGTTAGGCTCCGGGTTATTTGGATTGAGCATGGAGCCGTCGATACCCAGCTGCACCATCCCTACCCCAAGGCCTAAAGCTAACCTCGAGCTGCCATCATCGTTCATCCTGATGCGGTAAGCGTAGTTACCATAAATGCTCAGGTTATTCTGCGCACCCAGTTTATCGCTGGCCACCTGGAGGGCAAGCCCCACGTTACCGCTGTTGGCAATGGCATCTACTGCAAGCGACATGCTCCTTGGTGCTCCGGTAATGCCCGTCCACTGGCTACGGTAAAAGCTATGCACATTGAGTACTTCTTTATAGCCCGCATAAGCCGGATTAATGTAAATTCCGTTAAACATGTACTGACTGTACTGGGCATCCTGTTGTGCAGATACCGGTCGCGAAAGCAACAAAAACGAACCTGCTATTAACCATATTAATTTCTTCATTATCTTAACATCTTAGTGTTCGGCCTGGTTTTAGAAACCTGGCCGAACTAAGTCTTATCCTATTTTTTAAACGCCCTGATTAATGTGATGTAACCTTTGTACACTTCGAACTCCTCGCTGTTTGCCTTTTTAACACGCAATAAGTAGTAATAAGTACCTTCGTTTAATCCCTCGCCCGTCCAGTTGTTCTGGTAACCTTTGGCATGGAATACTTCATTACCCCATCTGTTTACGATCTGCAGTTCGCTGGCCTGGTACTGGTTTAGGCCAATGATCTCGAAGGTATCGTTAATGCCATCGCCGTTTGGCGTAAACAGGTTTGGAATGGTAATACCGGTGAAGTTTGCCGTTAAGGTTACGGATGCTACGTTGGTGTAATAGCCATAAGCATCTTTTACGCGGTAGGTAAACACATCATCGCCCACATAACCCGGATCCGGGGTGTAAGTTAACGTACCATCGGCATTTACTTTTACGGTACCGTGTTTAGGCTGGCTTACAATCTCGACTGTTAATTTATCGAAGGTTGAGTTGCCCGGATCATCATTTGCCAGTACATTGATTACCACCGGTGCATTGGCCACGGTTTGCGCCTTATCATCAACAGCTGCCGGCGATTTAGGGAAAGTAGTAACGGTTGGTGTATTGTTCGTTTCGGCTGTTCCGGAAACGTCTGATACATTTGCACCACCCAGGGTTTTCGCATTTACGGTTGCGGTATTGGTTACCGTACCCAAATCTTTATCGGCCTGGGTTAAGGTGTACACCTCCACATCGGTTGTGGTTGCACCCGGGGCAAGTCCGCCGGCGACGGTAACCACCTTATTGTTTAAGCCCAGTTTTGCATCAGATAA